>NZ_JBHTZI010000008.1:0-226954 GCF_042790355.1 Rhodococcus sp. NPDC056743 | reverse complement strand
GTGTCACCGAATTCGGTGACACACCCCGCTTCACGTTTCAGTGGAGCAGCTGATCGATCAGTTCACGGCTTGGTCAGATCAATTCCCGGAACCGACATCGCAACATCGGCGACCGGCGGAGCGATCGGGCCTTTGCCTTTTCGCTTTCCGGATCTCAGGCGCTTCTCCACCTTGGTTGCCAGGAAGGTGAGGGCTGAGTTGAGGGCGATCATGATCGCTGCGACCACGATGAGCGCCGGCAAGAAGTTCCCGTAGAAAGTGCCGAGTTGTTGGGCCTGACGCACCAATTCCACGTACCCGATCAGGTAACCGAGGGCGGAGTCCTTCAGCGCCACGACCATCTGCGAGATCAGCGCCGGGAGCATGGCGGTGACCGCTTGGGGGAGCAGGATCGTCACCATGATCTGTGTCTTGCGCATGCCCAGTGCCTTGGCTGCTTCGCTCTGCCCCCTGGGAAGTGAGTTGATTCCGGCACGGACGATCTCGGCGATCACGGAACCGTTGTACAGAGTCAAGCCGACGACGACTGCGGCGAGTGCGAGGTACTTAGACTTGAAGACTTCGTATTCGGCAAACACCTGATACGAGAAGATCATCAGAATCAGAACTGGTACCGCACGGAACAGCTCGACGATGACGCCGCAAATCTTTCGAATGATGTTGTGATCGGAGAGTCGACCGATACCCAGGGCGGAACCGAGGATCAGTGCGAAGACGATGGACATCGCGGCCGCAATCAGCGTCCCACGGATGCCGGGTAGCAGATACGTTGTCCACGAGGTGGATTCGAGGAACGGATCCCACTTCGCTGCGGTCAGCTGGCCTTTTTCGTCGAGCGCGCGGTAGATGACGTACCCGATTGCCACCATCAGGGCGGCGACAACCAGTGACGCGAATCGGTAGAGAGTTCGCGCTCTGGGGCCGGGCGCGTCGTACAGGACTGTTGCGCGGTTGCTCATCGTGAAACCTCGAATCGCTTGCTCAGCTTGCCGAAGATCAAGCCCATGGGAAGTGTCAGGATCACGAAACCGACAGCGAAGATTCCACCGACGACGAAGATCGCGGCTTCATTTTCGATCATCTTCTTCATCAGCGCTGACGCTTCGGATACGCCGATCACCGCGGCGATGGTCGAGTTCTTGGTCAGTGCGATGAGCACGCTACCCAGAGGTGCTGTTACCGCGCGAAATGCCTGGGGTAGAACGATCAAGCGAAGATTCTGTGCAAACGACAGGCCGAGTGATCGGCCGGCCTCAGCCTGGCCCACCGGAACGGTATTGATTCCTGATCGAAGTGACTCACAGACGAATGCGGCTGTGTAAACACTGAGGCCGAGTACGGCGAGTCGGAAGTTGTTGTCTGTCAGGAACGTCGGCGAGTCCGACTTGGCGAGGTTGACTCCGAGCGTCTGCGACAGTCCGAACAGACAGAACAGCAGAATCAGCGTCAAGGGGGTGTTGCGGAACACGGTCACATACGCGGTGCCCAGGAATCTGGCGACCGGGACCGGTGACACGCGCATGGCCGCGACGATGACACCGATGATGACGGCGCCGATCGCGGAGAAGAACGTCAGCTGGATCGTGGTCCAGAAGGCTTCCAGAATCTGGTCGCCGTACTTGCTCAGTAGGTTCACTTGCCGTCTCCCCAGATCACGGGATCTCCGTTGGTGGCGTCAGGCGCTGCGGCTCCCGAAGTGGGGAGCCGCAGCGAGATTGACGGTGAAAAAAGCAGGTCAGTAACGATCAACGGTGGGTGGTGCCGGGATGGGGTAGCCGGAAGCGCCAACGGTGTTGTTGAAGGCTTCTTCCCAAGCGCCGGTGGAGATCATCTTCTCGATGGCGTCGTTGATCTTGCCGCGACCTTCGGAATCGTCCTTGGCCAGGCCGACGCCGTACTTCTCGGTCGTGAACGGCTCTCCGACGACCTTCAGCTCGCCCGGGTACTGGGCCGCGTAGCCGGCGAGGATGATGTCATCGGTGGTGACAGCGTCGACTGCGCCGTTACGCAGAGCCTCGACACACGCGGAGTAGGTGTCGAGAGGCTGGAGCTGGACGTCCTTGGCGTAGTTGTCCTGGATGTTCTGGGCCGGAGTCGAACCCGACACCGAGCAGAGCTTCTTGCCTCCGGTGAGGGAATCGGGTCCGGTGATATCGGTGTTGTCGGAGCGAACGAGAAGTGACTGGCCGGCGATGAAGTACGGGCCGGCGAAGCTGACCTTCTCCTTGCGCGTGTCGGTGATCGAGTAGGTCGCGACGATGTAGTCGACCTCGCCGTTCTGGATCAACGTCTCACGCTGGGCTGACGGCGATTCCTTGAAGGTGATGCCTTCCGGCTTCACACCGAGTTCGTTGGCGATGTACCGGGCTACCTCGACGTCGAAGCCGGAGAACGTACCGTCGGGATTACGCTGGCCGAGGCCCGGCTGATCGAACTTGATGCCGACGGTGAGGGTGCCGTCGGAAGCACCCTCGGTGATCGACTTGTTCTCCTCGCCGCCGCCACAGGCTGTGGCAGCGAACGCAATGGCCATGATTCCGATTCCGAAACGGACGGAACGATTGATCTTCATGGAGATCCTCTCAGTTGTGACGACATTCGAATGTGTCGACATTCGAACTGTGAAGTCGAGACGGGTGTCTTGTGGACGTCGGTGCAGGACTTGATCAGTGCGTGAGGATCTTTCCGAGGAAGTCCTTGGCCCGATCCGACTTGGGGTGGGTGAAGAACTCTGTCGGGTTGGTGTCTTCGACGATCTGGCCGTCAGCCATGAACAGCACCCGATCGCCGGCTTTACGTGCGAAGCCCATCTCGTGGGTCACGACGAGCATGGTCATGCCCTCTTTTGCGAGGGAAGTCATGACGTCGAGGACTTCGTTCACCATCTCGGGGTCGAGAGCGGAGGTGGGCTCGTCGAACAGCATCACTTTCGGTTGCATCGCGAGAGCGCGAGCAATGGCGACACGCTGCTGCTGACCGCCGGAAAGCTGTGCGGGGTACTTGTCGGCCTGATTGGCAATTCCGACACGCTCGAGCAACTGAAGAGCGGTCTTCTTTGCGTCCTCTTTCTTGGCTTTGCGGACTTTCATCGGTGCGAGCATGACGTTCTCGAGGATCGTCTTGTGGGCAAAGAGGTTGAAGGACTGGAACACCATGCCCACGTCGGCGCGGAGAGCTGCGAGGGCTTTGCCTTCCTCGGGAAGGGTCTTACCGTCGACTGCGATGGTGCCTGAATCGATGGGTTCGAGCCGGTTGATGGTCCGGCACAGCGTCGACTTACCGGAACCGGACGGACCCAGGACGATCACAACTTGGCCCTGGGGCACTTCGAGATTGATCTCTTGGAGCACATGAAGATCCCCGAAATGCTTGTTTACCGAAGTCATCGAGATCATGGATGTGGAATCGCCGGAGGTGGTCGGCGTCTGCGCATCGTCGGCGTGGGTCATAACCGAGAACCTTAGGCGTAGTTTCCGTCTGTGCCCCGCATTTCGTCAGGGTTCTGCGTAACGGTAGTGAAAATTTTACGCCGCTGACGTTTATATGGTGCTTTGTCGGTTTACCTGGGCGTTATTACACGTCGTAGTGGACGTGAGCTACGCTGAAGCGTGTCACTGATCGACGAAAAGACCCCCACCGTGCCTTCGGCTACCACCGCCACGGCTTCGGCAGCGCCTCCCGCCCGCACCTACGAAGTGCGGACTCACGGCTGCCAGATGAACGTCCACGATTCCGAGCGTCTGTCGGGACTTCTCGAAGATGCGGGTTATCGCAAGGTGGAGTCCGGCGTCGATCCCGATCTTGTGGTTTTCAACACCTGTGCCGTCCGCGAGAATGCCGACAACAAACTGTACGGAACACTCGGTATGTTGGCGCAGAACAAGAAGGCCAAGCCAGACATGCAGATTGCTGTCGGTGGATGCCTTGCGCAGAAAGACCGTGAGACTGTCGTCAAGCGGGCTCCGATCGTCGACGTGGTCTTCGGAACGCACAATATCGGTTCGCTGCCTGCACTACTCGACCGCGCGCGCCACAATCAGCGGGCCGAGGTCGAAATCCTCGACGCGCTGGAGGCGTTTCCGTCGACGCTGCCTGCGAAGCGTGAATCTGCCTATGCCGGTTGGGTTTCCATTTCAGTTGGCTGCAACAATACCTGCACGTTCTGTATCGTTCCCGCCTTGCGCGGCAAGGAAGTCGATCGCCGTCCGGGCGACATCCTGGCCGAGGTGCAGGCGCTGGTGAACGAAGGCGTGTCCGAGGTGACCCTGCTCGGTCAGAATGTCAACGCTTACGGCGTGTCCTTTGCCGATCCCGAGCAACCGCGCGACCGCGGGGCTTTTGCGTCCCTGCTGAAGGCCTGCGGAAACATCGAAGGGCTCGAGCGTGTCCGGTTCACGTCGCCGCACCCCGCGGAATTCACCGACGACGTCATCGAGGCTATGGCGACCACTGCCAACGTGTGCCCGCAGTTGCACATGCCGTTGCAGTCCGGTTCCGACAAAGTTCTCAAGGCGATGAAGCGTTCCTACCGCAAGTCCAAGTATCTCGGAATCATCGAGAAGGTGCGGGCCGCCATGCCGCACGCTGCGATCACTACGGACATCATCGTGGGATTCCCTGGCGAAACCGAAGAGGACTTCCAGGAAACCCTCGATGTCGTACGCAAGGCACGGTTCTCGAATGCGTACACGTTCCAATACTCCATTCGCCCCGGCACTCCGGCAGCAGAGATGGAAGACCAGATCCCCAAGGACGTGGTCCAGGAACGCTACGTGAGACTTCTGGCGGTGCAGGAAGAAGTCAACATCGAAGAAAACCGCAAACTCGTGGGCACCGAAGTGGAGCTCCTTGTTGCTGCCGGTGAAGGCCGTAAGAATGCGGCCACGCACCGAATGAGCGGTCGCGCCCGTGACGGCCGGTTGGTGCATTTCCGGCCCGAAGGCAATGTGGAGTCCTCGATTCGCCCCGGTGACGTCGTGACCGTAGTCATCACGCACGGCGCGCCGCACCACCTCGTTGCCGACGACGGCGTGCTCACTCATCGGCGCACGCGCGCCGGAGATTCTTTCGACCAGGGGATCACGCCCAAGACCGCGCCGATCGGCGTCGGTCTCGGACTGCCGAAGATCGGTGCCCCAGCCCCACAACCCGTTCAGATGGGATGCAATTCATGAGTTCAGCACACGACAACAGGACGTCGCCTTCCGGCGACGACGCTTCCTTCGAGGAATACCGTTCCGATCTCGACGCCGTCGAGCGAAAGATTGCCGGCGAAATCGATCCGGGTGTTCGGGCGATGGTTGTTGCGATAGCCGTTCTGGTGCTCGTCGGAACGCTTGCGCTTCCGCACGCCGGGGTCGCCAACGGCTGGGACGTCTTGGCGTTCAACCAGGACGCGGTTTCCGAGCGCATCGCGCTGTTCTCGCGCCTGTATGTGTGGTTTGTTGTGATCTTCGGCATCGGATTCTCGATGCTTGCCTTGGTTACGCGTCGGTGGTCGGTGGCCTGGATCGCGCTGGCCGGTAGTGCCGTTGCAAGTGCACTCGGCATGATGGCAATTTGGTCGCGTCAGACAATTCCCGAAGCGTTCCACGTAGCCGGACCGTCGATCGGACTGGTCATCGGCTGGTTCACGGTCATGTTCCTGACGTTCCACTGGCTCAAGGTCGTCTGGGCGCGCACGACAATCCAGTTGGCTGCCGAGGAACAGCGACGGATCGCTGCCGCGGAAGCAGAGCAAAACCAGCAGTGGAACGCCGGCTGACCCCGCGGCGCGGGGCCAGCCGACGGTAACCCCGCTCAGTCGTTGACTGCGCCTTCGGCTGCGTCTGCCCACTCTTGCCACTGCTTGGCCTGAGCGCGCGCCTTTTCCGCATCCTTGGTCTTGCCGGCAGCTTCGGCCTTGGCGGCCTGCTCCTCGAACTGCGTGACCCGTTCCTTGAACTGGGCTACGCGGGCGAGGGCCTCCGGGTCGGTACGACGCCACTGCGCGTCGACGGCGTCACGGACCTTGCTTTCCAGAGCCCGAAGCTTCGCCTCGAGATCCTGCATGCGATCGCGCGGAACCTTGCCGATGGCATCCCACTTCTCCTGCAAGTCGCGCAGTGACGCACGCGCGCTGTCGAGGCCGTGCTCGGGATCGATGTTGGCGTGCGAGGCCAGGAGGGCTTCCTTGGCTTTCGCGTTCTCCTCGAACTCTGCGTCACGTTCTGCAGCTGCGGCATTACGCGCTGCAAAGAAGACGTCCTGCGCGGTCTTGAACCGTTCCCACAGTGTGTCGTCGGCCTCGCGAGGTGCGCGACCTGCGGCTTTCCACTCGGTGAGAAGGTCGCGGAATTGGCCTGCCGTCGGTCCCCACTCAGTGGACGTCGACAGCTTTTCGGCGCGCTCGACCAGTTCTTCCTTGGTGGAGCGCGCGCTGGCCCGGTCTCGGTCCAGTTCTGCGAAGTGGGCGCCACGTCGACGATTGAAGGATTCGCGGGCTTTGGAGTACCGCTTCCACAGCGCGTCGTCGACCTTACGATCGATACCGCGAATGGTCTTCCACTCGTCGAGGATTTCGCGCAGGCGATCACCTGCGGTCTTCCACTGGGTGGATTGGGTGCCGATCTGTTCTGCCTCGGCAGCAAGGGCTTCCTTGCGTGCAGTGTTGGTCGCCCGCGACTGCTCCTTCTCCTCCTTGGCGTGAGCTGCAGCTTCGTCGGAACCGGCGATAATGTGGTCGAGGCGTGTGGAAAGCGCGTCGAGATCGCCGATCACTGCTGCGGTGGGAAGCGTTTCCAGGAGCGCAACAGCTGCGGCCTTGGTCTTCTTCGCATCACCGGCACCGGAGGTCAGACGCGCCTCGAGTAGGGTGACTTCGGTTGCGAGGTCGTCGTAGCGCCGACCGAAGTGGGCCAGGCCCTCGGCCGCATCACCGGCCTGCCACGATCCGATCTGGCGTTCACCGTCAGCGGTCTTCACCCATGCGGTGCCGTCTTCCTCGACGCGGCCGAACTTGCTCGGGTCGCTTGCCGGGGTAGTCGGTACTGCCGGACGGCTGGCAGCCGGTCCTGGCCGTGGCGCGCCTGGTCGCGGTCCACCTGGTTTCGGAGCGCCGGGTTTCGGCGTCGACGCACTCGGCTTGGCGGCACCGGGGGTTGGTGTGCCGGGTGCCGAGCTGGTGTCTGTTCCGGTGGTGGGTTCGCTGTTCTCGGTCATCGGTCCTCGTCTCTGCCGCGCGTCACGGCTGCCTGATCGCATTTCTGGTTCCACGTATCTCTGGTTTATTGAACCCGGTACTCACGTTCTACGACTATTGAATCAGGTAACGGGGTGTCAGGTTGCCACCTCGGGTTGGACTAGCGTGGCATCTGTGTTCACAGCTGCCGCACTGGTCCCGTCGCCCCCACTTCTTGTTCCCCAATTATCGGGCGACTCGGCTCCGGCCGACGAGGTCCGAGCGGAGACACTCCGGGTAGTTCGGGAATTGGCAGCCACTGCTCCGCGATGGATCGCGTTGGGCGCCGACACCGAGAAAGTCCTGGAAATCGCCGGAACCGTGGGTGTGGGCCAGGGCGAGGTCGGAACCTTTGCCGGTTTCGGAGCTGATGTTCGCACCCAACTCGACGGTAATGCTCGGGGACCGGTCAATCCGGAGCTGCCATTGGCTGTCTTGGTTGCCGGTTGGCTCCGCGAGCAGAGCGGGCGGGATGTGTCTGTCGACGTGCATCTGATTTCAACTACCGCGTCGGTGGACGAATGCCGCGCACTCGGCGCGAAGCTGCGTGAAATCCTGGACGCCGGAGACGAGCCGGTCGGCCTACTGATTCTCGCGGATGGAGCGTCGACTCTGAGTCCCAAGGCGCCCGGCAGCTTCGACGAGCGGGCCGCGCCGGTCCAGGCGGTGATCGACGATGCGCTGGAGGTGGGGGATCGGGCGGCTCTTCTGGAGCTGAATCCTGCGCTGTGCGAGGAGATCGGTGCGTCGGGCCGCGCTGTCTGGCAGGTGTTGGCGTCGGTGTTCACCGAGCAACCCGACGCTGTAGTGCACTACAGCGGTGCACCGCTGGGCGTCGGTTATCACGTCGGGATGTGGCGTCCGTGAGCGTCAACGGCGATTGGCGACCCATTGCCGTGGTCGGCCCGACGGCTGCGGGTAAGTCCGATCTTGCGCTCGATCTGGCGCAGGAGTTCGGCGGCGAGATCATCAACATCGACGCGATGCAGCTCTACCGCGGCATGGACATCGGAACCGCAAAACTTCCAGTCGGTGAACGCCGCGGGATTCCGCATCACCTGCTCGACGTGCTCGATGTCACCGAGACGGCCACCGTGGCGCGGTATCAACACGACGCCATCACCATCGTGGAGCGGTTGATGGCGGAGAGAAAAGTGCCCGTCATCGTCGGTGGATCCATGATGTACGTGCAATCGCTCCTGGACGAGTGGGCCTTCCCGGCCACCGACCCCGTGGTGCGTGCGCGGTGGGAAGCTGTGCTTGCAGACGAGGGAATCGCGGCGGTGCATGCCGCGCTGGTGGCGGCGGATCCCGTTGCGGCTGCGTCGATACTTCCGACCGACGGCCGCCGCATGGTGCGTGCGCTCGAGGTTGTGGAGTTGACCGGGCAGCCATTTGCGGCGTCAGCTCCCCAGATCGGTGAACCTCGTTGGGGTACAAGGATCTTGGGGGTCGATCGGGATACGGAACAGTTGGATGCGCGTATTCGGCTGCGGACGGAGTTGATGTTCGACGCCGGATTGGTCGGTGAGGTCGAGGCGTTGATCGAACAGGGTCTCCGCGACGGCGTGACCGCGCCGCGAGCGATCGGCTATGCGCAGGTACTGGCTCATCTCGACGGTGAATACGACCTTGCGGAGGCACTCGAGCGCACCTTCATCGGGACTCGTCGATACGTTCGGCGTCAGCGGTCGTGGTTCCGTCGCGATACGCGGGTCCAGTGGCTCGACGGCGGCGCTGACAGTTTGCTGGACGCCGCGCGTGAGGCTGTGGCGGGAGTAGCGCAGTAGTTGTGCGGCCCCGTGTGTAACGCTTCCCCGAATTCAGCTATCTTACAGTTATGGCTATCGGGTGCGGTGGCCAGCTGACGAAGGGTGAAGAGAACATGGTGCAGACCGCGGTGCACGCTCGAACGCCCCGCAAGCGCAAGACGACTCTGCCCCTGATTCTTCTCCTGGTCGTGTTACTGGCAGCGGGTGGAATCCTTGTCTACGTGGCTGTCAGTGCTGCGGGAAAACCGATCAGCGCACCATTGCCCGATGCTCCATTCGAGGTCGGAACAGCGCCGGACCCCGGAACTGTCTGGGCTCCCGTACCGACCGATCTGCCGCCCAACACGCTCGCGATCCCGGATCTCGACGTGCGAGCCGACATCGTGACCAGTGGTCTGGGCGCCAATCGCGGCATGATCCTTCCGCATCCCGACAAGGTCTCGCACTTCCTGAACGACGTGCAATTCGGTGAGCCCGACGGCACCAATCTTGTCGCCGGGCACGTCGACGACGGTGACCGCACCCACGGCGCGCTCTGGCCGTTGCACCAGATCAAACCGGGAACGCCGATCTACGCCACCGACGACGCCGGCACTATGTACACGTACACCGCCGCGAGTCTGAAGCTCTACGAGAAGGTGGCCTTGCCGACCGAGTTCTTCGAGGACACCGGAGCACCGAGACTCGTGCTGGTTACCTGCGGCGGCCCGACGGTTCCCGATCCGTCGATGCCCTCCGGTTTCACGTACGAGCACAACCTGGTGGTCACTGCCTCACCGGCGTAAGGGTCCGGGTGGTCCGGATAGGATGGCGCCCATGGATTTCAGCAAGGGCCACGGCACTCAGAACGACTTTGTCGTGCTTCCCGATCTCGATGTCGCGATCGATCTCGAGCCGGCGCGCGTCGCGGCGCTCTGTGACCGTCGTCAGGGATTGGGTGCCGACGGAATCCTGCGTGTCGCGCGCGCCGGTGCGCTTGCCGACGCCGGCGTCCTGAGCGAGATTCCGGCAGGAATTGTCGCTGACGACTGGTTCATGGACTACCGCAACGGCGACGGCTCGATCGCCGAGATGTGCGGAAACGGTGTTCGGGTGTTTGCGCATTACCTGACGGCATCCGGTCTCGAGAACCGTCGCGAGTTCGTCGTCGGCAGCCGGGCTGGTGCAAGGCCGGTGGTGGTTCACTCGACAGGCGCCACCGCGGGTGACGTCACGGTAGGTATGGGAACAGTCACCGAGTTGGGAACCAGTAGCGCCAGCATCGAGGGCCGGGCATTCACCGGTCTGGGAATCGATGTCGGCAATCCGCACCTGGCCTGCGTCGAGAAAGATCTCCGCGCCGAGCAGTTGGCTGCGCTGGATCTGTCTATCGCACCGGCATTCGATCCGGCATTCTTCCCGCACGGCGTGAACGTGGAATTCGTGACGCCAATCGAAGACGGCAGTGTCGGCATGCGCGTGTACGAGCGGGGTGTGGGCGAGACACGTTCGTGTGGAACCGGGACTGTCGCGGCAGCGGCAGCGGCGCTGCGCCACGACGGTCGCAGTGACGGCACTGTCGCCGTCCGAGTTCTCGGCGGCGAGGTTCAGGTCGCGATCGAGCAGGGTGTCGCTGAGCTTCGCGGACCGTCGGTTCTGCTCGCAGTAGGATCGATCAGCGACGACTGGTGGCGATCACTCGGATGAGCTGCGTATGCCGTACGCGAAAAGCGGATGCGCCGCTGTGAGGTTTCGTGGGAACATGGATCTTGTATGACGAAATCACATGACAATCAAGAATCCACTGCAGACGAGTCTGCAGAATCGTTTGCTGCCGACTCTTCAACTGCAGACTCTGGCGAGGGGTCTGATTACACAGGCTCCGGCGAGGGGTCCGATTACACAGACTCCGGCGAGGAGTCCGATTACTCAGCGTCTTCCGGTTCCGGAACGCCGTCGGTTGGCGAGATGCAGCTTTCCGAGCGTGGCGCATTGCGCCGCGTTGCGGGACTGTCTACCGAGCTGGAAGACGTCACCGAGGTCGAGTACCGCCAGCTGCGCCTCGAGCGTGTTGTCCTGGTGGGCGTCTGGACTCAGGGGACAGCGGAGCAGGCAGCGTCCAGTATGGCCGAGTTGGCTGCGCTGGCAGACACGGCCGGTTCCGAGGTTCTCGACAGCCTCGTTCAGCGCCGCGACAAACCCGACACGGCTACGTACATCGGTTCCGGCAAGTCCCAGGAACTGCGTGAGATGGTGCTCTCGACGGGCGCCGACACCGTGGTGTGCGACGGTGAATTGACACCTGCGCAGCTCACTGCGCTGGAGAAGATCGTCAAGGTCAAGGTCATCGACCGTACGGCCCTGATTCTCGATATATTTGCTCAGCACGCCACGTCCCGCGAAGGCAAAGCTCAGGTCGCTTTCGCACAGATGGAGTACATGCTTCCTCGCCTGCGTGGTTGGGGCGAGTCGATGTCGCGCCAGGCCGGTGGTCGCGCCGGCAGCAACGGCGGTGTGGGTCTGCGTGGTCCTGGTGAGACCAAGATCGAAACCGATCGCCGACGCATTCGTGAGCGCATGGCAAAACTGCGGCGCGAGATCAAGGCCATGAAGGCGGCCCGTGACACCAAGCGGACGCGTCGACTGCGCAGCGACATTCCAGCCGTTGCCATCGTCGGCTACACCAATGCCGGCAAGTCGAGCTTGCTCAATTCGCTTACCGGGGCAGGCGTATTGGTGGAAAACGCACTGTTCGCCACGCTGGATCCGACTACCCGCCGGGCGTCGCTCGAAGACGGCCGCGAGTACGTCCTGACGGACACCGTTGGTTTTGTTCGGCATCTTCCCACCCAGTTGATCGAGGCATTCCGTTCGACTCTGGAAGAGGTTGCCGACGCGGATCTGCTGATGCACGTTGTCGACGGTTCCGACGCGTTGCCCACCGAACAGATCAAAGCCGTCCGCGAAGTGATCACGGACGTTCTGCGCGAAACCAATTCGCCGGCGCCGCCGGAGTTGATCGTGGTGAACAAGATCGACGCCGCAGATCCGGTCACGCTCACGCAGTTGCGTGCATTGCTGCCCGGCGCTGTGTTCGTCTCGGCCAAGACGGGCGAGGGAATTGCGGAACTGCGGGCACACCTTGCCGAGGTTCTGGTGCGCCCCGACGTGGAGGTCGACGTACTGGTTCCGTATCACCGCGGCGATCTGATGGCGAAGATCCATTCCGACGGAACAATTCTGGACTCAGCTCACGAAGAGTCCGGCACTCGAGTTCACGCCCGAGTTCCCCAGATATTGGCGTCGGCTTTGGTCGAGTACGCACCGAGTGCGTAGTTCACTCGGTGTAACCGCCGCGTGCACCGTGCTGGTGGTGCTCCTGTCCGGAAGTGCTGGAGCACAAGCGAATACACCCGTTCCAGAGGCGGGTGTATTCGAACCGCTCTGCACACCAACCGATCCCGGACTCGAGGAACTGTCCGGCATGGTCGCCGTCGGCGACCGTTTCTATGCCGTCGGCGACAGTGGGAACGACGAAGTAGTCCTGAAGCTGGACGCCGATTGTGTTGTGCACAACCGGATTCCCGTGCCGATCGATCCGTACGACATCGAGGATCTGGCGTATTACGACGGTTCACTGATTCTCGCGGACATCGGCGACAATCTCCGTACCCGCGAAACCGTCGCGTTCATCACGCTAGACCTCGAGTCGGGCAGCGGCTCGTTGCATCGCGCAACCTACCCCGATGGACCACACGACGCCGAAACCGTGCTTGTCGATCGCAGTGGTCGCGTATTTGTCGTGACGAAGGAGCTTTTCGGGACGAGCAGCATCTACACACCCGCACAGGGGCAGGCCATCTCCGCGCTGGCCGAACCCGGGCCGACACCCCTGACACGAGTCGGAACACTCGCCACCGGGGATGGATCGAGCGCCTCGATGTTCACGGGCGGCGCTGTATCCGGCGACGGTTCGATGGTTGCCCTGAGGAATTATTCGGACGTCTATCTCTACCGGGTCGGCGGCGAAGGAATCGGCGCCGCACTCACCGAGGGGCAGCCGCTACGCATTCCGACGCCGTATCAGCCTCAGGGCGAGTCGGTCACCTTCACGGATGCCGGTGATCTTGTGATCGGTTCCGAGTCGAGGGGCGGTGAGCTCCCGCCGCTGTACGTGTTGCGGGGCGCTGCCGCGACACTGGCGTCGCAGGACGGTGGCGCGTACGTGGCCGACATCTCTGCCGGAGACCACGTGGGCGAAGAGCCGAGTAACGCAGCGGCGTGGGGCATTGTCGGCGGTGTTGTTGTTGTTGTTGTGCTTCTCGTGGGCGTTGGTTTGTTCGTTCGTATTCGCAAGCGCAGATAGATAATCGTAGACAGACAACACAAAGCCGGACACTCGCATGAGCGTCCGGCTTTGGGTGACGGCGATTCAGGCGTCGAGATCGGCAGCAACCAACTCGGCAACCTTCTCGAGAGCGTCGATGTCGTCGGATTCGATGGTGACTTCGGCGCCCTTGGCGGCGCCGAGCGTCATGATCATCAGCGCCGAGCCGGCGTCGACGGGTTCTTCGCCGGCAACGGCAAGAGTCACGGTGGCTCCGGAGGCTCCCACGGCTTCGGCGATGAGGGCAGCAGGGCGGGCGTGGAGGCCGACTGCGGAACCTACGGCAACTGTCTTACTTGGCATGAGAACTCCTCAGGGTGGTGGTGGGTGTGATGTCGATCATGCCGCAGCGGGCACGATTTCGGGGTCCAACTCGGCGTCTGACGGGCCACTTCGGATGAACTGTTTTGCGCCGATGACCGCCAGCGCGGCTACGACGGTTCCGGCGGCAAGGGAGATGAGGAACCAGCCGATTCCGCCGACTGCGAAGAATACGAAGATTCCGCCATGTGGGGCGCTCAGTGTGACGTCGAACGCCATGATCAGACCGCCCGTGACGGCGCCGCCGGCCATCATCGAGGGAATGACGCGGAGCGGATCGGCAGCGGCGAAGGGGATGGCACCTTCGGAGATGAAGGCAGCGCCGAGCAACCAGGCAGCTTTTCCGTTTTCGCGTTCCGCTTCACTGAACAACTGGGGACGCAGGACGGTGGATGCAAGTGCCATCGCGAGCGGCGGGACCATACCGGCTGCCATGACGGCGGCCATGATGCGCAGTGACGCGGGGTCGTCGACGTTCAGGCCGGCTACAGCGAAGGCGTAAGCAGCCTTGTTGACCGGTCCGCCCAGGTCGAAGCACATCATCAGGCCGAGGATGATGCCGAGGAAGATCGCGGAGCTACCCGAGAGTCCGTTGAGCCAGTCGGTGAGTCCGGTGGTGATCGCGGCCAAGGGGCGTCCGAGGACGAGGAACATCAGCGCGCCGACGATCATGGTGGCGAACAGCGGAATGATCACGACGGGCATCAGTCCGCGGAGCCACTGCGGTACGGAGATCCGGCCGATGTACAGGGCGACAACACCGGCGATCAGACCACCGACCAGGCCACCGATGAATCCGGCGCCGACGAAGACCGCCACCGCGCCGGCTGTGAAGCCGGGGGCGATGCCTGGCCGGTCGGCGATGGCAAACGCTATGTAACCCGCGAGCGCCGGTACGAGGAAGCTGAAGGCCAGCGAACCGATCTGGAACAGAACGGCGCCGAGGTACGTGGCGAGGCCGCCGTCGGGCAGGTTGGTCAGTGAATTGTTGAGAACGATGTCTCCGGCCGGACCGGAGATTTCGTAACCGCCGAGCAGGAAACCGAGTGCGATGAGCAAACCACCGGCGGCGACAAACGGAATCATGTAGCTGACGCCGGTCAGGAGAACCTGGCGCAGATGCGTGCCGAATCCGACGTCGCCGGACTCGCCGTCATCCGCGTCGGCGGTCACGGACCCGTCCACCGTTGCGGCTGCGGGATTGTCGGCGGCGCGGAGCGCTTCGGCCAGCATCTTGTCCGGTTCGTTGATGGCCCGTTTCACTCCGGACGCCACCACGGGTTTACCGGCGAACCGCTCGCGACCCTTCACCCCGACATCGGTGGCGAAGATGACGGCCGCGGCACTTGCGATGAGCGACGGCGAGAGTGGTGTGCTTCCGCTGGAGCCCTGTGTTTCCACATGCACCGTGACACCGGCGCGCTCACCGGCGGCAACGAGGGAATCGGCGGCCATGTACGTGTGGGCGATACCGGTAGGGCAGGCAGTGACGGCAACGATGTGCCGCTCGGCAGCGGCAGGCGCGGCCGGCTCCGGTGCCGTTGGATCCGCCGAGTGTTTCGCTGTGGAAACAGCAGCAGCGGCCGGCGCCGGAGTTGCGGGCTTTGCCGGTGCCGGGTTGAGCACCTCGTCCACCAATCGCACGATGTCGTCGGGTGTCGCAGCCTCGCGCAGGGATGTCACGAATGCGGGTCGCACCAACGCGCGAGCCAGTGACGACAGGAGCTTCATGTGCTCGGCGCCGGCGCCCTCGGGGGCAGCGATCAGGAACACCAGGTCTGCGGGACCGTCGGGGGCGCCGAAGTCGACCTTCGGATCGAGTCGCGCAAACCCCAGCGACGCCGATGTCACGGCCTCGGCGCGGCAATGTGGAATCGCGATTCCGCCGGGGAGGCCGGTCGCAGATTGCGCTTCGCGGGCCAGCGCTGCGTCGACCAGACCGTCGGCGTTGTCAGCCCGTCCCGCTGCAGTAAGACGTGCGGCCAGGGCGCGAATGACGTCCTCTTTCGAGGCGCCGAGGTTGGTGTCGAGTGAGATCAGTTCAGGGCTGATGATCGGGGAGCCGGAACTGCGTGCGGTGGGTTCGGACATGTCGATTTCCTTACGGCGTCAGGCGAGTTCGGTGGGCAGGGCGGGTGCGGATGTGGCAGACGAGATCGTGACGCCTGCAAGATCGACTTGTTGTGGCGTCGGGAGGGTAGTGCCGGGAAGGGATGCGGCAGCACTTCCGTAGGCGACAGCGTGGCGCAGGCATTCGCCCGGATCAGCCCCGGCGGTCGCCGCCAGGATGTATCCGGCAAGTGAGGAATCGCCGGCGCCGACGGTACTGACCGCGACGATCGGGGGAGCAGTGGCAATCCAAGAGCCTTCGGCGGTGACCAATACCGCTCCCGCTGCGCCGAGGGTCGCGAGCACCGCGCCGACACCGCGTTCGACCAGAAGGGTGGCCGCTGCGATCGCGGGCCCCGGATCGCCTTCTTGCGCAGCATTTTCCAGGGCATTGCCGTCGACACCGGTAAGTTGAGCCAACTCTTCGCCGTTGGGCTTGAGGAGATCCGGTGCTGTGAGCGGAAAGTTGTCCGCGAGAGCGGACAGCGGCGCGTCGGAGGTGTCGACCGCGACCTTGCACGGGTGATCACGTAGTGCGGCAACAAGTTCGCCGTACCAGCCGGGAGAAACGCCTGGTGGAATGGAGCCGGACAGCACGATCCAGCTGGCCACGTCCGCTCGTGAGACGAGTTCGCGCGCCAGGTTGTCGAGCGTAGAAGCAGGCAGCGCTGCGCCAGGTTCGTTGATCTTTGTTGTGGTTCCGTCCGGTTCGGCGACGGTGATGTTAGTGCGCGCGAGGCCCTCGGTTGCGACGCCGAGGTGGGGGATTCCGCCACCGGCCAGTGCGCTGAGCAGGGGATCGCCCGGATTTCCGGGAAGGATTGCCAGGGCCTCGAGTTTTGCCGCACTCAGGACTCGGGCCACGTTCACCCCCTTGCCGCCCGGATCGCTGCGGGTGGAGAGGGCTCGCAGGACTGAGCCGCGCTGGAGCGGTTGCTCCAGTTGCACCGTTCGGTCGATGCTCGGGTTGGCCGTCAGGGTGACGATCATGCGATGACTACCTCGATTCCCTGGTCGTGGAACTCGGACGTGTCGGTCGGGGTGATGTCCTCGTCGGTGATGAGGACGTCGATGCTGTCGAGCGGCGCGAAGCTGATGAGATGCTCGCGGCCCACTTTGCTTGAATCTGCCAGTACCACTACGTGATTGGCGGCCTTGACCATTGCTCGTTTGACTGCTGCCTCCTCGCTGTCCGGGGTGGACAATCCGTGCCCGAGGCTGATGGCGTTGGTGCCGATGAAGGCGACATCGACGCGCAAGGTGCCGAGCACTCGTAGTGCGTCCTCGCCGACCGAGGCTTGGGTGACTCCGCGGACCCGGCCGCCGACGAGGATCAGCGATACCGAGTTCATCGACGCGAGTCGTGCGCCGATCGGAACCGAATTGGTGACTGCCGTGAAATCGAGATCGGTCGGAATCTCGGGAATCATCCGACCGGTGGTGGTGCCGGCGTCGAAGAGTGCACTACCGCCGTTCGGCGGCAGGTACGACAGCGCGCAACGGGCGATGCGGTCTTTCTGTTCCGCGCGGGTTTGATCGCGTTCTGCCATGCCGGGTTCGGTGACGCGCAGTGAGGCGGTGGGTACCGCGCCGCCGTGGACGCGTCGTACCTGCCCGATTCGTTCGAGGAAGGCCAGATCACGCCTGACTGTTTCGGTGGTGACGCCGAAGGTCTCGGACAGTGCTGCGACGGACATGCGTCCGCGCTGCGACACCATCGTGCCTATCGCTTGTTGGCGTTCTTCCGCGTACACAGTCTCTCCATTGCTTGGTGCCGGCCGGCTTGGTGCCGGTCTGTTTGGTGCCGGTCGTGATTCGCGGGTGCGGTGCGAGTCACAGTCAATGTTGCTTTATGTTGTTTTACGCCCGAGTGTGTTGACATGTCAAGAGTTGCGAGTAATCTTCGTCACAACAAAGCTGAACAGGAAGTCAGCGCGGCGTGGGACCTACGGTTGGTGGCCAGTCGGGCAAATCGTTTCTAGGAGGACCGATGACCGAACAGATCGATATCGCGAGTGTGCATGGAACACCGGTTGTTCCCGGGGTCGCATACGGCCCGGCAATCTGGCCTTCCCGGCGCCCCGAGTTGATCGCCGAAGCCCCACCACTGGACGAGTCGGTGCGTGCCGCCGCTCAGGACGATTTCATCGCAGCGGCCAAGGCCGTGGAAGGCCGACTGCTTGCACGGGCGGCCTCTGCGACCGGCGCTGCCGCTGAGGTGCTCACGGCCAATGCGGCCATGGCAGCCGACCGCGGCTGGATCGCAAAAGTGCAAAAATCCATCGCTGCCGGGGTTCCTCCGGTCCAGGCCGCCATTGCGGCGACCGAACAGTTCGTGACGATGTTCACGAAGCTCGGCGGGGTCATGGCAGAGCGGGTGACGGACCTCGAGGACGTTCGCGATCGGGTGATCGCCGAGTTGTCCGGGCTACCGGAACCCGGAATTCCCGCCCCCGAGACGCCGTCCGTTCTGTGCGCCGACGATCTTGCGCCGGCCGACACCGCCGGGCTCGATGCAACCAAGATCATCGGACTCGTGACCGTCCTCGGTGGACCCACCAGCCACACCGCGATCATCGCCCGTCAACTGGGCATTCCGTGCATCGTGGCGGTCAAGGATTTGGGCACGGTAGAAGCCGGTACACCGGTGCTGATCGACGGGACTACCGGTGAGGTGATCAGCAATCCCGACGCAGACAAGGCAAAGGCGCAGGTCGAGCAATCCAGGCTCGAACGTGAGCGGGTCAGCACCTGGGTCGGCCCGGGGAAGACGGCCGACGGTAGGCCCATTGACGTTCTGGCCAATGTCCAGGATGGCGCCGGTGCCCGTGCGGCAGCGCTCACCGCAGCCGACGGCATCGGACTGTTCCGCACCGAACTGTGCTTCCTCGGACGTGAAACCGAGCCGACGGTCGACGAGCAGGCGGCAATCTACGTAGAAGTTCTGGAAGCGTTCGCGGGCAAGAAGATCATCATCCGCACCCTCGACGCGGGGTCGGACAAGCCCTTGAAGTTCGCCAATCACCAGGAGGAAGCGAATCCCGCTCTCGGCGTACGGGGCGTCCGAATTGCGTGGCAGGACATGGGAATTCTCGATCGGCAACTCGACGCGATCGCGGCCGCGGCAGCGCGGACGGGCTCGTCGCCGTGGGTCATGGCGCCGATGATCGCGACGCCGGCGGAAGCCAAGCGCTTCGCCGACGCCGTTCGAGTCCGTGGTTTGGTTCCCGGCGTCATGGTCGAGGTCCCGGCGGCGGCGTTGCTGGCTGATCAAATCCTCGAGCACGTCGAGTTTCTCTCCATCGGTACAAACGACTTGGCTCAGTACACGATGGCCGCCGACCGAATGTCGTCCGAACTCGCCGAGCTCACCGATCCGTGGCAACCGGCAGTGCTCGCGTTGGTCGCTCGCACCGCGCAAGCCGGTCAGGCCGTCGGCAAGCGAGTGGGGGTGTGCGGCGAGGCGGCGGCCGACCCGTTGCTGGCGTGCGTTCTTGCCGGACTTGGTGTCTCGTCACTCTCGTGTGCGGCCGCGTCCGTTGCCGGCGTCGGCGCCAAGGTCGGTTCCGTCACGATGGAGCAGTGCGTCGCTGCGGCGTCCGCAGTTCTGGCCACCGGCGATCCCGCGTCGGCACGAAAGGCAGCTGCACTGGCCCTGAGTTGAACCGAATGAGGTCGCAGTACCTGCACTGACCTAGTATTTCGGGCTGTGACTAAACGAGAAACGACGACCGGGGCCAGCGGAATCGGTTGGACTGTCCACGGCGACGGTAAACGAATTGCCGACGGCGCCGTGGTGGGCCCGGACGAACGGCTCAGTTGGCCCCGAACCATCGGTATCGGAATGCAGCACGTCATCGCGATGTTCGGTGCGACGTTGCTCGTGCCGACGATTACCGGCTTTCCGGTCACGACCACCCTGCTGTTCTCGGGTATCGGTACCGCGCTGTTCCTGATCATCACCAAGGGGCGGATACCGAGTTACCTCGGTTCGTCGTTTGCGTTCATCGCGCCGCTGACGGCGTCGGCCGGGTCCGGCCCGGCCGCGCAGCTCGGTGCGGTCATGGCTGTCGGCATCGTACTGATGCTTATCGGTGTTGCCGTGCGTGTGATCGGCGGACGTGTGATCGACGCAGTCATGCCCCCGGTGGTGACCGGTGCCGTCGTGGCGTTGATCGGTCTCAATCTTGCTCCGACCGCAGCCGGGTCGTACCAGTCGCAGCCTCTGATCGCGACCGTGACGTTGTTCTCGATTCTTCTGGTCACGGTGGTCGGGCCTGGTCTGCTCGGCCGCCTCGGAATCCTTGTCGGCGTCGTGATCGGCTGGGTCTTTGCCGCGATCTACGGTGGCCTCGACAGCGAGCGCGTCAACGCGCTGCGAGAAGCCGACTGGTTCGGTGTTCCGAGCCTGCATGGTCCGTCGTTCGATTGGTCCGTGATCGTGTTGGCGCTGCCAGTAGTAATCGTGTTGGTGGCCGAAAACGTCGGACACGTCAAAGCTGTGTCGGCAATGACTGGAAAGTCGTTGGACGACCTCGCCGGAAACGCACTTTTTGCCGACGGTCTGGCAACTACCTTGGCCGGCGCGGGCGGAGGCTCGGGAACCACGACGTATGCCGAGAACATCGGCGTGATGGCCGCTACCCGCGTCTACTCGACTGCTGCCTACTGGGTTGCGGCGGCCACAGCGGTGGTTCTGGCGTTCTCGCCCAAGTTCGGCGCGCTGGTGTTCACGGTTCCGAACGGCGTCATCGGCGGCGCGACCATGGTCCTGTACGGCCTGATCGGCATTCTCGGCGTGCGGATCTGGATGGAGGCAAAGGTCGATTTCACCGATCCGGTGAACCTGACTGTGGCAGCTGCCGCACTGGTAGCCGGTATCGGCAATCTGACACTCACCATCGGCTCCGTCGAGCTCGGTGGTATCGCGTGGGGCTCGATCGGCATCCTCGTCGCGTACCCGGTCATGCGCTATCTGGCCAAATTCCGTACTTCGGGTAACAGTTAACCGGTACAGTCACGAATCGTGATCGTTCGGGTCATCGACGCGCGGCACCCTTCGGTTCTAGCGTCGGTACGACAGTCAAGTGGGACGAGTGGACATCAGTTCGCCCACGATGCATCGAAGTAGTAGGAGCTGGCGTGGAACGTACCCTGTTCGAACCGGAGCACGACCTTTTCCGGGAGTCCTTCCAGAAGTTCTTGGCCCAGCACGTCGCGCCCTTCCACGATCAGTGGGAAGAGCAGAACATCGTCGATCGCGGTGTGTGGGTCGAAGCCGGAAAGCAGGGCTTTCTGGGAATGGCCGTTCCCGAGGAATTCGGCGGAGGCGGCGTCAAGGACTTCCGTTACAACGCGATCATCACCGAGGAAGCCACCAAGGGTGGGTACAGCGGGCTCGGCTTCACACTCCACAACGACGTTGTGGCGCCGTACCTACTTGACCTGTGCAACGACGAGCAGAAGCAGCGCTGGCTCCCCGGATTCGCGTCAGGCGAACTGATCTCCGCGATCGCGATGACGGAACCAGGCACGGGCAGTGACCTGCAGGGCATCAAGACCAAGGCAGTCCGCGACGGTGACCACTGGATCCTCAACGGGTCCAAGACGTTCATCACCAACGGTATCAACGCTGACCTCGTCATCGTTGTGGCGTGTACCGATCCCGACAAGGGCGCACAGGGATTCAGCCTCTTCGTGGTCGAGCGCGACATGCCGGGCTTCGAGCGCGGACGCAATCTCGACAAGATCGGCATGAAGGCACAGGACACCGCAGAACTCAGCTTCACCGACGTTCGGGTTCCCGCAGCCAACCTGCTCGGCGAAGAGGGAATGGGCTTCCTCTACCTGATGAAGAACCTTCCGCAGGAACGTCTTTCCATCGCAGTGGTGGCCGCTGCAGCCATGGAATCCGTGCTCGAGAAGACCATTCAGTACTGCCGTGACCGCAAGGCTTTCGGCAAGTCGATCGGCAGCTTCCAGAACACCCGATTCGTGTTGGCCGAATTGGCCACGGAGACCACGGCCGTTCGCGTTCTCGTCGACAAGTTCATCGAGCAACTCAACGCCGAGAAGCTGACCGTGCAGGAAGCCGCCATGGCAAAGTGGTGGACCACCGAGGCCCAGGTCAAGCTGATCGACCGTTGCCTCCAGCTTCATGGCGGTTACGGATACATGAAGGAATACCCGGTTGCCAAGGCGTACATGGATTCTCGCGTGCAGACCATTTACGGTGGCACTACCGAAATCATGAAGGAGATTATCGGACGGTCGCTGAACCTCTGATAACAGCAGCGACAACGATGGCCCCGGCATCAGCCGGGGCCATCGTTGCTTTGTTGCTTTGCTCTGTGCGCGTCAGATCTTGCGCATCACGGTGACAACCTTGCCGAGGATGACGGCGTTGTTACCGGAGATGGGTTCGAACAGGGGATTGTGCGGCATCAGCCACACGTCCTTCTTGACCCGCTTGAACGTCTTGACCGTTGCCTCGCCGTCGATCATCGCGGCAACGATGTCCCCGTTCTCGGCGACATTCTGCTGACGTACGACTACCCAGTCGCCGTCACAGATCGCAGCTTCGACCATGGATTCACCGACAACCTTGAGCATGAAGAGCGAACCCTGCCCGACCAGCTCGCGGGGGAGTGGGAACACCTCTTCGACAGCTTCTTCCGCGAGGATCGGCCCGCCCGCAGCGATGCGACCGAGGACCGGCACGAATGCAGGTTCCGGAAGCGGATCGCCCGCGGCGCTGCGAATCTCCGACGCGTGCCTCGTCACCGAAGCGATAGCGGTGTCGGCAGCAACCTCGTCCAGGCCGCGGACGTCCACCGCACGAGGGCGATTGGGGTCGCGGCGAATGAAGCCCTTGCGCTCCAGCGTGCGGAGTTGATGTGCGACCGACGAGGTCGACGTCAACCCCACGGCGTCGCCGATCTCGCGGATGCTGGGCGGGTAGCCACGCTCGCTCACCGAATCCCGGATCACTTCGAGAACACGGCGCTGCCGTTGGGTGAGCGTCTCGGCTGACGTCGCGGCAACGCCTGCCGTTGCGGCACTTGTGGAGCGATCGTCCTTCATGGCGTTGAGCCTTCCGTGTTTGCGGTGAATATTTGTCCGTGCAGTGAATATCAGGATTATGGCGGTGCTGTGATCAATCGGCCGAGCTTGTTATCCGGTGGAGCTTTCTTGTCGGTGGTGCGTGGTTCTCTGTGCGTGTCGCACCGGGAATCTCAGTTCGGGATTCCCAGTTCGGAATTCCCAGTTCGGAATTCCCACTGTGTGACTTGACACGAATCTAGTCGCATTTGCTCGCGGTTTCAAACATCTGTTCGACCTGTGTCGCTCGAACAGGAGACTTTGTCAGTCAGACGTGGTAGAAATTCGAACATGCGTTCCATCGAACGCAGGTTCGAACCGCTAACGAGTTCGAATGAGCCGGTGTAGATCCGCGGAGGTCAAGATGGGCAACGCAGCACTGAAGTACGACGCAGCTTTCGAGTACGACCCAGCTTCTGATCAGGCACTTCCGCATTCTCCGGTGGCGCCGAAGTATCACGCGTCGTTCTACGATGCCGCGCCGTACGACGAGGCCGTCGGGGCGATGGCCTATCGCGTCCGCCGTGAGGCGCTAGACATTCGCGGACGTCGTGACGCTGTTCGTGAGCCGGTCGGTGATCGCCGATTCGATCGAGATTCGGATTCTTCGCGGCCTCACAGCGGTAACTTCGATCATCGCAATCGGGTCGGAGTCTCACGGGCGCCTCATCACGTCGATGTCGATCGTGTCGATTCCGGCGGACTCGGTTGGCGGAGTATGGCAACGGGAGTGCTGCTGACTGCCCTGACGGTGCTCGGTCTGGTGGGGCTCGCTGCTGTGTCCACAAGTGGTGCTTCGGATCCGGTCGGCGCTACCTCCGTTGTACGTGTTGCGGCAGGTGAATCGCTGAGTGACATCGCAGCCGATATTGCTCCTGGCCAATCGGTGGGTGTTGTTATCGAGCGGATCATGGATCTCAATGCAATGAATGATTCCAGGCTGAAAGTAGGTCAGACGCTGATTGTTCCTGCCGCGCAGGGGCGTTGAGGTCCGCGCAGCGCGGTTCGAGGTTACGGTGTGCGCCGGTGTCAAGCACTCCACGGGCGGAGAAGGACCGAGCGCGCGTTCGGGTGGTGTCGAACGAGTAAGCTGTGACCTTGACAGTCACACCACCTCGGGTGGTCGCGCAACTGCTCTGTGAATCTTTGGAAGATTTGCGGTTGGTGGGAAATTTCGATTGCGGCCATTTCCGGCAACGAAGAAGGAACCGCGATGCATTGCCCGTTCTGCCGGCACCCTGACTCCCGAGTGGTCGACTCGCGTGAGGCGGATGAAGGTCAGGCAATTCGCCGTCGTCGTTCGTGTCCCGAATGTGGTCGTCGCTTCACGACAGTCGAGACGGCGGTGCTGTCGGTAGTCAAGCGCAGTGGTGTCACGGAGCCTTTCAGTCGCGAGAAAGTGGTCAAGGGTGTGCGCCGCGCGTGCCAGGGCCGTCATGTCGACAACGATTCGTTGAATTTGTTGGCTCAACAGGTCGAGGATGCCGTGCGTGCTTCCGGTTCGGCTGAGATTCCGAGTAACGAAGTGGGATTGGCAATCTTGGACCCGTTGCGGAACCTTGACGAGGTGGCGTATCTCCGGTTTGCGTCGGTCTATAAATCCTTCAGCTCCGCCGAAGATTTCGAGCGAGAGATCACGGATATGCGAACCCGCGTGGACGCACAAGCGTCCGGCGAAGAAGTCGTCTCAGTCGACTGATGTCGAGATCGTTGATGTTCGAGCTTGGAGCGGGTGCCCGGCCGAGCATCACTCGCGGTAGTATTCAGCCACGGCAGTAAACGCAGCCTTGGGCTCCCACTGCATATCGGGGTAGGTCTGCCCGCTGTGGTTTTCGAGGACCTTCACGATCCCGAGGCTGGCGAGGTCCAGGTCGTCGCGCGGGTCACCGTCGGGGCGGTGCGGGTAGTTGTAGAGCGCGAAGAGAAACACGAAGGTGCTGTCAACGCCCTCGCTGTCGAAGATTTCGAGTAGTTCACTCAGGTACTCCGCTTGGCCGGCCTCGTCACGCGTGTAGTGGCCGTTCAACCGGATCGGTTCACCATGCGCGTCATGCTCGACGATCTCCATGCTGCGCGGCGCCATATCGCCGGATCCGCGCCACGTTGCTGTCCCAAATCCGGTGACAGCCACTGGTTTTCCTTGCGCGACGAGGGTGCGAACGCCCTCCCGGAACTGGTCGGCCACCTCCGCGGACCGGATCAGCTCGATCGACAAATAGTCGAACGGAGTCCAATCGACTTGCTCGAACTGTATGCAGGCATAGGTGACCTTGCCTCGAAATTGCGCGCGCACGACGGGCAGGGCTTCACCGAAGAAGTCGTTGAGGCGAGTGCTCACCTCAGCGAACCGGGCGGTTCGGGCGTGGGGGTCACCCAACAGCGTGTCCAGTCGTTCTGCAGTGCTGTCTCCAGAGACGAATCCCCGGTTCATGATGCTCAGCTCGACACCGGCGACGAATACGATCTCGGCTCCAGTGCGTCGGATCCGTTCGGCCCGCTCGGCGCAGTCGGCGAACAGGGGCACGATCTCGTCGGGGGTCAGTTCAAGGGGGTAGGGGGAGAACCAGACCTCCAGGCCCGACTCGGCGGCGCAGCGGGCGGCGAGCTCGAGCCGGTCGGGATCACCGCCGGTGATGTGGACTGCGGTGCAGTGCAGATCGTTTCGGATGATGGCGAGTTCGCGCCGGACCACCTCAGGGTCGAACTCCTCACGTGACACCGTGCCGTTCCGGACGAAGCCGGTGTCGTATGTCATTCCTTTTTTGCGCATCTGCTGCTCCATCGTGTCGGGTACGTCGGCTCGGGGACACACGCTAAACCATAAACATGCGTGTACGCAATATTACGTATGCGCAGTTTTTGCTGGCATGATGACGTCGTGACGATGAAACAGGCCGGGTTGCGCGAGCGAAAGAAGCAAGCCACCCGACGAGCTCTGCGCGAATCGGCATTGCAGCTGGCTCTCGAACGTGGGCTGGACGGCGTGCGCGTCGAGGACATCGCCGACGCAGCCGGCGTCTCGCCCAGGACTTACAACAACTACTTCCCCAGTCGCGAGCATGCGATCGTCGCAGCCGTTACCGCTGAGCGGGAAGCCCAGGTCGCGGTAGCGGTTGCAGCGCAACCCTCGGATGTCCGGCTTTCCGATGCCATCGCTGATGCGATCGTCGAGCAGTACACCGACCCGGGCGAGCACCGTCGCGACGCACTACTGCTGATCACCACCCACCCAGCTCTCCGAGAGGTATTCCTTGACGCCACGAGTGCCATGGAACAGCCCCTCGCCGGCGCAATTGCCGACAGACTTGACGGCGCCGACGATCGCACAGCCCGCGTACTCGCCGCCAGCGTGGCAGCCGCGGTCCGCATCGCGCTCGAACAGTGGCTGCGGCCCGCCACTGAAATGCTTACCGCTACGGGCCTTGTCGTGGTGTCCGGCGCACTCTCTGAGCAGCTTCGCGCCGCACTCGCCCCCCTGACGCCAGCACTGGACGCTGCGGAGAAGAACCACCACGACGCAAAACATCGGTGAACCCGACGGCCTGTGCGCCGACAGGGAGTCCTGCTGAGGGAGCATCCTCAGATAACGCTCCGAGAACAAATAGGGCTTTTGTCCCTATTTTCCGGCCACGGACGCCTACGCTCGACGAGTACGTTCAGCGGTCCGAGTCGGAATCGCAGCATTCGGGCCGAAAGTCCGCATCTGTCGTTACGGAGGCGTTATGCCCTTGAACGGAATCCTCGCAGTAGTCAACAGCTTGGTCACGTTAGGTTTGGCCAATACTGTCGCAACGATCGGTGGCTCGGTCGCCAACGTGAACATCGTGCAGTGAACTCCTGACGATCAGCGTTTGATCGACTCGATTGCTTTGAGTACCCGCTTCTCCGAGACCGGAGTCGGGGTTCCCAAGGACTGTGCAAACAGCCCCACCCGAAGTTCTTCGATCATCCACGAGATGGCGTCGACATCTCGGGCGGTACGACGCTCTTCCGGCAGCGAATTCAACAATCTGTCGTATGCGGCGTATACCCGATCGAGAACGTCCATGGCCTGTTGGTCGCGATGAGCGCTGGCAGGAAGTGCTTCGAGTCGGAAGGTCGCGGCCGCCAGGTATCGGGGAAGCTCGCGTAGTCTCGCCGAACCCAATTCCGCGACAAATCCGGGGAAGAGGAGCGATTTCAGTTGCTCGCGAACGTCTTCGGCTGCTTCTCCGCTGGATCGGTGGAGGACGACATTCAAGCGGTGTGATTGTTCGAGAATGGGAACGATCATGCGCAGTATCGCGGACACGCGACCGGCCAATTCCGATCGGGCCACTTTCACCAGTGCCTCGAATGCCTCGGGTGTCCGCACCGGTCCGCCGTGGGCAGCGATGATCTCGTTGGCCGCGGCAACACGACAGTCCTCGACCAACGCTTCGAGGCTTCCGTCGGGATTCTGTCCCAGCATGAGCCGGTGTGTATTGGACAGCCCGGATGTCACTGCCTTGAGTTGAGTGGGTACAGCCGCGAGAAGTAGAGCGCGAGTGCCCTCTCGCATGGCTTGTGCCTGCGCTGCGGGG
The DNA here is from genome assembly GCF_042790355.1 of Rhodococcus sp. NPDC056743. Lineage (NCBI taxonomy): Bacteria > Bacillati > Actinomycetota > Actinomycetes > Mycobacteriales > Nocardiaceae > Rhodococcus > Rhodococcus sp. NPDC056743. Next base: position 199,504 of record NZ_JBHTZI010000008.1, on the reverse strand, counting down.
GTACTGAGAACCCGTACGGCCACGCCGCCGTTTTCCGGCACCAGCGCCGGGTATCCGGTGACCTGCTGGCCGCCGATGCTCCGGGTGATGGTCGGCTCCAGCGCGCCCAGTGTCTCGGAAGTCCACACTGTCGCTGCTGCCCGCTCGGTGCCGGTTGCTGCCTTGGCAACTTCCTTCTGAACTCGCGGGGCGAGAGTGCGTCGCAACTGCGCCAGGTCCTTGCCCTTGGCCAGAACTTTTCCGGATTCGTCCTCGACCACAAACGTCATCCGAAGGTGATCGGGAATGGCGCTCGGATCAAAATCCTTGGCGTCGATGTGCGTTGCACCCAACCGGGACAACTCGCGTGCCATTGCGGTGAGCAGCGGTTCCGATCGCGGCTTTACCGAAGCCAGAGCTGCGGCTGCATAGTCCGGCGCCGGAACAACTTGTCGCCGGACGGTCTTGGGTAGCGTCTTGATCAATGCCGACACCAATTCGACGCGCATGCCAGGTACCAGCCAGTCGAACCCGACGGGTTGGAGTTGTGCGAGGAGGCCGACGGGAATGTGCGCGGTGACACCGTCGTCGTCCTTGCCTGGTTCGAACTGATAAGTCAGTGGCAGAAGCATGTCGCCCTGACGCCAGGCGTCCGGGTATTCGCCGCCCACAACCGTTGCGGCGTCGGAATTCACGACGGTTTCGGGTGTGAACGTCAGTAGGTTCGGATCTTGCCGGCGTGCAGTCTTCCACCACTTGTCGAAGTGGCGCGCCGACACAGCTTCGGCGCCGACGCGGGAGTCGTAGAACTCGTAGAGCGTCTCGTCGTCGACCAGGATGTCGCGTCGACGAGCCCGGTTCTCGAGTTCTTCGACATTGTCGAGTAGTGCGCGGTTTTCGTGGAAGAACTTGTGCTGGGTGGTCCATTCGCCCTGTACCAGTGCATGACGGATGAACAGTTCGCGCGAAGTTTCCGGATCGATCGACGAGTAGGTGACAGCGCGCCCGGTAACCAGGGGTACACCGTAGAGTGTCACGCGCTCGTAGGCCATGGCCGAACCACGCTTGGACGACCAATGCGGTTCGGAGTAGGTTCGTTTGACCAGGTGGGGGGCCAGTTTCTCGGCCCACTCCGGTTCGATGCGCGCGGACATACGCGCCCAGAGCCTGGTTGTCTCCACCAGTTCGGCGGCCATCACCCAGCGTGGTGGCTTCTTGAACAGGCCGGAGCCGGGGAAGATCGCAAAGCGGCTTCCGCGAGCGCCGAGGTAGTCGCGCTTTTCGCCTTCACGGAGTCCGATGTGGGAGAGCAGACCAGCCAGCAATGACTGGTGGATCGAATTCTCGGCCGCGGGTAGTTCATTGACCGACCAACCGAGTCCACGTGTGATCTGACGCAACTGTCCGTGCAGATCTTGCCATTCGCGGATGCGCAGCCAGTGCAGGAACTCGTTGCGGCACATTTTGCGGAACTGGCTCGAGGACAGATCGTTTCGCTGCTCGCGGAGATAGTCCCACAACTTCAGGTAGGCGAGGAAGTCGGAATTCTCGACCGTGAAGCGGGCATGCTTCTCGTCGGCGGCCTGCTGGAACTCGGCGGGCCGCTCTCGTACGTCCTGTATCGACAGTGCCGCGACGATGACCAGCGTTTCGTGCAGCGCTCCGTTTGTCTTGGCTTCCACCAACATTCGAGCCATGCGAGGGTCGACGGGAATCTGGGCCAATTCGCGGCCGATCGGCGTCAGTTCCGGATGTGACGCGTCGGATCCGCGTGAGATTGCGCCCAGTTCTTCGAGCAGTCCGATGCCGTCCTTGATCGCTCGCGAATCCGGTGGTTCGACAAAGGGGAATGCCGCAATGTCTCCGAGGTCGAGCGCCGTCATCTGCAGGATCACGGATGCCAGGTTGGTGCGCAGGATCTCCGGTTCGGTGAACGCCGGCCGGGCTTCGAAGTCCTCTTCGGAATACAGACGGATGCAGATACCTTCGGCGACACGGCCACAGCGACCGGACCGCTGACGCGCCGACGCCTGGGAAATCGGTTCGATCGGCAGCCTTTGCACCTTGGTGCGGACCGAATACCGCGAGATGCGCGCCGTTCCGGGATCAACGACGTAGCGAATGCCGGGAACCGTCAGAGAAGTTTCGGCGACGTTGGTGGCCAGGACAACTCGTCGACCGGTGTGCGGCGAGAACACCTTGTGCTGTTCGGCTGCCGACAGACGTGCATACAGTGGAACAATTTCGGTATTGCGAAGTCTGCGGTCGCGCAATGCATCTGCGGTGTCACGAATCTCGCGTTCACCGGACAGGAAGACCAGGATGTCGCCCTCGCCCTCTGCGCTGAGTTCGTCCACAGCTTCACAGACGGCGTCGACAGGATCTCGGTCGTAGCTGATGTCACCGGAGTCGACAGTGAGTGGGCGGTAACGCATTTCCACCGGGAAGGTTCGGCCGGACACCTCGACGATCGGTGCGGGCTTCCCGTCGACGGCAAAGTGCTGAGCGAACCGCTCCGGGTCGATGGTCGCCGAAGTGATGATGACCTTGAGGTCGGGTCGGCGGGGGAGTAGCTGCGCCAGATACCCGAGGATGAAGTCGATGTTGAGGCTGCGTTCGTGAGCCTCGTCGATGATGAGAGTGTCGTAGCGGCGCAACATCTTGTCGCGCTGAATCTCTGCCAGCAGAATGCCGTCGGTCATCAACTTCACGTATGTGCGATCGGAAACCTGATCGGTGAATCGCACCGTGTAACCCACGGCGTCGCCGAGTTCGGTATCGAGTTCTTCGGCGATCCGCTCGGCGACCGTTCGCGCAGCGAGCCGGCGGGGCTGGGTGTGCCCGATCAGTCCTCGAACGCCCCGCCCCAATTCGAGACAGATCTTGGGGATCTGAGTGGTCTTGCCGGAGCCGGTCTCGCCGGCGACGATGACTACCTGGTTCTCGGAGATCGCACGAGCGATGTCGTCCTTGCGCTGGCTGACCGGCAGCGCCTCGGGGTACGACACCGCGGGCACGTGAGCCGCGCGTTCGGCCAGCCGGACACGCGCGGATTCGATCTCCTTGGCCAGTGCGGTCAAGTTTTCCGGAGTGCGGGCGCGGTCGAGTTTGCGCCGCAGACGGTTCTCGTCACGGAGTGAGACCTCGGACAGGGCGCGTTTCAGGTCGCTTCGTCGTGGTGAGAGCGGGGCCGGTGGTGTTGTAGACATGCTGACGAACAGCTTATCGAACGCCGGGAAAAGTCCCACCTGCAGAGTGCGTTGTGACACGATCGGGCAGTGACGACATTTGCGACATCCACGCCGTTGGCGGTAAGAATTCTGCGTCTTGCGTTTGCGGTCTACGGGCTGACCGCCCTGTTGTGGATCCCGCTACGCAATGCCGAGGGATTCTCGCTCGTCAACTACTTCAGCTATTTCACCATCGAGAGCAATATCGCTGCAGCCGTCGTACTGATTGTCGGAGGGTTGCGGGATCCGCAGTCGCGTACCTGGCAGACGGTTCGAGGTGCCGTGACGCTCTACATGGTAATCACGGGCATCGTCTACGCGGTTCTGCTTTCGGACGTCGATGTAACGCTGAACGACGCCTGGATCAATTCCGCCCTGCATCAAGTTCTTCCGTTGGTGCTGCTGGCCGACTGGGTGTTTTCGCCTCCACGCCAGCGCATTTCCGAGGGATCGGCGTTGACGTGGCTCGCTTTTCCCGCTCTGTACGCCGTGTATTCGCTCGTTCGCGGGGCAATTGTCGATTGGTACCCGTATCCGTTCCTGGATCCCCGGGCCAACGGTTCCGTGTCCCTGGTTGTCGGACTTGTCGTTCTTGCCGTGGCTATGGCGTTGATGGCATTGGCCGTCAACGCCGTCGGCAAACTAGGGGCGCGGTGGCGGTACGGCGATACCGAACGGGCTTCGGTCGAACTGTGAGATTTGCTCTCGGACAGCTCAGCTGACGACGATGCGCGCCCGCTACTGCGCTGGAACTTCCTGAAGTCCGAGGGTGTTGCCGGTGGCAAGAACCTGATCGAGGCGGTCGATGTTGGGGTGCTTGCCCGGATTCGCGCGCGCATCTTCGGTGTGCTCGGCAAAGATTGCCAGTGCAGCTGTTGCGGCTTCAGGGGTGATTGCGCCGTAGACCTGCGCCAAGTGGTTGTAGACCTTGACCGAACCGGACTTGCCCGGCTTGTTCTCCACGGTGTCGATGACCGTGCCGTCGGCGTCGAGCACGTTGATGGCGGCGAGGTGATCGATCGATGGGAGGGCGGCAAGATTCTCGGCAAAAGTCATGGTGATGAGATTACGTGCCCGGTACGGGGACGCCCACGCTGGGCAGCATCGCTCGGGGGCAGATTTGTGGTGTCGATATAGTTGCTGCACATCGTTTGCACACCAGCATCGTTGGTATTCGTTTGGACTCGAAGGGGAAAATGATGGCTTCGGCACTGTGGCACGGGTTCGCGGATATGGGCGCGGTCGAGAAGAACGGCGCATTTGTCGTTTCTCGCGGTGAAGGCGCGTACATCTGGGACTCGCAGGATAATCGATACCTCGACGCAACTGCCGGGCTCTGGTTCACGAACGTGGGCCACGGCCGCACCGAGATCGCCGACGCCGTTGCCGCTCAGCTGTCGAAGATCGCTCACTTTTCCAACTTCGGTGATTTCGTCCCCGAAACCACACAGGCATTGGCCGAGCGTCTCGCGAAGATCGCGCCGGTTCCCGGTAGCAAGATCTTCTTCACCTCGGGTGGTTCCGATTCCGTCGACACCGCAGCGAAGCTGGCGCGGCGGTACTGGCACGAGGTCGGTCAGCCCGACAAGAACATCATCGTCGGACGCCAGAAGGCTTACCACGGAATGCATGTTGCGGGAACAGCTCTCGCCGGCATTCCAGTCAATCGTGAGGGGTACGGCGAGCTGATGGCCGATGCTGCCACCGTCGGCTGGGACGACGCCAAGAGCCTCCTCGATCTGATCGAGAAGGTCGGCGCGAACAAGATCGCCGCCTTCTTCGCCGAGCCCATCATCGGTGCCGGCGGCGTGTACCTTCCGCCGGAGGGCTACCTGGCCGAGGTTCGTGACATCTGCCGTGAACACGACATTCTGTTTGTGGTCGACGAGGTTGTCACCGGCTTCGGACGTATCGGTGGCGAGTGGTTCGCCTCGACCCGTTTCGATCTGCAGCCCGACATGATGACCACCGCAAAGGGTTTGACGTCCGGATACGTTCCGATGGGCGCCGTGTTCATCGCACCTCGCGTCGCCGAGCCGTTCTACAACGGCGCTTGGTGGCGTCACGGTTACACCTACGGTGGGCACGCCGGAGCGGCAGCTGCCGCCATGGCAAACCTCGACATCCTCGAGCGTGAGAAACTGCTCGCCGATTCCAAGCGGCTCGAGGCGTCGTTGCACACACACCTGCAGCCGCTGGCCGAGCACCCGCGAGTATCCGAGGTCCGCAGTGGACTGGGCGCCGTCGCCGCAGTCCAGTTGGCAGACCCGGCCGAGGCACTGCCGTTCGTGAAGACGTTGCGCGAGCACGGAATCTCGGGTCGCGCGGCAGGTCAGGGAGCTATGCAGATTTCCCCGACCTTCGTGATGACGGACGATCAGGTGGCCGAGATGGCTGCGGGAATCCTCGCCGCTCTCGGATAAATTTTCGAACTAGCTGCGGCGTCGGAAGATTTTCTTCATCCGGCGCCGCAGTGTGCTCGGGACCGGTTCCAGTTCGATGGTGTCCTGCTCCGACGCCCTGGCATACGCCTGCGTGTATCGCTCGTGGAGGACGGAGCGAATCTCGTCGGGGGAGTATGCCCGACGCGCACGTTCATTCCGCACGGCGAGTACGCCGGTGGCCGCGACCCCCATAGCGCCGGCGAGGCCGACGAGCTTCCATACGTGCGAGGCGCGAAGTGTCATCCCTCTAGGCTAGAGGTTATGGACAGACGATCGCGCTCTCAGGTGACTCTCGACGAGGCTGCCAGTGTCACCCGCACTGGCGATATCTGGATCTTTCGTGGAGATTCCACGGCCGACAAGGCAATTCAGACGCTCACCAACAGCCCGGTGAATCACGTCGGGATGTCGGTGGTGATCGACGATCTGCCACCGCTCATGTGGCACGCGGAGCTCGGTCATTCGTTGCAGGACATGTGGACCGGTCGTTTCCAGCGCGGCGTGCAGTTGCACGATCTGAAGGCCGCTGTACAGGTGTGGGGAGCCAAGTACGGTCAGCAGGGCTGGCTGCGGCAACTCGACACTCCGGTCACGCGTGAACAAGAGGATGCGTTGCTGCGCACCATTGCCCGCTTGGACGGCACGCCGTTTCCCTCCACCGCCAAGCTTGCATCACGCTGGTTCGGTGGGCGCGTACCCAAGTTCCGGAAGAAGCCCGAAGCACCGGCGTCCGGCATCGAAAGCGCCTACTGTGCCGAAGTTGTCGCGCAGACGTACGAGGCAATGGGTCTGATGGTCGGGAACCGACGCATCAACTGGTTCGACCCCGGCAAGTTCTGGAGTGGCGATCAACTGCCCCTCGCACCCGGAGTCGCACTCGGCGACGAAATTGCCGTGACGCTCAGCGCCGCAGACCTCGAGGCAGGACGGAATCCGGCAGGGCAGTCACAAAGTTCGTGACTGCTCGGCAACCACGCGTCCGCCTACCTCCAGCCACCCATCGGTTGAGTAAGTGGTGTGCAGGATTGATCCCCGTCCCTGAGTGATCCGAAGTGATTTCCGGAGGTGATCGGTGATGCGCAGCGCTGCCGAGCCGGTAGCTTCGTCCTCGGGGATTCCCATTTCCGGTGCGAACATACGTGAGCGAATGGAAGATTCGAGTTTGTCCTGCCACGCCCAGAGGTAGGAGTGGTCGGTTTCGTAGTCCGACGGAACGGCGTCGATCACGTCGTCCACCGTTTCTAGGGGGTAGAGAGCAAACTCCGGCGCCCACTCGGCGCGGGCGCGAACCCACGTGAGGTTGCCGCTACGGCGTACATCGAGTTCGCCGGCTGGCACGCCCAGTGTTGTCACCGGTCGAGTCTGCTCGTGCAGCCACCACGTGAGGCCGACCGTGGGATGGCCGGCAAAGGGGAGTTCTGCTGCCGAAGTGAAGATCTGGGCGCTCGCTCGTGTGGCGCCCACATCGGGGAGATCGACAAAAATCGTTTCGCTGTACCCGAGCGCCTCGGCGACTTCTTGCCGTTCGGATAGTGCGACCAGTGAAGCGTCGACAATCCCGAGTGGGTTGCCGTGCTTGCCGTTTTCGTCCGTGAAAACCCGGACCACACTCACTTCGATGCCCATCGGTCCACAGTAGCGCGCAGGAAAAACGACTAAACCCTCCCCACCATGGAAGGTGGGGAGGGTTTAGTCGACTACTGCGTCGGTCTGAGATCAGACCTGTGCGGCAGAGAGGATCTCGTTGGCCTCGACAGCCTGCGCGACACCCATGACGATGGAACCGGCACGGATCGCTTCGAAGATGACCTCGCGGGAAACGCCTTCCTGACGGAGGGTGTTCTCGTGAGCTTCGAGGCAATGGTTGCAGCCGTTGATCGCGGAAACCGCGAGCGACCACAATTCGAAGTCGGCCTTGTCGACGCCCGGGTTGCCGATGATGTTCATCCGCAGGCCCGCACGAAGGTCGTCGTACTTACCGTCAAGGTAGCCCTTGGTGCGGTAGAAGACGTTGTTCATGCCCATGATCGCCGCTGCACCGAGCGCTGCGTTGTACGCCTCAGCGGACAGATTGTCTGCCGCCTCGGCTGCGATCTCCTTGAGCGTGGTCGCCGACTTGGTGGCAGCCGCGGTTGCGAGGAGGGTGCCCCACAGCTGCTGCTCGTTCAAAACCGTGGTGCGCGCAATGGAACTCAGGTTGAGCTTGAGATCCTTGGCGTACTCGGGAAGCGAATCTTTCAGGTTGTCGACGCTCATGATCAGACGCTCGCGTTCAGCAGCTCGCCGGCGTTGATCGTCGGGTCGCCCTTCTTCCAGTTGCAGGCGCACAGCTCGTCGCTCTGCAGAGCGTCGAGAACGCGGAGAACCTCGTCGACGTTACGGCCGACGGAACCGGCTGTGACGGAGACGAACTGGATCTCGTTGTTGGGGTCGACGATGAACGTCGCGCGGTCTGCAACGCCGTCAGCGTTGAGGACGCCGGTGGCCTCGGCAAGCTCGCGCTTGAGGTCCGAGAGCATCGGGAAGGGGAGTGTCTTGAGCTCGTCGTGCTGTGCACGCCACTGGAAGTGAACGAACTCGTTGTCGACGGAAGCGCCGAGAACCTGTGCGTCGCGGTCTGCGAACTCGTCGTTCAGCTTGCCGAATGCTGCGATCTCCGTGGGGCACACGAACGTGAAGTCCTTGGGCCAGAAGAAGACGATGCGCCACTTGCCGGCGTAATCGTCGCTCGTGATCTGAGTGAAGTAGTCGTCGGGCTGCTGAGCGTCGACCTTGGAGAGGTCGCCGCCGATAACGGCCTTCAGGTTGTATGCCGGGAACTGGTCGCCGATTGTCAGCAGAGCCATATGTCTCGTCCTCCTACTTGTCTTGTGAACAGGTTTTTCTCACACGCACGATCACGAATGACTGTGATCGAAAGTTCTCGATACCGCCGAAGCGGGTCTCACCGTCGTGGTGCATGACCGGCGCTTTTTGGTATGAGTCCATTCTGCATCAAAGTGGTCAAAAGGTAAAGGTGATAGGTGGCACTACACTGATAGGCATGGCTGATCAGACTTATCAACCTTCCTTGTCACAGCTGCGTGCCTTCGTCTCGGTGGCGGAACATCGCCACTTCGGCACCGCTGCAGCACGTTTGAGTGTGAGCCAACCCACACTCTCGCAGGCGTTGGCCGCGCTCGAATCGGGCCTCGGCGTGCAATTGATCGAACGCAGTACCCGACGCGTCCTCGTCACCGGCGACGGTCAGCGGCTCCTCAGCCAAGCGAAGCTGATCCTCGAAGCCGCCGACGGATTTGTCGCGAGCGCCGCCGGAATAGGGGATCGATTGGCCGGGCCACTTCGGATCGGGCTGATTCCCACTGTCGCGCCGTACATTCTGCCGTCACTGCTGCCGGCATTGCGGGCATCCATGCCGACGGTTGCCCCTCACGTCATCGAGGACCAAACCGCACGCCTGCTCGACTCACTGCGATCGGGTGCCCTCGATCTGGCCCTGCTCGCGCTACCCGCCGGTGCGCCTGGGCTGATCGAGATACCGCTCTACGACGAGGATTTTGTTCTTGTCGTCCCAGTCGGCCACCCGTTGGCCGGGCGGGACGATCTCACCGCAGACGTCCTCGACGAACTGCCCTTGCTGCTTCTCGACGACGGGCATTGCCTGCGGGACCAGACGCTCGATCTGTGCCGCTCCGTCGACGCCCATCCGCTCTCCGGGGATACCCGGGCAACATCCTTGGCGACGATCGTGCAGTGTGTTGCCGGCGGCCTCGGTGTGACCTTGGTCCCTGAATCGGCTGTGCCGGTGGAGAGTCGGAGAGGTGAACTCGCTACAGCGACATTCACGGCGCCGGCACCCGGCCGGACTATCGGACTTGTGTTCCGCTCGTCCAGCGGCCGCGCCGAAGGGTTCGGCCAGTTGGCGGAGGTGGTGAAATCCGTGGCGCCGGGGCAGACGATCACTCAATGACATCTCCAACGTCGATCCGGCAGCGGCAGTCAGTCGCCGAGGACCAGGACCGCGCCGGGATTGAGAATCCCCAGGGGATCGAGCGCATCTTTGATCTTCCGATTGAGAGCCATCACGTCCTCACCCAGCTGAGCCGGCAACCAGTCGCGCTTGATTCGGCCCACTCCATGCTCGCCGGTGATGGTGCCGCCCAGTGCAATTGCGAGATCCATGACCCGACCGAATGCGATCTGGGCGCGCTCGGTCATATCGGGATCAGATGGATCGAACACGATCAGAGGATGAGTGTTTCCGTCGCCGGCGTGCGCGACGGTGCAGATAAGGACATCCAGGTCCGCGGCGATTGCTTCCACCCCGGTGATCAATCGCGGCAATGCTCGCATCGGAACTCCGACATCTTCGAGGAGCAGATTCCCCAACGCTTGAACGGCAGGAAACACCGCCCGCCGGGCCGCAGTGAAAGCATCACCCTCTGCCTTGTCGTCTGTCGCGAAAACTTCGGTAGCCCCGTTGTTTTCACACGCCGCGACAATGCTCTCGATCTCGAGCACGCCAGCGGCGCCTGGCGCATCGGATTGGGCCAGAATCAGTGCTCGAGCCTTCCGGTTGAGTCCCATCCGGACCGAATCCTCGACGGCATTGATGCTGGCATGGTCCATGAACTCGAGCATTGCCGGCCGAATGTTGCCGGTAATAGCCAACACTGCGTCCGCAGCTTCCTCGACAGAATCGAATGATGCCACCACCGTCGACGCCGGGGGCTGAGCGGGAATGAGGCGCAACGTCAGTTCCGTGATGATGCCCAGAGTGCCTTCGCTGCCGACAAATAGTTTCGTGAGTGAAAGTCCGGCAACATCTTTCAGTAGCGGACCACCCAGTGACACCGCGGTGCCGTCGGCGAGTACCACCTTCAGGGCAAGCACATAGTCGGTGGTGACGCCATATTTCACACAACAGAGTCCGCCGGCGTTGGTAGCGGCATTGCCACCGATGGAACAGATCTCGAACGACGACGGATCCGGTGGATACCAAAGCCCGTGCTCAGCGGCAGCGTTCTTGACCTCGGCATTCATCAGACCCGGCTGCGTGACAGCGACGCGAGCCACGGGATCGATCATGATCTGACGCATCTTCTCGGTGCTGACCATGACACAGCCGTCGACGGCACTCGAACCACCGGAGAGTCCTGAACCGGCACCACGCGGAACTACGGGAACTCGGTATTCGGTTGCCCAGCGCATCACAGCCTGGATGTCTTCGGTGCAGGTGGCCCGGACAACAGCCAAAGGGGTACCGGCATTCGGATCTGCTGCCCAGTCCTGCCGGTAACCAGCCGTCAGGTCCGGATCGCTGACGAGCGCACCGTCCGGCAGTGCCGCGATCAGTTCTGCCAGGACCGTCGAATCAACCGAAGTCATAACTCCATCATGCGCGCAGAACTCCGGAATGCGAGGTGAGTTGGAGGAACTCCCCGCTAGCGGCCCTTCGGTTTACCCGTGAACCGGCCACCCGAACTCTTGGTGCCGCCGGACTTGCCGCTGCCCGCCTTGCCACCGGCCTTCGCCTTACCGCCGCTGGTGTTGCGGCCCGAAACACTTTTTGCCGTTCCGGCACTCTTGGCTTTGTGGTCGGCTTTGGCCGCCTCGGCCCGGCGTTCCTTTGCCGCTTGCTTGGCCTTGACCGAACCCTTGATCTTCTCGGCGGGTTGACCGTTGCGTCCGCGTGAACTCTGAGCAGTACGTCCGCGCACGATGCCGATGAGTTCTTCGACCAATTCTGTGGTCTTGGACTCCAACCATGCCAAGGCGATCGGAGACTCGGGAGCGCCGGCAACCGGACGGAAGGTCAGATCCTTGCGATGGTGCAACCGCGCCACCGAATGCGGAACAACGACAACGCCGATGCCCGCCGCAACCAACTCGATGGCGTCGGCGATCGTTGCCGGCCGCTGAGCCGCCGCTTTACCCGGACGGGTCGTCCACTCGAGGGTGTCCTCGAGAGGATTGAGCACAATCTCCTCATCCAGATCGGCCACGGAAATCTGTTCTACAGCGGTGAACACATGATCTTTGGGGATCACCACGACGGGTGTCTCCGCATACAGGGAGATCGCGCTGAGTTCGGTGCGATCGATCGGCAAGCGGACCAGACCGGCGTCGGCCTCTCCCGCCCGCAGCGCTGCGACAACCTCGAGAACCGGAAACTGGACCAACTCCAGACGGACGTCGGGAAGCCGCTCGTGCCACACCCGAATCCACTTGGTCGGCGTTACCCCGGGGGCATACGCGAGTCGAAAAATTGCCGGACTATCCGCGTTGCTCACCCGCCAAGGCTACCGCCTTGGTAAAACGTGACGCGATGGCTGGCTACTCTTGACGCATGACGTCGAACAAAACGCCCCAGACGATGAAGCCGACGACGGCTGCCAAGAAGCTGGGTGTGTACCTGGAAGCAACACCGAAAGAGTTCCAGGAAGGCGACGTGACCCGTGAAGAACTGACCGCGCTTCAGACCGAAGCCCCGGAGTGGCTGCTGGAACTGCGCCGCACCGGCCCGCACCCGAAGCAGGTCATTGCCGCAAAGCTGGGCATCTCCATCGCCGGTCTTGCTCGCGGCGGCGTCGAAGAGGCACTCACCACGGATCAGGTTGCTGCCCTGCTGGAAGAAAAGCCCGAGTGGCTGGAGAAAGAACGCGCACTGCAAGCGGAGGTGCGCGCTGAAAACCTTCGTATCAAGGAAAAGCGCGCGTCGCGTCGCAATCAGCCGCGCAAGGCACGCCGCGGCTGAGCCTGCTGTGCGCCTTTGTCAACCGCGGGCGGTTAACAAAGGCGCACAGCAGTGCTAGCCCTCGACGATGCTGAGCTCGTCGAACACGATTTCACCCAACGCGTCGGACTCCGGGATGTCGACGACGCCGAGCAGCGCCCAGCCGTGATCACCCTCCGGGTCCTCGAGCACCTGACGCACTCGCCAGAACTCACCTTCCTCGACTACCTGGAACAACGCCGGCCCACGCGCTGACGGCCCCGTTCCGATCGAGTTGTACTCCTCGAAGTAGGGGAGTAGCTGCTCTTCCCACTCGGCGGCGTCGATACCGTCGTCGAGGTTTTCCAGTTCGTTCCACTGCCGCCGCGACGCAAGGTCGATCCGACGGAACATCGCGTTGCGCACCATGACGCGGAACGCCCGCGGGTTGGCCGAGATCGGCCGGGGAATATCGGCGCCGAATGCAACCTCTTCGGTGTCGGCTTCGGCTCCTGGGTCGGTGAGAGACTCCCACTCGTCGAGCAGGCTCGAGTCGACCTGTCGGATCAATTCACCCAGCCACTCGATGATGTCTTCGAGTTCTTCGGTACGGGCCTCGGTGGGCACGGTCTGGCGCAGCGCCCGGTAGGCGTCCGCAAGGTAACGCAGAACCAGTCCTTCGGAGCGTGTGAGGCCGTAGTGGCTGATCAATTCGGCAAAGGTCATCGCGCGTTCGATCATGTCGCGCACGACGGATTTGGGGGAGAGCGCAAATTCGGTGATCCACGGATGACCGCCGCGGTACATCTCGAAGGCAGGGAACAGTAACTCGGCCAACGGTTTCGGCCAGGTGACCTCTTCGAGGAGTTCCATGCGCTCCTCGTACTCGATACCGTCGGCCTTCATCTGCGCAACAGCCTCACCGCGGGCGAAGTGCTGCTGGCCCATCAATACCTGACGGGGGTCGTCGAGCGTCGATTCGATGATGGACACGACATCGAGTGCGTACGTATCGGATTCGACGTCGAGGAGTTCGAACGCGGCCAGTGCAAACGGCGAGAGCGGCTGATTCAAGGCGAAGTCGCGCTGTAAGTCCATCGTCAACCGCGCCATCCGGCCGTGCTCGTCGGGTTCGTCGAGGCGCTCGACAATGCCGGCGCTCAGCAATCCGCGGTACAGCGAGACCGCTTTGAGGATGTGCTTGCGTTGCGCCGGACGCGATTCGTGGTTGTCCTCCAGCAGATGTCGCATCGCGTCGAAGCAATTGCCCGGTCGAGCAATAACATTGAGCAGCATGGAGTTGCTGACGGAGAACCGCGACACCAAGGGTTCCGGTGATGCCGCAACCAGCCGGTCGAACGTCGCTTCGCTCCAGGACACAAACCCTTCGGGAGCCTTCTTGCGTTGAATCTTCTTGATCTTCTTCGGATCGTCGCCCGCCTTGGCAACTGCTCGCAGATTGTCCACCTCGTGTTCGGGTGCCTGCACGACGACGGTGCCCATCGTGTCGTAACCGGCCCGACCGGCGCGACCCGCGATCTGATGGAACTCACGAGCCTTCAGGTGGCGGGTGCGGACGCCGTCGTATTTGGCGAGACCGGTCAGCAACACGGTGCGGATCGGGACGTTGATGCCGACGCCGAGGGTGTCGGTGCCGCAGATGACCTTGAGCAGGCCGTCCTGAGCCAGTACCTCGATGAGCCGTCGGTACTTGGGCAGCATGCCGGCATGGTGAACGCCGATGCCGTGGCGGACCAACCGGGAGAGGGTCTTGCCGAATCCTGTTGTGAAGCGAAATCCGCCGAGCGCCTCGGCAATTGCTTCCTTCTCCGTTTTGGAGCAGAAGTTGACGCTCGTGAGCGCTTGCGCTCGTTCGAGAGCTGCTGCCTGCGTGAAGTGCACGATGTACACGGGAGCTTGGTTGGTGGTGACCAACTCTTCGATGGTCTCACCGACCGGGGTGGTGGCGTACGAGAACATCAGGGGGACAGGGCGTTCGGTACCGGAGACGACGGTGGTGGGCTTGCCGGTGCGACGCGTGAGGTCCTGGGAGAAGAAGTCCACTTCGCCCAGAGTTGCCGACATCAGCAAGAACTGGGCGTGCGGCAGTTCGATCAGCGGAACCTGCCACGCCCACCCACGGTCCGGTTCGGAGTAGAAATGGAACTCATCCATCACCACCTGGCCGATGTCGGAATCGGGTCCCTCGCGCAACGCGAGATTCGCGACGATCTCCGCTGTGGCACAGATGATGGGAGCCGACGAGTTGACGGCCGCGTCGCCGGTCATCATGCCGACGTTCTCCGCGCCGAACACCTCGCACAGGGCGAAGAACTTCTCGCTCACCAGCGCCTTGATGGGCGCGGTGTAATACGTACGTTTGCCCTGGGACATCGCGTAGAAATGCGCACCGATCGCCACCATCGACTTTCCGGAACCGGTTGGGGTAGCCAAAATGACATTGGCACCCGAGACCAGTTCCATCACAGCCTCTTCCTGGGCAGGATAGAGCGTCAAACCACGCTCGATTGTCCAGGATAAGAAGGCGTCGAAAACGGAATCGGGATCCGCGTTGTCGGGGAGCAGTTCCGTCAGCAGCACTTGTACAGGTTAGCCGCTGGCGGTGATCAGGTTGCGCTGCGCTCGTCGGAGCCCATCGCATCGAGTACCGCCATGCGTGTCGACGACGAACCGGTGATGGTGTTTTCGCCAACCCCGGCAATGAGCATGTGCCGCCAGTGCGCCTCGTCGAATACGAGGGGCGCTGTGCTCGCGAGGAACTCTTCGATCACCTGAAGGAAATGCATGGGGTCGTCGCGGAAAGGGAAGTGTCCGGATCCACGGAAAACTTCGAGTCGGGAGTTGGGCATCGCCGCATGCGCGAGGTGCGCGTGCGAGACAGGAATCACGGAATCTTCGTCACCCCAGATCAACTGAACCGGCAAATTCTCCGTCAGATAACACCGATCGAGCATCGTGACGACCTGACCTCGCCAGTCGACCACTGCGCGCAACGTCCGCAAGTAGGCCTCGTACGCAGTGGGATCGGGCAGTTCGGCGAGAACGCGAATGAGATCGGGAGTGTCGTGCAGCATGGTTCCCGGCCGCAGGTTCGATCCGTGGACGGCGCCGGCGAGAGTACCGGCGAGGCGCACGATGGGCATCGCTCCGGGAATGCGCAGGAGTTTGAGAACCTCGTTTACCACCGGCACCGACATCAACCGAAGAATCGGATGAACGTCCTTGGTGATGCCGCCGGTGGAGACCAACACGAGTCGATCGACCATGTCGGGGAACTGGTACGCAAATTGCATCGCCACACCGCCGCCGAGCGAATGCCCGATCACGCTGACGTGTTCGATGCCCAGAGTGGACAGCAAATCGCGCATGCCGTTGGCGTAGGCCGCTACCGAGTAGTCGGCACGAGGCTTGTCAGAGCGGCCGTGCCCGAGAAGGTCAGGGGCGATGACGGTGTAGTTCTTGGCCAGATGGGGGATGATCTCCGTCCACGTGGACGAGTTGTCGCCGATGCCGTGCAGGAGCAGAACTGCTGGGCCCTCGCCGGCAATGCGAAAAGCTCGACGGTAACCGTGAATCGTCCGAAACATCATCCGCGGTTCCTCGTCGGGAACTGGCCGGAGCTGCCGCGTTCGGGGTCTGCTCATGTCGCCTCCAGTATCAGCGCGTGACCGCTGTTGACTGAATCGCCCCGATTTGTTGAGCCGTCAACAAAAGTCACGCAGAATTTGAGGCTATCCGACAGATGTATCGAGAACAACATCTCAGGTAACGACGAGGTTGCGGATTGCGCACGATGTGCGCAATCCCGCAGCTCAGATGTCAGTTTCGGTCGGATTCGCCGTCATCCGGCGTGTCGAACTCTCCACTGCCTGCCTGTTCGGCCAGGAACCGCTCGAATTCGGCACCGATCTCGTCTCCACTGGGAAGGTCGGCCTCACCGGCGAGCAGCGACGCCTGCTGTTCCTGCGCCGTCACGAAGGTGTCGTACTGGCGCTCGAGAGCGTGGACTACAGTCTGAACTTCTTCGTTCCCGGCAATGTGCTCGTTAACCTGCTCGAGGACACGCGCCGACGCCTCGCCGAGGGCGGCGAGCGGCAATTCGAGCCCCGACACCGACGCCACATTTTCGAGCAAGGTCTCGGACGCAGCCGGGTAATCGGTCTGTGCGAGGTAATGGGGAACGTGGACGGAGAAACCGACGGCTTCGTGGCCGTGCTGGCTCATCCGAAATTCCAACAGCGACGACGCGCTGCCGGGAACCTGCAGTTCGCCGGACCAGCGCTGGTGATCGCCGATCAGATCCTTGTTCGTGGAATGCGCGGTCAGGCCCAACGGACGGGTGTGCGGAATTGCCATCGGGATCGCATTGAGTCCGATGGTCTGGCGTACGCCCAACTGTTCGGCAAGCAAGCGGACAGCGGTGGTGAACCGTTCCCACTTGAGATCGGGTTCCATGCCGGCAAGCAGCAGGAAGGGCGTTCCCACCGTGTCACGAAGCGCGTACAGGTTGATGGAAGGCGTGTCGTAGTCCGAGAAATGATCTGCCTTGAACGTCATCGTGGGACGACGTGATCGGTAGTCGATCAACTCGTCCACGGCAAACGACGCGACAAGTTCGGTTTCGAGGCTCTCACGCAGATGCTTCGTCGCAAGTTTCACGGCATGACCTGCGTCGGAGTAGCCCTCTAGTCCGTGGATGAGAACCGGTCCCTGGCCGTCGGCAGCCGACAACTGCGGTGCCGGGAATTCCAGCTCGTACATTTTCGACTGGTCGTCCATCGCAGTCCCCTTCGTTCACGGTGCTTGTTTCCAGTGTCCACTATCGGCAGTTGCCGATTCGCAGTGGAGTCGGCAGGCGAGTCGTCTTTTGCCGAGGTTCCTTTGGTGGAACACGCTCCGCGTGCTCGGGCATTCCCGAATTCCGATGCGGATGCGTTCGCCAAGAGCGAAGCACGCCGTCCGAGGTCGACACTCTCGCGGAGAGGGCGGAGATCCACGACCCGGCAGATTGAGCATGGCAGAGTAGCGATGAGGTACTGCCGTGGTGGATTTCTCCCATTCGGCTGCAGCCGAACGGAGGCACACGTGATGGTCGGTCGGGGATCGCGCAGGTCGAGGCTCACAGGCGTCGTGACTGTTGTTGCCGCGCTGGGATTGGCAGCGGGGTGTTCCTCGTCGGTTCCCGGGGAGGCTTTGCCTGACGCCGGCGGGCAGACACCCGCCGCTGCGGCGACCACAACGAGCGCTACCGCTTCACCCAAGGCAGCGCCGTTGGCGGACCTCTTACTGACTCCGGCAGAGTTTCCGCCACCGTTCGACGCAGTAGTACTTCCCGCGCAAGCTGTTCCGATGGCCGCGCCGGATCTGGTGGGCGTTCCGCGTGGAGCAACCGTCGACCCTGCCGACTGCGCCCCACCCGAACAGGATTACGGACCTACAGGCACCGTGATGGCTGTGGGCACTGACAACGCGAGCAGATCGACTATCTCGGTGGAACTGACCCGGAGCGAGACCAGCCTGACCACGTTGGAAGCGCAGACCGAAGATTGCACGTCGATGAAGGTGACCGCAAACGGTGTGACGTCGACGGTTACGACCGCGATCTTGCCGCCTTCGCCGATCAATGCCGATCAAACGTTGTCGTTGCGTCGCACGGTGTCGACACCGTCCTCGGCTACCGGTGGCCAAACGATGTTGACGTTGATGGCCCAGGTCGGTGACGTGCGCATTGCTGTCACGCTGATGACATTCGGTGCAACCGAGCCGTCCACCGCGCCCCTGGACGAGGCATTTACCGCTGCTGTTCAGAAAGTTCGCGCCGGTAGCTGAGAATCATGCACGAGGCACCGACTCGCATCGTGTGATCAGCGCCTGTCTTCGTGATTCGTCCACAGCAACATCGGTTGTCCACAGCCGAGCGTGACGTGGCACGTTTCGCCAGGTCGAACGCCGGGTCGCGGCGACCGCGCTTGCCATGGTTCTTCCATGACAACACCACCGTTTTCCCGCGAATTCGAATCCTCCGACGACCAGGTGCAGAGTTGGGCGTCGCCAGAGTCCGAACACCTCTCCGAACCAGGCGAGCTGATCGCCGCGATCCCAGCGCTGATGGGATTTTGTCCCGAAGACTCCGTCGTCGCGTTGTGCCTGATGGGCACCACACCTAAAACGCTCGGACCGATCATGAGGCACGACTACTTTCCCAATATCGGGTCCGAGCTTGCTCCGGCGATGCACTCGGCTCTCGAACAATTTGTTCGAGTCTGCGCGACGGAAGGAACCGTCGCGGTGATCCTGGTGATGATCGGAGACCATCCGATGGGGGAATTGTTCGACATAGCAGCGGAATTCAACGACATGCTGACCGGCAACGGCGTCGAGCTCGTCGATGTGCTCGCCGTGCCGGTGATCGCCAGGGGCCGAGACTGGATGAGCATCCTTGCCCCGGATCGGTATGGCCGTCTGCCCGATCCCGGCTCGTCCTCTGTCGCTGCTGCCCAGGTCCTCGGGGGCCGTGTGATCAGAGCGTCCCGCGGCGAGTTGGTGCATTCGGTTCGTGGGCAATCGAGCAATCACGCGGTGATCGGATCATTGATCGACCGGGGGCGCGCACAGCTCGCGTCGCTGCGCTGTGAGGCACATTGTTCGAACGATCCCTTCGCTCAGGTGCGCCGGGAGGTCGAGGAAGTCCTGACGCATGTCGAGCGGATGCGGCGTGGGATATCTCCCGACCCCCGAGAATGCGCGCACCTGGCACTGGTGTTGTCCGACGTGCGCGTCCGGGACACCGTCATGGGTCTGGCGGCCACGGAGTACGCGGATTCCGCGGAAGCCTTGTGGGCGATCTTGACTCACGAACTTCCGGTTCCCGAATGTTCTTTTCCCGCTACACTTCTGGGGTTCTTTTCCTATGCCCGCGGCGACGGCCCACTCGCTGGTATCGCGCTTGCGTACGCGCTGGAAGCGGACCCCGAATACTCGTTGGCCGGCTTGCTCGACAACTCGCTGCAAGCCGGCCTGAGACCGGACGGAATTCGTGCCTTGGCAGAAGTCGGACTCGACCTCGCCCGGGACTTCGACGTGAGTGCGATGCCCGAGGCGAGGTGACTGGGCCGAGTAGTGACTGGACCTGGAGAGTCGCAGATCTACCGAGCAGAGTGCGATGCAGAACCGAGGTCCTGCAGGAACTGCCAAGCATCCGCGACGATGACGTCCAGATCGGTGCGTGTCGGTGTCCACCCCAGTTCGGCAATTGCCTTGTCGCTGGACGCGATCAAAACGGCGGGATCGCCGAGGCGGCGTGGAGCATCCTCGACGTTGATCGGAAGTCCGGTCACCCGAGCACACGACGCAATAACCTCGCGGACGCTGAATCCGGCGCCGCTACCGAGGTTGTAGATGCGATGCTCGGATGGTGTGGACTTCTCCAACGCGAGAAGATGAGCCTCGGCCAGATCGAGCACGTGGATGTAGTCCCGCACAGCAGTGCCGTCGGGCGTGGGCCAATCGGTGCCGAAGACCGCGATCTTGTCTCGCTGCCCCAGCGCAACCTGCAGGATCAACGGGATCAGATGTGTTTCGACAACCCGGTTTTCACCAGCAGACTTGTACGCACCCGCAACATTGAAGTATCGCAGGCTGGTGGCGGCTAGACCGTGCGCGACGGAATACGACGTGATCGCGTGGTCGATGGCAAGCTTGGATGCCCCGTATGGATTTGTAGGCCGAGTCGGAGCAGTCTCCATGATCGGAGTCTGCTCCGGCTCGCCGTACGTCGCCGCCGTCGACGAGAACACCAACCTCGGAGTCCGAGAGGCCCGAATGGCCTCGAGGAGCGCGAGGGTTGTGACGACATTGCCCTGCCAGTACTTTTCGGGATGGAGCACCGATTCGCCGACAAGTGACTGCGCGGCAAAGTGCAGTACGCCGTCAAAAATCGGGGAGTTGCCGAGGACCTTCGCAGCCGTCTCCGCTACATCACCTTCGATGAAGTCGGCACCTGCGGGGACGGCATCGGCATTTCCGGTGGAGAGGTCGTCGATCACAACGACCTCGTGTCCGCGTTCGAGTAGCACTGTGCTGCAGACACTGCCGACATAGCCGGCACCGCCGGTGACCAAAAGTTTCATGAAATTCCTCAGACCAGCTTTACCTGTACGGCGTGCGCCATTTCTTCTGCCAATTCCACACCGTCGTGGCCGGGCACGATGATGGTGACCGAACCTGGGCGGGTCTCAACGGTCACGCGGGCATCCGGAACAACGCCTGCGTCGCGCAGCTGCGCGATCACATCGGGATCGGACTGCACGTGCTCGGCGAGCCTGCGCACAACCACGGCCGTCGGCTTGCCCGCCGGAACGTCGGTGAGACGCATCAAGGTCTCGGCAGGATTGCTCGGGCCGTCGAGGCCCAGCTGATCCAGCCCGGGAATGGGATTACCGTACGGCGATGTGGTGGGGTTGTTCAGCACGACGACGAGGCGGCGCTCGACGTCCTCGCTCATCACATGCTCCCAGCGGCACGCCTCGGCATGCACGTCTTCCCACTTCAAGCCGATGATGTCCACCAGCAGTCGTTCTGCCAAGCGGTGCTTACGCATGACCGAAACGGCCAGGTCGCGGCCCTTGTCGGTGAGCTCCAGGTGTCGATCGCCGGCAACCATCAGCAATCCGTCACGCTCCATGCGCGCAACAGTCTGGCTGACGGTGGGTCCGCTCTGTTCGAGCCGTTCGGCGATCCGCGCCCGGAGTGGGACAACGCCCTCTTCTTCCAAGTCGTAGATCGTCCGGAGATACATCTCCGTGGTGTCGACTAGATCCTTCACACTCAACCCCTTCGTCAACGGTCATTCTACCGTTCGGTTCCGGAAACTTGTGCCGCTCGATCAGCGGCGAGTCCAGCTGCTCGGCCGGCGCCGACATCCCTGGTGCGGCGGCCTGCGCACACGAGCTGAACAGTGTGGTGCACGGCACGAATCCAACACGAAGTAGCGTGTTCCCATGACCGCCTCGATCAGATCTGACGAGGACCCCACGACGCCTCGAGCAAATCGAGTTGTGGTGTGGAGTCCGGAGTACCTGAGTTATCGGTGGAGTAACGATCACCCGATGAATCCGACCCGCCTCGACCTGACGATGGAACTCTCCCGTGGCCTCGGACTGCTCGAGGGTATCGAGTTCCTCGAACCCACACCTGCCAGCGACGTCGACCTCCTCCGCATACACACGCCCGCGTACGTTGCCGCCGTCAAATCGGCCGGCCATTCTGCTTCCAACGGTGTTACCGGCGCGGATGTTCCCCACGGTCTCGGGACCGAGGACAACCCGGTTTTCCCGCAGATGCACGAGGCGAGCGCAATTCTTGCCGGTGGTTCCCTGGCCGCTGCCAAGGAAATCGCGTCGGGCCGCACCCGTCGTGCCGTCAGTATCGGCGGCGGAATGCATCACGCGATGGCCGACTGGGCATCGGGATTCTGCGTGTACAACGATGCGGCCGTTGCGATCTCCTGGCTCCTCGACAACGGATACGACCGCATCGCGTACATCGACGTCGACGCACATCACGGTGACGGTGTGCAGCACGCATTTCTCGGCGACCCGCGAGTCTTGACGGTGTCCCTGCATCAGCATCCGGCAACACTGTGGCCGAATACCGGGTGGTCAAGCGAAGTCGGGGACGGCGCAGCGGAGGGAACGGCTGTCAACATCCCGGTACTGCCGGGAACCGTGGACGCATTGTGGCTGCGGGCATTTCACGCGGTGGTGCCCGGCGCGATCGCCGCGTTCCGGCCGCAGATCATCATCAGCCAATGCGGCGTCGACTCGCATCGGGAAGATCCGCTGGCCGATCTGGCATTGACCGTCGACGGTCAACGAGCCGCGTTTCTCGCGATGCGTGATCTCGCCGACCGCTACAGCGAAGGTCGATGGCTGGCGGTCGGTGGCGGCGGATACGGACTGGTGCGGATCGTGCCACGGGCGTGGACGCATCTCATCGCAGCTGCGCTCGATCGTGACATCGACGTGAATACGACGCTTCCGGACGGGTGGAAGGAAAAGACCGGGGCGATGGCCCCTGGCGTGGAACTTCCCGAGACCATGGGGGACGGCGGCGACATCAACTTCTCGAAGTGGGACGGGCCCGGCGGTACACCCGAGACGGGAGTGGCGTCGGTGGACCGAGCGCTCACCCGCATCGATTCCGCCATCATCGCGACGCGCCGCGCTGCGTTTCCGCTTCTCGGACTCGACCCGGAGGATCCCCGTGACTGAACAGTCCGACCCCAAATCCGATACCGGCTCCAAGTCCGACACCGGCCCCAAGTCCGACACCGAAGCCAAGGCTGCCGCTGCGGTGGACGCGGCGCACAACTATCCCCATGAATGGGTTGTCGACGTGCTCGCGTCGGACGGCGGCGCAGTTGCCCTGCGGCCGATCGTTCCCGAGGACGCGGACAAGCTTGTCGATTTCCACGGAAAGCTCTCCGAGCGCACGCGGTACCTGCGGTACTTCGGTCCGTACCCCACGATGTCCAAGCGCGACGTCACGAACTTCACGACGGTCGATCACCACAACCGGGTCGCGTTTGTCATGATGCTCGGCGACGAGATCATCGCCGTCGGCCGGTACGAGCGGCTCATCGACGTCGGTGACGGCAAGTCGGCGGAGGTGGCGTTTGTTGTTGCCGACGCCCATCAAGGGCGCGGCCTGGGCCCCATCTTGCTCGAGTATCTGGCTGCTGCTGCGGCGGAGAACGGGCTGACGATGTTCGTGGCCGAGGTTCTGTCCGAGAACCGCAACATGGTCACTGTGTTCCGTGAAGCCGGGTATCAGGTCAGTCGATCGTTCGACGGGGGAGTGCTGCGCCTCGAATTCGCGATCGACCCCACGGAAGCCCTTGTGTCCGTGCGTAATTCCCGGGAGCGGGCGGCTGAGGCCCGGAGTATGGGCAACGTACTCAGTCCACGGTCCGTGGCCGTGATCGGGGCGTCGGCCGACCCGGCGAAGGTCGGTAACGCGGTTCTGACCAATCTCCTGCGCGGCGGGTTCACCGGTCCGGTCTATCCGGTCAACGCCGAACACCGTTCGGTGCACGGAGTTCGGGCCTACAAGACTGTTCGTGAGATTCCCGACGATGTCGACCTGGCGGTTGTTGCCGTCCCGGCCGAATCCATCAGTTCGGTTCTCGACGACTGCCTCGACAAGGGCGTCAAGGCCCTGGTCGTCGTGTCGTCGGGGTTCAGCGACAGCGGCCCGGACGGTCGCACATCGGAGCGAAAGCTCGTCCACGCCGCACGTGCGCACGGGATGCGTCTCATCGGACCCAATGCGCTGGGAGTGGCAAACAACGATCCGGCGATCTCCCTGAACGCGACGCTGGCACCGGTTCTTCCCACCGCGGGCAACGTCGGCTTCTTCTGCCAGTCCGGTGCTTTGGGAATCGCGATCCTCGACGAGGCCGCGCGCAGTCGAATCGGGCTGTCGGCCTTCGTCTCTGCCGGTAACCGCGCCGACGTATCCGGAAATGACCTTCTGCAGTACTGGGATTCGGATCAGTCCACCGAAGTGGTGCTCCTGTACCTGGAGAGCTTCGGTAACCCACGAAAGTTCTCCCGGATCGCACGGCGGGTGGCGCGCAAGAAGCCGATCGTCGCGGTCAAGAGTGGACGCCACGCAGTACCGCCGGTGCTCGCGGCCACCGGAGTCGAGATCGACGACTCTGTGGTTCGCGCTCTGTTCGAACAGGCGGGTGTCATCCAGGTCGGGTCCATCTCCCAATTGTTCGACTGCGCACTGCTGTTCGGTTATCAACCGTTGCCGGCCGGTCCGCGTCTGGCCGTCATCGGCAACTCCACCGCTCTTGGTGTGCTGGCCGCGGACGCGGCTCGCAGCGAAGGGCTCCAAGTCAGCGATCCGATCGACCTGGGAGCGCAGGCCAGTCCCGAGTTGTTCGCGGCCGCTGTGCGTGATGCCTTGGCGTCCTTCGACGTCGACGCCGTCATCGCGGTGTTCGTCCCGCCGGTCGCCATCCCGGTCGAACCCTTCGCGAAGGCCCTCAAGGATGCGGTCGAGGGATCGGACAAGCCGATTCTCACGACGTTCCTGGCTGCGGAAGGTGTGCCGGAGGTGCTGACGGTCCGTGACGACGTCGGCAATCCGACTCGCGGGTCGGTACCGTCGTATCCGGGACCCGAACGTGCGGCACTGGCGTTGGCGCGGGCCTGGAGATATGCCGAATGGCGAAGTAAGCCCGCGTCCAAGGTGGTGCGGCCCGCCGGAATCGACTCCGAACGGGCTCGCCAGATGGTAGCCGCGTGGCTCGAAAACTCGCCCGGCCGTTGGCTTTCCGACTTCGAAGCGGCGGAACTATTAGCGTGCTACGGCGTCGACGTCGTCGAATTCCGCTCGGTCCTCAGTGCCGACGAAGCTGTTGAGGCGGCCGACGCACTCGGGTACCCCGTGGTGGTGAAGGCAACCGGTGAACTGTGGCGGCACCGCCCGGATCTTGGTGGTGTCCGCCTCGATCTGGTCGGACCGGACTCCGTTCGGCTTGCGTACAGCGACCTGGCCGCCGCTTCGGGGGAGCCGCTCCTGCACGTGCAGAAAATGGCACCCAAGGGCATCGGGTGTGTTGTGGCCGTGCAGGACGACCCGTCGTTCGGTTCACTGATCTCGTTCGGTCTGGCCGGCGTGATCTCGGATCTTCTCGGTGATCGTGCCTATCGAGTCCTACCGCTGACCGAGGACGCCGCCACCGAATTGATCGACGCCCCCAAAGCCGCGCCGCTGCTCTCCGGATACCGCAACGCCGTCCCCGTCAACAAGGGTGCGCTGGTGGATCTGGTTCAGCGAATCTCGACGTTGGCCGACGATATCCCCGAAGTTCGGGAGCTCGCCTGCGAGCCGGTACTGGCATCGGCGGTCGGTGCCGAGATCACCGACGCCCGCGTGCGCATCGGGCCGGAACCGAGCGCCGTGGATCTGGGACCCAGACGACTGCGCTGACCGCCCGCGTCAGACACAGAAAAACCGGCCACCGTACGTTCCCGATGGGAGAACATACGGTGGCCGGTGTGTTATGTCACACGACGCCGCGATCAGCTGGCGTAGGAGCGCAGCTTCTCGGCACGATCGCCGACACGAAGCTTGCCCATGACCTCGCGCT
Source organism: Rhodococcus sp. NPDC056743 (assembly GCF_042790355.1). Lineage (NCBI taxonomy): Bacteria > Bacillati > Actinomycetota > Actinomycetes > Mycobacteriales > Nocardiaceae > Rhodococcus > Rhodococcus sp. NPDC056743. The sequence goes on along the minus strand of NZ_JBHTZI010000008.1, from coordinate 173,950 downwards.
CGATCTGACGCACCCGCTCGCGGGAGAGCCCGAAGAGCTTGCCGATCTGGTCGAGGGTGCGCGGCTGACCGTCGTCGAGGCCGTAGCGCAGACGAATGACCTGCTGCTCACGTTCGTCGAGGGTGCCGAGCACGCTGCGGACGTCACTGTGCAGCAAACCGGCGATGACGGCGTTCTCGGCCGACGTTGCCTCGGCATCTTCGATGAAGTCACCCAATGGTGCTTCTTCGTCGCTGCCGACCGGCATGTCCAGGCTTACCGGGTCGCGGCTGTGGTCGAGGAGATCGGCGATCTTGTGCGCCGGGATTCCCGACTCTTCCGCTAATTCCTCGTCGGTCGCTTCGCGTCCGAGCTGCTGATGGAGTTCGCGTTTGATGCGGGCCAGCTTGTTGACCTGCTCGACAAGATGGACTGGTAGGCGGATGGTGCGGCTCTGATCAGCCATTCCGCGCGTGATGGCCTGGCGAATCCACCAGGTGGCGTACGTCGAGAACTTGAAGCCCTTGGCGTAGTCGAACTTCTCCATCGCACGGATCAGACCGAGGTTTCCCTCCTGGATCAGATCCAGGAGCGGCATGCCGCGTCCGGTGTATCGCTTGGCCAGCGATACGACGAGTCGCAGGTTCGCTTCCAGGAGGTGGCTACGTGCCGACTCTCCCTCGCGAACGATAGTTGCGAGATCCCTCTTCTTGGCAGCTGTCAGGCGCTTTCCCGTAGCCAGAACGTGGCTGGCGTACAGCCCCGCTTCGATTCGCTTCGCCAGTTCGACTTCGTCTGCTGCTGTCAGCAGTGCGGTGCGACCGATTCCGTTCAGATAGACACGGACCAGGTCCGCTGACGGGCTCTGGGCGTCCAGATCCGCAGCGCTCGGACGAATGCGAGTAGTGGTGCTGGGGCTTGTCATGACTTGCCTCCCTATCGGCGGTCTCTCACAAGGTTCAACGTGTGAGAGTTCCGAGATAGTTCCCGCAGCGATTTCGTCGAAATGGCTCTGACCTGCTGTGTTCCCGCGACCGTCCTGAGAAGTTGCTGAGAACCCGAAAATCTGCAACCCAATCGGAACTGAGCTACGTGACCGGCAACACCAATCCGTGACGTACGAGTGACACGAGCAGAGCGACGACGCCGGCACTCAGATCGTCGGGGTCTTCACCGTTCGCGGCGGCCAGAAGTTCCACCAATTCCCCGGCGACAAGTCCGTCTGCCCGCAGCCCGGCCAGTAGTGCGGCACCGAGGTCGTCGATCTCGTGCTGCCAGTGTGGTCCGTTGCCACGGTGAATCCGTGTGACAACCTGCTGCCACCCTTCCTCACCGGGCAGATAGACGCGTTCGAGGGCGGTGTTCGGATCGACGACAAACCGTTCCTGCAACACGTCGTGTTCACGCAGCCATGCGACACGGTCGAAGTACGCGAGCGCCTCCGGTCCGAGCGGGTCGGAGAAACCGTGGAGGAGGTCCTCGGCCATCAAGTCCGTCGGAGCGTCCGTTCGGCGCAGGAAGACGAAGCCGAATCCCACTCCTTCTACGTTCGACTCCTCGAGATGATCGAGCCAGGCATTGGCGCGTTCCTCGGTGGCGGGATCCCGCGGGTCCTGGCCGCCGTCCTTGAGCCAGGTCCCGACGTAGAGCGCAGGATCCGCGACATCACGTTGCACCACCCAGGCGTCGACGCCGTGTGCCGGGAGCCACGATGCGATCCGCGATCGCCAGTCTTCGCCTTCGACATGCACCCACGACGCGAGCAGTGCTGCGGTGCCACCGGGATTCAGATAGTCGACGGATCGCGAGATCATCAGTTCGCTGGCCCCGTCGAGTTCGAGACCGGAATCTCGATAGGTGTGGTGAACGCGTGCCTCGCCGACGACAAACGGGGGATTGGCGACTACTTGGTCGAAGGTTCGTCCTTCGATCGGTTCGAACCACGAACCCTGATGCAACTCGACGTCGAGGCCGTTGAGCGCCATGGTTGCGGCGGTGAGATCGATCGCGCGCTGGTTGATATCCGTCGCGGTGACGGAATCGGCGTAGGTCTTGGCGTGCAGGGCCTGGATTCCGCAGCCGGTGCCCACGTCGAGAACGCTTCCGACGTGAGAGGTCGGCGTTGCTTGCAGTAGTGACAGTGACGCGTGCCCGACGCCGAGGACATGGTCGCTGGTCGTGGACTGCTTCGGCCGAATTCCGCCGTCCAGGTCCGACATCACCCAATGGTCGCCGGCGCCGACGTCGATGGGCCGCAGATCCACGGCGGCACGTACAGCGGAGTCGGCCGAGTCTTCCAGCAGACCAGCCGCTATCGCATCGTCGAGGGTCAGCGGCGCCAGTGCGGCGGCGACGTCTTCGCGAGGACAGTCGTCGGCCAGCAGGAACAACCGGATGAGAACACCGATGTCACCGTGCTCACGGCTCGCGCGTCGCACCGGAACCGGTTCACTGCGACCGAGCGCTGCATGAACTTCCGAACCGAGCAGTTCGAGCAGGGTGTCGGTGTCGAACTGATTGCGCAGCAGTGCCGTGCGCAGCGCAGGGGTGATGGACAGGAGTGTTGTGCTCACCCGGACATTCTCGCAGGCGACAGATTTCGCCCAGGTGATGCGTCAACTCTCGATGATGTGATGTGGGCTGGACTCGATCTCGCCGGCATTGTGGCGTCGGCCGTCGTAGCGACTCGGTTCGTCCTTCGTACGCGGTGGTCGATCGTTTGCGATGAGGACCGCGATCCACGGAAGTGGGATGGACGCTCCGATGATCAGCATCGAGACCCAGCCGTTCTCCCAAATGCCATACGCGATAGCAGCCAGAATCAACGCGGGGAAACGGAAAGCCATGATCGTCATGTACTTCCGCACGCGCGCTTTGTGCTGCTCGTCGATGGACAACTGTGCTTCGGTGATCAGTACGGGATTGTCGGGTGTTCCGGCTTCGTCGGAGTGACCGAACGCGCCATTTCGTGCCATAGCTCCACTGTTCCACTCTCGGCCGACAATTGCACACGCGGCCCGACGGTCGCACCGCGCTCGCGGAGACGGCATTATTGGAGGTATGAGCACCCAAACCAAGGAACGTCCCGACGTCTCGACCGACGAAACGACCGATGACGACACCCCGAAGGTCTTTCACTACGTCAAGAAGAACAAGATCGCCGAAAGCGCAGTGATGGGCACCCATGTGGTTGCACTGTGCGGCGAGGTCTTTCCGGTCACCAAGTCGGCGAAGCCGGGATCGCCTGTTTGCCCCGACTGCAAGAAGATCTACGAAGGACTTCGCAAAGGCGAATGACCGGGTAATCGGGACCGGCCTCGCTGCGCCGGATCCGACCCGTTCTCCGAACTCGGCGACTCGACAGTGTCAGCGCAGTCGGTCGCCGAGTTCGACTCTGCTCCCATGCCGACACAATCCTTGCCCTCCGAGTTGGCCCGCCGACTTCGCGGTCGGCCGTACGTCGGCACTGCTGCCGGATCGGCTTTGTCACCGGACACCCGAATCGGACTGGTTGCCAGGTGCCACGTCAGAGTGGTCACCGGCCCTGCGCTGTTGTCGTCCTCCTGTTGTGCGGCCAGCCACTCGCGGACCTGTTCGAGCCGCGTCGCTCGCGCCGGCCAGAATTCCTGCACCGTTGCGTTGAACTCGGCTCCGAGTACTACCGCGAAGCCGAGGAAGAAGGTGAACAGCAGGAAGGCGATCGGCGTAGCCAAGGCTCCGTAGGTGTAGCCGGTGCCGGTGACAAAGCCCAGGTACCAGCGCAACCCGGTGCTCGCGGCCATGAAGAACACACCCGCGACCAGTGCGCCGGCAAGAAGTCGATGCCACGGCAGGGACTTCGGCAACGCGACTTTGTACAGCGTTGTCAAACCGATGATGACCAGCAAGCCAACGGCCGGGTAGTAGAACGTGTCGACGAGGTGCGAGCCCACGTCGTACCACGACGGCGGCAGCACACGGCCGATCATCGTCGGACCGAGCGCGACCATCGGCAGGATGAATACGGCCAGCCCGAGGAACATCACGTAGAGCAGCAGGGCAAAAATCCGTTGCCAGATCGGGTTACGCGCGTCCTTCTGCCCGTGCGCTTCGACGATCGAATCCACGAACGTCGAGATCGCCGACGAACCGGCCCACAGTGACAGCAGGAACCCGACCGAGATGATTTCCGGCCGGCCACGTTGGAGAACGTCGGTGACCGTCGGCCTGATGATCTGATCGACGACGCTTTCGCTGAAGATCGTTCCGCTGAACGTGACGATCTTCGACTCGATGATCTCGACGGTGTTCGGTCCGAACCAGCCGCCGATGTAGCCGATCATGCCGAGCAACCCCAGCAATAGCGGGGCAAGTGAGAGTGTCTGCCAGAATGCGGCTGTTGCGGCTTTGGCGAAGATCGAGTCGTCCCAGGCCTTGCTCAGAGTGCGGCCGATCAGTTGGCCCGTGCGGCGCAGCGGATGCCATCTGCGGTGATGCAGATCACTTCCGTGCGTCTTCGGGCCCGCCTCTTCGCTCATGATCACTCCAGCATTCCTGATGACACGCCCCGATGCCCAACCGCGGCGTCGCCGTGTCGCATATTTTTCCGCGGCGAGGGTTGCGCCCCCGATCTCGTGAAACCTCGCCGCGGGAGGGCACCGGTAGTGAATCCGGCCATGCCCGGGTGCTTCGGGTGCGGCTTTCGTCGGTAGCGACAGTTAGGCTCGTCGCCGGACATTCATGAAAAATCTAGGAGCGCGAGGCAATAGTGCGATTCCAGCGGAGGCGCGCTTATGACGTCTGAGACAACGGCGACAGAAGTGACAGGGGCAGCCGAAGTGAACAACTCGACCGAGAGTGCCGGAGCGCAACCGACGGCATCGACGGGGTCGCTTCGCGCGTGGCAGCGGCGTGCACTCACCAAGTACTTGGCAAGCAGTCCTCGGGATTTCCTCGCGGTGGCAACCCCGGGTGCCGGTAAGACGACATTTGCTCTGCGGGTGGCGTCTGAACTGCTTCGCGACCGGACCGTCGACCAGATCACCGTCGTTGCTCCCACCGAGCACCTCAAGCATCAGTGGGCAGAATCGGCCCAGCGTTCAGGCTTGTCGTTGGATTCACGGTTCTCCAACTCCACCGGCCAGACGTCGAGCGACTATCACGGCGTTGTTCTGACATATGCACAGGTGGCGGCGCATCCCACGAAGCACCGGGTCCGGACCGAAGGTCGCAAGACCCTCGTCATTCTCGACGAGATCCACCACGGCGGCGATGCAAAAAGTTGGGGCGAGGCAATCCAGGAGGCGTTCGGTGACGCCACCCGGCGTCTGGCGCTGACCGGAACTCCGTTCCGAAGTGATGACAGCGCAATACCTTTCATTCAGTACGAGCCTGACAAAGAGGGATTGCTGCGCTCCAAAGCCGATCATTCCTACGGCTACTCGGACGCGCTCAAGGACGGTGTTGTCCGTCCGGTTGTCTTCCTCGCGTATTCCGGTGAGGCCCGCTGGCGCAACAACGCCGGCGAAGAATTCACCGCCAGGCTCGGTGAGCCGCTCAGTGCAGAGCAGACCGCCCGAGCCTGGCGTACCGCACTCGACCCTGCCGGCGATTGGATTCCCGCCGTCCTGCAAGCAGCAGACACGCGTTTGGGGCAGCTGCGTTCCACCGGTATGCCAGACGCCGGTGGATTGGTCATCGCCACCGATCAGACTGTTGCTCGCGAATATGCCAAGGCATTGACGGCAATCACGGGGGAGGAGCCCACTGTGGTTCTCTCCGACGACCCCACCGCGTCCAAGCGCATTGCGGAATTCGGTGCGAGCGATCAGAAATGGATGGTTGCGGTGCGTATGGTGTCGGAGGGCGTGGACGTTCCGCGTCTGGCCGTCGGCGTGTACGCGACCAGTGCATCGACACCCCTGTACTTCGCGCAGGCCATCGGACGATTCGTGCGTTCGCGGCGGAAAGGTGAGACCGCCAGCGTTTTCCTGCCGTCGGTACCGGTTCTGTTGGACCTTGCGGCGCAGTTGGAGGCTCAGCGCGATCACGTCCTGGGCAAGCCGCATCGCGAAAAGGACGGTCTCGACGACGATCTCCTCGCGGACGCCAACAAGCAGAAGGACGAACTCGGCGAGGAAGAAAAGGCGTTCACGTCGCTCGGCGCCGATGCCGAGCTCGACCAGGTGATCTACGACGGCGCCTCGTTCGGAACCGCCACCTTCTCCGGCAGCGACGAGGAAGCCGACTATCTCGGTCTGCCCGGTCTGCTCGATCCCGATCAGATGCGTGCACTTCTGCGTCAACGCCAGGCTGAGCAGGTAAACAACAACACCGCCAAAGCGGCCGCTCCGGCGCCGACCGCCGCAGTGGTCGCGGAACGTGCCGCAACGGCCGACCAACTGGGTGCTTTGCGACGTGAGCTGAACGGCCTGGTCGCGATGAACGTGCACCGCACCGGACGGCCCCACGGAATCATTCACGCCGAACTGCGTCGCGTGTGCGGTGGCCCGCCGACGGCAATCGCGACGGTCGATCAGCTCACCGAGCGCATTGCGATTCTGCGTAGCTGGTAGAAATCCTGCAGACGGCAAAACGGGCGATCACAGTGATTGTGATCGCCCGTTTCGGCGTTCATGGTGCGCCTCGCGAAGAGGCCACCCCCGGCTGACAGGTTAGTTTGCGGGTTCGCTCTCGGAGACGACGGCATTCATCTCGCGAAGTCGATCCGCGTGTTCGGTTGCGTGGTGTCCGCAGAAGAGAAGCTCGCCGCCGGTGGGAAGCACGGCGCGTACGCGTGCTCCGGCACCGCACCGGTCGCACCGGTCGGCAGCGGTCAACTGTGGGCTGGTCAGTGTTCCGGGCATGACTCCTCCGTACTGGCTTGACGGCTTTCGTGCCGCGTGCCTGGGGCCTGGTCCGCCGCGTCGGAATGGCGCGGTAGATCCACTCTTACAGACGTTTGGCGTTCATGGGTTGTTCCCAGAAGAGTTTCTTAGTGTTGTGTCTCACTGGAAATGCGCTGGGCAGGCATTCTTCAGCCAGAATTGTTCGCTGAGAGCTGATTCAATTCCGCGTGTGCAGAGCGATATTCTGGGGCGATGAACCAGGAATCCGGAACGGATGTCGACGCATCGGTCGAGTTGCTCCATATGTGCACACAGGCCGAATGGGAGCGCGCGCAGGAGATCGGTGAGCGCGTCCCGGACGGATTTGCCGCTGAGGGCTTTGTGCACATGTCGACGCCCATGCAGGTTCATCTGCCGGCCAACCGGATCTTCGCGGGCCGGGACGACATAGTGTTGCTCGCCCTGGATCCGGCTCGGCTGGGAGCTGAAGTCAAGTGGGAACCGGGAGTGCCGTCGGATCCCGATTCGATGCGTTTCCCGCATCTGTTCGGACCGATTCCCGTCGCCGCTGTCACTGCCGTTACTGCGTACGTTCGCGACGAGAACGGTGCGTTTGCGGCGTTGCGGTGACGCGATCGAACCTGCCTCGCGGCGCCGGCCGACGATAATTTCGCCCTCCTGCGAAACTTGTCACAGATCGGCGCTACCGTTGATATATGAATGTAGAAGTCACCCCTCTGCCGGGCATCGGGACTCGTAAGGATTTTGTCCTGGCTTCCGGTCGCCGCGTGGGTGTCGTCACTCATCGTGACGGACATACGGACCTCATCGTGTCCAAGGAAAACGATCCGGATGCGTGCGCCGCGTCCTTGCCGCTCACCACGGAAGAGGCCGCTGCACTGAGCAACCTGCTCGGTGCGCCGCAGCTTGTGGCCCAGCTCGAAGACGAACACAGCGACATACCCGGGATCAGAACCAAACAGCTGTACATCAAGGACGGTTCCCGCTACGACGGACAGACACTCGGCGATACCGGGATGCGGACACGCACCGGCGTCTCGATCGTCGCTGTGATGCGTGCCGGTCAGGTGAATCCGTCGCCGAACCCCGACTACACGTTTACCGGAGGCGATCTGCTGGTGGCAGTCGGTACACCCGACGGCTTGGCTGCCGCTGCAAAAATCCTGACCAACGGCTGACGGGCAGGTGGATACAACCACACTTGCACTCATCGAACTGGGCGCGGTCTTCTTCGCGCTAGGACTTCTGGGAAGGCTCGCAGCACGATTCGGCATGTCGCCGATCCCGTTCTACCTGATCGGTGGCCTGTGCTTCGGTCAGGGTGGATTCATCCAACTCGGCGACATCGGCGAATTTGCTCACCTCGCAAGCGAAATCGGCATCGTGCTTCTCCTGCTCCTGTTGGGGCTCGAGTACACCGCAGCCGAATTGATGACCGGGCTCAAACGATCGCGCGTTGCCGGCATCGTCGACATCGTTCTCAACGCCACCCCTGGTGCCGTCGTCGGTCTGATGCTCGGGTGGGGTGTTGTCGGTGCCACAGTCATGGCCGGTGTCACTTACATCTCGTCGTCGGGAATCATCGCGAAAGTTCTCAGCGACCTCGGACGCCTGGGCAACCGCGAAACACCGGTCGTCCTCTCGATTCTCGTGTTCGAGGATCTTGCGATGGCGGTGTATCTGCCGATCCTGACGGCGATGCTCGCGGGTGTCAGCTTCATGGGCGGACTCGAAGCTGTCGGAATTTCGCTGTTGGTCATCACAGTCGTGTTGGTGGTGGCCTTGCGATACGGACGGTACGTCTCCGCTCTGCTGGACAGTCCGGACAGCGAGACATTGCTTCTCAAGTTGCTCGGTGCTGCGCTGCTGGTGGCCGGCGTCAGTTCTGCGATGCAGGTCTCCGCGGCGGTGGGGGCCTTCCTGCTCGGTATCGCGATTTCGGGTTCGACCGCTCATAACGCCAGTCGGGTGCTCGAGCCCCTTCGTGATCTTTTTGCGGCGATGTTCTTCGTGGTGTTCGGACTCAGCACCGATCCGAGCACAATTCCGCCGGTACTCGGGTGGGCCGCGATTCTGGCCGTCGTCACCGCGCTCACGAAACTGATCACCGGGGCATGGGCGGCCAAGCGTCAGGGTGTGGCCCGGATGGGTCAGGCCAGGGCGGGTGCGGCACTGATCGCCCGCGGCGAGTTCTCGATCATCATCGCCGGTCTGGCAGTGTCGGCAGGCGCCGTGGAACCGGAACTTGCCGCACTCGCAACGGCCTACGTGCTTCTGATGGCCGTGATCGGTCCTGTGGCGGCGCGAGTTGTCGAACCGGTCACCTCGTTGTACATCAAAGTTCGCACAAAGTCCTGATTGCGAAAATATCCTGTTTCGATGAGTAATGGATTCGCTCGTCCCGTCGCGACAGTGGCGTGTGCCATCTTGATTGCGTGTGCGCCGGTTCCCGCCTTTGCGGGCGGGATTCCCACCGCAGACCAAGACGTCTCGGCCGCGCAGGTGGTCGTGGATCGATCACTGCACCTCGAGGGGGCGTCCAATGCGAGGGATGTGGGCGGGTTCCGAACTGCGGACGGGCACACCGTCCGGATGGGACAGGTCTTCCGGACCAATGCACTCGACAAGCTGAGCCCGTCGGATCTTGTGGCGCTGCAACAGCGCGGCGTGGTGTCGGTCGACGACTTCCGGACGGTCGTCGAACGCGCCATGTCCCCGGACCGCATCCCGGAGGGTGCCGGGAGCAATTGGTTCGACGTGATCGGGACCAACCCGGCGAACTTGCCGGCACTGTTGGATATGCCGTCGATGTACACACTGATGGTGAGTGATCCCGGGGCCGGCCGAGCCTTCCACGACGCACTGACGAATATCGCGAACACGGACGGCGGTGTCCTGTACCACTGTTCGGCAGGAAAGGACCGTACGGGCTGGATGACCGCGGTTCTGCTGACACTGCTCGGTGTGTCCCGGGAAGACGTGAACGCCGACTACATGCTGAGCAACCAGTACCTCGCCGGTCCCCGCACCGGCATTGCCTTCGTCGACGGTGTGGAGCAGTCGTGGCTGGATACGTCGTTTGCGACGGTCGAGCGGGTGTACGGCGGTTTCGACAACTACGTTCGGGACGGACTGCAGTTGAGCGCGGACGATATCGCGCAGCTCAAAGACAAACTCTTGGCCTGACACAGGAGCGAATCGAGACAGAAGAGCCGCTCCCCGGTGAACAGGGGAGCGGCTCTTCTGCGTGGAGCTGGTGTGGCTAGTCGAGGTAGTCGCGCAGAACCTGCGAACGCGACGGGTGGCGCAGCTTCGACATCGTCTTCGATTCGATCTGGCGGATACGCTCACGCGTGACGCCGTAGACCTGTCCGATTTCGTCTAAAGTCCTCGGCTGGCCGTCCGTGAGGCCGAAGCGCAGGCGAACAACGCCGGCCTCGCGCTCGGAGAGCGTCTCGAGGACCGACTGCAGCTGATCCTGCAGCAAGGTGAACGAGACGGCGTCGACTGCGACAACAGCTTCCGAGTCTTCGATGAAGTCACCGAGCTGGCTGTCACCCTCGTCGCCGATGGTCTGGTCGAGAGAGATGGGCTCACGCGCGTACTGCTGGATTTCCAGCACCTTCTCCGGCGTGATGTCCATTTCCTTGGCAAGCTCTTCCGGCGTGGGCTCACGGCCCAGGTCCTGGAGCAGCTCACGCTGGATACGGCCGAGCTTGTTGATGACCTCGACCATGTGCACCGGGATACGGATGGTGCGGGCCTGGTCGGCCATAGCGCGGGTGATGGCCTGACGGATCCACCACGTTGCGTAGGTCGAGAACTTGTAGCCCTTGGTGTAGTCGAACTTCTCGACTGCACGGATCAGGCCCAGGTTGCCTTCCTGGATGAGGTCCAAGAACGCCATGCCGCGGCCCGTGTATCGCTTTGCGAGCGAGACGACGAGACGGAGGTTGGCTTCGAGGAGGTGATTCTTGGCGCGGTTGCCGTCGCGGCAGATCCAGCTCATGTCGCGGCGCTGAGCGGCGGGCAGCTTTTCGCCCTTGTCAGCAAGATCCTGCATGATCTGCACGGCATACAGACCGGCTTCGATGCGCTTGGCGAGTTCGACTTCCTCCTCGGCGTTGAGGAGCGCGACCTTGCCGATCTGCTTGAGGTACGCGCGAACGGAGTCGGCGGACGCCGTGAGTTCGGCATCCTTACGAGCCTGGCGAAGTGCCTCGGACTCTTCCTCGTCCCAGACGAAGTCGCCGGACGCCTTGTCCTTGTCGGTCGGTTCCTCGGTGGCGGGCTCTTCGTCCTCGCCGACTGCGACGACCTCGACCTCTTCGAGGTCTCCGTCTGTGATGTCGATGTCTTCCAACTCGACGTCGCCGTCTTCTACATCAGGATCCCCGGCCTTCTTGGGGCTGGCCTTCTTTGCTGCTGCCTTCTTCGCCGGAGCCTTCTTGGCGGGGGCCTTCTTAGCTGCTGCCTTCTTGGCGGGGGCCTTCTTCGCCGGTGCCTTCTTGGCGGCCGGAGCTGTGACGGTGGCCGCCTCCACGGCTGAAGATTGTGGCTCTGACTCTGATGGAGAATCAGCAGTCTGACGTGTATCGGTGGCTGCCACGTACGCCCTTTCGTGACGGTGTCGTGCGGCGTCACGCCAGAGTGGTGATCCGGCGGAGAGGTCAATGGTTGTGGCCGGCGCGCAGCCGGACTCCACCATTGTAACGACTCTCAGGAAACTCTTACGTCACGACGGGCGTTAACGGCATTTTCCGCACGGGATTAACCCCCGTTTTCACCCTTTCGCGCAACCCGTCGCCGGCGGAATCAGCCTAGATTTTCGACGCGGCCAAGGCGGCGCCTGCGATTCCGGCGGTGTTGAGAAGTGCGGCAGGAACGACCGGCGTGCGATTGGTGAGGAGCGGAATCCACTTCTCGTGCTTACGGCTGATGCCGCCGCCGGCGATGAACAAATCGGGCCATGTCAGGTCCTCGATCGTGGTGAGCACCTTGGAGACCTCGACGGCCCATTGCTTGTAGCTCAGGTCTTTTTTCTCTTTCACCGACGACGCAGCTCGGTGTTCGGCTTCCTTTCCGTGGACTTCGAGGTGGCCGAACTCGGTGTTGGGCAACAGAACTCCGTTGTGCAGAATCGCCGACCCGATACCGGTTCCGAAGGTCAGCAAGATGACAACCCCAGACGCGTCCTTGCCGGCGCCGTAGGTGTCCTCGGCGATACCAGCGGCATCGGCGTCGTTGAGAACGGTGACGGCGCGGCCGCCGAGTGCCTTGCCGAACAGCGCAACAGCATCGGTTCCGATCCAGGACTTGTCGATGTTGGCGGCACTGCGGGCGATGCCGCCGGTGACGACCGACGGCAATGTGATGCCGACGGGGCCGTCCCAGCCGGCCTGCTCGACGATCTGGGTCACAGTGGTGGCAATTGCGTCGGGAGTCGAGGGTTGCGGGGTCAGGATCTTGATGCGCTCACCGATCATCTCGCCGGTGCTCAGATCGATGAGCGCGCCTTTGACTCCACTGCCGCCGACATCGATTCCGAAACCTGTCGTTGTCATCGTCCTGCGCTCCTGAGGGCTCGAATTCGAATGTCGCGATCTGACCGAATAGAACACTAACCCGAACGGGTGCGCGTGGTGCGGCGCATCTATGGATGTGTTGCGATGGTGGAGTGCGCCCACAAGAGATTTCCCTGTCCGAGCTGTCCACAGATTCGCTTGATCCGGCCGAACTGAGAGTGGTTGCGGTTGCCGTCGCGGAACGTGCTGCAGCGCACGTTCGAGCCCGTCGTCCGGAAGTGTTCGGCGTCGTCGGTTCGGGTGAGAGCGCGAGTAGTTCCGACGCCGGATCCGTTGCGGTCAAGAGCACACCGACCGACCCGGTGACGATCGTCGACACCGAGACGGAACAGGTGATCCGGGATCTGCTTGCGACGCTACGGCCGCACGACTCGATTCTCGGTGAGGAAGGTGGCGGCCACGCCGGCGACGTCGTCGGGGTCCGTTGGGTCGTAGATCCCATAGACGGAACTGTGAACTTCCTCTACGGGGTTCCGGCGTTCGCGGTGTCGGTGGCGGTGCAGATCGACGGAGTTTCGGTGGCCGGCGCGGTGGTCGACGTGTCGGCGCGGGCGACGTATTCGGCGCACCGCGGCGGCGGTGCCACGATGACCACCGAGGACGGTGCGGTCAGTGAGCTCGCCGTCAATCCGGTGGCCGAGCTGTCAATGGCGTTGGTGGCTACAGGTTTCGGATACGGCGCGCAGCGACGCAAGGCGCAGGGGCGGATCATCGCGGAAATTTTGCCCCAGGTGCGCGACATCCGGCGGATCGGTTCTGCGGCGCTGGATCTGTGCATGGTCGCGACCGGTCGTGTCGATACCCATTTCGAGCACGGCCTGAGCCCGTGGGATTGGGCTGCCGGTTCGTTGATCGCCGAAGAAGCCGGTGCCGTGATCAGCATCCCGGGCCCGAATTCGACGTCTGCGGCGGGTGACATCGTCTATGCGTGCGCCCCGGGGATCGCCGACGAGTTCGCGAGGATGCTTTCCGCCTGCGGTGCTGATCGCCCGATCAGCACCTAGCGGTTCGCGCTGCTTTCAGAAGATCGATGTCCATTGCAGCGGCTTCGGCATTCGCGGGTTGCTCGGCGAGGGCGCGGAGCACCTCGCCGGCGTCGGTGTTGGGGGAGATCTTGCCGAAGTACGTGCCGAGCGCAAGATCCACCGTGTCGTCGGTGCGGCCGTCCTCGATCAGTTCGGCGCACGGCGCGACCAGCCATACGGCGCTGGCTGCAGCAATTCCGTTCTCCCCGAACCGGATCTGGCCTTGGCATTGCATGTTCTGATCCACGTAGACCGGGTCGTTGCCCACCTGTACGTCGGGAGCGCTGGCAAAGCCGTAGTCCTTCAGTTGGGCGGCTACCTGCGAGGCCTGGCCGCTTTCGCCGTTGGCGTTGAAGACTCGGACCTTGGTCGCGGCCAGCGGTGCCGGTTCCACGTCGAGCAGCGTGGTTCGGTCCACTACGGAACCGAGGGGCATCGGTTGTGGCGCGGCCGGATCGGACGACGCCTGCGGGCGATTGCACGCGACGGTGTCGCTGATTTTTGCGTCGGCCGTGAGGATTTTGATCCAGAGCGCGCTGCCGAGCACGGCGAGTACCGCGAACACCGCGACGACCGGCCACACGCGTCGGCGCCGGAACGGACGACCTTGGTCGTCGGTCGCGCTGCCTTCGGTGATCAGAGAAACCACGGTATCCCTCGACTTTCTGGACGAGTTGGAGCTTCGTCGTCAAGCCGAGCAGTGCGGGCGTGACGTTCGGTGCCTACCTTAGAGGGCGCGCGGTTCAATCCCGTTCACGTGTGTGGTGACTGGCCGTCAACCGAATTTCGCCGAGTTGATACGTCGGTGCCGCCGCGGTCATACCGAGGTGATTTCAACGGCGTTTTGGGGGTCGAAGATCACAAAATGCTGTGTAGTTGGTGACGATTCGCAGACTTTTTTCGGAAATGACCGAATGGGTTACTACTTTCGTGCTTACTTCGGCTACTGTCTGGCGGCCCAGGTCGTTCGACTGGGCGTCGGCTCCATGCCGTAATGACAACCAAATGAGGCACAGATCACGTTCTCGGGAAAAGTTTCCGGGCACTTTTCCGCCCGCTGCCACGTTGTGCAGCGACAGGGAATGATCTCCATGCCACGGCGGTTTCCATGCGCATGACGGGATCTACCGGATTCCAGGCGTTCATGGGACCGGGATACACGAGAAGGATGAGGGGTAAGCGACATGGCAACTGACTACGACGCACCGAGGCGTACAGAGTCCGACGAGGTTTCGGAGGATTCGCTCGAAGAGCTGAAGGCGCGGCGCAACGAGGCGCAGTCGGCTGTCGTCGATATCGACGAGACCGACACTGCAGAATCCTTCGAGCTGCCCGGTGCAGACCTTTCCGGCGAAGAGCTGTCGGTTCGGGTCGTTCCGAAGCAGGCCGACGAGTTCACGTGTTCGAGCTGCTTCCTCGTGCATCACCGCAGCCGTTTGGCGAGCGATGCAAACGGACAGCTCGTGTGCATGGACTGCGCAGCCTGATAGTCCTTCGCAGCGCTACATTGCGTCCCGGCGGTCGACGCAGCGCTGCATTGCGTCCCTGCGGTCGGCCCGATGTCTTCGGGTCGACCGAGGGATCAAGGCGGCCGCAGAATCAGGCCGCCGCAGAATCTGGGGACCGTGAGACTGCTAGACGCTCAGAGCTTTGACCAGCTCGTCCGGTCGACGTGAGCTCACGAGCCAGTACGGCGTGGGGTCTTCCGGATCGTCGAGGACGATCAGAACCATGGTCTTGACCCACGGCCGGTGCTGAACGAAAGCCGACGGATCGAGCTGGCGACCCATCGCGGCACTCTTTGCCGAGGCCGGTACCGCAGCGGCCCGGGAGATCAGATCTACCGGAATGTGCGCACGGCCCACATGCAATTCCTTGACCCCGCCGGTTTCGACAACCTCGACTCGGGAGCGGCTGAGCCAGAAGGCCAGCCAGATCGGGATGGGCAGCAGCAACACATACGCGAGCAGGGGCAGTAGCCCGGAACGCCCCATGTGGAACTCGGCGGCCAGGAGCGCGGCCACCGCTACTCCGGCAATCCACCATCCGATGGGCAACCAGAGGCGCTCGGCATAGAGCGTCCTGGACGCAGGGGTTGTGGCAGCGACGTCAGGTCGAGATGTTTCGGGCACGAGTCAAGGATAGTCCGTCGCGCCGAGTAGTCTTGGCCGACGTGAGCGATCATCTCTCCATCGCCTTGAAGCGACTGGACCCAGACCTGCCGGTTCCGCAGCGTGCACATCCCGGTGATGCCGGTGTGGATCTGTGCTCCACCAGCGATGTCATCATCGAGCCCGGCCGCCGTACCCTGGTTGGTACAGGTATCGCGATTGCCTTGCCGGTCGGCACTGTCGGACTCATCCATCCGCGTTCCGGACTTGCTGCAAAGTCGGGTTTGTCCATCGTGAATGCGCCGGGCACCGTGGATGCGGGCTATCGCGGCGAACTCAAGGTGTGTCTGATCAATCTCGACCCGGACACAGCCGTCGAGATTCGTCGAGGCGACCGAATTGCGCAGCTCGTGGTCCAGCGCGTCGAGCTACCGGTATTCGAGGAAGTGGAGTCGCTCGACGACACCGCCCGCGGTACCGGCGGATACGGTTCGAGCGGTGGACACGCGATACTCGACACCGATGCAGGTGTCAGTCCTGTCGTAGAGGGAGTCTGAAATATGTTCGGACGTAAGAAGAAGTCAGATGTAGACGAGGAGCCGACAGGTTTCTTCGAGGACGAGGATCTCGACCAGGTCGACGATGCCGACGACGTGGATGACGCGGTGAGCGAAGAGTCGGAGGGCCCGTACGACATCGCGGACCTGGAGTCCGACGATCCCACTGCCGGTCGCAGCGGTCAGCGGCTCGATCTCGGTTCTGTTCTGGTTCCGATGCCTCCTGGCGGTCAACTGCAGGTGGAGATGGCACCCAACGGGTCACCCCAGGCAGTGCACCTGGTCACCGAACACGGGCGAGTCACTGTTGCCGCGTATGCGGCGCCTAAATCGCCCGGGCAGTGGCGTGAGGTCGTCGCCGAACTGGCGCAGTCCTTGCGTGACGACAATTCGCCGGTCAGCATCGAGAACGGTCCGTGGGGTCGTGAATTGGTCGCGGAGACCGCTGCCATGGATTTGCGTTTCATCGGCGTGGACGGTCCCCGGTGGATGGTTCGGTGTGTTGTGGCGGGTCCCAGTGGATCGACGGCCGCCGGTGCACCGCTGGTGGCCATTGCGCGCGACATTCTGCGCGATACCGTCGTCAATCGCGGATCCGAGCCACATCCGGTGCGGACACCGCTGCCGGTCGTGCTGCCGCAAGCGCTGGCTGAGCAGCTCGCCGCCGCGCATGAGCAGCAGCTGGTCGCGCAGCAGCAGGCCGCAGCTCAGCAGCAAGTCGATCAGCAGATCGCTGCGGGCCAGCAGGCGCAGCAACAGCCGCCCACCCCGCCGGTTCCGCCGCAACGCCGCGGCGAATCCGGTTCTGCCATGCAGCAATTGGGCCAGTAGCCCACGTCTGCTTCAGGCGCTCGCGGCGGTGTCGGATTGGGCCGCTGCGAGCGCTTCGAGACACGTTGCCCCGAGTATCGCGGCGTCATGTCCGATCTGGTCGAGCTCGAGCGTGCCCACTTCGGCGCGAGGGAGCGCGGCCGCCCATTCGTAAGCGACGGCTGCCGGATGAACCGGATCGTCGAGCGCTACCGCAATTCCGACGGGGACGTCGATCTCCGCGAGAGCCGCTTCGGTCAGCGAGAAGTACGTTGCGGCCTCGTCGAGAGCTGCGGGCAGATCCGGCCACTGTGAACGCCACGAACGCTCCAGCTCGCGTCCCAGCCAGGCCGGGCTCGATGCGAGCATCGCCGCAATCACCGATTCGAGACCGTCGCTGCGTAGTTGTGACGACGTGAACCGTGCGCTTGCCGCCGCCGGTGCGTTATCCGGCGCTCCGGTCCACGGTGGCAGCGCCGCCAACACCCCCGACGTCCTGTCCGGATTGAGCGCTGCCCACTGCAATGCGACGGCAGCACCGATGGACACACCCCCGACAAGGATTTGTCCGTATTCGGTGGCTGCGGCATCCATCGCGTCGAGGTAGCTGCCCACGACACGCCGAGGGTCCGGTTCGATTGCGATGGTGCGCACACTTCGGGCAGCGAGGGGTCCACGGAACGCGTGGTCCACGAAGTGTGCGTCAGAGCCCGTACCAGGGAGAATGACCGCAACTGATGGTGAGTGTGTGAGCGCCATTACCTGATCTTGCCTGGTGCCCCGAGATCACCGATCGACCGGTGTGGTTACCGGGTCGTAATGGGGCTACAGTGGCGAACACACAGCCCTTCCGTGACGCGAAACCCGTGCGTCACATTTGTTCGCAGGAGCGCGCAATGGCACCCGCCGCCGCAGGATATTTTCGCCGATTGACCCGTCGCCTCACCGAGGATGTCGATCAGTTGGATGCACAGGAAATGACCGAGTCCATCGAGGCCGTGGGAGGCCGGAAGGCATGTGACTGTCGGCGCGGCGAAGAAGTCACGATGGAGGGTCGACTCCGTAGCGTCGACGCGTGTCCGAAGTCGGGTAATGCCAGTATCGAAGCGGAATTCTTCGACGGCACCGAGGTCATCAACCTCGTCTGGATCGGCCGACGCCGTATTCCGGGCATCGAGACCGGCAAGAGCATTCTGATCCGTGGCCGCGTCGGCGAGCGGGACGGGCGCAAGGCAATCTTCAATCCGTACTACGAGCTGCGCGGCGAGTAGACGCAGCCCTAGTACCAGACACAGCGCATTTGCCGCATAACGCGGCGGGTGTGGCACCCTCGACAGGTGAGCGAACCCAAACAGCAATCGGTGATGGACCAACTCGGTGGTGTGAGTGGTCTCGTCTACACGTCGTTGCCGATTCTGATCTTTGTACCGGTCAACAGCATCTGGAACCTCACCGCTGCCATCTGGGCGGCCGTGGGCGTGGCCGTGTTGATCGCCGCGTGGCGAGTCTTCCGCAAAGAGTCCATCCAGCCGGCAATTTCAGGCGTTCTCGGTGTCGCCGTATCTGCGTTCATCGCCCACCGCACCGGAGATGCCAAGGGCTACTTCCTCTTCGGTATCTACACAAGTCTCGCCTACGGTGCCGCATTTGTGGTGTCGATACTGATTCGATGGCCTCTGGTCGGCATCATTTGGGGATTTCTCAACGGCCATGGCAACCTCTGGCGCCGGCACAAAGGTGCGGTGCGGGCTTACGACATTGCCACCGCGGCATGGGCGTTGGTATTCGGTGCGCGGTACATCGTTCAGTCGCAGTTGTACGACACCGATCACACGGGCTGGCTCGCCGTCGCGCGAATCGCGATGGGGTGGCCGCTTGCGGGACTGGCTTTCCTGGTCACCATTTGGGCTGTGCGCAAGGCAGATCGGATTGTCGAGCCCTCGCCTACCGAGAGCGACATCGAAGCGGTAGGCGAGGATCCGGGCGATCAACCCGATCAGCGCGACGTCAGCTGATCAAATCCTGATAGTCGGGGTGCTTGCCGAGAAACTTCACGACGTACGGGCACACCGGATGTACCTTGAGGCTGCGCGCGCGGAGTTGGTCCAGCGCGCCGCTCACCAGAATCGAGGCAAGTCCCAATCCTTCGAAACGGGGATAGATCTCGGTGTGATTGAACGAGAGCACATCGCCGGCGGTGGTGTAGTCCTCGATTCCGGCCAGATCTCCGTCGACATGAATCTCGAAGCGGCTCTGAGCCGGATTGTCGACGACAACGGTGTTTTCGGGTGCAGCGGTCATGAGTGTCCCTTTCGATGTGTGAAGTCGGTGTCAGTCGTCGAGGCGAAGTGCTGTTCTGAGTTGATCCTCCGTGTCGATCGCTGCGACGAAGAGAAGTTCGTCGCCGCCTTCGATGGGGTCGTCGAGTTCGGGAACTATGACGCGCCCACCGCGCAGGATCGTCACGAGCGCGCAGTCTCGGGGGAGTTCGAGTCGTTTGACGGGCTTGCCGGCGAGGGGTGTGTTGTCGGGCAGCGTGATCTCGACGAGGTTGGCCTGACCCTGACGCAAGGTCATGAGTTTGACCAGATCACCGACCGACACGGCTTCCTCGACCAACGATGCCAGCATCCGGGGGGTGGAGACGGCAACGTCGACGCCCCACGACTCGTCGAAAAGCCATTCGTTTCGCGGATCGTTGACGCGGGCGACGACGCGGCGGACACCGAATTCCGTTTTCGCGAGCAAGCTCAGCACGAGGTTGGCCTTGTCGTCACCGGTTGCGGAGATGACCACCTCGTAGGACTCCAGTGAGGCTTCCTCGAGTCGGCTGAGCTCGCAGGCGTCGGCATGTACCCAGGTGGCTTCGGGTACGGACTCGGGTTCGACGTGTTCGATCTTGCGTTCGATCAGCATGACGTCGTGATTACTGCGAATCAGCTCGCGCGCAATGGAGCGACCTACGGCACCTGCGCCGGCGATGGCGACCTTCACCTGGAACTTCCAATCACGTTGTGGTGCATCATGTTTTCGGGCAGTGCACTCGGGTGTGGTGTGTACATTGCAGCCACCTCAGTCGTCGCTCGGCGGCGGATTGCCGGCAAGTGCGATCGCTTCGGCGACAGTCCCGGAGACTGCTGCGACGTAGACCTGGTCGTCGGCCTGGATGACGGTCTTGCGATCGGGGAGGACGCCGGTGCCGAAGCGGATGATGAATGCCACCCGGGAATTGGTCGCGCCTTCGAGGATCGCGATGGATTTGCCGGCCCAATCCTCGTGTAGCGCAAGTTCGGTGATGGCGACGTTTCCCGACGGGTCGCGCCACTTCGCGGTCTGGCTTTCCTTGGTCAGCGTGTGCAGGAACCGGTCGGTCGACCACGGAACTGTTGCCACGGTGGGGATGCCGAGGCGCTCGTACACAGCGGCGCGCTTCGCGTCGTAGATTCGAGCGACGACGCGTTCGACACCGAAGGTTTCGCGCGCAACCCTGGCCGCGATGATGTTGGAATTATCACCTGACGATACGGCTGCAAAGGCGTCAGCGCGCTCGATGCCTGATCGGATCAGCACATCGCGGTCGAAGCCCATGCCTAGAACCGTGGTTCCCGTGAAATCATGGTCGAGACGCAGAAATGCACTCTGATCGCGGTCGATGACCGCAACTTCGTGTCCGATCCTGGTCAGGGACGCGGCGAGGGAAGATCCCACACGACCGCACCCCATGATGACGACATACACGACCTACTCCGTTCATGGACTTTCCGACGCGATTGCACGTCGAAACGAACCGTACATCGCCGAGCGGGAAGAGCAAGTTCCGACTGGCGTAATACTGCTGTGATCGCACCGATGACAACGGAGTTCTGCTGCGGATGACTCGATATCGGGCGCGACGGCTTACGCTTTGCACGTGTCTAAGCTCTCGACCGCGACCAAGCGGCTCTTGCTCGGCCGGCCGTTCCGAAGTGACAAACTCGGGCACACGCTGCTACCCAAGCGGATTGCGCTCCCTGTGTTCGCGTCCGACGCCATGTCGTCCGTTGCCTATGCCCCCGAAGAAATCTTCCTGGTTCTCTCCGTTGCGGGCATTTCGGCGTACGCGTACACGCCGTGGATCGGCCTGTCGGTCGCCATCGTGATGGCTGTTGTCGTGGCGAGTTACCGCCAGAATGTCCACGCCTACCCGTCGGGTGGCGGTGACTACGAGGTGGCGACGGTCAACCTCGGCCCGACAGCGGGTTTGACGGTCGGCAGCGCACTGATGGTCGACTACGTGCTCACTGTTGCTGTGTCGATCTCGTCCGCGGCGTCCAACATCGGTTCAGCGCTGCCGTTCGTCGCTCAGCACAAGGTGCTGTTCGCGGTGGCGGCGATCGTTCTGCTGACGGCGGTGAACCTGCGCGGTATCCGAGAATCGGGAACTGCGTTCGCGATTCCGACCTACGCCTTCATCGTCGGCATGTTCCTGATGCTGGGGTGGGGTTTCTTCCGGATCTATGTTCTCGGTGAGGATGTTCACGCGGAATCGTCGTCGTTCACCCTCGATGCCGAGGACTCGCACCTCTACGGGATTGCCTTCGCGTTCCTGATCGCGCGGGCGTTCTCCTCGGGTTGTGCAGCGCTGACGGGCGTCGAGGCAATCAGCAACGGTGTGCCGGCCTTCCAGAAACCGAAGTCCCGCAACGCGGCGACCACGTTGCTGCTGCTCGGTTCGATCGCCATCGTCTTGCTGATGGGCATCATCATCCTGGCTCAGAAGATCGGCATCGTCTATGCCCATAATCCGCAGGAACAGCTGGTCGGTGCTCCCGAGGGCTACCACCAGAAGACCCTGATCGCGCAGATCGCCGAAGCCGTGTTCAACGGGTTCCCGATCGGGTTCTTCTTCATCGCCATTGTGACTGCGCTGATCCTCGTGCTGGCCGCGAACACCGCGTTCAACGGATTTCCCGTCCTCGCGTCCATCCTGGCTCAGGATCGTTACTTGCCGCGTCAGCTGCACACTCGCGGTGACAGGTTGGCGTTCAGCAACGGCATTCTGTTCCTGTCGGCTGCTGCCATTGCGTTTGTGGTCATCTTCGGCGCTGAAGTCACCAAACTGATCCAGCTGTACATCGTCGGTGTCTTCGTCTCGTTCGTGCTCAGTCAGACCGGCATGATCAAGCACTGGACGCGCCATCTGAAGTCCGAGACCGACAAGGCGCAACGTTCGCGTATGCAGCGGTCTCGGGTCATCAACTCGATCGGTCTTGCGATGACCGGTGCTGTACTTGTCATCGTTCTGATCACCAAGTTCGCGGCGGGCGCCTGGATCGCGATCGTCGCGATGGTGGCCATCTTCGGTGTCATGAAGTTGATCAGACGGCACTACGACAGCGTTGCCGCCGAGCTCGAGGAGCAGGAGTGGGACGGCGTACTGCCGAGCCGGACGCACTCGATCGTGCTGGTCTCGAAGCTGCACATGCCGACGATGCGCGCCCTGGCCTATGCGCGAGCAACACGACCGGACACGCTGGAGGCAATCACCGTCAACGTCGACGAACCTGACACCCGCGCACTGGTTCGACAGTGGGAGAAGAGCGACGTGACGGTGCCGCTCAAGGTAATCGAATCGCCGTACCGCGAGATCACGAAGCCGGTTCTCGACTACGTCAAGCGAGTGCGACGCGACGCGCCCCGTGACGTGGTCACCGTGTTCATCCCCGAGTACGTGGTCGGACATTGGTGGGAGCAGATCCTGCACAACCAGAGCGCATTGCGGCTCAAGAGCCGGCTGCTCTTCCAACCCGGCGTGATGGTGACGAGTGTTCCGTGGCAGTTGAGTTCGTCGGCAAAGGCCAAACCGCTCGATATCGAGAAGACAGCCGGTGCAACCCGTCGTGGCTACGACGCGGGAGAAAAATGATCAATCAAGAAAATGGAACGGCAGGCGTAGTTCGTTGAGTGAGAATTGGACCGGGCAGAGCTTCGAGGCCGAACTGGGGAAGCCCGGTCACGGCGGGTTTGTCGTTGCCCGCCACGAGGGCCGCGTGGTGTTCGTCCGTCACGGTTTGCCGGGGGAGCGGGCTCTGGTTCGGGTCACCGAGGACAAGGGTGGGTCGTTCGCGCGCGCCGACGCGGTGTCCATTCTCGAGGCGTCGCCGCATCGCATCGACCCGACGTGCCCCGTCGCGGGACCCGGGGGAGCCGGTTGCTGCGACTACTCGCACGCCGATCTCGAGATCCAGCGCGAGATGAAATCTCTGGTGGTGGCCGAGCAATTGCAGAGACTGGCGGGCGTCGAACACGACGTGCCGGTGGAGGTTCTGCCGGGGACCGGCGACGGCACCGGGTGGCGGACTCGCGTTCGGCTTGCCGTCGACGGCAACGGCGAGGCGGGGTACCACGCGTTTCGCAGCAATCGCATCGTGACGGATCTGCGATGCACCCAGATCGAGGAACGTGCCTACGACGGTTTGGCCGGTCCGCAGTGGTCTCCGGGCAGTGAACTGCAGGTAGTCCTCGACGGTGCGGGTGCCAGGCATGTTGTCGAGATCAGCGCGCCCACCATCGCGAAGGCCGGGCGTCGTGCGACCGGTCGGCGCGGGGCGACGGCCCGCCGTGCTGCCGGCAGTGGCCCGCGGAAGACGCGAGTTGCTCTGGGAAGTGACACGGCGCGTGAGCGCGTGGGTACCCGCGAGTGGGAACTCTCTGTGACGGGTTTCTGGCAGGCGCATCGTGGTGCGGCGCAGGCATATTCGGACGTTGTGCGTGATTGGGCCGGCGTCGGCGCCGGCGATACGGCATGGGATCTGTACGGCGGGGTCGGGGTGTTTGCGGCAGTACTGGCGGATCGTGTCGGACCGGACGGGGTCGTGGAATCCGTGGAGTTGTCTGCGCGTGCAACGTCGGACGGACGGGCGGCGTTGGCCGATCAGGAGCAGGTCCGATTCCACACCGACCGGGTCGAGAAGATCGTGGCTGCCGCGTCGTTGGCGCCGTCGCCGGGTGTGGTTGTTCTGGATCCACCGCGAGCGGGCGCCGGACGACCGGTGGTGGAGGCGATCGCGTCGACCGGGACCGAGCGCGTGATCCATATCGGGTGTGATCCGGCGTCGTTCGGCCGGGATGTCGGGTTGTACCTCGAGCAGGGGTTCCGCATCGGGGGGCTTCGTGCCTTCGACGCCTTTCCTCAAACTCATCACGTGGAATGCATAGCCCTGCTCGAGCGTTGAGCCCTATCGAGATGTGATCGCTGTCGGTTAGCTGATTCCCGAATCGGATGTGACTCTTATCGCGTCGCCGGAGGTTGCTTGCACTATGCAACTAAATGTATAGTTGTGTTCTGCAAGTAGTTTTCGCGCAGATCGTTGTCAGGGGTTCTCAATGTCAGTGCAGCCGGATACGGCCCAAGCTCTTGTCGACACGGTTTTCCTGTTCGGCAGGTCCTTACGGGCCGTGGTGACTCACAGCGCCGAAAGCGTGTTGCCGCCGGCGCTGGTCAGCGTGTTGTTCATGCTGGCGGCAAAAGGGGAGTGCAGACAGAACGAGTTGGCAGTAGACCTTTGTGTCAGTCAGTCCTCGCTCAGTCGGCAGATGTCCGATCTCGTGGATGCCGGGTATGTCGAGCGAAGTCCCGACCCCGCAGACAAGCGAGCGTTCCGAATCCGAGTCTCGGACGAGGGGCACAGCGTTCTCGAGGAAACGAAACAACGGCGAGCGGCGCGATTGCGCAGCATGCTCGAAGACTGGAGCCAGGAAGAGGCCGTGGCCGCAGTGTCGTCGCTTCAACGTCTCAACGAGACGTTCGGCGCAGCGATCCATCGTCAGGCCTCACCTGCAGTCCCGCACACGGCCATGCCGGTCGCGGGCGTAGAAACTATTGGGAGATAAAGCACATGTCAGCCACAGTTGGAGAAACTCGGGCAAGTACCGAGAGCGGTGCGATGACGCACAGCGAAATCTTGAGAGTCCTGACCGGACTCATCGCGGCACTCTTTACCGCGCTGCTGAGCAGCACCATCGTCTCGACGGCACTCCCGACCATCATCGGTGAATTGCACGGGACGCAGACGCAGTACGCCTGGATCATCACGGCGGCACTGCTCGCGACGGCCGCGTCGACGCCCATCTGGGGCAAATTGTCCGACCTCTTCAACAAGAAGTTGCTGGTCCAGACGTCGATCGTGATCTTCGTGGTCGGCTCCATCATTGCGGGCGCAGCACACAACGTGCCGCTGCTTCTCGGTGCCCGTGTGATTCAGGGCATCGGCATGGGCGGCTTGACGGCCCTCGTCGTGGCAATCATCGGCTCCATCATTCCGCCGCGTGATCGTGGTCGTTACTCCGGTTACATGGGCGCTGCCATGGCTGTCTCGATGTCCGGTGGACCCGTGCTCGGCGGTGTCATCGTCGACACGATCGGCTGGCGCTGGTGCTTCTACGTGTGTGTTCCGTTGGCAGTCATCGCACTGTTCCTCCTTCAGCGCACCTTGCACATCGAGACCGAGAAGAAGGACAACGTCTCCATCGACTGGTTGGGCGCCACTCTGCTCACCGCAGGTGTCAGTGTTCTGCTGATCTGGGTTTCCTTCGCCGGTCAGGATGACTACTACGCCTGGTTCTCGATGCAGTCGCTGTACTTCGTCGTCGGCGGACTTGCGTTGCTGGCCCTGACGATGTTCGTCGAATCCAAGGTCAAGGATCCGATCCTGCCGATCAAGATCATCACCGAGCGCACCACCGCGTTGGCAATCATCGCATCGGTAGCAGTGGGTGTCGGCCTGTTCGGTGCGACGACCTTCCTGACGCAGTACTTCCAGACAGCTCGCGGTTTCGATCCCACGGCTGCCGGATTGCTCACCATTCCCATGGTGGCCGGCATGCTCGTCGCCTCGGTCGGTTCCGGACAGTTGATCACCAAATTCGGTCAGTGGAAGCCGTTCGTTGTTTCCGGTGCCGTCCTGCTCGTCATCGGTTTCGGTCTTCTCTCCACGATCGACCATGGGACCAACCTGTGGATTATCGGAGTCTTCATGGCGATCGTCGGTATGGGTACCGGCATGTTGATGCAGAACATCGTGCTCGCGGTCCAGAACACGGTCAGTGTCGAGAACATCGGCGCGGCAAGCAGTATCGTTGC
Organism: Rhodococcus sp. NPDC056743; assembly: GCF_042790355.1. NCBI lineage: Bacteria > Bacillati > Actinomycetota > Actinomycetes > Mycobacteriales > Nocardiaceae > Rhodococcus > Rhodococcus sp. NPDC056743. The sequence goes on along the minus strand of NZ_JBHTZI010000008.1, from coordinate 147,914 downwards.
GTTCTTCCGCACCTTCGGTGGCGCGATCGGCGTCTCGGTTCTGGGTTCCATCCTCGCAAGTCGCGTCGGCACTTTGACGAAGGAATCCGTGTCCGCTCTTCCGCCGGAGCAGCAGATGGTTGCGGGCAAGAGCATGCAGGACGGGCTCGACCTGAACAACATGCCCGACTTCGTCGGACAGATCGTTCGGTTCGCCTACGGTGACGCAACGGGACGCATCTTCCTGGTCGCAGCGATTGTCGCCATCGTCACCCTGGTCGCGGTTGTCTTCATCCCGAACCGCGCACTGCGGACCACGATCGACATCGTGGAACCTGCGGCCAAGGACGTCGACCTCGAGAAGGCCACGTCACAGTAATCACGCCATAGACCATCGAACACGGATCGAGATCGTTTCTTCGATCTCACCGTGTTCGACGGCTAGCGGAGCAGAATCTGCCCGAGCAGCGGCAAACACACCGCGCACCGGGATCATCTGGTCGACACCCTCGGAAATCTCGAGGGTGTCGACCAGATTTTTCTGTGCCAGACCAGCCAGATGCACAGCCTTCGATCGGGCTGCTGCCCAGGCTGTTTCGCGGGCCCGCTCTGCCAACTCCGTGCGATCTTCGAGATCGAACTCCAGGCTGTCCAAACGAATCGCGTCGCCGGCGGCGGATATGCAGGCGGCAATGAGCGATGCCGGGGAGGTTGCGCTACTCGGGTCGAGATCGCGAACTACCACTCGGAACGTCGTTGACGCTGTGAAACCGGTTGTCTCGCTTCGTCCACCGTCGACCCATTGTGTCTGCGGGTGAACGCTGAGTCCCGTCGTAACGAGGTCGACTCCGCGGATGTCATGGGCACGCAGCGTTTCCGTCAAGGTAGTCGAGTGCCGGGCCAGTGCGTCGAAAGCGTCTGCCACGGCTGGATATGTCACCGAAATGCCGATCGACACGCGGGCAATGTCGGGAGCGGCAGTGGCGCTGCCGGTTCCGTTGACGGTCACTGTGCTCGGATCCGAGTGCTCCGACGTTGTCGAGGTCACGAAATTCTCCTATCCGATGCGTCCGGCACCGATGACGCTGCGCAAGGTCATGTCGAGTTGTTCGTAGGCTCCGGACGCCAGGTTTTCCAGTAGTGCAAGTTTGAGTTCCGGTGCCGCAGAAGTGAGTTCGCTGTAGCGTGCAGTCGTGAGGACGGCAACAACGACGGTGGTGTCGGCGCGGACGTCGTTGAGGAAGCGGGTGTCCAGGAACATCGTCATCTCACCGAAAGTCATTCCAGCGGACAACGTGGCGATCCGGTGCCGGGCGCCCTGGACATCGGTGAACGTCGTGGTTACCTGGCCTTGCAGGATGAGGTAGAAACCCGATGCGGGATCACCACGGCGGGCGATAGTCTCACCCCGCGCATAGGTTCGATTCTCGAGTTGTGAGACGAAGGCAGACACTTGCTGCGGTGACAACGCGTCCAGGACGGGGTGGTTCTCGATCGACAGACTTGTCGGTTGGCGCTGCTGCGAGCAATGGATCGTCAGTAGGGCATCCTCGCACCAGGCCATCGCCGAGTCGAGATCCGCGAAGACCCGTCCGCCGCGCTGGCGGGGATCGATGCTCGAACTCGCCTGACCGAGAAGTCCGGCCGGGTCCACCAGAGCCACGGCGCAACCCCGTTCGGCCAGTTGAGTCCGCAGCGCCGTGATCATGCGAATCGCCACGTCGCTGGCGTCGTCGACCCGGCGGACGTCGATCACCACCACTTCGAGCCCCTCGTCCACCGAACCGATCTCGCGTACAGCTGATTCCGCGCCGGTGAACAGAAGATCGCCGTGCAATTCGTAAACCCGGCTTCGTTTGCCGACGTCGTCGAGCACTGCTTGCTCTGTGGGTGTCCGCCGTACCCGTGACGGAGCTTCCGTCACGGTGTACCGCGCCCGGATCGACGACCTCGCTGCTCGCGTCACATGCAGGAAGTGAAGCTCCAATTCCTTGGACAGTGCTTTTGCCGCGGCGATGCCACGAACGCTGTTTCCGTGAGCATCGAGCCGGGGGGAGTAGACGGCAATTCCGATCTGCCCGGGAAGCACTGCCATGACGCCGCCGCCGACGCCACTCTTGGCGGGCAACCCCACCTCCACCAGCCACTTCCCGGCGCCGTCGTACATTCCACACGTCGACATGACACTGAGGACCTGTTCGACGCCGACGGCGGTGAGCGCGCGCTCACGGGTCAGGGGATTGACACCGTTGTTTGCCATTGTTGCGGCCATCAGGCTCAAGTCGCGACAGGTCACGTCGATGGAGCACTGACGAAAGTACAGATCGACCGCGTCGTTGGGGTCGCCGGAGATCACGTCGAACGAGCGCAGCATGTGTCCGATCGCGCGATTGCGATGTCCGGTGCGCGCTTCGGAGTCGTAGACGGCTTCGTTGAACGGCAACTGCCGGCCGGCGTAGCGCGAATACGCTGCGCGAATGCGTTCGAACCGGGTTGCCTGATCTGCGCCCGCCACCAACGAAGCCGCGGTGATGGCGCCTGCGTTGATCATCGGATTCCGCGGGCGTTCGGTCAGGGGGTCGAGACTGATTTCGTTGAACGGCTCACCGGATGGTTCGACGTCGATCTTCTCGGCAACCGCGTCGGCGCCGCGATCGGCGAGAGCCAGCGCGTACGTAAATGGTTTGGAGATCGACTGGATCGTGAACGGGTGCCGGGAATCACCGATTTCGTAGACGTATCCGTCGATAGTGGCGAGACAGATCCCGAACGAATCGGGGGCGACTGCGGCGAGTTCGGGGATGTAGTCCGCGACTTCTCCGGCATCGAGTGATCGGACTTCGTCGAAGACTCGGGCGATCAGATCGTCTACCACGTTTCCCATAGGAAGACTGTAAGCCGAGAGGTTCGACAATTTGTGGTTGCAGAGCGGGCGAAGACAAGATCTGTCATCCGATTTGTCTGTGATTGCAATCACGAACCGTCGGCTGGCGGTGCTGTTACTCGAAGTCACAGGTGAATACCGCCGAGTCCGCGTGTCGGTTCGCGACAACGCTCCGTAGACTGACAGAACTGTCGCACAGACAGCCGCGGCGCGCACCGGTGCAGCTGTGAAGCACGGAAGGAGCGATCTCGTTGGGTGTTCTTGCCCGCATTCAGGGTCCTGACGATCTGCGTCAGTTGAGCCACGCCGAGGTTTCGGAGTTGGCTGACGAGATTCGTGAGTTCCTGGTGCAGAAGGTCGCTGCTACCGGTGGTCACCTCGGTCCCAATCTCGGAGTTGTCGAACTGACACTCGCCCTGCATCGAATTTTCGATTCCCCGCAGGACGCCATCATCTTCGACACCGGACATCAGGCGTATGTCCACAAGATCCTCACCGGCCGCAAGGATCAGTTCGGCACCTTGCGTAAACAAGGCGGTTTGTCGGGGTACCCCTGCCGCGCGGAGAGTGAACACGACTGGGTCGAGTCCTCCCACGCGTCAGCCGCCCTGTCCTATGCCGACGGTTTGGCCAAGGCGTTTGCTCTGACCGGTCAAGATCGTCACGTCGTCGCCGTTGTCGGCGACGGTGCGCTCACCGGCGGAATGTGTTGGGAAGCCCTCAACAACATCGCGGCCGGCAAAGATCGCTCCGTGGTGATCGTCGTCAACGACAACGGTCGCTCGTACGCGCCCACCATCGGTGGACTCGCCGATCACCTCTCCGCGTTGCGGACCGCCCCGAGCTACGAGCGGGCGCTCGACAACGGTCGCAGGATGGTCAAGAAGCTTCCGTGGGTGGGACGCACGGCGTACTCCGTCCTGCACGGAATGAAAGCCGGGCTCAAAGACGCGGTCAGCCCGCAGGTCATGTTCACCGACCTCGGTATCAAGTACCTCGGCCCCGTCGACGGACATGACGAGCCGGCCATGGAATCGGCGTTGCGCCGGGCCAAGGCCTACGGCGGACCGGTGATCGTTCATGCCGTCACCCGCAAGGGCAACGGTTACGCACATGCCGAGAACGATGTCGCGGATCAGATGCACGCAACCGGGGTTATCGATCCCGTGACCGGTCGGTCCGACAAGACGCCGGCACTCGACTGGACATCGGTCTTCTCCGCCGAATTGATCGAGCAGGCTTCGCGCCGCGAGGACATCGTGGCGATCACAGCCGCAATGGCCGGCCCCACCGGCCTGGCCGCGTTCGCGGAAAAGTTTCCTGACCGCATGTTCGACGTCGGTATCGCCGAGCAGCATGCAATGACGTCAGCGGCCGGACTGGCACTCGGCGGGTTGCATCCTGTGGTCGCGATTTACGCGACCTTCCTCAACCGCGCCTTCGATCAGCTGCTCATGGATGTTGCACTCCTGAAGCAGCCGGTGACGGTCGTCCTCGACCGCGCCGGCGTCACCGGCGTCGACGGCGCCAGCCATAACGGTGTCTGGGACTTGTCTCTGCTCGGCATCATTCCCGGAATTCGTGTTGCTGCCCCACGCGACGCCGTCACGCTCCGTGAAGAATTGGACGAGGCGCTCAAGGTCGACGACGGTCCGACCGTCGTCCGGTTCCCGAAGGGTGCTGTCCCCGAGGGGATTCCGGCGATCAAGCGGCTCGACGGCCTAGATGTGCTTCGCGAATCCGAGGGCGATCGCGGCGATGTGCTCCTCGTTGCGGTGGGACCATTTGCATCGTTGGCACTCGCGATCGCCGAACGACTCGACAAGCAGGGCATCGCAGTGACCGTCGTCGATCCGCGGTGGGTTCTGCCCGTCTCGGACGCATTGGTGAAGCTGGCCGACCAGTTCGCGCTTGTTGTCACTCTCGAAGACGGTGGAGTGCACGGTGGTATCGGTTCGACGGTCTCCGCTGCGTTGCGCGCTGCCGGTGTTCACACCGCGTGCCGCGACATGGGTGTGCCGCAGCAATTCCTTGATCACGCCTCGCGAGAAGCTATCCATCAGGAGTTGGGTCTCACGGCGCAGGACCTGTCGCTGAAGATCACGGGTTGGGTCGCAAGCATGGGCGGCTCAGCCGTTCATGTTCGAGACGACGCGCCCGCACGCGGCGACGCGCCCGCACAGGGCTGAGTAGAAACGTCAAACGTATCGGCACTGCTGGGAATTGCTTCTCAGCAGTGCCGATACGTTTATGGCTGGGATGTGGCTTGTCGGTGTTATTGCACCGATTCGAGTGTGCTGCCCCGCGTTTCCTTCACGAATCTCAGCACCACGAACAGGGACAGCAGTGCCATCACCGCGTAGCCGCCGTAGGTGAGCGACAGATTCCAATCGGCCAGTGACGGGAAGGTCCAGGACACCAGGAAGTTGGCGACCCAGTTTGCTGCGGTGGCGAGTCCGACTGCCGTGGCACGCACTCGGTTGGGGAACATCTCGGAGATGAGGACCCAGACGACCGGTCCCCACGACAGTGCAAAGAAGAACACGAAGGCGTTCGCGCCGATGAGCGCGATGGTGGCGTTGGCGCCGCTCAGTGTCGCGACGGACTCGCCGATCTCGTTCTTCGTTACTGTTGCCGAATGGAAACAGATAGCCGCTGTTCCGAGTGAGATCGCCATACCGGCGGAACCGACCAGCAGCAACGGCTTTCGCCCGACGCGGTCGATGACGGCAATCGCGACGAAGGTGCCGATGATGTTGACCAAGGCACTGACGACGCTGATCAGGAGCGAGCGGTCTGCGCCGAATCCGACGGCCTGCCACAGCGTGCTGGAGTAGTAGAAGATGACGTTGATTCCGACGAACTGCTGAAGCGCGGCCAATGCTATGCCGAGCCAGACCAAGTACGAGACACCGAGGCGCTTCGAGAAGAGCTCACGCACAGTGGTTTTGGCCTGCTTGAGTTTGAGAGACTCGCGAATCTCCTCCATCCGGCCGGTGACGGCTTCGTCGTCGCCGCCTTCGAGGTCGGAGATGATCTTGCGGGCGCGGTCGTCCTTGCCCTGAGCGACGAGGAAACGAGGAGATTCCGGGATCGTCGTGGTCATGACGAGATAAAGCAGCGCAGGTACTGCCTCGAGCATCAGCATCCACTGCCAGGCTTCGAGGCCGGCAATCTGGTTGCGAGCGCCACCCGCCGCGGCTTGGAGTGCGTAGTTGACCAACTGCGACACCGCAATTCCGAGCACGATGGCCAGCTGATACATCGAACCGAGGCGGCCACGGATAGCGGCCGGCGAGATTTCCGCGATGTATGCCGGTGCGATCACCGACGCAAAACCGACTGCGACACCGCCGACCACACGCCAGAACGTGAGGTCGTAGACGCTGAACGGAACCGCAGAACCGACGGCGCCGACAACAAACAGCACTGCCGCGATCTGCATGACACGGATCCGACCGAGCCGGTCGGCGAGTGATCCCGCTATCCAGGCACCCAAGGCCGCGCCGAGCAGGGTCAGTGACACGGTTAGTCCGGTGGCACCGGCACCGATGTCGTACTTGTCGCGGATCGCTCCGACTGCTCCGTTGATGACAGCTGTGTCGTATCCGAAAAGGAAGCCGCCGAGTGCGGCAGCGCCGGCAAAGAGAACTGCATGTCCGACGGCAGCGCGTGTAGCGCCGGAACCGCCACTGTCGGTGGTACCGCTGAATGCCATTCCTGCCCCCTTCGGGCCAAGTGAACTACGCCCCGATGCGTCGTCCGTGTATGAAGCACTCTGGACGCTACGCCCACCGTGGGCGATTTGGCGGCTAGTCGAGTCTTGTTATCCACCTGAGTTGTTCGGGACATTCGTCCAGTCGGCGATTGCGCGTCATGTTCAGGCGGTCCGTTCGGCCTTTGCGGCGAAGTCAGCAAGGTCGGCGGCCATCATCTTTCGGGTGATCCGAAGTCCGAGGCGTCCGAGTACGGCACCGAGGACCTTGGACGCGGCGGACTGGGACTCGGAAACACCGGCGAAGTTCATTGCGAGCAGCGTGCCGCCGGGAACGGGCTTCAGCGTGAACCCGGACGTGTAGTCCATGCCGTTCGAATGCGCTTTCACCACAGTGCGGGTGGGCGCGTCGACCTCTACGACCCACATTTCCTCGGTTGCTTCCTTGCCCATGAGTTTTCGGGTTTCACGCCACCGGGTGCCAACGGCGTACCCCTCACCGGCGAGCCGTTCGATACGGCTCACGCCGGTGAGGGTGTCGACGGCACCGTCGAGGTCGGTGACGACCTTCCATACGGTGTCCACGGGTGCATGGACAACTCTGGTCACGGTTGTCGCTAGTTCGGCCATGCGGAGAGCCTAGGTCGCGGCACCGACAAACGCGCGGCTACTTCAACCGACGATGACGTCGGCGATCAGTCGAACTGGCAGCCACCGACCGGCACGCCGTTCAATCGATCCCGGAGGTAGTCGAACGCGTTGTTCGGGCCGAATCCGTCGATGATCTCCGGGCCGAAGTGATTGGCAAACGTTGTGCCGGGCGCGATCGGTGGCAGGACGTTGGTCCGGAAAGTGACCGTGGCACCCCGCGAACACCATGTCTCGGCCAGCGCCCGTGCCTGCGCGTATGGAATGGTGTCGTCGTTGATTCCGCTGGTCACGAGAACGGGGGAGGCCGGCGTCAGGTTACCGATCTGTTGTTCGTCGAGAATGGTTGCGGCTTCGGGGATCTCGTCGAGATGCTCGAGGAGAGGTCGGCCGTCGACGGTCAGCGCGTCGGTGCGCATGAAGGGGTGCTTGACGATGATGTCACCGACACATTCGGTGGACAGTTGATCGAGAAGGGCGCGCCCTTGCGGGGTGATCCGCTGGTCCAACGACGCATTCAGTTCGGGATAACGCGCGAGTAGCCCGTTGATGTTGAATCCGACAACACCGCCGATCAGGTTGCCGTCGATCTGTCCGAGTACCGATCGCAGATCGGGCGGGGGAGCGCCCGCCCAGGTTCCCGCGAGGTTGAGTTCCGGTGCGTAACTCGGCTGGAGCTCGGCCGCTGCGGCAGCCGCTCCGCCGCCCTGCGAGTATCCCCAGAACGCCAGGGGAGTATCGGAGCCGGTTCCACTGAGAATGTTTGCCGCCCGGGCGGCGTCGAGCATGGCGTGCGCTTCTTCGATTCGATTGACGTATGTGTGGACGCCGGGGGTGCCCAGACCGATGTAGTCAGTGACAAAAACGCGGGCCCCCAATGCATTCCAGGTTCCGGCGGAGAACAGTTCCTGATTTGCGGACATCGACAGCGGATCGGTCTGGATCAGCAGTGCGTCGGGAAAAGCCCGCGACGGCGCGCATTGGTCACCTTGACCCATCGTGCCTGGCCCGATGACAACAGTGGGTCGCTCGCCGCTGCCCTGCCACGGCTTCGACGTGTCGATGTAGGTGCCCGTCACCGCGGTGGGCGTGCCGTCCTGAAGCCGTGACGTATACATCACTCGTTGCGCTGGGGCCGGCCACGGACCGTTGTACTCGGGCAGTGATGCTCGGAGCGTCATCGGTTCGGTGCGAATGACGCTGCCGGGAACGGTCGAGAAATCCTCGGGCGGTTGATAGAACTCGGGGATCGCTGGAGCAGCGGCGGCAGGGCTGATCGCGGTGACGGCACAGAGTGATGTTGCAACGACGGACATGCCGACCAGTGCGGCAACCCGGAATCGCCGAGTGGACGTGCGCCGAAACGCTGCGGACAAATTGTTCATGGATGCCTCTCGATGCGTGTCGAAGACAGCGCGCGAGTTGCTGCGATCGACCTGAAGAAGTGTGAAAGACGGTCCTCGACAGAGGCCCGCTTGCCGTATCGGATCGCCGGACGCGTAGGTGCGGCAATCGATCTCGGCAGTGCTCGGAAGTGTGGTGCGGAGCTCACCCCTATGAGCTACCGGCGAGTAACAACATAGCCCATAATTTCGTGAACTGGGTCACGAAAGTGCGATTTTGCCCAGAAATCTTCTCGAACGGTCCGTAAATCGTCGTGACCTGCGGGCTTGTCGCGATCCAGGTTTGGGTGAATCGGGTGCTGATAGGCGATAATTTCCCGGTGCGGTCGCAGCAGAAGATCCTGAACGCCACGCTTCGACTGATCGAGGGTGGCGGGTTCGAGGCCGTCAACATGGCTGCGATTGCTCACGAGGCTGGTGTGTCGCGCCAAACCGTCTACTCCAACTTCGGGTCCCGTGAAGAAGTTGTGTCCAAGGCGATGTCCGATCTCACGGTCGAGATGTTGAGTGGCATCAAAGCGCGACTGGCTGCGGTGGAAAGCGCCTGCGAATACGTCGTCGAATTCATCGTGGCCTCGCGGGCGGAGGTGCGGGCTCACCCAGTGCTGACAACATTGTTGCTCGCCGAACGAGGTGATCCGGTGTTCTCGGTAGAGATGATGGATCGGGCTAAACCTGTTGCACACGAGTTTCTTTCACCCATCGTGGAGCGAGGGCTCGCAACGGAGGAGGAGTTGGACGGCATTATCGAAATTGCCGTCCGCCTGGGGTTATCGGTCATCGCGTTCGACAGCGAGTCCATTCATTCCGACGACGATCTACGGACTTTTCTTACGCGGTGGCTGCAGCCCGCTATGGGTTCCACTGACTAGGTTGTAGCTTTCTCTTCAACTATTCTTGACACTTTTCCGCAAAGTGTCTAGTTTTGGACTCGCTCGGTTGTTCTGTCCATACGGAATTAGGCACTGCCCCCTGATTTTCTGGTGCCCCGTGAATTTTCGCCGCCGGCTGATTCGGCGAGTCACCAAGGGAGCACAGCTATGTCTGCACTGAAACGGCGAGCCTTTCTGTCCGGGGCTGCCGCGGCAATGGCCGCAGTGGCCATACCGAGTGTTGCTCGGGCCGGTAGCGCTGCCAGAACCGTGGGAGTCCCGCTCACCCGCGAAGAACACCGCGTTGTGGTGATCGGTTCGGGATTTGGCGGCGGCGTGACCGCGCTGCGGCTGGCTGAGGCCGGTGTTCCGGTTACATTGCTGGAGAGGGGAATTCGATGGCCGTCCGGCCCCAATGCCGAGACATTTCCCCATCCGGCCAATCCTGACAAGCGGATCCTGTGGCACCAGTCCAATCCGACGCTCTTCGGGAGACCGGTTGCATTCGAGCCGTACGCAGGGTTGCTCGAGACGGTGTCCGGCGAGAACATGACCTCGATCTGCGCCGCTGGAGTTGGCGGCGGATCGTTGGTGTACCAGGGCATGACACTGCAACCTGCAGAATCCGTCTTCAACGCGCACTTTCCCGAGCAGTTGGACTACGCGACGATGGATCGCGTCCACTATCAGCGCGTCGCATCCATGCTGCAACTCGCAGTAGCTCCGGACGAGTTGGTCGAGAGCCCCAATTACGAGGCTGCCCGTGTATTCGCCCGCAATGCAACACGTTCCGGGCTTCCGGTGTCGAAGATTCCGATGCCGATCGACTGGAATTTTGCACTGGCCGAGCTGCGCGGGGAAATGAAGGCCTCGTACACCAATGGCGATGGCGCACTAGGCGTGAACAACGGCGGCAAGCATTCGGTGGACGTCACCTACATCGCCGCAGCAGAAGCCACAGGATTGGTGAAAGTCGAGACGCTGCATCAGGTCACCGATGTCGAACGCGCGGAAGACGGCCGGTGGCGGGTATACGTGAACCGCACTGACACGTCCGGGCGGGTGCTCGAGAACAAGATCCTGACGACAAAGGCGCTGGTCATGACTGCGGGCAGTGCCAACACCACAAAGTTGCTTGTGCGGGCCGGTGCACAGGGGCGGATTCCCGATCTGCCGGACGAGTTGGGCGGTGGCTGGGGCACCAATGCCGACCGCATCTACATCTGGTCCGACCCCACCGAGAATTTCGGTAGCACCCAGGGCGGTCCGGTTGTCTACGGAAGTCGGAACTGGGACGATCCGAACTCCGCGTTCACCGTCATTCAGGCGTCGTTCCCACCGGTGCCGTTCGATGCGCACAGCACAGTGATGGTCGGATTCGGTGTCAGCAAAGACAGAGGCCGGTTTGTGTACGACTCCGCGCGGGACGAGGCAGTGCTCCGCTGGCCGAAGGACGGCGACTCTGCAATCCAGCAAGGTCACATCGGGCCGGCCGCCCACAAGATCGCCGGGACGACCGGCCTCCTCACCGACACGAATGCGCTGCTGTCGTCGACGTGGCATCCGCTCGGCGGCGCGTGCATGGGAACGGTCTGCGACCTCGAGGGCCGAGTGCATGGCCAGCGTGGGTTGTACGTGCTCGACGGTGCCTTGATGCCCGGCACTGCCGCCGCCTGCAATCCGTCGATGACTATCGCGGCCGTCGCTGAGCGGGCCCTCGACTACATCGTGAAAGAGGATGTCGGAACGGTGTTTTGAGTTACTGGCTAGTTTGAGCTGTTGCACTGACGCGAACGGCGCACCCGGAAAATTCGGGTGCGCCGTTCGGCTTTGTCTGTGCGAGAAGATCAGACGCTGGCAACACCAGGCGCGAGGAAGCGCTTGCCGTTGACTGCTTCGGAGGTGCCGGTTCGGTCCAGGTACGGTGTGATTCCGCCGTTCCAGAATCCGAATCCGCCGCCGAGCAGCAGGCAGAGGTCGATGTCCTCGGCTGCCGCTACAACGCCCTCGTCGAGCATGATCTGGATTTCCTCGGCGAATGCACGACGGGTGCGCTCGAGAACCTCTTCCGAGGTGGATGCCTTGTCGCCCTGCGGCCACAGTGCTGCAACCTCGGGGTCGACGGCCTGACCGTTCTCGCCCCAGGTCCACACGCCGGGCTTGCGGGCCTCGACGAGTGCTTCGAGTCCGGGTGAGCTCTTGAACCGGTCCGGGTACGACGCCTGCAGAGTCTCACCGGTGTGCAGTGCCACGGCGGGTCCGACGAGGGCGAGCAGGGTGAACGGCGACATGGGCATGCCGAGTTCGGCGATGGCGTTGTCGGCGACGTCGAAGGGGGTGCCTTCGTCGACGGCGGACATGACCTCACCCAAGGTGCGGGTGACGAGGCGGTTGAAGACGAAGCCTGCCTTGTCGCCGCACAGGACGGCGGACTTCTTCAGTGACTTTGCGGTGGCGAAAGCCGTTGCGAGCGTTGCGTCGTCGGTCTTTTCGCCCCTGATGATCTCGAGGAGGGGAAGAACGGCAACCGGGTTGAAGAAGTGGAAGCCGACCACGCGCTCGGGATGCTCGAGCCCGGACGCCATCTCAGTGATGGAAAGTGACGAGGTGTTGGTCGCGAGGATCGTTTCGGGAGCGATGAACTGCTCGAGTTCCGCGAAGACCTTCTTCTTGACGTCCATGTTCTCGAAGACGGCTTCGATGACGAAGTCGGTCTTGGCGAACGCGGCCTTGTCGAGCGAGCCGGAAACGAGTGCCTTGAGGCGGTTCGCGGCGTCGGGGGACAGGCGTCCCTTGCCGAGGAGCTTGTCGATCTCGGTGTGGACGTAGCCGACACCCTTGTCGATGCGCTCTTGGTCGATATCGGTCAGGATGACCGGCACCTTGAGCTGGCGGACGAAGAGCAACGCCAGCTGGCTGGCCATGAGGCCGGCACCGACGATGCCGACGCCGTTGACCTTGCGGGCCAGCGAACGGTCCGGCGCTCCGGCGGGTCGCTTGGCGCGCTTGTTCACCAGGTCGAAGGCGTACAGGCCGGCGCGGAGTTCGTCGGTCAGGAGGAGATCGGCCAGAGCCTCGTCCTCGGCCGCGAAGCCCTTGTCGAGCGAAGCAGCATCGGTGATGTCGGTGCTGCGAGCGAGTTCGAGCAGCTCGACGGCCTTGACGGCGCCGGGCGCGTTGCCCTTGGTCTTGCCGACGACGATTGCCTTCGCGCGTGCGATCGCGTCGTCCCAGCCCTGGCCGCGATCGATCTCGGGGCGAGCGGGGGTGACAGTGCCGGCGAGAACCTGCGACGCCCAAGCGAGGGACTGCTCGATGAAGTCGGCGGAGTCGAGAACGACGTCGACGACGCCGAGTTCGAGTGCCTTCTTGGGGGAGAGCACCTTGTTCTGGTTCAGCGAGTTCTCGATCACCACGGTGACGGCGTTGGACGGGCCGACCAGGTTGGGGAGCAACTGCGTTCCGCCCCATCCGGGGACCAGACCGAGGAATGCTTCCGGCAGGCCGAGCGCGCCTGCGTTGGCGGCAACCGTGCGGTAGTGGCTGTGCAGGCCGACCTCGAGGCCGCCGCCCAGAGCGACACCGTTGATGAAGGCGAACGTGGGAACGGACGACTCACGCAGGCGTCGGAACACCTTGTGGCCCAAGCGGCCCAGCTCGAGTCCCTGCTCACGTGAGGTGATAGCGGGAACACCCTTGAGGTCCGCGCCGGCGGCGAAGATGAACGGCTTGCCGGTGACGGCGATGGCAACCGGGTTGGCTGCAAAGGCTTCGTCGAGGGCAGCGTCGAATGCTGCGAGTCCGCCGGGACCGAAGGACGACGGCTTGGTGTGGTCGAAGCCGTTGTCGAGGGTGATCAGTGCAAACGGGCCCTCGATGCCGGGAACCGAGATGATCTTGGTGTACGCGTTCGTCACGACCTCGTCGGCGAATGCTGTTGCAATATCAGACATTTAGTTAACTCCTGCCTGGTAGTCAGCGTGGTTCGGGTTCTCCCAGATAACGGTGCCACCCATGCCGAGGCCGATGCACATGGTGGTCAAGCCGTAGCGCACGTCGGGGCGCGTCGCGAACTGGCGGGAGAGCTGCGTCATCAGGCGCACACCCGAGGAAGCGAGGGGGTGGCCACACGCGATGGCGCCGCCCCACTGGTTGACGCGCGGGTCGTCGTCGGCGATTCCGTAGTGCTCGAGGAAGGCGAGGACCTGAACGGCGAACGCCTCGTTGATCTCGAAGAGTCCGATGTCCTCGATCTTCAGGCCGGTGCGGGCCAGGAGCTTCTCGGTGGCGGGAACCGGTCCGATGCCCATGACGGCGGGGTCGACGCCCTGGTAGGCGAAGCCGACCATGCGCATGCCGACGGGCAGGCCGAGTTCGGCTGCGGTGTCCTCGCCGGCGAGCAGGGCGGCGGTGGCGCCGTCGTTGAGCCCGGCGGCGTTACCGGCGGTGATGCGTCCGGCGGGGCGGAACGGCGTCTTGAGCTTCGCGAGGTCTTCGACGGTGGTTCCGGGGCGCGGCGGCTCGTCCTCGGTGGCGAGGCCCCAACCGGCTGCGCTGCGGGTCGCGACGGGAACCAGGGTGTCGGCGATGAAGCCGGCCTTCTTGGCGGCGTCGTACTTGTTCTGGCTGTTGACGGCGTAGGCGTCCGTGCGGTCCTTCGTAATGGTCGGGAACCGGTCGTGCAGGTTCTCGGCGGTGTTACCCATCACGAGGGCGCTCGGATCGACCAGGCGGTCGGCGAGGAAGCGCGGGTTGGGATCTGCGCCCTCACCCATCGGGTGGTGACCCATGTGCTCGACGCCACCGGCGACAACAACGTCGTACTGGCCGAAGCCGATGCCAGACGCGGTGGTGGTGACGGCGGTCATCGCGCCGGCGCACATGCGGTCGATGGCAAATCCGGGGACGGTCTCGGGCAGGCCGGCGAGGATCGCGGCGGTGCGGCCGATGGTCAGTCCCTGGTCACCGGTCTGAGTGGTGGCTGCGATCGCCACTTCGTCGATCCGCGCGGGATCCAGCTGCGGGTTGCGACGAAGCAGTTCGCGGATGGCTTTGACGACGAGGTCGTCTGCACGCGTCTCGGCGTACATGCCCTTGGGGCCTGCTTTGCCGAACGGGGTGCGAATGCCGTCGACAAAGACGACGTTGCGTTGGTTGTGTGTGGATGGAGCCACGCGAATTCCTCCTGATGGAGATGCCCACCACGCGCTGGGCGGATGGGACTTACGGTTCGGCAATCACGGCCAAGCGTCCGGCCTTGTGACAAGCGTACTACTGCCCATTACTCGCCGGTAACTTAACGTGTCGAATTGCTCCACCCACCCGCGTGGTCGCGTCAGGATTCTCCGGTTTCCGCTGCTTCCGCTTCGGCCGGGGGCGCGTCGCTCTCCGCCGGAACCACCGAGTTCAGCGCCTCGGCGAGGACCGGGACGGTGAGTGTTCGCTGCCACGCGCGAGCGCCACCGGACGTGAGCTTCGTCTCGATCGCATCGGTGACAACGGCGATGTCGGATGCCGGCTCGATCGTCCAGTCCCAGCACAGGCGACGGACCAGATCCGGTTGCAGCAGATTCTCGACCGGGACCGACACCTCGGAACTGAGATCCGACAGCGCGGCGCGGGCCGCGGTCAGACGATCGGCGGCGGCCGGATCTTGACGTGCCCAGCGGCCGGGAGCCGGCGGGCCGATGTTCGGCGGAGTCTTCGGCGGAAGCTCGCTGTCCGGCAGGGCCCGAGCCGATTCCAGCGCCGACATCCAGATCCGTGAGTAGCGTCGTTGCCTCGGTCCGCCGAATACGGGCAGCGACCGCAGCGCGTCCATCGACCGGGGATCCTTGAGCGCCGCGTCGATGATCGCCGAATCCGGCAGCACTCGGCTGGGAGAGACGTCGCGCTTGCGTGCGAGATCTTCACGCGCCTGCCACAGTGCCCGCACAGCGGCCAATTGGCGAGTGGTCTTCAGGGACGTGATGTGCGACGTGCGACGCCAACGATCCGGCTTCGGCTTCGGGGGACCGGCAAGTCGAATGTGCTCGAATTCTTCTTTCGCCCAATCCAATTTGCCTTGCGCACGCAGTTCGGCTTCCATGGCGTCGCGCAATTCCAGAAGCACTTCGACGTCGAGCGCAGCGTAGTTCAGCCACGGCGGCGGCAGTGGCCGCGTCGACCAGTCGGCGGCGCCGTGGCCCTTGCGAAGTTCGACGTGCAACGTGCGTTCCACGATCGCGGCCAGACCGACCCGTTCGAATCCGGCCAGTCGGCCTGCCAACTCCGTGTCGAAAAGTACAGCCGGATACAACCCCAGTTCGGCAAGGCCTGGCAGATCCTGATCCGCGGAATGCAGAACCCACTCCAGGGGGTTGATCGCCTCAGCCAGCGGTGCCATGTCCGCAGCGGTGGGGATCGGATCGATCAGAAACGATCCAGCGCCCTCGCGTCGGAGCTGAATCAGATACGCGCGGGCTGAGTACCGGAACCCCGACGCACGCTCGGCGTCAACAGCCAAAGGCCCCGTGCCCGCCGTCAATTCAGCGGCAGCCTTCGCGACTCCGTCGGCGGTGGTGATGACATCCGGCACGCCGTCACGCGGTACGAGGAGTGGTTCGACATCGGACGTGGGCTCGGTTGCATCATCGGTGACTTCGGACATGATCGATAACTCTACGTCGCAGGGGGCGTCGTGGTTGCGCAACCTTCCCCGTTACTTTCGTCGTCGCCTGTCTCGGCCGCTCCCAGGAGTTCGTCGAGTGCCAGGGCGAATCCTTGCGCGAGTTCGTGCAATTGGGGTGCCAAGTCTGTGCAACTGACAATTCCCACATCTACATTGCCGTCGAGCGACATCACCGTCACATTGAGTCCGGCACCGTGAAAGATAGGTCCCAGTGGGAACATTCCCGTAATGCGTGCGCCCAGGAAGTACAGCGGAACCGGCGGACCGGGAACGTTCGACACGACAAGATTCGACACAACCGGGTGGCGTTCCGCCAGCTTGAGTGAGGAGTAGACGCGCATTGCGGCGCCGAAAACTGCGGGCGACGCAAATTGTGACCAGTCTTGAAGCATGTTTGCGCCCAGCGCCTCGTTGTGGTTTTTCGAGGTCGCGTTGTATTCGCTGATCGCCCGCAAACGGGCCAGCGGGTCGGCGATCTGGGTGCCCAGTTGCGTGAACATGCCGGAGATCTGGTTTGTGCCCGCCCGGTCGGATTTTCCGTGAACAGACACGGGAACCATTGCGACCAACGAATCGGCGGGAAGCTCACCCCGCTCGTCGAGGTAGTTGCGCAACGCTCCGGCACACAGCGCAAGGACGACATCGTTGACCTTGACGCCGTGCCGGTCCTTCACAGCTTTCACTTTGGCCAGGTCGAGTTGGGTGAAGGCGATATTGCGATGCCCGGTGATGGCGCCGTTGAATGACGTTCGAGGGGCAGTGAACGGCGCGGGCATCGCCGTGCCCTTGCGGGCGCGGGTTACCCATTTGGGCAGCATCGCTATACCTCCGGGCACGAGGCGCGCCAGCCGTGCAGGCCTGGAAATCACTGCGAGGAGGCCTCCGACAGCGATATCGAGTGTGCCGGCGTCACCGGCGCTCTCGGCTGTGGTGTCCACCAAAGCGGGCGATTCCGGTTCCAGACTGCACAGTTGAGCCAGGATGTTGGCACCGGTGATGCCGTCTGCGGCGCTGTGGTGGATCTTCGACATGACGGCGATGGTTCCGTCGGCAAGTCCTTCGATGACCCACATCTCCCACAGTGGACGGGAGCGGTCCAACGGTTGGCTCGCGATATGTCCCGCAAGTTCTGCCAGTTCGTCGTGGCCACCCGGCGCGGGTACCGACGTGCGATGGCAGTGGCGTTCGATGTCGAAGTCGTGGTCGTCCACCCAGACGGGGTAGTCGAGGTTCAGGCGTGAATCTTTCAGCTTGCGCCGGAACGTCGGCATCGCTGCCATGCGGGAGTCCAACTCGCCGAGAAGTGATCGATAGCGGTACCCGCCGGGGATCGTCGACGGGTCCAGTATCACCAGGCCGCAGACGTGGAGTAGCTGTGTCGACGTTTCCAGGTAGAGGAAGGTGGCATCAAGTCCGCTGAGGCGCTGCATCTGCCAATTTTAGAACGGGTTCTAGTTAAATTTGGGTGGAATCATCAAACCGGACCAGGGGATCAGTCATTCTTTCGCGACAATTCCGTTACCCCGGCAGGTGGCAGGCCTGCGGCGTAGGCCAGTACCTCGCAGAAGGCCTCTACGTGATGTCCCAATTCCGTGGATGTGGCAGTCCACGAGGCCCGGAGTTCAAGTTGATGTGCCCGCGGAGGCCCGGCGATGTCGCCGTAGCGGACCGACGTCGTTGCCGTGACCGTGCCGCCGAGCGCAACAAACGGAGCGCCGCCGGCTTCGAGGGCGTCCACCAGCCAACTCCACGCAACTTCGGGCAACAGTGGATCAGCAGCGAGTGATTCGTCGAGATCGGCTTGGATGTAGGCGACCAGACGCATGGTGCCGTTCCAGGCCTCGTCGCCGTCGGGGTCGAAAAGCAGGATGAGCCGACCGAACGCGTCGCCTTCCGATTGTTCCGAGACGGTGTCCGATTCCGGATGGAGCACCTCGGCGCCGATCGCATGGCTGTACGGCGCGAGTCGTTGTGGCGGGCGAATCGGACCGACTTCGATCTCGGACCGGACCTGTGCTGAGCCCATTGCGGCGATTGCGGCACGAAATTCGGCCGGGTCAGCGGTGGATCCGGAAGTTGTCACAGGTCAGGACGTTAGTCGGGGAAAAGGTCCCTGAGGTGGAGGCGCGCCGATCAACTGTGACGCGGCCCGCAGAGTTAAGTGTGAGCACCGTCACGAAATGTGACGTGGACGTTTCTGCCCGCTGAACATGGCAGCATTGGGAGCGGTCGAATACACATGTTGGCGGAGAGCGCGAGGATTGATGAGCGGGTTGGACAACTTGAATTCAGGCACCATCGGGTCTGCGGAGTACAGCGCACGGCGCGTGCTTCCGGATGCGCCGTTGTTGGCGGCGGCCACCGGTCGGAAGCCGGTGCGGCGTCCGGTGTGGTTCATGAGGCAGGCCGGCCGCTCGCTTCCCGAGTATCGCGAGATCCGCGCCGGAATCGGAATGTTGGAATCCTGCTTCGATCCTGCGTTGGTCTGTGAGATCACGATGCAACCGGTCCGCCGCCACGACGTCGACGCCGCAATCCTCTTCTCGGACATCGTGGTGCCGTTGAAGGCGGCCGGAATCGACCTCGACATCGTTGCCGGTGTCGGTCCGGTGGTCGCCAATCCCGTTCGGTCGATCGACGATGTCGCGTCCCTGCCGCGGTTGGTGCCCGACGAGGTCGGTGCAATTGCGCAAGCTGTGCGTCTGCTCACCGCCGAGTTGGGTTCGGTGCCGCTGATCGGATTTGCCGGTGCGCCATTCACCTTGGCGTCGTACCTGGTCGAGGGTGGACCGAGCCGCAATCACGAGAAGACCAAGGCGCTCATGCTGTCGGATCCCGCGACGTGGCATCAGCTCCTCGGCAAGATCGCCGACATCACCATTTGTTTCTTGCAGGCGCAACTCCATGCCGGTGTCGACGCTGTTCAGCTGTTCGATTCCTGGGCTGGGGCCCTCTCGCTCGCGCAGTACCGCGAGTTCGTATTACCGCACTCCGAGCGCGTGCTGGCCGAGGTGGCGAGCGCCGGTGTGCCGCGCATCCACTTCGGTGTGGGTACCGGTGAACTGCTCGGCGCGATGGGTGAAGCCGGAGCCGACGTCGTCGGCGTCGACTGGCGTATTCCGCTCGACGTCGCCGCGACGCGGGTCGGCCCGGGCAAGGCGCTGCAGGGCAACCTCGATCCGGCAGTACTGTTCGCAGGTCCCGAGGCGGTTGACCGCGAGGTCAGGCGCATCGCGGCTGAAGGTGACCGCGCGATCGAGGCCGGCGCGATCGGGCACATCTTCAACCTCGGACACGGTGTTCTTCCGGACACAGATCCGGCGGCAATCACGGCGGCGGTGGAGCTGGTGCATTCACTGTGACAACAACTCGGCCGTCGGTAGCGGTGATCGGGGGCGGAATCTCCGGTCTGGTCGCCGCCTACCGGCTTCGCCGAAGCCTGGGAGGTGACGCGGCGATCACGATCGTCGACCACAGTCCCAGGCTGGGCGGTAAGTTGCGCACGGTTGATCTCGGCGCCGGGCCGATCGATGTCGGCGCCGAGGCGTTCATTGCGCGTCGGCCCGAGGTTCCGGCGCTTCTCGCCGAGCTCGGTCTCACCGACCAGATCGTCTATCCGGCCGGACGCACTCCGCTGATCTGGTCGCAGGACTCGTTGCATCGCCTCCCCACCGGCACGTTGATGGGCATTCCGGCGAGTGTCGACGCGGTCGAAGGTCTTGTCGACGACGCAACTCTGGCGCGGATCTCGGCCGAACCCGATCGCCGAATCGACTGGACTCCCGGTTCTGATAGCAGTGTGGCGCAACTTGTTTCGGATCGCTACGGCGATCAGGTTGTCGCCCGTTCGGTCGATCCGCTGCTCGGGGGTGTGTACTCCGGGTTGGCGGAGAACATCGGAATACGGGCCGCCTTGCCGACCCTCGCGGCTGCATTGGACGCGGGGGCGCAGAGTCTGTCGGAGGCCGTGACAGCGGCGCTCCCGACGCCGGCTCCCGGGCCGGTATTCGGTGCATTGAAGGACGGTTACGGAGTGCTCCTGGATGCACTTCGGGAGGCAGCCGCCGCACGGGTCGTTCATGCGGAGGCCGGGATCGTTCGCGCCGACGGCAGCCGCTGGTTCCTGGATCCGGTTGGCGCGGTCGACGCGATTGTTCTGGCAATTCCCGCGCCGCACGCCGCAGTGCTCCTGGCTGACGTCGCGCCGGAGGTCGCCCGGATCGCGGCTCGAATCGAGCTTGCGTCGTCGGCTGTCGTGGCGATGCGTCTGCCGGGCACTGTCGAGTTGCCGGAGAACTCCGGGATCCTCGTCGCGACGGACGCGGATCTGACGGCCAAGGCATTCACGCTGTCCAGTCGCAAGTGGACGCATCTCGCCGATCGGGGCGAGCATCTTGTACGGGCGTCGTTCGGCCGCTTCGGCGCCGCGGACATCGTCGATCACCCGGACGACGAACTGATCGCACTCGCTCGCACCGATCTTGCGACAGTGACGGGAATCACTGTGGATCCGGCGGCGTCCTTTGTCCAACGTTGGCATGGGGGACTGCCGCAGTACGCACCAGGTCACGTGCAGAAAGTGGCCGAAATCGAACAGCTGCTGGCAACGCTGGACGGTATCGAGGTGGCCGGTTCGTGGCTTCACGGCGTCGGCGTTCCGGCGTGTGTTGCCACTGGCACGACGGCGGCGACACGGATTTTCGAACGGGTGGCACGATAGAGGTATGGCACGCCTTGATTTCGACAAACTGAACTCTGAAATCCGATACCTCATGTTCTCCGTGTTCCAGGTGGAACCCGGTGTGCTGGGCGACGATCGGGAAGCTGCGGTCAAGGACGCCCGCTTGTTCTTCGAAGGTCTCGAAGACAAGGGCGTCGTGGTTCGCGGAATCTACGACATCGCCGGCATGCGCGCAGACGCAGACTTCATGATCTGGACCCATGCGGCCAGCATCGAGCAGCTGCAGGCCGCGTACTCGGACTTCCGTCGCACCACGACGCTGGGCAAGATCAGCGCTCCGGTGTGGAGCAACTCCGCCGTGCACCGTCCGGCCGAATTCAACAAGAGCCACGTGCCGTCGTTCATCGCGGGCGAAGATCCGGGCGACTACATCTGCGTCTACCCGTTTGTGCGCTCGCTCGAGTGGTACCTGCTTCCGGATGAGGACCGTCGTAAGATGCTCGCCGATCACGGTATGGCGGCACGCGGATACAAGGACGTCCGCGCCAACACGGTGCCGTCGTTTGCGCTCGGTGACTACGAGTGGATTCTGGCCTTCGAGGCACCGGAGCTCATCCGCATCGTCGACCTCATGCGTGACCTGCGCGCCACCGAGGCTCGCTTGCACGTGCGTGAAGAGGTTCCGTTCTTCACCGGACCACGTGTCGACATCGAGAAGCTGGTTCTTTCTCTTCCCTGATCGAAAGTAGCTGCTGTGGCCACCACGCCGAATCGGCGTCATCAGCACATGTCTCATTGGGGCATGTTCACTGCCGAATCGGTAGCCGGCGAAGTCACTGCGGTGCATCCGTACGAGGGAGATTCGAATCCTTCGCCGATGCTCGGCAACTTCGCCGGTTCGGTGCGCAGTCGCAGCAGAGTGGCCGGCCCGGCGGTGCGCCAGGGCTGGCTCGAGAACGGTCCCGGCCCCACGGACAAGCGGGGATCGGAGGAGTTCGTCTCGGTGGACTGGGACGAACTGACAGAGCTGTTGGCCCGCGAACTGCGTCGGGTCGTCGACACTCACGGCAACAACGCCATCTTCGGTGGTTCGTACGGATGGGCCAGCGCCGGCCGATTTCACCACGCGCAGAGCCAGGTTCACCGATTTCTGAATCAACTCGGGGGTTACACCAAGTCGGTCCACAGCTACTCGCTCGGAGCAACGGGTGTCATCATGCCCCGGGTGGTCGGGACGCACAGCCAATTGTTCGAACGGTCCACGTCGTGGGACGTCATTGCGCGACATTCGGATCTGTTGGTGTGCTTCGGCGGGGTGCCGATCAAGAACACGGGCGTCAATGCCGGTGGTACCAGTGATCATCCGACCCGCGGCGCAATCGACGCCTTCCGTCGACGTGGCGGAAAGGTCGTTGCGATCAGTCCGTTGCGTGACGACGTCGACGGTGAGTGTGACTGGATCGCACCGATTCCCGGGACCGACGTAGCGATCATGCTGGCGCTGGCGTATGTCCTCGCTTCCGAGGATCTGCACGACGTCGCGTTCTTGAACCGATACTGCGTCGGCTACGAACGGTTCGAGGACTACCTGCTCGGACGAAGTGACGGTATCGCGAAGGATCCGCGCTGGGCCCAGGAGATTTCCGGAGTGTCCGCCGAGACTCTGGTCGACCTGGCCCGCCGCATGGCAACCGGCCGCACACTGGTTTCTGTCACGTGGTCACTCCAACGCATCAAGCACGGTGAGCAGGCCCCGTGGATGGGTGTGACCCTCGCCGCGATGCTCGGTCAGATAGGCCTTCCCGGAGGTGGGTTCGGGCACGGCTACGGTTCGATGAACGAGCCGGGAATGACGTCGATCCCATATCCACTACCTACCTTCCCGCAAGGACGAAATCCGGTCACGGACTTCATTCCGGTGGCGGCGGTCTCCGATCTCCTGCTCTCACCCGGCGAAGATTTCGACTACGACGGCAGACGCCTCACCTATCCCGACATTCGCCTGGTCTACTGGGCAGGCGGTAATCCGTTCCATCATCACCAGGACATTCCGAGGCTGCGGCGGGCGTTTGCACGTCCGGACACCATCGTCGTCCACGATCCGTACTGGACGCCAATGGCCAAAAACGCCGACATCGTGGTGCCCTCGACCACGTCATTCGAGCGCTCGGACCTCAGTTGTACGCGCAACGACGCGTTGCTGGTCGCGATGCACCAGGTCACACAACCGTTTGCAGGTGCTCGCGACGACTACGAGACCTTCTCGGCGCTGGCCGAGGCTCTCGGATTCGGTGACACGTTCACCGAGGGACGATCGTCGCAGCAATGGATCGAGCACCTCTACGGTCAGTGGCGGCCGAGCGTTGACGCGGACGGTGGCAACACGCCGTCGTTCGAGGATTTCTGGGCTGATGGCCACTACCGCATGCACACACGCGGCAACGAGGTGTTGTTCGGCGACTTCCGCGATAATCCCGAGAAGTATCCACTTGGCACACCCAGCGGGAAGATCGAGATCTTCTCCGAAACCATCGAATCGTTCGGTTACGACGACTGCGCCGGTCATCCGCGGTGGTACGAGCCGGACGAATGGCTGAAAGGTCCACGTGCGGAAGAATTTCCGCTGCATCTCATCGCCAATCAGCCCAAGACGCGACTGCACAGTCAGCTCGATCACGGTGCCGTGAGCCAGGCGTCGAAAATTCAGGGGCGAGAACCTATTCGGATGCATCCACGCGCAGCGGCCGAGCGGGGCATCGTCAGCGCGGACGTGGTGCGGGTGTTCAATGATCGCGGCGCGTGCCTGGCGGGTGTTGTCGTCGATGAGAACCTTCACCCCGGTGTTGTCCAACTCGCGACCGGTGCGTGGTACGACCCACTCGATCCGGCCGATCCTGACTCGCTGTGTGTCCATGGAAATCCCAATGTTCTGACCCCGGACGTCGGTACGTCGCGGCTCTCACACGGATGCACCGGACAGCACGTCTTGGTGCAGATCGAGAAGTTCGCAGGGGAACTTCCCCCGGTTCGCGCATTCGATCCGCCGGTGCTGAATCCGCGCTGACGGAACCGATCGAGGCCAGGCCGCGTCGAACTTGGTGAGCACCCGATATTCGGGTGAGCACGTCGATCGAGGTGGGGGCCCATCGTGAGTACAGCGGACTGGAATTCGACGCGGGGGAGATCGGAAGTTCTTCGCGGGCAGATCGATTCGATGATGGAGGATCTGCGCGAGCGAACGCGGTTGCTTGCGCTCGCGCAGGAGAAGATCGCGTTGTCGACTGCGTCGGCTCGGTCGGCTGACGGCTTGGTGGAGGTTGTCGTCAATGCTTCCGGAGCCGTTGTCGGCGTCAAATTTTCATCCGACGCGTGCGCGAAGTCGACGCCGAAAAAACTTGGTAACTCGGTGCTGTCGGCGTCGACGGCAGCGTCAGCGGACATGCGCCGGCAGAACGCGGAGATATTGAAGCCGTTCACCAGCGCGACGGCGTTGGATCTTCCGGATCTGATACCCGGAGCGCCCAGCGTGCGTGGTCTCGCCGCAGTGCCAGGGATACCCGACGACGTCAGGATCGACGATCGGCCGGATTGGGATCAGACCGTCCTGAGGAGCGCGGGCAATGTCTGAACTGTGGATCGATGTACAGGTTGTGCGGGCATTGGCACCCCGATTTGTACGACTCGCAGAGGATCTGGAGAGGTCGAGAGCGGATCTCGAACAAGAGATGACTGCCGAAGGTCCGAGTTGGGGAAGTGACGAGGCAGGCAGCACTTTTGCGGACGCGTATCTCCCGGGATCCGAGTCGGTGCTTGCCGGTATTTCGATGATGGCCGGCGTCATGCGGAATCTCACCGACGCGCTGTATCGGACTTCCGACAACTTCGAGGGCGTCGACGCAGAACTTGCCGACAATTTTGCCGGTGGTCTCTGATGGGAATCGAGATTCCGGGATACCTGCAGGCCGTTGCGAGTGTGGCGGTGGGTAGCGACTGGCCGCAGGGCGACGAGACGTCGTTGTGGCGATTGGGTGACGCGTGGACCGATGTCGCAGACCAGCTGACCAGTGCATCCACGGGCGGTGATGTCACGGTCCGAGGAGTGCTGACGGCAATCACCGGCGAGACGCATGATTCGCTTGACGGATTCTGGCAAGATTCCGGCGGCGTCGCTGATGTCTTCGATAGATTGATCGCTGCCGCAACGGAATTAGCGGAATCCTGTAATTCCACGGCAACGGACATCGAGTACACCAAACTTGCGATTATCGCGGCGTTGATCGCCTTGGCCATCGAGTTGGCGGCTATGGCAGCGGCTGCGATTCCCACTCTGGGCCTGAGTACCGTGGGCGCTGCGGCAGCGGAAGTCGCTTCCGTCATTACGGTTCGAATGTTGCTGCGGCAATTACTGATCGGGGTACTCGAAGCCGCTGCGGTGGAAGCAGCGTCGGCCGTCTTCTCCGGCCTGGCCATTCAGCTTGGCCAGATGACAATGGATCATCGCGAGTCCGTGGACGTCGGGAAGGTCGTGACCGAGGGGCGCGAGGGGTTTGTCACGGGCGCGGCGGACTCAGGCGCTCTGAACTGGAACTTCTGACGCCGCACCCGAGCCTGAGCGCACACAACGTTCACTCGCGTGGCTGAATCAGCGACGTTGACGGTACTAGTGTGCAACTATTCGCGGTTCCTTCACCCCGATCAGTGGAAGCAACGCCACGGCGGCAACCAGTGCGAGTACTCCGCAGACCACCAGGAACCGCCAATCGGCGAGCCATGCACCGAGTAGCGGTGAGCCGGCGCGGGCCAGCGCCGTCGGAATCGTGATCGCGGCAAGGACACTCGCGAAGTGCGTCACACCGAAGTTGTCGGCCAGTATCGACGGCCGGGCGATCACTCCGACACCTTGGCCGAGACCCACCGCCGCGACGCACAGCAACGTCAGGGGGATTGACAATCCCGCGAGAGGTAGCAGCAGTAGACCGAACCCTTGTACCGCGAACGCAAATGACGTTACCGGTGTAATGGCTAAGCGACTGCCCGCTACGGTGAGTATCAGCCGCGAAAGAATCTGCAGCACGCCGACGGCGATCGGTACCGACGTTGCGACCGCAACGGAGTGGCCTTGGTCGAGCAAGTATGCGATCACGAGCAGAAGAAAAGCCGATACCGATCCTGCCTGGGCGACGAAGGCGATCAGCAGCAACCAGAATCGGCGCTGACGCAGTGCTGCACCGAAAGCCGTTCCCGAGCTTTTCCGGACCCGGTTGCGATGTGCGGCGCGCGACGGTACCGCCCACAGATGGCCAGGGACGGCCGTAGCGACGAGGATGGCCGAGAGGATGATCAAGGTTGTGCGCCAGCCGAATTCGCTGTTCATCCAACCGAGGAGTGGATACACCAGATAGGTCGACAGACCGGCGATCATCGTCACGGTCAGAATCGCCTGATTTCGTTGATGCGACTCGGTCGCAACCACGATCACGGCGAAAGTCGACTCGTACGTCGACATCGCCAGGGCCAGCCCGATCAGTGCGAAAGCTGCGTACAGCGAGACCAGGTTGGTGGCCTGTGACCACATCAGTACCGAGCCTGCACCGATCAGCGAGCCGGTGGCCATGAGCGTGCGTCCGCCCCGGCGGTCAAGGATGCGACCGATCGGCAAAGCGGCCAGGCCGCCTACCAGCGTCGATACCGTCGATGCGCCCGCTACTGCGGTGCGTGAGACATCGAGATCGGTGGCGATGGGGATGAGGATCACCGGCAGGATCTGGATCATGGCGATGAAACTGATGGAGTTCGTGAGTGCGAACACCATCACCAGATGGCGGCGGTACTTTGGGCTGAGACCAGTTGATATGGAGGTCTCGGTGCTCATCCGCGAAGTAGCGGAAGCAACTGGTTGCCTTGGCGTTCGATCTCGTGCAAGTACGGAGTATCCGACAGAACGAAGTGGCTGATCCCGAGATCTTCGTATTTACGAAGCGATTTCGCGACGTCTTCGGCGGAACCGACCAGCCAGGTGGTCGCCGCGCCACCACCGCCCACTTTGCCTGGGGTGGTGTAGAGGTTGTCGTCGAGTACTTCGCCGCGGCCGGCCAGATCGAGTAGCCGTTGTTGTCCCACTGCACTTCGGCGGTGCGGATTCTGTGCGAGTGATTGGGGTGCACCTTGCTCGCGCTGGCGCGCTGCCATCTGCGCGACCTTTTCCTCGGCTTCCTTCCACGCCTGCTCGGTCGTGTCCCGGACGAAAGTCGTGATGCGCAAGCCGTATTCGAGTGGGGCGTGTTCTCGTTCGATCTGTCCACTGAGTGTTGTGAGTCTGTCGATGCGTTCGGCGACACCGTCAAGTGTTTCGCCCCAGAACAATTGCACGTCGGCCTCGGCGGCCGCGACTGTCTCGGCGGCTTCGGAGGCGCCGCCGAAGTAGAGCTTCGGGTGCGGGCGGCCTGGTCGGGTCTCGATGCGCGGCTCCACTGTCGAGTTCTCCACCTGGAAATGCTCGCCGTGGTAGGTCACGTTCTCCTCGGTCCACAGTTTGCGAACGATTTGGAGGAACTCCCGGGTCCGGGCATAGCGATTCGCCTGGTCACCGTCGGTATCTCCGTAGGCGGCGAGATCGTCCTTGCCGGATACGATGTTGACGCGCACACGACCGCCGGTGAGGTGGTCGAGTGCCGCCGCAGATGCAGCAAAGTTTGCCGGTCGCCAGTACCCGGGGCGGATCGCGATCAGTGGCTCGAATGTGGTTGTCCTCGCGGCCAGTGCCGTCGCCACGGTGAATGTGTCCGGACGCCCCCAGCCCGCTCCGATCAGAGCTCCAGTCCAACCGTTCTCTTCCAACGCCAGTGCCTGACGAGTAAGTGTTTCGAGGCTGTTGTGCCCTGCTTGTGTGTCGTCGCCGCGGTGGCCGGGCTCAACCTGGTTGGGGATGTACCAGAGGAATTCGGTGCTCATCGATTCTTCCTGATCTGTGCGAGATGGGACAACTGGGCATCGCGTACTTCGGCCGTTTGTCCCTGCACCAGGACGAAGAGGGCGGCGCGCGCGTACAACTGCGCGGTGTTGTCGCGAACGATGCCGCGCCCCGCTCGGGCTATGACCAGCGCGTGGGTGAGGGTGACGAGTGCTTCGCCCATGGCAACTTTTGCCGCGAGTCGCTCGTCGATTCGGTGCTTTTCGTTCCCCGTGCTCTTGGCGGCGTCGGTGAGTGCATAGGAGTCGGCCCGAAGTTGCGCGACCCGTGGGCGCCACAGGTCGGCCAGCTCACGAGCGGACGGATGTGCCTGCTCCAGTTCGCCCAGAACTCTGTCGGCGAGCCCGAAGTGATGTGGCCGGGCATCGCTGGCCGTGCTGAAATCGGTTGTGCGGTAATTGGATAGCGGGACCCTGCTGATGACGTTCTCTTCCGGTACGAACACGTCGGACAATGTCACCCGCTCTGTCCGACTGCCGGCCACTGCGCTCAACTCCAAGTCGGAGGTTTGAACGCGGTCGTCGATCGGTACCAGCGCGGTGATGACCGTGCGGGTTGAGCTTTCGACAGCAGCCACCATCAACACAGTGTTCAGACCCCAGCCACTGACCCACGAGATGGTGCCTGAGAACGTCCAGCCGGAAGATTCACGCGTCGCGGCGATGAAGTGGTCGGGGTATCGCCGGACATCGCTGATCGCCGCGCCGGTAAGGAGGCGTCCGCGGAGAATGTCGTAGCCGATCGAGGGCAACTCGGTTCCGGCCGTGTACGCCTCGGCCAGTCGCCCCACAACTGGAGCATGCTGCGCCCACACCAGCCACGTATTCAGACAGGCTCCCGCCAGTACTTCGTGGAGGAGTCGATCGCCATGGCGATCGACGCCTGCCCCGTCGAATTCTGCTGGTGCAAGATGATTCAGAAGGTGCAGATCGGAGAACTCGGTGATGCGGTCCGGAGTTACACCCCGCCGATCTGTTTCGAGTGCGGTAGGTAGCAGCACGGCGTCGGCATACTGGGTGGCACTGGCCAGCAGAGGGTAGGTGTCGGCAGCCGTAACTGTCTGTGCCGTCACGTATGTGGCGAGTCCGGAGACAGTCATACAGGCAGGTTTCCTCTCGAAATGTACTGGATTCGGGCAGCGGCGAAGAGGGAATTCGGATCGTC
Source organism: Rhodococcus sp. NPDC056743 (assembly GCF_042790355.1). Taxonomy (NCBI): domain Bacteria; kingdom Bacillati; phylum Actinomycetota; class Actinomycetes; order Mycobacteriales; family Nocardiaceae; genus Rhodococcus; species Rhodococcus sp. NPDC056743. Next base: position 118,928 of record NZ_JBHTZI010000008.1, on the reverse strand, counting down.
GCGAGACAAAGTCATTGCGACGATCAGACGTATCCCTATCTAGAAACTACTGTGGCTGAGACTGTTTCGCTAGCTTGCGATCACGGTGAATGCAAACCGTGACGTGCGCTCGGGAATCGGGTTGACTTCCTACCAGTGTCTTCCTGACCTCGGCGGCTGTGTTCTGAATTCACCCGCGACGGTAATCGTACGGTCTCTCTTCGACGCCCTTTCAAGAAAGGCGAACTGCTTTGTTCACCAATAGATTTCAACGTGTCGTCAAGTCTGCGGCAGCTGTGACCGTACTCGCAGTAGCTCTTGCGGCCTGTGGTGGCGCGTCAGCGTCGAACGACACCGCCGGCACGCCGGTGGAGGGCGGGACACTGACCTTCTACGACCCCGTCGATTATGCGGCGTGGAAACCTACGAACTCCCTCTGGTCGAACAGCCAGGTGTCCAACAATCTTGCTGAGCGGTTGATCTGGCAGGATCCGGAGACTGGTGAATACAGGCCATGGCTGGCGCAGTCCTACCAGATCAGCGATGACCATCTCACGTACACGTTCACGCTCAAGCCAGGCGTTACCTTCAGCGACGGCACAGCGCTGACTGCCGGGGTGGTCAAGGCGAACTTCGACCAGCACGGCATCGGCGACCCGCAGAAGGGCATCACCGCTGATCCGTTCTGGACCGACTACGCGGGCACCGATGTGATCGATGACCAGACGGTTGCAGTAAAGCTGTCGAAGCCCAACGCCGGCTTCATTCAGATTCTGTCGAACTATCGCGCCAGCTCGATCCTCGGGCAATCGCTTCTGGATCGAGATCTCAACGGCCAGAGTGATCTTCGCAACTGGGTGGGCACCGGTCCCTTTGTGGTCGAGTCCGTGAACGGAACCAGCGGCGTCACCCTCGTGCGACGCGACGATTACAACTGGGCGCCTGAAGGTTCCGGTCATTCCGGCAGGGCTTATCTGGAACGGATTGTGTTCAAGACCGTTCCGGAGGCCGGTACGCGGGTTGGCGCATTGCAGTCCGGTGAGGCGCAGGTCGCACGCAACATCGCGCCGTACGACGAGGAGACCGTGAGCGCGGGAGGCGGAGTTCTGCTCCCGATCTCGGTGCAGGGCGAGACCAACGACCTGACCCTTCAACTGAAGGATCCGGAGGCGCCCACTCAGGACAAGCGGGTCCGTCTCGCGCTGCAGGCGGCCACGGATCGCACGGAGATCAACCAGACTGTGCTGTCCCCGAACTACCCAGTTCCATCGAGTGCTCTGGTTCAGGGAACGCCGCTGCGTGGTGACACGAGTAGTTATCTCACCTACGACCTCGACAAGGCCAAGTCCCTACTCGACGAGGCGGGCTGGAAGCCGGGGGCCGACGGAGTGAGGGAGAAGGACGGCAAGCGGTTGGCCTTCCAATTGCGGGTCGCGCCCTACTACCAGGTCTCGCAGTCGGTTCTGGAGGTTGTGCAGTCGCAGTGGCGTAAGGCCGGTGTCGATGTCACCCTGACCCGCCCGTCGTTGACGGAGTACGAGTCCCAGTTGGCTTCCGCGCCGGACTGGTACTTCACGCAAGGTCAGACTTCCACTGCCGAGCCCAGTGTTCTGCGCACGTCGTACGGGAGCGACCGTCAGAACGGGACCAAGAATTACCAGAAGGACGACAAGCTCGATCAGCTCTTGGCGGCGCAGTCGTCCGCGTTCGATCCGAACGAGCGCAAGTCCGCGATCCAGGCGATCGAAGACCATATCTTCGCCGAGGGCTACTCGATACCGCTCTACGACGAGACGCAGGTCTTCGGGCTCGCTCCCAGCGTCCACGGTTTTGCCACTGAATCCACTGGCCGGTCGTGGTTCTACGACACGTGGGTTTCCCAGTGAGAGGCAACGGCGGAATGCGTACGTACATCCTGAAACGAATCGGGCAGTCGGTCCTGGTGATGTGGGCCGCGTACACGCTGTCCTTCTTCCTCCTCAGTGCGCTGCCCGGTGACGCGGTGAACAACCGGATTCAGAACCCCGAGGCTCAACTGACCCCGGAGTCTGCGCGGGCGCTGGTGGAGTACTACGGACTCGATCGGCCGTTGTTCGAGCAATACGTCAGTGGCCTGGCCGGAATCCTGCGAGGAGACTGGGGGTATTCCCTCACCAACGGCACATCGGTGACCGGTCTTATCGGTGATGTACTGCCGAGTACTATCCAACTCACCGGTCTGGCACTGGGTTTCGGACTCGTTCTTGCTGCCGTCCTCGCAGTGGTGGCCAACTACGCGCCCTGGGCATCGGTGCGAAATGTGGTCGGTTCGGTTCCGGCACTGTTCGGCTCGGTGCCCACATTTGTGGTGGGTATCCTTGTGCTGCAGTTCTTGTCGTTCAAGATCCACGTAATTCCCTCCTCCGACGACGGTTCGTTCCTCGCGCTGCTGGCGCCGGCGGCAACGTTGGCCATTCTCATCGCGGCGCCGTTGGCGCAGGTGCTCACTACCTCGATTGCCGCAACCCGAGACTTGCCCTTCGTTCACGTACTGCACGCGAAGGGCGCAGGGGAGGGGTATGCCTTCCAGCGGGGTGTGTTGCGAAACTCGGCATTGCCGGTGCTGACGCTGCTCGGGCTCGCCTGCGGTGAATTGATTGCCGGATCCGTGGTCACCGAGGCCGTCTACGCCCGGCCGGGGCTCGGCCAACTGACCGTGAATGCCGTTGGTACCCAGGATCTCCCGGTGTTGCAGGGCGTGGTGTTGGTGGCGGCCTTGGCGTACGTGGCAGTCAACCTCGCGGTCGACCTGGCGTACCCGTTCATCGACCCGCGGATTCTGGTGGACGGGCGAAGCCAACGCGTTACGTCTCTTCGGGCCCGCGCGAAGATCGTGCTTCCCGGTCTCGGTGTGAAAGCAGCAGGCGGGGCAGCCGTACCCGTTTCGGTTCAGCGTGGCCTGCCGGTGGAGGTGTCGATGCCATGACCGCAACCATCGAAAATTCGACGGGGCACAATACGACACCGACAGGAGCGGCAGCTCCAGCCCCAGCCGCGTCGAACGTCGGCGATGTAGTGCGATGGGTGGCCCGGAACTGGGGGTTGGTGCTGTCGACGGCCATTTTCACTCTCGCGGTACTGTGGGCGCTGCTCCCAGGCGTGTTCACCAGCCTCGACCCGATCGCCATCGACAACAGTCGTAAGCTGTTGCCGCCGTCGAGCGAACACTGGTTCGGTACCGACCTTCTCGGTCGAGACATGTACGCACGCGTTGTCTACGGCGCCCGGGCGTCGTTGCTGGGCGCGAGCATGGCGGTGGCTGTCGCAGTGATCGTCGGTTCGGTGCTCGGCGCCGTTGCCGGCTGGTTCGGCGGCTTCGTCGACACCGTCGTGATGCGGCTCATCGACGTGGTGCTCTCGGTCCCCGGGTTCTTGCTGGCTATCACGATCGTGGTGGTGTACACGGCAAAGGCCGGACAGGCGGGTCTGATTCCCGCTGCGATCGCGGTGGGTCTGACCTCCGCGGCGACATTCGCCCGATTGATCCGATCCGAGGTCCTCAAAGTGCGGGCAAGTAACTATGTCGAGGCGGCGATCACCAGCGGGGCAACAACCTTCACGGTTCTGCGGCGACACGTGATCCCGAATTCGCTGGCTCCGACCGTATCGCTGATTGCAGTTCAGCTGGGCATCGCCATCATCTGGATTGCCTCGCTGAGCTTCCTCGGGCTCGGCGCTCAACCGCCGAATCCCGAATGGGGACTTCTTGTTTCGGATGGACGCCAGTTCATCGCGACCCGAGGCTGGCTCACGCTCTACCCCGCGCTCACCATCATCGCGGTGGTTCTGGCGACCAACAACATCTCTCGCCACCTCACGGCAAGGAGCTCACGATGAGCATAGATCCAGTCTTGTCCGTCAAGGGCCTTACCGTTGGCTACCGGACGAATCGCGCCCTTGCGCCGGTGGTGCACGATGTCAGTTTCGACGTCGGCCCCGGCCAGGTCCTGGCTCTGGTGGGGGAGTCGGGGTCGGGTAAGACCACCACAGGCCATGCAATCCTCGGCCTGCTCCCGACGAACGGGGAGGTGATCGCGGGATCGATCACCTTCCGTGGCCGAGAATTGACCGGGTTGAACCCCAAGGGGTGGCGTGACATTCGTGGCCGTTCGGTGAGTCTGATTCCACAGGACCCGACAGTGTCCCTGGACCCGGTCCGGCGGGTAGGCCATCAAGTCGAAGACGTGTTGCGCCTGCATACCGCCCTCGACGCGGAGGCACGGCGTGACCGTATTCACGAGCTGTTCAGGCTCGTGGGTTTCGACGACGTAGAACGCCGATATCGGCAGTACCCGCACGAGTTGTCAGGGGGTATGCGTCAACGAGTGCTGGTTGCAGCGGCAGTCGCAGCGGAACCCGATCTGATCATCGCCGACGAACCCACATCGGGACTCGACGCGACCGTGCAAAAGCAGGTCCTCGATCTCATCGACAGTCTGCGGGCCCGGTCGTCGACAAGCATGGTTCTGGTGACACATGATCTCGGTGTTGCCGCAGACCGCTCCGATCTCATCGGAGTCATGCGCAACGGACATCTTGTCGAAGTCGGATCGAGCGCCGACGTTATCGCGAATCCGCAGCACGCGTATACCCGGCATCTGTTGAACAGCGTGCCGTCACGGTTGTCCGTGCGCGGGAATCGGCGCTCTGTTCTCTCGACCCGAAAGACGGTCATCGAGGTCACCGACCTACAGAAGGATTACGGTGAAGTCCCTGCCGTGGACGGTATTTCGTTCCATGTCCAGCAGGGGGAGACGTTTTCGATCGTGGGCGAATCCGGTAGCGGAAAGTCGACCACTGCCCGGATCCTCGCGGGCCTCACCAACGCGACGTCGGGGCACGCGTCCGTGCTGGGCACTGACATCACAGCACTGAGTCGTGCGGAGTTTCGGCCACTTCGTCGGGACGTGCAAATCGTGTACCAGAATCCGTACTCGTCTTTCGACCCCAGGTTCACAGTCTTCGACGTGGTCGAAGAGCCGCTGCGGTCATTTCAGAAGGCGCGGTGGGGGCGGCGCCGGGGCAACGTCGACAGGGTGGCCGCGGCGCTGGAAGCCGCTGCACTTCCGGCGGACTTTGCGCGGCGTCATCCACGTGAACTCTCCGGTGGCCAACGCCAACGCGTGGCGATTGCCCGCGCGCTTGTGGTCGAACCGAAAGTGGTCGTGCTCGACGAGCCGATCTCGGCGCTGGACGTATCGGTCGCCGCACAGATTCTCGAACTCTTGCAGCGCCTCCAAGAAGACCTTGGTCTCACCTATGTCTTCATCTCGCACGACTTGTCCGTTGTCTCCGCAATCTCCGACCGAGTCGCAGTGATGCAGCGCGGACGAATCGTCGAACAAGGTTCTGTGGAACAGGTCTTTTCGAATCCCACGGACGACTACACCGTGCGGTTGCTCGACGCGATCGCCGGACGCGAACTCACCACTACCCGAGGAATCTCATGACTACTCGACCCGACACACTCGAAGCCGCACTGGTTCGGTTCCGGTCCATCTTCGGCGAACTGGCAAAAGGTGCCGGTGAGCGTGATCTTGTCGGTGAACATCCGTACGAGCTGGTACAGGAGCTTGCCGACGCCGGATTCGGCAAGCTGCGGGTGCCCCGTGAATACGGCGGATTCGACGTTGACCTACCCACCTTGTTCGCCTTGCTCGCGGAGGCAGGCCAAGCCGATTCCAACGTGCCGCAGATCTGGCGCGGGCATTTCACCACTACGGAGATCCTGCGGTCGGAAACCGATTCCGATGTGCGTCGGCAGTGGTTGGCCGCCGTCGCCGGCGGCGCGGTATTCGGCAACGCACAGTCGGAGCCGGCCGATCGTGTGGCAGGTCTGGATACAGGCTCGGGTTGGGGCACGATCACCACGCGGGTCAGGAAGAGTGACGCTGGCGAGCGAGTAGTCTCCGGCACCAAGTTCTACTCGACCGGCTCTCGCTTCGCCGATTACATTCGGGCCGCGGTTGTCGACGGCGACGGACACCGGGAGTTCGTGGTGCTGCCCGCCCGGCACCCGGGCGTGGACCACGTTGACGACTGGGACGGCGTTGGGCAACGTCAGACTGGCAGTGGTACAACCGTTTTCACCGATGTTCCGGTGGAGTCCCACGGTGAGATCGGCCGCCACACCGAATCTCTGCGCGGACTGGACTCGTTCGTTCAGATCGTGCATCTGGCGAATCTGGTCGGGATTGCGCGCAGTGTGCTTGCCGAGACCGTCGACATCGTCCGGAATCGAACCCGCACCAGCCGACATGCGCTGACTCAGGACGCGGCAACCGATCCGGACGTGCTCGGTGTTGTCGGAACGCTCTACTCCCGCACGCTCACCGCCGAGACCTTGCTGGCTCACGCCGCGCGGCGACTCGAAGACGCGCATGGCACTGGCGACGAGGCCGACTACGCCGATGCCTATATCCAGTCCTCTGCAGCGCAGGTGGCGGTCATCGACGCCGTCCTTGCCAGTGCCACTGATGCCTTCAATGCCGGTGGTTCGTCAACGGCTCGCGCGCGAGTGCATCTCGATCGGCACTGGCGGAACGCGCGGACTCTCGCGTCGCACAACCCGGTCATCTACAAGCCGAGGGTCATCGGCGACTACTACGTCAACGGAAACGCGCCGGTGTCAGGCTATTACGCGGATCGACCGTCCGCCGCCGATGCCGACGGGGACATCGAAAGGGCTCAGTCGTGAGCAGGCAACTGCACCTGAACGTCAACATCCTCAATGCCGGTGTGTTCGGAGGTTCCTGGCGGTTCCCGGATACCGACGCACTGGCGAGTTACACGATCGACCACTACACCTCGATCGCCAAGAAGGCCGAGGCTGCCAAGCTCGACGCGGTCTTCCTCGCCGACGGTCCATCGCTGGACCCGAGTATCAGGCACCGACCCGGCAACAACCTGGAGCCGACAACGGTGTTGGCACGTGTGGCCGCACAGACCGACAAGATCGGATTGATCGGGACATTGTCGAGTTCGTACAACGATCCGGAAGAAATCGCCAGGCGGCTGGGCGACCTCGACTACGTCAGCGGCGGCCGATTCGGGTGGAACGTGGTGACAACGGCAGGTCCGGTCGCAGCACGCAACTTCGGCCACATCGGCGAGCCGGAGCACGGTCTCCGGTATCGCCGTGCCGCGAGTGTCGTCGAGCAGGTAGTGACCAGGTGGGGCGCGCGAACCGAACTCGTATCACCGCAGGGGCGGCCGGTCATAGTGCAGGCGGGAGGTTCCAGTGACGGTAAGCGATTGGCCTCGCAGATAGGCGAGGTGATCTTCTCCGCTGAACAGGACTTGGACAGGGCACGAGCATTTCGCACCGAGATCCGGGAAGGTGCAAGGAAGTTCGGTCGTTCCCCGGACGAGGTAGTTGTTCTGCCGGGGCTGTCGACGGTGTTGGGCAGCACCGAGGCGGAGGCCATCGCGCGGCGGGAACTGCTCGACGAACTGTTGCCCGACGCCTACGCGCGCGATCGTCTGGCCGGACAACTCGGGTTTTCCCTTGACGGGCTCGACGACGATCAGCCCATTCCAGCTGAGCTGCTGGGAAATCCAGACCACGCCGGCGGATCTCAGACGTTCTACCGGGTCGTGCTCGGCATCATCGAGCGTGAGAATCCGACCCTGCGTCAGCTGTTGAAGAAGCTCTCCGGAGGTGGCGGTCACCGCATTGTCGTGGGTACACCCGAACAGATCGCCGACGACATCGAGCGCTGGTACCGGTACGGCGCGGCGGACGGATTCAACGTGATGCCGGATGTGTTGCCTTCCGGGTTCGACGATTTTGCCGATCATCTTGTGCCCGAACTGCGCCGGCGAGGGCTGTTCCGCACCGAATACGAGGGGACAACCCTGCGCGATCATCTCGGGCTCGGCGTTCCGGGCGTTCCCCACAGCACCATCACAGACGAGTACCCGCTCGTGAGCGCGGAATGAGGAGAAACAGATGACTGTGTTCGTGGAGTTGGCGGTGGGTGATTCGGAGGGACAGGTGTCCGTCGCCGCCGCAGATGCAATCGCACGAGTTGCCCAGAGCGTGAACGCGAGTGGGATCAGACTTGTCGACGCCGTCGACGGTCGGCCCACGATCGATCCTTCGATCGTCGGCAGTTACCTCGCCGGTCGGTACGGCCATCTCGGATACCTGATCGATGCGCGGACAACGCACAATGCGCCGTACAACCTGGCGCGGCGAGTGCTCTCGCTCGATCGCGCGACCGACGGCCGTGTGGGTGTTGTCCTTCAACCGGGAGACAGTGACAAGGTCAGCGCTGCGACAACGCCGGATCCGCCGGCGTCGGACCCCAGCGAGCGGTGGGTTGAATATGCGGAGATCGTCTCGCGGCTGTGGGAGTCGTTTCCACGGGAAGCGCTGCTCGGAGACCAGGAGCGTGCCACCTTTGTCGACGACACGTTGATAGCTCCGATCAATCACGAGGGCCGGTTCTATCGCGTGGCCGGACCGTTGGACGGACCGGCGTCGGTGCAAGGCCGGCCCGTGGTCGTCGCCGCAGCCCCTGCCGCTCTGGGATGGTCGCAGGTTGCGGTGGTCGCCGACGTCGTCATCGTCGAGCGCGACAACATCGAGGGCGCGGACGCTGCCCTGTCGGCAGCCCTCGATTCCGCCGGGCGTCGGCGAACAGATGTCGCACTGCTGGCCAGACTGACCGGTGCCGTCGATGCGGTAGAACTCAAGAAGTGGGCGCCGGACAACGGTGTCGACGGTTTCGTTGTCGCAACAACCGGCCGTGACGATGCTGCCGTTCTGGACTTGGTGAGGGACGTGGTTCCTCAACTTGCGGGGCCGATCGGGCGCACGCTGCGTTCGACGCTTGCCTTGCGTGAGAGCGCGGAGGTGTTCGCGTGACGGCCGTGGATGTGTCTCCGGCATCTGCACCGGAACACGCTGGAGAACGTCAGGCGGAAAAGCTGACCGTCGCCGGAATCCGCGCAGCCGCCGCTCCGGTGTTGGCCCGCCTCGGTGCCACTGTCCGGGTTCGTGAAGAGTCACGTGACTATGCGTTCGACGATGTTCGTGAACTTGCGGACCGCGGAATAGCGCTGACCGGTATTGCCACCGTCGACGGCGGCGGCGGTGGCACCGTCCGGGATGTCGTGGAACTTGTCATCGATATCGCGTGCGCCGATTCCAATGTCGCACAGGCGCTTCGGCCGACATTTCTTGCCGCGAACCAGGTTGCCAGTCGTGAGGACGTTCCACTTCGGGAGATCAATCTGGAGCGTCTACGCCAGCGGGCGCTGTTCGTAGGGACCGGTAACGAGCGCAACGGCGGGGCGAGCGGCAGCGTGTCCACCACAGCCCGCCGTGACGGCGACGGTTATGTCGTGAACGGACGAAAGTTCTACTCGACCGGTGGTTTGTACGCGACGTATTTCTCTTCGCAAGCCGTCACCGAGGACGGAACCACCATCCGATTCACCGTGCCGGTTGATCGCGCGGGAGTCGACCGGCGTGATGACTTCGACGCTATCGGCCAGCGGCTGACGCAGAGCGGTTCCACATGGTTCGACGACGTGCGGGTGAGTGATGACGAGGTTGTCGTCGCGGGGGAGTCGCTCCCGGACAATCCGTGGCAGGGCTCTTTTGCGCAGCTCTATCTCGCTGCCGTACAGGCAGGTATCGCGGCGCGCGCACTCGATGATGCGGTGTGGTTCGTTCGGGAGCAGGCTCGCCCGATCAAGCACAGCTCGGCGACACGGAGTGTCGACGATCCGTATGTGCGTGCGACCGTCGGCGAACTCGGCGCGCGGGTACGGGCAGCACGTGCGGTGGTGTTGTCGGCCGCCGAGGAGCTCCAGAATCTGCGAGGGTTGACGGGCGAGGACGCACGGCGGGCCGGTGCGAATGCGGCAGTTGCTGTTGCCGAATCAGGCGTCATAGCCATTGAATCCGCGCTTCGTGCTGCGGAATTGCTCTTCGACGTCGGTGGAGGCTCGATCACCAACCGGGAGTGGGGTTTCGACCGTCACTGGCGCAATGCCCGTACGGCCGCGAACCACAATCCGCGTCAATGGAAAGCGGCGGTTGCCGGTGCCTACCACCTCACGGGCGAAGAGCCCCCGACCACGGGGCTGTTCTGAACACATGCGTGCACAGCACTATCGAAGGAGAAAGGGAACCAATGACCATCGAGGTTGACCGCGTGCTTGGACGAACCGGGGTCCGGATCACTCCACTGACACTCGGGACGATGAACTTCGGACGCTGGCAGGAAGAAGGCGAGAGCCTTCGGATCATCTCGTCCGCTCTGGATTTGGGTGTCTCGGCGATCGATACGGCAGACGTGTATGCCCAGGGCGTGTCGGAGGAGATTGTCGGGAAAGCGATCGAAGGTCGGCGCGACGACGTGTTCCTCGCGACCAAGTTTCACGGCCAGATCGGGACCGACCCTCGCCACGCCGGAAATTCGCGCCGCTGGATCACCCGGGCGGTCGAGGACAGCTTGCGCAGGCTGAGGACAGACTACATCGACCTCTATCAGGCGCATCGCCCAGATCCGGATACGAGCCTGCTCGAGACGTTGCACTCGCTCAACGATCTGATCCGTCAGGGCAAGATCCGCTACTACGGAACGTCCGCTTTTCCGGCGCACCTGCAGGTCGAAGCTCATTGGCTTGCAGAGAAATACGGCCTCGTCGCGCCGCACACCGAGCAGCTTCCCTACTCACTGCTGGTGCGGGGCGCCGAGCGCGAGGTGTTCCCGGTGGTGCGGAAGTACGGAGTTGGCGTCCTTTCGTACGGTCCGCTGGCTGCCGGATGGTTGTCGGGCAAGTATCGCGTGGGTGCGCAGCAACCTGAATCGGCACGAGCCGACCTGATCCCGGGTCGCTTCGACGTGAGCAACCAACGCAACCAGCGCAAGCTCGCGGCGGCTGACGCGCTTGCTCAACTGGCGGAGGACAACGGACTTACGCTTGTCGATCTGTCGATCGGATTTGCCCTCAATCATCCGGCGATCAGCAGCGTCATCATCGGGCCACGAACGCAGGAACATCTCGAAGCGTATGTGAAGGCAGCGACCGTGCAGTTGAGCGATCAGATCCTGGACCAGATCGATGAGATCGTCGATCCGGGTACGCAATTCTCCGAGCGAGACACCGGCCGGGACACTCCTTCGTTGACACCGGCCGAGCTTCGCCGCAATCATCGCTGACTTGTCGAAAACTACCGAAAGACAATAAAACTCATGAGTTATGGCACCTTCGAAACTACCTACACCGCTGACGCCGACCGCTACACCAAGATCCCGTACCGCAGAAGCGGTGCGTCCGGGCTCGATCTTCCGGCGTTCTCTTTCGGATTGTGGCAGAAGTTCGGTACCGATTACGCGTACGAGACGCAGCGGGAGATCATCCTGCACGCTTTTGATCTCGGGATCACCCACTTCGACAATGCGGACCGCTACGGCCCACCGCACCGCGCTGCGCAGAAGAACTTCGGGAGGGTTCTCGCCAAGGACTTGGCGTCCTACCGGGACGAGATCATCCTGTCGACCAAGGCGGGGAACGCGATAGGACCCAGCCCGTACCTCAAGGGCGGCTCTCGCAAGTCCCTTCTGGCCTCGCTCGATCACAGCCTGCGTGACTTCGGCACGGACTACGTGGATATCTTCTACAGCCACAGCCCGGATCTGTCGACTCCCCTCGAAGAGACTGTCGGAGCACTTGTGTCGGCTGTGCAGCAGGGTAAGGCCCTGTACGTGGGACTCTCGAACTATCTCCCCGAACGTGCGCACGAGGCCGCAGTGTTACTGCGCGAGGCTGGTGTTCCACTGCTCATTCACCAGCCGCGGTACTCGATCTTCGATCGGCGCATCGAACAGAACGGATTGCTCGAGCTGGCGCAAGAGGACGGCTTCGGTCTGGTCGTGTATTCGCCGCTGGCTCAAGGCTTGCTCACGAACAAGTACCTGGAGACCATCCCCGCTGATGCCCGGGCAGTCAACAGCACGTTCCTGAGCCCTGATGTCCTCACCGACACCTACCGGCAGCGTGCGTCCGAGCTCAACAAACTGGCTGAATCGCGTGGACAGTCGTTGGCGCAGTTGGCGCTTCAATGGGTTTTGCGGCAGCCCGCGGTCACGTCGGCGCTGGTGGGAGCCAGCTCGACGTGGCAGCTCGACCACAATCTGCAGGCTCTGAGCTTCCCGGACTTGACGGATGAGGAACTCGCAATCATCGAAGAGCACGGTGTCCATGGCACCGGGCTGAACCTCTGAGATGACCGGCGTCGCAGCGCCGATCGGCGCCGGTGTTGCAGCGCCGATCGGCGCGGGCATCGAGGATGGACGACCGTTCCGGCTTAATTTCCTGCTCCACCTGGACCGGGATCTGTCACCAGCGGAGGCCTACCGCGAGGCGATCGAATTGTTCGTTGCCGCTGAGGAATTGGGCTACGACTCCGGGTGGGTGATCCAGCGGCATTTCCGTCAGGGCAATGAACACATCTCGGCCCCGCTGGTGACACTGGCGGCGATCGCCCAGCACACAAGCAGGATTCGTTTGGGCACAGGGGTATTGGTGCTTCCGCTCGAGGATCCGCTGAAGGTTGCCGAAGACGCTGCGACGCTTGATGTGATCAGTAATGGGCGGTTGGAGTTGGGCTTGGGTTCAGGGCCATTCCCGGGGGCATGGGAAGCGTTCGGGAGGGATCTCGCCGGCAAACCGCGGTTGGTTGACGAGTCGATCGACCGACTGCACAGCGTGCTGGAGGGGAAGTCCCTCAACAGCATCGGGGAGGTCCTGTATCCACCCGGCCAGGGTGTGCGGGATCGACTGTGGCAGGCAACGACGAGTGACCCCGAGCGCGCTCATGCGGCGGCCGAAGCCGCGGCTCGGGCCGGCGACGGCTTGCAGTTGTCCAGGGCCAACACCTGGCGGGGCGGAAGTTCACGGGAGGCGCAGGAGCGGCAGGCGACGTGGATCGAGACCTACCGCGCGGCCTGGAACGACCCGGTGCGCTCACCGCGGGTGCAGGTATCGCGTGCGGTGTATCCACACCCGGACCGCGCAGCGGCGGTCCGGCTGGTGGCTCCGGGGGTGCGGCGCTGGCAGAGCTGGAACACGTCGGGCGAACCGACCCGTAGCCAGAGCGTCGAGGACTATCTCGCCGCAGACCGGGCGTTGATCGGACCCAGCGAGACGTTGGCAACCGAACTCGCAGCCGACCCGGCGCTGCGCGACATCACAGACTTGCTGGTGAGCTTTGTGCCCGGCGTACCGGACCGGGATGAACATCTCCGGTTGCTCGAAACCAGTGCCCGGGAGCTGGCCCCGTTGTTGGGCTGGCGACCGGCAGCTGTGCCCGTTCCTTCATAACCTGATTGTGAGATTTTTGCGATGACTGGATTGCACCTGAATTTGTCCCTCATGACGCCCGGACATTTCCGGCACGCGTGGCGGCTACCTCACGCTGATCCGGTGGCCTATCTGGACGTCGATCATTTTGCGCGGCTTGCTCGGATCTCTGAAGCGGCCAAGATCGACGCCGTTTTTCTCGGTGACGGTCCGGCGTTGCGGGGAGAGATCGAGGAAGCACCAGGCACCGGAATTGACCCGCTGGTGCTGCTGGGTCACCTGGCAGCGATCACCGAGAACCTTGGCGTGGTGATCACCAGTTCGACGACATATAACTCGCCGTACAACCTGGCCCGCCGATTTCAAGCACTCGACCATGTCACCAAGGGCCGAGCCGCCGTCAACATCGTGACCACCGGGACGCCGGCTGCAGCCGCGAACTTCGGATTGTCCGAGCACCCGGACAAAGCGACTCGCTATCGTAGGGCCTGGGAGTTTCTCGAGGTCGTGACCAGCCTGTGGGACAGCTGGAAACCGGATTGGCTTGTCGCGGACAAGAAGTCGGGGCACTACGCAGATGTCTCCAAAATTCGCGCCAGCGATCATGTCGGGGAGTTCTTTTCGGTAGCCGGTCCGCTTCCGGTCCCACCTGGGCCACAGGGGCGTCCGGTGTTGGTGCAAGCCGGCGGATCAGAGGGTGGGTTGAAGCTGGCCGGAGATTTTGCCGATGTCGTGTTCACGGTGGCACAGACGAAGTCGAAAGCGGTGGAGTTTCGCGATGACATCCGCCGTCGGGCCGCCCTTGCCGGTCGTCGCGAAGACGACGTGAAGATCTCACTCGGAGTGGTTGTGCTGGTTTCGGCAACGGAGGCGCAGGCGCGGGCACGAGAGAAGGAACTGTATGCGACATTGCCGATCGAACGACTGACTGCGGTGCTGCTTGCCAATCTGGGCTTACCCGAGGGCTCGTTCGGCCCCGATGACGTGATCTCCGAAGCCGATCTGCCGGAAGAGATTCCGACCGGCGCATTCTCGACCGGATTCAGTGTGTCGACGCGCGCCCTGATTCACGAGCGTCCACTCACCCCGCGTGAACTGGTCGCGCGCGGGGCGGGCGGATCGGGGCATCGCCTCGTGGTGGGTTCGGCGGAGCAAGTTGCCGACGATCTTCAGGCCTGGTTCGAGGCTGGAACAGCCGATGGTTTCACCATCATGCCTGCGGATACCGCCGTCGACCTCGAGAACTTCGCAACCCTGGTCGTGCCCATTCTGCAATCGCGTGGTCTGTTCCAGCGTGACTACACAGCACCAACGCTGCGAGAGAGATTGGGCCTGTCCTTCGGGACTCGTGAAAGCCCCGGCCCTCAGCGGTCTAGTGCAGAGTTTTCCGATGGATCGACTCGAGTCGCGGCACCGCTCCCGGTGTAAACCTCGATTCAGGGTGAAAACTGTTGTGGAGGTGCCGGACTACCGGGCGGCTACCGCGGCGTGCTCCGAACGCGTCAACACGAGTGGAGCACTGTCGGTGACGGCGATGGTGTGCTCACTGTGGGCGGTACGAGATCCGTCGGCGGAGCGGATGGTCCACCCGTCATCGTCGTAGATGATCTTGTCGGTGCTGGTGGCGAACCAGGGTTCGAGTGCAAGAGTCAATCCAGGCATCAACTCGAGGCCGCGTCCGGCACGTCCCCTGTTGGAGACGTGTGGGTCTTCGTGCATGGTGCGACCGATTCCGTGGCCACCGAACTCGGTGTTGACCAAGTATCCGTATTCGGCGGCCACGGCGCCGATCGCCGCGGAGATATCGCCCAAGCGGTTGCCAGGCAGCGCAGCGGCGATCCCTGCTGCCAACGCACGTTCGGTGGCTTCGATGAGGCGCACGTCCTGCGCTCGGGGGACGCCGACGATGACACTCCGAGCCGAATCGGCGGCCCAACCGTCAATCGACACTGCGATATCCATGGTCAGCAGGTCCGCATCGCGCAGTGCATAATCATGTGGCATCCCGTGCAGCACTGCGTCGTTGACTGCCAAGCAGGTGACGTTGCGGAACGGACCTCGCCCGAACGACGGTGCGTAGTCCCAGTAACACGACTGAGCGCCGCGCTTGTCGATCAGATGGCGGGCACGATGTTCCAGGTCGAGTAGGTTCACCCCCGGCTTGGCCCTGCCGGCGAGGTCGTCGAGCAACTCGGCAATGAAAGTGCCGGTGACGCGCATTGCCTCGATCTCTCGGGGTGTCTTCAGTTCCAGCACAGAGGTTTCCTCTCCAACCGACCCCGGTGGCCGGTATTAAAATACCACCGTAGTTGATTGGCCGGTATTTTCATACCGGTGTCGGCCGTATTGGTGAGATGGTGCGCCCGTGATCCGGCGACACCTCGATGCGAGTCAGGCCGATGAAGGCGGAACCGCAGTCGTGGAGAGGAGAGCGGATGGCAGGATTCGAACCCACGTGGACGGTTTTGCAGACCGCTGCCTCGCCTCTCGGCCACACCCGCAGTGGTAACCAATTATGTTTGCAAAAACCAACATTCACCAGGTTTGCAATCATGATGAGTTGAATGAGTCGAGCAATCGGCAACGAGCGGTGGGAGGTCGCTGCCGCATCTCGGACTACTTGTCACTTCTCGATATCGGGCCGCGCTTCGATAAGAGTACCGATCATCGGGAATTGTGCATGTGAACTTCGATCGACGACCCGCATCGTCTCTGTGTCAGCCATCACAACGATGTGTTCGAATGACTACGAGGTGAATCATGCGTCACGAAGGAAGTACCACCGAGCAGCTCGCACTACCGGCCAGGACGGTCCGGAAAGTCATGCTCCGTTTCATGCCGGTCATCGGATTGGCCTACATCGTCCTGTATCTCGATAGATTGAATATCGGTGTCGCAGCATTGACGATGAACAAGGAACTCGGCATATCTGCATCGATGTTCGGGTTCGCTGCCGGGATCTATTTCTGGAGCTACACGATCTGCGAACCGCCGAGCAACTACATTCTCACGAAGGTCGGCGCGCGCCGCTGGATCACCAGAATCATGATCACGTGGGGGATCGTCACCATCGGAACGGCATTCGTGCAAGGGGCTTCGGGCCTGGTCGCGGCACGATTCCTGCTCGGTATCGCCGAGGCCGGATTCTCGCCCGGAATGCTGTTCTTTGTATCGAAGTGGTTCCCTAATCGTGACCGGGGCAAGGCGATGGCCTGGATCGTCACGTTCATCTGTTTCTCTGGGCTGGGTACGCCGATCACTACGCATCTGATGGCTATCGACGGATTTCTCGGGCTTTCGGGTTGGCGGTGGGTCTTCATTCTCACGGGCATCCCGGCCGTCGTGATGGCCTTCGTGATCTACAAGGTCCTGCGTGACAAGCCTTCCGAGGCCGAGTTTCTCACCGAAGAAGAGCGTGGTTGGCTCACCGACACTCTCGAAGCCGAGGCGCAGGAGCGTGAAGCGGTAGTCGGTAAGCACAGTTTCCTGCAGGGCCTGGTGCATCCTCGTGTCCTTGTTCTGATCGCCGTCTTCATCTGTTTCACATTCAGTCTCAACGGGTTCCAGATCTGGATGCCGCAGATCTATGCGCAGTTCGGGATGACCACCACGCAGATCGGCTGGGTTGCCGCGTTGCCTGCTCTGATCGCGATCGGGCCGATGATCTGGTGGACACGGCATTCGGACCGCGCCGGTGAACGTCCCGTGCACTTTGCCATAGCGGCGTCGGTGGCCGCGCTCGGATTTGCCATTGCCGCACTGTTTTTCACCACTCCCGTCGTCGCGATCTTTGGCTTCTGCGTCGCTGGTATCGGTCTCTACAGTTCGATGAGCATTTTCATCACCATGCCGTCCAGCTTCCTTACCGGCGCCGCGCTTGCTGCCGGATTCGGAGTGATCAACGGAATGGGTAACCTCGGTGGCTATTTCGGACCTCAGGTGACCGGCTGGATCAAGGATGCGACCAACAGTTTCACGCCGGCCATCGGTGTGTACTCCGCGGTGCTCGCCACGGCGGCACTGATCGTGCTGATCCTCAAGCTACTCACACGGAAATCCGACAAGGCGAATGCTCAACTGACGCTGGACTACCGGTCTGAACGGGACGCAGGCACTCTCGTCACACCCGAGCAGGGTTGAGCGCACACGTTCGAGCAGCAATAAGTCCCGATCAACGGGAATTATGCATTCTCCGAGCGCTCTGTCGCGGGACATCATCAGTGCATCCGGATCACGGCCGCCGGCGGCCAACGACAAACGAGGACCTTCGTGAGTAAATATTTTGGGCCATTGCGCCAATTGGGCTACGTCGTGCGCGACATCGACAGTGCGCTGAAATACTGGATCGACGTAGTTGGCGTCGGACCGTTCTTCTTCGTGGAGGACCAACCCTTGAACGACTTCCTCTTTCGCGGCGAACCGAGTGCACCGCGATTCAGTGTTGCGCTCGCGCACAGCGGTAGCGCGCAGATCGAACTGATTCAGCAGCACAACAACGAACCGTCGGCATTCCGCGAGTTCACCGATCGTGGTCTCGAAGGACTTCAGCATGTCGCCTACTGGACTACGGATTTCGATCGCCATCTGACGGAATCCAAGCAGCGCGGACTCGTCGAACTGCAGAGCGGCCGCTCCGGTAGTGGTGCTCCCGACGAACGCTTCGTCTACTTCGAGGAAAGTGCGTACCCGGGAACCGTCGTCGAACTCTCCGAGGTCAGTGGGCGCAAGGGGAATCTGTTTCGCGCCATCGAGGCGGCATCGCAGGGATGGGATGGGTCTGACCCCATTCGCGACATGCGGAAGGTGCTGTAGCCGTGAGCCGAAAGGTAGCAATCGTGACGGGCGGCGCTTCCGGGATCGGGCTGGCCACATGCAGGCGCTTTGTCGCCCAAGGCTGGAACGTCGTGTCCGCAGATCTGTCGCACGCACCTGGCGACAGTGTTGCGTCAGCGGACAATCTGTCGATCGACATTCGGACGGACGTCACCGATGAGGGTGATCTCCGCCGACTGCGTGACGTCGCCGAAGGAGCGTTCGGCCGCGTCGACGCCGTCGTGACCTCCGCCGGAACTGCGGACAACGCTCCGGTTCGCCAGACGACACCCGAACGATTCAGACGAACACTCGAACTGAATCTGGTCTCCACGTTCGCCGTTGTACGTGAGTTCGTGGACCTACTCGCTGCCGACGGCGGCGGGTCGGTAGTCACGATCGCCTCGGTATCGGGTCTGCGCGGCAGTGTCGACCGGGCGTCGTATTCGGCGTCGAAGGGCGGAGTGATCGCCCTGACCACTCAGCTTGCGATAGAGCTGGCAGGTGAGGGCATCCGCGTGAATTGTGTGGCTCCCGGATCCACACTGACACCATTGGCGCGGCGAGCGCAGAGTCCTGACATGCAGCGCGCGATCCTGGAATCCATTCCGCTGCACCGCTATGCCGACCCGAACGAGATCGCCGAAGTCGTGACGTTTGTCGCCGGTCCTGCTGCCGGTTTCGTGACCGGTCAGACCTGGACAGTCGACGGTGGTCAGTCGATGGGGGCCGGCTGGAATCTACCGAAGGATCGTCATGACAACTGATCAATGGACCGCGACGACTGACAAACCGGTGGTGATCGGTGTTCACGTCAACGAGAACACCATGCGCGAACCAAATCCCCACATACCGTGGACGCCCGACGAACTTGCACAGACCGCGCGAGCGTGCGAGGACGCGGGAGCGTCGGTGATGCACTTTCACGGGCGAACGGTGGACGGCGGCGCCGATCACTCGGCGGCGACATACGGTGCGATCGTGGAGCGAGTTCGCGCGGTGTCGAATCTTCTGCTCGCACCGTCCATGGCAAACGTCCCCGGGCGCACAGTCGACGAGCGACTGGCGAATCTTGCTCCGAATCAAGCGAATCCGAATACACGTTCCGACTTCTTGGTCATCGACATGGGTTGCGCGGCGATGGACCTCATCGACTCGAAGACCGGTCACTACGTCACCGACGTCGCTGTCCTCGTCAACGACACCCGAACTCAGATCGAACTTCTCGCCCGTGCGGCCGAACTGGGAATGGCGCCGTACCTGACGTCGTTCAACGTCAGTTGGACGCGCGCCATCGTTGCACATGCCAGATCGCAGAGTCTGGCATTGCCGTTGGTCGTTGCGTTCATCCTCGGCGGCGACGAGTTTCCGGCGGCGCATCCCGCTACTGTCGCCGGGTTGCGTGCACAATTGGACCTACTGCCACCAGATCTGCCGATGGAGTGGATCGTGTCCGCCTATCGCGGCAATGTCCTTGCAGCAGCGGAGGAATCGATCAGGCGCGGCGGCCATGTGGCGATCGGTGCGGGTGACTATCACTACGTGGAACTGGGATATCCGTCGACACCTGACTTGGTGAAGGAAGTTGTGGCTATCGCTCGCCGGTACGGACGCGAACCCGCAACTCCGGAACAGGCGCGTCGGATTCTAGGGGTGAATGTTCATGCGAGTCGTTGAAACAGAAGGCGCCGAACCCACTTTGGTGCTCACCGCGAACGGGCAGCGTGTGTGGATCATGGACTCCATAGCGTTCGCGTCGCGTGCGCAGGGTGGTGACGTGATCGTGACCGGTTCACACGGCGGAACGAGTGCCGGGGAATACGCAGTGGAGTACGGCGTGCGCGTAGTGGTGTGCAACGACGCGGGCGTCGGAAAGAACCGAGCGGGTATCGCAGGCTTGGCGGCGGTCGACGCACAAGACATTGCGGGTATTGCAGTCGGACACAACAGTTCGCGCATCGGCGACGGCAAGGACGTGTGGGAAAGCGGCATCGTCACTTACGTCAATCCGACTGCTGCTCGAGCAGGAGTGCGTCTGGGAGCGCGCCTGTCGGAAGAAATTCTGGCGCTGGTCCAGAGAGGAGTCGGTTGATGTTTCGGGGCATAGTCGGTGAGGAGAACGGCAGAGTGATCGTTGTCATGGACAGCATGTCGCAGATCGAACAGGGGGATCGGGACCGCATTGTTGTCGCGGCCTCCAACGGTGGCCAGGAATCCGGACGGATGGCGATTGCAACCGGTTGTGCATTGGCCGTCATGAACGACGCGGGCGTTGGCAAGGATCAGGCAGGGATCATCGGAATTATTCACATGGGGGAGGCAGGTCTTGCCGGCGTCGCGGTCAGTCACGACTCCGCCGAGATCAGCAATGGAATGGATATGTGGCACAACGGAACAATCTCGTACGTCAACGGCCCCGCTGCCTCCGCGGGGATGAGGGTGGGCGACAACGTCCGTACGAGCGTGGCCGGATTTGCTCTGCGCTTTCCCCTCGGCACCACCATCGGATCCGAGAGTCCGTCATGAGCAGCCACGTTGTCAACCGGCCCGAAAATGTTGTGCGAGAAGCACTTGAAGGTCTTCAGATTCTCTATCCGACCACGATCTCGTATCACCGAGACCCGACTTTCGTGACGCGGGCGCAGGGCAGTCGAGGCAAAGTTGCCCTCGTGTCCGGGGGGGGTGCCGGACACGAACCGCTGCATTCGGGATTTGTGGGGCTGGGCATGCTCGACGCGGCCGTTCCCGGAGCGGTCTTTGCAAGTCCCACGGCATTCCAGATTCGCGCAGCGGTCGAGGCCGTCGAGAACGGCCAAGGCGCATTGCTGATCGTGAAGAACTACACCGGCGACAAGCTGAATTTCTCGATCGCTGCAGAGCTCCTGGGCACCGAACGGCAACTGGAGATCGTGGTGGTCGACGACGACCTCGCGACGGCGTCGACAGACAACGACGGTCCTGGAAGGCGAGGCACTGCGGCAGTGATTGCCGTGGAGAAGATATGCGGCGCTGCAGCGGAGCGAGGGTTCGCGCTTGCCGAGGTAGCCGAACTGGGTCGTCGGGTGGTGTCGGCCTCGGCGACGCTCAGTGCTGCCTTCCGCTCATGTACACCTCCGGGACGGACCCGCCCTTCGTTCGAACTGGCACCAGGCGAGATGGAATTCGGAGTCGGTATCCACGGCGAGCGTGGCCGAGAGACTCGGCCGGCTGTTACCGCGGCGGAACTGGTGGAACAACTGGCAGCCCCGATCGTCGAGGCGATCAGCGCCGAGCGCGGCGGCGGAGTCATTGCGATAGTCAATGGTCTGGGAGCCACCCACGATCTCGAATTAGCCATCGCCACTGCCGAATTGAAATCGTTTCTGGACGGGGCCGGTATTGCTCTGGACCGCGTCATTGCCGGGTCGTTTGTCACGGCCCTGGATATGCAAGGACTCTCGATCACTCTGGTTCGTTCGACCGGCGAGTTTCTGGATCTGTGGGATGCGCCGGTTCGGACTGCCGCGCTGTCCTGGTAATTCACATCTGCACTACCGAAAAGAGCTTCATGATGACAACGCTGAACGTCGGCGACACGCATGCTTGGATCAATCGATTTGCCGCCCAGGCCGAAGACCAGTTCGATGCCCTCACCGACCTGGACCGGCTCGTCGGTGACGGGGACTTCGGTATGAATCTGCGCTCCGGTCTCCGCGGCGCGGTGCGCCGGATCGACCTGGATCCGCCGTCTGACCCCGGTGGGATATTCGCTCGCGTGTCCGACGCTTTTCTCGACACCGGCGGCACTAGCGGACCACTGCTCGGGCTGTGGTTCGGCAGGATCGGAGCGATAACCGGAGATAGCGTCACCGCAGCAGATTTTGCGTCTGCCCTGACCGCGGCGACCTCGGCGGTTCAGCGCTTGGGCAATGCGCAGGTGGGTCACAAGACAATGGTCGACGCCATGGTTCCAGCCGCTGACGCGTTGTCGGATGCCGCAGCCTCCGGATCGACCGTCTTTGCTGCGCTGGACGCTGCCGCCGGTGCGGCGCAGCGCGGGGCACAGTCGACGCGCTCGATGCTCGCGCGGCGTGGACGCGCTACGTATGTGGGTGAACATGCCCGTGGTGTCGAAGATCCGGGTGCAGCGGCGATCGCGATGTTCTTTTCTGCGGCGCAGCGGGAAGGTGATCCGGCGTGAACGATCTCAGGGACAAGGTGATTGTGACGGTTGCCCCCACAGGCGGCTTTCTCACAGCGGCGGACAACCCGTATATCCCGACACAGCCCCAGCAGATTGCCGCGGACGTTGCGAGATGTCACAGCGCCGGCGCGAGTGTGGCGGCGCTGCACGCACGCAGACCGGACGATCAAGCGACGTGCGACGCTGCCATCTATCGCCACATGAACACGCTGGTCCGTGAACGCTGCGACATCGTGCTGAACAACTCGACCGGTGGTGGCGTCAACGGTGACATGGTGCGTACCCGCAGCGACGGAAGCCGCGTCGTCGACTGGGACGCGAGGCTGCAGGGCCTGTACGGCGGCGCCGACACCTGCACGCTGGATGCGATCACCGCGTATGTGACCTCACCGGTTGGTGAGGTGCTGATGGATACGCCGCCGAGTCGCGCAGCCGAACTTGCGTCCGCCATGCGCGCGCTGGGAATCACCCCGGAGTGGGAAGCGTTCAGCCCCACCCATCTGCTGCAGGAAATCCGTGACCTCACTGCCGGATATCCGGGGCCCCACCTCGTCAACCTGGTTCTCGGTCTCGATCACACTTTTCAGAATGCGATGCCGTACTCCCCGAAGAACCTGCAGGAGATGGTGGAGTACTTGCCGGAGAATTCCGTCTTCTCGGTGAGCATCAGTGGTAGCGATCAGATACGTGGACTCACCCATGCGCTCGTGCTCGGCGGACACGTACGGGTAGGGATCGAGGACTATCCATTTCTCGAGACCGGCGAGCCGGCCGAGAACGTCCGGTTGGTGGAAAACATAGTCGGGATCGTCGAGAGTCTCGGATTGCAACCGGCGACGCCGGACGAAGCCAGGGCCATACTCGGATTGGACCGCACTGATGGATAGAACACTACGATCACAGGATTGGTTCGGCGGCAACGATCTCAATGCCTTCATCCACAGGTCGTGGATGAAGAACCAGGGTATCCCCGACCGAATGTTCGACGGACGTCCGGTTATCGGAATCTGCAACACCTATTCAGAACTCACTCCGTGTAACGCCCATTTCCGGGACTTGGCGGAGCAGGTTCGCCTGGGAATCATCGAAGCTGGAGGATTCCCCGTCGAATTTCCGGTGATGTCGCTGGGAGAGACAATCATTCGACCGACGACGATGCTGTACCGCAACCTCGTGAGCATGGATGTGGAGGAATCGATTCGGGCAAACCCTATCGACGGCGTCGTATTACTCTGCGGCTGTGACAAGACCACTCCGGCGCTGGTGATGGGCGCCGCGAGTTGCGACCTTCCGACCATTGTCGTCTCCGGCGGGCCCATGCTCAACGGCCGTCATCAGGGTAAGACGGTGGGATCGGGGACGTCGGTATTCGAGATGAGTGAAGCCGTTCGAGCCGGTTGTATGAGCGAATGTGAGTTCAGGGCAGCAGAATCGGCGATGTCGCGGTCGCCGGGCCATTGCAACACGATGGGTACCGCCTCGACGATGGCATCGATCGTGGAGGCGCTGGGTCTGACTCTTCCGGGAAATGCGGCGATTCCCGCGGTGGACTCACGGCGGCGAGTCCTGGCGCGAGACAGCGGGGTTCGGATCGTGGAGATGGTGGCCGAGAATCTTACGATGTCCGCGGTCGTGGACCGACGGTCGCTGGAGAACGCGATCAGAGTCAACACGGCCATCGGCGGTTCCACCAACGCTGTGGTGCACTTACTTGCCATCGCGGGAAGGCTGGAGATACCACTGGAACTCGCTGACTTCGGTGAGCAGGGCCGAGACGTTCCGCTACTGGTCAACCTCATGCCTTCTGGCACATTCCTGATGGAAGACTTCTTCTACGCCGGCGGCATGCCTGCAGTGATCGCCGAACTCGGCGACGCACTTCACCGGGATGCACTGACAGTCACCGGTAAAACGCTGGGCGAGAACAATTCCGGTGAAGTCGTGTGGGACTCTGACGTCATCCGCAGCACGGAAGCTCCGCTGCGTGAGCAGGCGGGAATCGCAGTGTTGACGGGGAATCTCGCACCGAACGGTGCGGTGATCAAGCCGTCCGCCGCGTCACCTGAGTTGCTGAGTCATGTGGGGCGTGCAGTCGTCTTTCACGGAATGGACGACTTCACCGCACGTATCGACTCACCGGATCTCGACATCGAAGCCGATGACGTCATCGTTCTCACAGGTGCGGGACCGAAGGGATTCCCCGGGATGCCCGAGGTGGGCAACCTGCCGCTTCCACGGAAACTGCTGGAGCAGGGAGTACGAGACATGGTGAGGATCTCCGACGCGCGAATGAGCGGAACTGCATTCGGTGCCGTGGTGTTGCACGTTGCGCCGGAGGCGGCCGCGGGTGGACCGCTTGGCGCCGTCCGAGACGGTGACATGATCGAACTGGACGTTCCGCGCGGTGTGCTGCGCCTTCTCGTCGACGACGAGGAGTTGGCGCAACGACTTCTGGCGTTGCCGCTGCCCGCGACGAAGTTCACGAGCGGGTATCAGAGACTGTTCGTCGATCATGTGATGCAGGCTGACAGGGGAGTAGATTTCGACTTCCTCGTGGGGAAACGCGGAACGGAGGTCCATGGTGACAATCACTGAGCGGGCCGCTCGCGTTGTAGCTGAGCGGGCTGGTCGGGTTGTAGTGGTGACGGGTGCGGGATCGGGGCTCGGCCGCGCCATGGCCACGGGCCTACTCGATGCCGGACACCATGTCGTGTTGGTTGGCCGGAACAGTGGGAAGCTCGAAGCGGTAGCCGAAGGGTACGAGCGTGCGAATGTGCACTCCGCGGACGTCTCGTCGGCCGACTCGGTTCGCGAACTTTTCGCTGCGGTGTCGGCAAGATTCGGCAGACTCGATGTGCTGATCAACAATGCGGGGACTTTCGGGCCCTCGGGAAGCGTGGACGAGATCGATCCGGCTGCCTGGAACGAGACCGTCGCCGCCAACCTCACCGGCGTGTTTCTCTGTGCACGGGAGGCAGTTCGGATCATGAAGACTCAAGATCCTCGAGGCGGCCGCATCATCAACAACGGTTCGCTGTCCGCGCACACACCGAGACCGGCGAGCGCTGCTTACACGGCCACCAAACACGGCGTTTCCGGATTGACGAAGTCGATATCCCTCGACGGCCGCGAGTTCGATATCTGTTGCAGCCAAATCGATATCGGTAACGCCGCAACGGATATGACTGCGGGTGTCAGCCACTCGGCCCGGCAGGCTGACGGTACAACGAAGCCCGAACCGACTTTCGATCCGCGTCATGTGGCCGATACCGTTGTGCAGCTGATAGATCTGCCGTTGGATGTCAACATTCCGACGTTGACCATCATGGCCAACCGCATGCCGTACGTCGGACGTGGCTGAGACTTCAGCGTCGCTGCAGCACCGGCCGGACAACGGACTGTGCGTTCGACAGGTCACGTGAGATAGCGATTGCAGTGGTTCGCACGGCCGCATCGATCCGGGTCAGATTGATGCGGCCGGCCATTCCGGAGATGGAGATGGCGCCGAGAACGTCCTCGTCGGGACCGAAGATGGGTGCAGCTGCGCCGACAATTCGAGGAAGGGCTTCTTGGCGGTCGAAGGCAACGCCTCGTTTTCGGACCCGATCCAGTTCGCTGTGGAAGAGTTCGGGATCCGTGATGGTGTTCTCGGTGTGTGCTTTCAGGACACCGGGAATCGCGACGTCGGCTAGGTCGGTGAACGCCAATATTGCTTTGCCGGAACAACTTGCGTGTGCCGGCCATCGACCCCCGATCTGTTGTGGAAGGCGTGGACCGTCGTCGCCGCGGAAGACATCCAGGTACACCACGTCGAAACCGTCCAGGACCGCGAGGCCGACATTGTGCCCGGTTGCTTCACGAAGGGCCGAGAGGTGCCGCCGCGCTGCTTCACGGAGGTTGCGCTGCCGTGGAACGGATTCACCGATCTCGAACAGCAGCAGGCCGAGTCGGTAGTTGGTACCTTGTCGTTCGAGCAACCCGACGCGGACAAGATCGTCGACCATTCGATACACGGTCGTTTTTGCCATGCCGGTGCGACGGACCAGCGCTGCAGCGCTGAGAACGCCTGAGCTGTCACGGAATGTCTTCAAGATCTCGGTGGATCGACCGATCGCTGAAATCTCGCCATCGGTCCGATGAATGGGACTCACTCTGAGTATTCTGTCCGGCTGGCGACGGATTGTCGAGCGGCTGTTGGACAGGCGAAACCATCAGCGAGAGGCGCGCTACCCGAAGACCTTTTCGAAACAGTTCGAAAACGGCATTACTTCGTAAGGAGAGAAGATCGGTATCCGCGAATATCCGCTCTTTTCATACAATCTGACTGCGTCGGGTTGACGGTCCCCGGTCTGGAGAATCAGGCGTGGCCGCCCAGCCTTCCGGGCTGCACACTCGACCGCGTCCAAGAGGAGAGTGGATACTCCGCATCCGCGATGTGAGGGGCTGACGTACATCCGCTTCAATTCCAGATCCGCGCCGTTCCAACGAAGAGTGGCATGACCCACCGCTTGTGGTTCGACGGTTTCGCTGTCACTGGCATACACCACCACAGTCAGGTGAACTGATTGTGGGTCAACCGAATTTGCAGCGGCACGGTCGACGTCGGATACGCGATCGGAGTACCGCGGTCCCACTTCGGCAGCCATTGCGCCGCGTAGTGCCTCGGCATCAGGATCGGACCACGGCACCTCGCGAATATGCAGGGACGAAGTCTCGATGTCTTGTGTCATACGTGGTGTCCATCCGAAAATTTGAGGCAGGTGCGAGTTCGAACATCCTGACGCAGGGGTGTGGAATCAGTTCGACACGAATAGTATCCACAAGTGAAACTCTGCGGCGGCCGGACGCCCGGAGGCTGAGGTCCCGGTGCCTACCCGAGGAAGATGGGACCGGCGAGAATTGACAGCTCGATGACCGATGAATCCTGGAATCGGACCCAAGCGGATTCATTCGGATCCGAACGATTGCAACTCGTCTCGCATGAGCGTGTGCCCGTGTGATGGGGAATAGGTCCGATGATCGGGAATTGATGGTTGGGGCCGCAGTGGTGTGCGGTCAGTATTTTGTACGGTGCGCATTACACTGATGTGCCCGAGTGAGTCGAAGGGCAAGGCGGATGAGTTTCGGCATCGACATCGGATCAGCGCACGTAACACAACTGACAGAATTGGCGTACTGGCCGTTTCCGGCGCGCGATCTGTTTCCGTTGATCAGCGAGGCTGAGATCGACGCTGCATCCGGTCTCTTGGCGGAGCCGTTCGTGGACAGGCGCAGTGGGGATCTCGTGCTCGCGATCCACACCTACGTCGTGGAAATCGGCGGTAAGACGATTGTTGTGGACACCGGAAATGGCAACGACAAGAATCGGCCGAATCTATTGCCGCACCACATGTTCGATACCGATTACCTCACGCGTTTTGCGGCCACCGGAATCGACATCGACACTGTCGATCTTGTCATCAGCACCCATCTGCACCCCGATCACTGCGGTTGGAACACCACACTCGACTCGGGTGTATGGAAACCGACATTCCCAGGTGCCACATACGTTTTCGGGCGCATCGAACTCGAAGGACTCCAGCAGCTCGCCGCATCAGGTGCCGACGAAGGGGTGGTCTCCGACCTGGTGAAGACCTTCGAGGACAGCGTTCGTCCGGTGCTCGACGCGGCGGCATGGGTGTCCGTCGACGACGGCCATATTCTGGTGGAGCACGAAGAGACGACTGTTGTGGTGCGGGTTGCGCCGGGGCATACCGGCGGGCATCTCACGGTGGAGATCCTGACTCCCGATGGCGGCGCGGTCATCTCGGGTGATGTCATTCACCATCCCATCCAGTTTCTGTACCCGGACCTGTGCCAAGCCGGCGACGCTGATCCAGCTGTGTCGTTGCGTACCCGCACCGAGTTGCTCGATCGGTGTGCGCGCGAAGGAATCCTGCTGCTACCAGCGCACTTTCCGCTCGATGAACCGATCGCAGTCGGATTCAACGCAATCGGAGTGCCCGAGGCAGCATCTGTTCTTGCTGTGAGGGAACCTGCAGACGGCGTGTGACGGCAGCGTTGACGTCGGTTTTCCGGTTCGGGCCGGGTACTGCTGCGCCAGCAGCTACGGTGAAGAGACACTGTGCCGAGGTCAGGAGTCCGTCGTGCCCAAGTTGGAGATCAAGCGGAAATCCGAGCTGTCCCGGAAAGAGGTCTCCGAGCGGCTCATTGCGCTCGGACATGCCCTTGCGAGTGGTTCGGAGGTGGAGCTGGGCTCGGAGGGCGACTCTATTGAAATCGTCGTCGCCAATCGGGTCCGGTGGGAGTTCGAGATCGAGGTCGACGGAGACGAGACCGAGATCGAGATCGAGATCAGTTGGCGAGACGATCCGTCCGGTGACGCGAAGGTCGAGGCGCAAACGAAACCGGCGACCCCGCCTCCGGCCAAAACTGCGCGTCGTGGCCGGCCGCGCAAGAACCCCACCACCTGATCGGCATACAGCGCCAGGCGAACCGCTAGCCGACCGAGCTCCGTCAGCGTTTCGACGGAGTCGGGTTCAGCCGGGCGTCCTTTTGGGCCTCGAGAGTTTCCTGGGACACGGGGGCTTGTAGTAGTGCTTCCCAACCGTCGATCAGGGCGCACAGTTGCGCATGGCTGGGGCGCGTGCCTTGTCGGTCGTAGCCCGCCAACACCCGAAGATAGCTTGTGTACACGATCTGGATGCGTTGCGCTCGAACGTCTTCGGAGAATTCGGCCAGGCTGTCATTGAGGCTCTGGTTGACGGCGGATCCACTTGTTGTCACAGTCGGGTCTGCGGTGGTGAAGACGCGACCGAGGATAGCCGTCTCCATCAGTCGATCGAGTAGCGCCACGTAGTGGTTGTCCGGGCCGATGCTGTTGGCCAAGGGTTGTACGATTGCCCACAACGCCTCACGCGTGGTCAGATTCGCACCCTGTGAGCTTGTCCGGAGCATCATTGCTTCCCTGTCCGCATTGATAGCGGGTAGGCGATGAGCGAATATCGCGTGAAGCAAATTTTCCTTCGAGCCGAAGTAGTAGGCGATTACCGATGCATTCTGCTGGCCTGCCGCAGTGCGGATGTCGGAGACGGAGACGCCCTCGTACCCGCTGAGTGCAAAGAGTCGCTCCGCGGTTTCGATGAGTTGTACGCGTGTCTGTTCTCCCGCGCGGTATCGGCCACGTTTTGAGGTCACACTCATCGACCCTACCGGCGACTGTGTTGCTGCCTGACCCGTCAGGGGGACTTCCCGCGGCCATCAGGGTGTCGCCTCGCCGTCAATACTTTTGCGCTGGGGGATCGAATGTGGCGGGACGGCATGAGCATTGGCGAATTCCGGTGCCCGAACATCGGAAGACTCAGTAGCGGCGGTGAAACCGATTGCGCTGCTGGGGTTGTGGGTCGTGTCAGAGGCGAGCGACCTGGCAAGGCTGGTGGGTGCGTGAATATACGGGTCAAGAAACCGTTCGTCAATGCTTAAATCATCGAAATTTTAACGATGCTCAAAATAATAAAAGTTGATTACTTTGAACGCAGTCCAATTTGCACACACCCGCACACGTTTCGAGGAAGATTGATGACCGCAATCGCAGAACCCACGACAACTACAATCGTGCCCCTCGCCGGCAAGATCGGCGCCGAAGTGCGGGGACTCCGGGTGGACTCTCTGACGGACGCCGACGTTCGGCTGATCAAGGACGCGCTGTACCGCTACGGCGTGCTCTTCTTTCAGGAACAGGGCCTCGATCCGGCAATCCACCGGGCGTTCGCGCAGCACTTCGGCGAGGTAGTTCTTCCGCACGAGCACCTGTCGAACCTCGGCGACGACGGCTACCGCGAGATCAGCGTGATCGGCACCGAGAACGGAAGCGCGTACCAGGCCAATCGCTGGCACTGCGACGTTTCGTGGCGTGATGCTCCGTCCAGGTTCAGCATTCTGCACATGCAGGTTCTTCCGGAGTTCGGCGGCGACACCATGTGGTCCAACCAGTCCGAGGCACTCGACGCTCTGTCGGCGCCGTTGCGTGAACTCCTGTACGGCTTGACCGCTAAGCACCGCATCGCACCGAGGGAGAATGTTCCCGAAGCCGATCACCCGTTGGTGATCCGGCATCCCGAGACCGGGCGCGAAGCACTCTTCATCAACGACCTGTTCACCAGCTACATCAACGAACTCGACGCGGACGAGAGTGCTGCGATCCTGGGCGTACTCAAGGCAGTGTCGATCCGGCCGGAATTCACAGTCCGCCGCCAGTGGACCGTTGGCGAAATCGCTATCTGGGACAACCATTTCGTCCAGCACAATGCGATCTACGACTACGCGGATCAGCCGCGCCGTATCCATCGCATCGAGGCTGCTCCCGAAGCTCCCATCCCCGCTCGCTGACGCTGAAGTCGCCGCGCGTCTCTCCCCGCCGCTCGCGAACCATCGTCCGTGAGCAGCATGATCTTTCATCCCGATCACCAGCAGCACTCGCCCTGCCGGGCCCCTCGAAAGGTTTCTCCGTGAACAGCCGCTCCATCCTCAGACGTCCCTCCCTGCGGGGGCTGGTCGCCGTTGCTCTCTTCGGTGCGCTCACCGTGACGGGATGTAGCTCGGCCGTGGATCAGGCCGGCGCGGGAACGGAGGTTGTCGAGGGCGGCATCTTGCGGATCGGCGACAGCGGGGATCTGACCCCGGCCTCGTTCTTCTCGGGCGTTCCGGTGAATGCCGCGCTCTCCGGACTCGTCTACGACACGCTGATTACCTATCCGGCGGGAAGCCTCGACCCGCAGCCTGCGCTTGCCGAATCGTGGCAGGTGTCCGAAGACGGGTTGACGATCACGCTCACGCTGCGGCCCGACGTCACGTTCCACGACGGACGCCCGATGACGTCGGACGATGTGCAGTTCAGCCTCGAAACCTACGCGGACCCAGCCCGTTCCGGCCAGCTCGCACGAACTGCGCAGCTGATCACCAACTACAACAGGCCTGATGATCACACGATTGTGCTCACACTCGCGCATTCGGCCGGCAACTTTTTCGATCTGCTCGATGTCGTGCCCGTCATCGACCGCAACACCATGGCCGACTTCGATTCGGGTAAGGCATACAACGGAACCGGAGCTTTCACCTTCGCGAACTGGCAACCCGGCACCGGAATGACCTTCGAGGCCTACGAGCAGTACTGGGACGGCGCACCTAACCTCGACGGCGTCGAGTACGTCATTGTTCCCGATGCCCAGACGCGGGTGTCGCAACTTCGGTCGGGGCAGCTGGATCTGCTGCTCAACACTGCTCCGCGTGATGCCGATATGCTCGCCGCCGACCCCAACTTCGAGGTCGTCGATCAGACCGGTGTGCTGCGCACGTGGTACATCGGTGCGAATGTGCAGGCCCCGGGTCTGGGTGATGTTCGCGTCCGCCAGGCAATCGCTCAGGCTGTGGATCGCGAACGGCTACTCGACGACGTGAATCAAGGGCATGGCACATCCGACAACCTGCCGTGGCCGGAGTACTCGCCGGCGTTCGATGCAAGCCTGAACTCCACGTACAACCATGACGTCGACAAGGCGAAGGCACTCGTCGCCGAGGTTGGCGACATCCCGGTCATTCCGATCAGCTACACCGCGGGATCGAGCGAGTCGGAATCCATCGCGCAGATCATTCAAGCGGACCTTGCCGCAGTCGGTATCACGACGGTCATCGAACCGATCGATGCTGCGACGTCGGTGAAGAATCTGATCGGCGGAACGTATGGCGGGCTCTGGATCACCTCGCATGTATTCGCGCAATACACGCCCTCGACGCTGCCGACCAGCGCCTATCCGTTCAATGCCTACAAGAACACGTCGAATTTCATCGATGCGGACTACCAGGCTGCCACCGAAGCGGTGTGGCGAATCACCGATCCGAAGAGTCCGGAAGCTCTTGCGGCCTACCAGGTTCTGAACCACGAACTGCTCGACAATGCCGTGGTGATCGGACTGCTCAATGCAGACAATACGCTCGCGATGTCCGCAGCTGTCCACGACGTGGACTGGTCGAAGAGGGCGGAACTCGATCTGAGCAATGCCTATCTGAGCGAGTGATCGGCCATGCTCTCGTATGCACTTCGCCGCCTGCCCTCGGCCTTACTGGTTCTGGCAGTCGGCTCGATAGTGATCTTCACTCTGTTGCGACTGGTGCCTGGTGACCCAGCCAGTGTGTTGGCCGGTCCGGATGCCACTCCGCAGGCTCTGGAAGCACTGCGTGACGAGTTGGGGCTGAACGGTTCCCCACTGGTCCAGTACTTTTCGTGGATCGGCGGAATTCTGACCTTCGACCTCGGTCGGTCGTTGATTCTCGGTGGCGAGATCTCCGCGCTGATGCTCGATGCGCTTGGTAATACCGTGCTCCTCTCGATCACCGCCTTGATTTTCGCGGTTGCTGTTGCCCTCGGTTTGAGTACGGTGTCGGTCATCATCGATCGGCGGTGGCTCAACAGCATCGTGACAGCGTTCGGTACTGTCGCCGTCGCGATCCCGAACTTCGTGACGGGAGCGCTCCTGGTGGTGTTGTTCGGTGTGGTCTGGGCGGTCTTGCCGGCCGGTGGAATTCCCCGCAAAGGTTTTCTGGACGACCCGGGCATCACGGTGCAGTATCTGATCCTTCCCGCGATATGTCTCGGGCTTCCGATTGCGGCGGCGCTGACCCGGTTTCTCACCGAGTCGCTTCGCAGTCAACTCGCCGAGTCGTACGTCACAACGGCTCGAGCCCTGGGTATTACGCGTCGACGGATCATTCTGACTCAAGTGCTGCCCAACGCGCTGCCGTCGACCGTGACGGTATTGGGGATGCAGATCGGTCATCTCCTCGGTGGCGCGGTACTCGTCGAGGCGATCTTTGCCTGGCCAGGCCTCGGAAACCTCATCGAGCGTGCGATCTCGAGCCGGGATTACCCGGTGGTCCAGGTAATGCTGTTGTTCTCCGTGGTTCTTTTTGTTTTCGTTCAGCTCGCCACGGATCTCGTCAACGCGTGGCTCGACCCTCGAATTCGATTGGGGAGTCGGTCATGACCATGTCCCTCGAGAAGTCTGCCGACGGTACCGGCGCCGATCGGGACGACCGCTGGTCTGCGCTGCGAAGCGGTCGCGGACTGATCGGCGCCGCGTTGGTCGGGGCAGTTGTCCTTGCCGGACTGCTCGCGCCGTGGCTCGCTCCGTTCGCACCGGACGAACAGATACGTGGGGCGACTCTGCTCGGCCCGAGCAGTGATCATTGGTTCGGTACGGATTCGGTTGGCCGCGATGTGTTTTCGCGGACGCTGTACGGTATTCGCATCGACCTGCTGGTGATCTTCGTAGCTGTCCCGGTGGGAGCTGTGATCGGCTCGTTCCTCGGTCTGGCCGCATCGCGCGCCGCCTGGCTCGATACCGTGCTTCAACGCTCTTTCGACCTGATTCTCGCATTCCCGACCATCGTTCTCGCTATCGCATTGACGATGGTTATCGGCCCCGGAATCGTGACGATCTCGGTTGTTATCGTGCTCGCCGAAATCCCGGTGTTGGGCAGGCTGATGCGAACGTCGGTGCTGACTGTGCGCGAGCTGCCGTACGTCGAATCGGCCCGGACTTTGGGTGCGGGTGAAGGTTGGATCCTACGACGCCACGTTCTGCCCAATTGCCTTGAACCACTTACCGTTCAACTCGCGCTGGCGATGTCGGTCGGTGTGTTCGTCGAAGGCGCGATGAGCTTCCTCGGGCTCGGTGTCATTCCGCCGATGCCGTCGCTCGGTTCACTCATCAAGGAGGGAACCCAGAATGCCTATCACTCGCCGTTCTTTGTTTTCGGTCCCCTTCTGGTCGTTGTTGTTCTGGTCCTCGGACTGCTCCTGATTTCGCAAGCGCTGGCCGCCAGGTCTCGGCGCCGGTAACTACTCTTCTTCCGAACAAGGACACCCTCGTGCGAACTGCTCTCCTTTCCGTCCGCGACCTGCATATTGCCTTCGGGCAGCAGCCTCCCGCCGTCAACGATGTCACTCTCGAGGTGTGCCGGGGCGAGGTCGTCGCCCTCGTGGGGGAGTCCGGTTCGGGTAAGTCGATGACGGCCCGCGCGATCCTCGGTCTACTCCCTGACGGAGCCGAGGCGCGCGGTTCGATCGACCTGGACGGCACATCCGTACTCGATGCGACCGAGGGCGAATTGAATCAGTTGCGTGGCTCCACAGTCGCGCTGATTTTTCAGGAACCGCAGAGCGCGCTCAATCCCGTCCGTCGTGTCGGATGGCAGATCAAAGAAGCGATTCGCGCGCATCGCACAGTCACATCCCGTGATGCTCGCGCCCGCGCAATCGAGCTTCTCGAGCAGGTGGAGATTCCGGATCCACAGCGCCGCGTCGATTACTTTCCGCATCAACTCTCCGGCGGGCAGAAGCAGCGGGTTGCGATCGCGTTGGCGCTGGCCAACGAGCCCGATCTACTGATCGCCGATGAACCGACCACCGCGCTCGATGTCACCGTGCAAGCCGAGATCCTGGCACTGCTCGACAGGATCCGTCAGCGGACCGGAATGGGAATTCTGCTCATCACTCACAACATGGGAGTTGTTGCGCAACATGCAGATCGAGTGATCGTACTCCGGGATGGTGAAGTTGCCGAGGTGGGGGACACGCACGCACTGTTCGCAGCGCCGACCCACCCGTACACCCGCCGACTGCTGGCTGCAGTGCCGCGCCTTCCCGAGGAGGCGGCTCCGGTTCCGGTTTCGGTTCCGGTGGAGTCGACCGAGGATACTGTGCTCGAATTCTTGAGCGCCACAGTGCAGTTCCCGGCCAGACATGGCAGTCCTGCCTTCCTGGCAGTTGACGACGTGAGCCTTACGGTCCGCCGGGGCGAGGTCCTCGGTCTTGTCGGTGAGTCGGGTTCCGGAAAGACCACGCTCGGCCGCGTTGCTGCCGGCTTGGTGCCGTTGGCGGCTGGACGTGTTCTGTTCGGTGACCACGATCTTGCTGAAACACCGCCCCGGCAGCTGCAGGAACTACGCCGTGATCTCGCATTTGTTCACCAGGACCCCGCCGCCTCCCTCGACCCGAAACTGACGATCGCAGCAACCATCCGTGAGCCGTTCGACGTCCACAAGATAGGTACGGCAGGGGAAAGGCGCAGTCGAGTCCTCGAACTACTCGACGCCGTGCGGTTGCCCAATGCATTGGCAGATCGTTTCCCCCACCAACTCTCCGGTGGTCAGCGGCAGCGAGTTGCCCTTGCTCGCGCACTGGCACTGACGCCCAAGCTGGTGATCGCGGACGAACCGACCAGCGCGCTCGACGTATCGGTGCAAGCCGAAGTGTTGGAATTATTCACCGAGGTGCAGCGTGAGCTCGGGTTTGCGTGTCTGTTCATCAGCCACGACCTTGCCGTTGTCCACCAGGTGGCGGACCGGGTTGCTGTGCTGCGGTCTGGCTCCGTGGTTGAGATCGGTACCGTCGACGCGGTCTTCACCGCACCACGCGATGCCTACACCCGGGCCTTGATCGACGCTGTTCCGGTTCCTGACCCCTCGCATATCCGGGACCGCTCGACTGACTTGGTCTCGCTCGACTAGACGCGTACCGAGACGCTTGCATGAAGGCAACGGAGAAATTCTGTGACAACGACGGAATCTTCACCGGCACGCGTGGCTACCATCAGAGACGTGCTCGGAGCGCCGTCGATGGGCAAGATGACGATGTCAGGGGTCTGCACCCGTGACACCGATGCAGGGAGTATCGATATCCCGACCCCGGCGGACACCAGGCCTACCACTGTTTCGTGATGGATCGCTTCTTGGACAACGTTCAGTTCGACGGTATAGGCGCGCAACATGTCCCACACTTGACCGACGAATCCCGGCATCATCTCGCGTGGAAACAGTACGAGTCTCTCGTGTGCGAGTTGGGCGGGCGCAACCGATCGTAGATTCGCCAGCGAATGCTCCTTGGGAATTACTGCGACCATTTGTTCTGCGAGCAGCGGTTCGATGTTGATGTCGTCCTCGGCTGTGGCTGTCCGGACAAGGCCGACATCGAGGGAATTAGTGCGCAAGGCTTCGAGTTGTTCTCGGGTGGTCAGGGGATCCAGTTTCACCTCCACTGAAGGGCGTTCGTCCCGGAATCGTCGTACGGCACGGGGCAGGATGGTGACGCTGGCAGAGCTGACGAAGCCGACTCGCACGCGGCCTCGTTTCCCGGCGCCGAACTCCGCAGCCTCGATGACGGCGTCCTGGAGTGTCGCGAGCAGCACGGTCACTCGTTCCTGAAATGCCTCTCCGGCCGGCGTCAAACTAACCCGTCGCGTCGATCGATCGAACAATCGTGTACCGATCTCCGACTCGAGCTCGCGAATATGCACGCTGAGCGGAGGTTGTGAGATGTGTAGGCGTGCAGCGGCTTTGCCGAAGTGCAGCGCTTCTGCGACTGCGATGAAGTAGCGCAGATGTCGAAGTTCCATAGAAGCATTATTCCGGATCTGGTATCAATTACCGCTATTTAAGTATTGGACTGCGAACAATTAGTGCGATGTACTGAATCAACGAACGAAGTTCCACTACTCCGACCCTGATACCACTACTCCGGGCACAAAGCTTTCCAATTACGTGACGTTGTCGCTTCTTTCGGCTCCGGCGGTGCGAATGACGCCCTGACCGCTGGTGTACGAACCGTCGTGGACTTGCGATGATTCTGCGCCCAGAGATTGTCGTCGTGAGTGTTGTCCAGGCGCCGTCGTCGCCGAACCCGCATCGAATGTGAACAACATGCACACCTCCATTGCCGCACCGACAGGGTGCGGCCCGACGAAAGAATTCCCTTGTGAATACATCCACTGTCGGCCCCGCCACCGTGGTTGGCCTGATGTCCGACATAGCCGATGTCGGAAACGATCCCACCCGTGGCGGCTACAGCCGGCCCATTTACTCCGCCGCCGACATGGAACTTCGTGAGTGGTTCATTTCCGAGGCGCAACGCCGAGCGCTTGATGTCGAAACCGACCGCAACGGCATCATATGGGCCTGGTGGAACCCCGCAGCCTTGCCTCTGCACGATGCCGTAGCGACCGGTAGCCACCTCGATTCGGTCCCGGGCGGAGGCGCGTACGACGGTCCCCTTGGCGTTGCGACAGCGCTGGTCGCCATCGATCACCTTCGGGAGCGCGGGTTTGTTCCCCAGCGCCCAATCGTGCTGGCGGTGTTCCCGGAAGAGGAAGGTTCCCGCTACGGACTCGCCTGCCTTGGTTCGCAATTGCTCACCGGCGATGTCAATCCTGACCGAGTCCGGGCGCTCGTCGACTCCGACGGTGTCACGTATACCGAACTCGCCATCGCAAACGGGCACGATCCGCGCCACATCGGCCCCGACCCTGAGCGGCTCGCCGGGATCGGGGTATTCGTCGAACTCCACGTCGAGCAGGGGAGAGGCCTGACCGACCTTGGTCGGCCGGTCGCAATTGGCTCGTCGATCATCGGGCACGGCCGCTGGCGTTTGTCGTTCACCGGCCAAGGCAACCACGCCGGAACGACACTGATGACCGACCGACGTGATCCGATGATCGCCGCCGCGCACACGGTCCTTGATGTGCGACGGCTTGCGGGCAATCACCGCGGCGCCCGCGCTACCGTCGGCAAGCTCGATCCCGTCCCCGGCGGCACCAACGTCATCGCTTCGCGCGTAGATGTATGGCTCGATGTTCGCCACGACTCCGATGCCGTCGTCGCCGCGATTGTCGCCGATATTTCCGACGCGGCTCTCCGCTCCGGTGCCGAGGAGGGATGCGATGTCACCCTGACGGAGGCGTCCATTTCTCCTACCGTTTCTTTCGATCCGATACTGCGTGACCGGATCACCCGTGTTCTGCCGGAGGCGCCGATTCTGGCCACCGGTGCCGGGCATGATGCCGGAGTGCTGGCTGCATACCTACCTACCGCGATGCTGTTCGTCCGAAATCCCACCGGAATCTCGCATGCGCCAGAGGAATACGTAGAGGACGTCGATGCCGAAGCCGGTGCGGCCGCTCTCGCCGACGTCTTGCAGGACTTGGCGAACCGCTGATATCTGATGTCAGACAACAGGCTCAGCTTGCCCGTGTGCATCGCGGCCGTTGTCCACGCGGGTGTCCATCTGCATAACACCTACCCATCGAGTAAGAACCTGAGCGAAGGAAGAATCAGATGACCGAGACCACCAATTACCTGATTGTCGGAGGCGGCCTCGAGGGATTGGCAATCGCGTGGTCGCTCGCCGACCGCGGTGAGACCGACATCCTCGTAGTCGAACGTGACACAACCTGTTCCGGCATGACCGGCAAATCAAGTGGTGTCGTCCGAGCTCACTATGGAACCCCGTCGCTGGCTGCCATGTCCTGGTACAGCGTCGACGTCTTTGAACGCGCGACCGAACTGTTCAACGACGACATGGCTTTTCAGCAATGCGGATATGTTGTCGGTGTAGCGGATAACAACATCGAACCGCTTCGCAAAAATGTCGCCATGATGCAAAGCTTGGGAGTCGAAGTCGATCTGATCGACCATGACCAGATGGGTGAACTCTGGCCGAAGCTTCATCTCGACGATTTTGCCGCTTTCGCGTACGAGCCCCGCGGTGGCCGCGGTGAGGCGTACATGGCAGGTATGGCGTTCGGTGCCGCGTCCCGCCGACTCGGCGTCACGATCCGACAGTCCACTGAAGTTGCGGAACTGCTGCGCGGGGATGACGATCGAGTCTACGGTGTACGTCTTGTCAATGGCGACGAGATTCACAGTGGCACAGTGATTCTCGCGACAGGTCCATGGGCGCCTGCGCTCACCGCATCATTGGGCTTCGATCTCGACGTCAAGGCGCAGCGAGCTCAGCTGGTCCTCGTCGATCAGGGTGAACCCACACCTGTGGTGCCGGTGCTGTCCGACCTCGCCGGGCTCTCCTATGTGTGCCGCGAGCCCAATGGTGAATTGCTGGTTGGCAACTCGGATCATCAAGCCCCTCAGTACATCGACCCGGACAACTACATCAATCGCGCGGACGAGAGCACGCTCGAAAAGATTGTCATGAAGATGGGGCATCGACTTCCGGACATGCCGGACCCACGCATTACCAGCTCGTACGTCGGGGCGTACGACGTCACGCCGGACTACAACCCCATCATCGGACCGTCGCCGCTCGACGGCCTGTTCTTGGCCACCGGATTTTCCGGCCACGGATTCAAGATCTCCCCGGCAGTTGGCAAGCTCGTCGCTGATCTGGTGACAGACGGCTCGACTACTCTGCCGAATGTCGACCCCCGGGACTTCCGGTACTCCCGTTTTGCAGAGAATGACCTGCTGGTGAGTCTGAACCCGTACGAGGGCGCCGGCGAAATGCGCTGATCAAATGTAAGAGCTCGATCGGTTGCGCCTGAAACCAGAAAGATCTTCCGGCCACCACCGGCGAGGCGACGACGACGTTGGCGTTCGCTTCTCCGGTGGTGGCCACTCTTGATTCCACACCGGTAGCTTGGCCGCCGGTGTGGAACTGTGACAGAGCATTTCGCTGAATTTTCGTCAGGAAGTGCGACACGAGCTGTCAGTGAAAAGCCGGTCCGCGTCAGTCGGCTCGGGACGGCGGTCGGGGGAGAAGAGCGCGGACGCTGCCGGCAAGATGTACGAGGGGTTCACATTCGGTTTCGACGTCGACCCCGAGGACCCGGAGCAGCACGATGACATGATCTCCTCCAGGCAGCAGGCTTTGAATCTCGCACTCCAGCCACGTTCCGGCGCCCCGCACGAGTACGGCTCCGTCCGGCGTCACGACGGTCTCCAAGCCCGCGAACCGATCCCCCTCCTTCGCGCCCAGGGTGCGACACATCGCCCCCTGATGCGCCGCCAGCACACTGATGCCGAGCCGCGGTGCGTCCTGAAGATGGCGCCAGGTCCGTGAGCCGTTCATCACGCACACCGACACCAGCGGCGGATCCAACGACACTGCGGTGAAGGAACTCGCTGCCATACCGACCAGTTCGCCCTCGATTTCGGCACACACGGCGACGACCCCGGAGGGGAAGTTCGCGTATGCGGTCCGCAGAGGCATCGCGTCGTCGCCGATCGTCATTAATCTCATGGGCGTGCTCCTGTCGTCGTGATGTTCTGAAGGTGGGGGATGGCGCGTGTGAGTGGTTAAGCTTGGGCTGGGGTGAGGCCGCCGTTGCCGTTGACGGAAAACCCTTGTGCGAGTAGCGATGCACCGAGGTTGCGGGTGTAGTTGTCCACCCGGTAGTGCAGCGAGAACGCCCTGGTGTCGCGATAGAAGCGCTCGAGCGGGTAGGTCTTGAACATTGAGCGCGAGCCGCAGATATCGAGGCAGCGCCCTGTGACCTCGAGCGCGACCTGCTTGGCAGTTGTGAGGGCGTGGACTCCGCGGAACTCTCCCTCGGACGGCTGACCCGCGTCCCACACCGATGCGGCGTCGAACAGTGCGGCGCGAGCGGTCGAAAGCTTGGCTGCCAGTTCGCCCAGCTGGAACTGGATCAGCTCGCTGGTGGCCAACTGCGGACGCTCGCGTACCCATTCGAGCGTGAAGTCGAATGCTCCCCGAGCCGCGCCGAGGTGGTTGGCCGCGAACGCGAGTGTGAATGTGCGGGTGTCGTCGGTCTCCCACGCACCCGGCTCACCGAAGATTGCGTCGTCTGGCAGCACGTAGTCGGTGACCTTGACAGCCCAGCTGACGGTCGAGCGCATACCGAGCACGTCCCAGTTGTCGATCAGTTCGACCTCGGGGACATCGCGAGGCACGAGCACGGCAACCGTGCGGTGGTCGTAGCTCTCCGTTCCCGGCAGTGCCAGCCAGATGATGTAGTGCGACGCCCCCGGGCCGAGGGAGGCGAAGTGCTTGGTGCAGTTGAGCACCCACTGACCTTGATCGTTGCGGGCCAGCTGGTTGCTCGACGTTCCGACGTTGTTCTTGCCAGGTGTCGCCTCGCTACCGACCGACGCGACCAGCTCGCCTGCCTTGGCAATGGGGACGACATACTTTTCCATCTGTGCGTCGGTGGCTGCGTGCGACAGCATGCCGATGGCGTGAGAGTGGACCTGGAACAGCTGCGCGGTCGGGGCGTCGATGGCGGCCATTCGCTCGATGAGCTCGTAGTAGTCGGCGAAGCCGCCTTCGCTCCACAGGCCGGGGCCGCCCCACTTTTCGGGGAGTGTCAGTGCGAGGAGGTCTGCCTCGTGTAGTTCGGCGAAGTTTTCCGTCGGGAAGATTGCTTCGTCGTCGTAGTGGCGAGCACGGGCTCGGAAACCTGCGGTGAGGGCGTCGATGGCGGCGAGGCGTTTGGTCTGCTCGGGGGAGGTCATGGTTTCTCTTTCAGTAGTGGAATGTCGGTAGTGGAATGCGGGCAGGGTTCGTGTGTACGGGTACATGGCGATCAGGGTGTGTTGTGGTCCCTCATTTCAGTCCCTCATTTCAACGGGGTAGGTCAGAGGGCACATCGGATCGACGGCCACCAGATCTCGGGTTGCGGCGGGCAGCGGTTCGCCGTCGAAGCTGAACCAGCGCTCGTCGGGGATCGTGGGGAATTTGTTTCGCACCACGGATTCCCAATGCGGGTCGTCGGCGTTTCCGGCCGCTGAACAAAGCCCGCTCTCCACCACACGGCCATCGGCCAGCGTTACAGTGAGAGAGCTGTGTCGGACTGAGGGGAACCCGGCTTCGAGGTCAGGATCGACGACGATCTCGACGACGCGGGCCGTCCGTGCGATCGCCGGATCTCCGAGGTCGCGGGTGATTGCCTCGAGACCGAAGCCGCCCGTGGTCAGGTAGGCGGCCAGTGGCCAGACCAGGTTGAACTGGGCTTCTTCGCTGGTGGAGGGCACCATTCGGGCCAAGTCGGCAGCAGCTTGGAAGGTACGCACCTGGACGTGTGTCACTTCGGCAGGGTCGAGCCGCTCGCGTCCTAGCTGGTGCAGGATCCGCTCGGCGCCGGCCAGCACGGGGTGCACCCAGCGGCAGCAGGGAAACGGTTTGACGTACGTATCCAGCAGCTGCCATTGGCTGCCGAGATCGGCGACTTCGTTGCGCAAGCGGTCGGCGACGAATTCCGAGCGATGGGCAGTGAAGCCGGCTGCAGCGAGTTGGGCGCTGGTGACACCGACGTGCGCTCCCCATCCCATAGCGTCCTTGGCCATGGTGGGCTCGGCTACCGCCCGCATGATCAGATCGACCGGAGCGTGGTACTCAGCCAATCCGATTGCTGCGTCCACTTGCTCCGGCGCCAATTTCAGAAGTCGGGCGCTTGCGGCTGCGGCGCCGACGGCACCCCAGGTGCCGCTGCTGTGAAAGAGCGGCCAACGATTGTGCTGCGCGATCGCTGCTCGGAGGCCGATCTCATATCCGATCACAATCGAGAGGAGGAATTCCTCATGACTGGCACCGGTCGATTCGGCCATCGCGAGCGCGGCCGGGATGATCACCGCTCCGGGATGGCCCTTGGCGAGAGAATGTCCGTCGTCGTAGTCGACCGCGTTCATCAACGTCCCGTTGGCGAGCGCTGAGCCAGGTGCCGAGGCTCGGCGTCCGTTGAGCAGACATGTGGACTCGTCGCCGCTCATGGTCGTCGAGACGTAGTCGGTGACGATGCGCGGCGAGCGTAGACGGGTGCCGGCGCGTGCTGCAACGGAGGCATCGAGGCACAGCATCCCCAGCCGTCGCCGCACCACGGGTGGCACTTGCTGCCAGGTAAGTCCGACGACGAACTCCAGAACATCACTTACATCACCACGAGTTGTTTCATGAGCAACTTGAGTCGTCATATTTGCAACACCGAAAATATGCGTTGCCGGTTCGTGTCTCATGCGTGGTCCTCCTGGTTCGGCAGGTTCTTGGCGAGTTGCGCCGCATGGCCTATGAGCGCTGCGAGCAGGGCCGTGCGCGGAACAACTGAATCGCGCACCACTGTCTCGGCGCGACTGCACTGGTCGAACGCCGTCGGGCCCAGTCCATCCAGTGCGAGGGGTGCCCACTGCGCGATGAGGCTGGCGTCCGAACCGCCCATCTCGTCGATTCGGCGCAGTGCCAGTCCAGCCGCGGACGCGAGGTTCTCTGCGAGTGCGTAGACGGGGGCGGTGGTGGCAGGGGACAGCGCGGGTCTCGTGATGCCTCCCGAGATTTCGACGGTGATGCCCTCACCGGCGCATGACTCGGCAAGGCTGCGAACGTCGGCGACCAGTGCTCGGCCCGCTGCGTCGTCTGGAGCCCGCAGGTCCAGATGGAGTTCTGCATGATCGGGTACGACCTGCCGCGCTGTGCCGCTGCGCAGGATGCCGACGCTGCAGATTGTGCGACGGTCACGGTTCGTGAGCGATTCGAGTCTTTCGACGAGGGGCGCCAACGCACGGAGTGCACTCTCTCCGGT
The DNA here is from genome assembly GCF_042790355.1 of Rhodococcus sp. NPDC056743. Classification (NCBI taxonomy): domain Bacteria; kingdom Bacillati; phylum Actinomycetota; class Actinomycetes; order Mycobacteriales; family Nocardiaceae; genus Rhodococcus; species Rhodococcus sp. NPDC056743. The sequence goes on along the minus strand of NZ_JBHTZI010000008.1, from coordinate 75,218 downwards.
GACGTCGGTGGAGTGTGCTGTACGACCGTGGGCGGTAATGATCATGGCCCCGACCGCGCCGCGGGAGACGATTACGCCACCGTCGCTCAGGCCGGCCTCGAGCGCGAGGCATACGTCCGTGCGCCGCCCGAGGTCCGCCAACCAGCTTCGGCTATCGACACTGCCGAGTTCCTCGTCAGGTACGAGCGCGTAGGTGATCGTGGCGATGCCCGGCGCCGACGTTTCCAGGGCCGCTTCGATCGCATGGACGGCCATCGCGAGGGCACACTTCATGTCGCCGAGTCCGGGCCCGGACATGATCGGAGCGTCCGTCACGATTGGCCAATCGTTTGTTGTCGCAGCGGGCCAGACCGTGTCTGCATGGCCAAGTACGAGGAGTCGCAGCCCTGGTCGGCCGAGCTCGAGGGTGGCCTCGAATGCCTTGCCTCGATCGGGTGCAATCGTGTGCCAACGCGTGGTGAAACCCAGTGCCACAAGCTGTTCCGCGACGATTTCGCTCACCGTGTCGACTCCAGCAGGCAGGAATGATCCGCTCTCAACCGCTGTGAGCCGCTGGGCGAGATCGAGAATGTCGGGCAGTCGCGGCTCGAGCAACACGGTGAACTCGGCGACTGACGCGGGAACCGCCGAAGGCGCGAACGGCATGACTTCAGACATCGGCACCCTCCGCGCCGGGGGCTACGCCACGCGCAGCTTCTGGGTCGAGAGCTCGGCTGACGTACTCGCTCGCCGCCGGTCCGTACAGCTGCCACAGGCGGCGGAGCTCGCGCAGGGGCTTCGGGTGTTCGTCCACTCGTAGGTCGACGAGGGGAAACGTTTCGCAGCCGTGCACACGCAGGCACGCGGATCGAAGCGGGTCCGGCTCTCCGCCGGCCACGAGTCCTGCCTCGAGCGCACTGACCAGGCGCTCGCCCAGATCCAAAGCCGGATTGGCTTGGAAGGCCGCACTCGCAGCCTGTCCGACCGCGTCACCGACCAGAATGTTTCCGACGACCACATGGTCGGCGGCGGGCACGACGGAGACTCCGGTCGGGTCGACATGTGCACCGGTCCAGCCGACACCGGGCCCGGTGGTGCCTATGGCTGCGAGTTGGCGCCAGTCGGCGTGGATGCTCGAGTGACGAACCCCGTCGACAGCTTCTGCAGCGCTCGCTCCGAGCGTCATCAGGTCGAGCATCCGCGGTCCGAGGCGGGGATCGGTGCGGTGTTGGGTGACGACGGCGCCGACTCCGCTGCGCAGCCACGGCACCCGAGCGCCGACGGCGACATCGGAGGTGCTGGTGGCCACACCGAGTTGACCGGTTCGCTCACACCGCGCAACGATGGAATAGGTCATCGGGTCACCGCCCACATGTTGACGCTTCGCCACGAAACTCGGCAGGGAGCTCCAACCATGACGCTGGCGGGCAGGGTGCGGCTGGCCAGGTCTGCGGTGATCACTTGGCGGTTGGCCAGTTCGACGCGCACGGAGGTACGCGCTCCGAGAAAAGCGATGTCCCGCGCGATGCCTTCGGCGCGGAAATCGGCGTCGTCATCGGACTGGAGACCGACCATTTCGGGGCGAAGGATCAGCGTTACATTCTTGTCGGCCGGGACCTCGCCGACGCCGGCGACGCGCCCTTCACCCACGCCAGGGATGATCACGTCGTACGAGCCCAGTCCGCTACCGGTGACGACGGCATCCAGGCTGTTCGACGCGCCCACGAATCCGGCAGCGAATCGAGTGGTGGGTTGGTGATAGACATCGGTAGGTGTGGCGACCTGCACGAGGTCGCCGTTGTGCATGAGGCCGACCCGGTCGGACATCGCGAACGCTTCCTCCTGATCGTGGGTGACGTAGACGAAGGTGATTCCCAATTCGTGCTGCACGGACTTGAGCAGCACCTGCATCTGGCGGCGCATGCGCAGATCCAGTGCGCCCAGCGGTTCGTCGAGCAGAAGCACCCGCGGTCCCAGGACGAGGGATCGCGCCAGCGCGACACGCTGCTGCATCCCGCCGCTGAGTTGGCGTGGGCGGTGATCCTCCTTGCCTCCCAGCTCGACCAGATCGAGGAACCGGGTGACCTTCTCCTTGATGGACTGCTTGCTCTCCTTGCGTTCGCGAAGTCCGAAGGCAACATTCTCGAAAACGCTCAAGTGCGGGAAGAGCGCGTAATTCTGGAAGACGGTGTGCACCGGTCGCTTGTGTGGTGCCACTCCCTGGATCTCCGCGTCGTCAACGAGGATGCGCCCGGCAGTGGACTGCTCGAGACCGGCGATCATTCGCAGCGTCGTGGTCTTGCCACAGCCGCTAGGTCCGAGTAGCGAGAAGAACTCACCTCCTTTGATATCGAGGTTGATGCCTTTGACGACTTGATGGTCGCCGAAGGCACAGGTGAGGTCCTCGAGCCTGAGTGAGGCGGGGCTGTGGTCCCGGTCGGCGGTGGTTGTCATGAGATTTCTTCTTCCGAGGTGACGCGACGTGTCTGCTTGGTCGGCCAGAACGAGGCCAACGCGACCAGAGACATCAGTACGAGCGAGACGAACATGAAGGCGACGGCTATCGCGTTGACTTCCGGCGACGTTCCGTGACGGGAGAGGCTGAGAATGAGCACCGGCAGAGTCTCGGTCTCCGGTCCGGCCAGGAAGACCGTGCTGACCACGTCGTCGAACGAAAACGTGAAGGAGAGCAGCGACGCTATGACAACGGCGGGCATCATCATTGGCCACAGCACTCGTAGGAATACCCGGTACGGTGGCGCGCCCAGGTCGGCGGCGGCCTCGTCGTATGTTCCGGTCAACGTCGCGAAACGAGACTGGAGCACCAGCGTCGCGTAGGCCGAGCAGAACACGATGTGTCCGGCGACGACCGACCAGGTGCCGGTGGTCAGTCCCAAGCGTTGGATAACGACGAGGATGCCTGCGGCGATGACAACTTCCGGAATCATCAACCGTGCGTAGGTGAGAGTCTGCAACACCGCACCGGTTCGCTTGGGCAGGCGGGATACAGCCATGACGGCAGCCAGCGACAGAGTCACAGCGACGACCGTGGAGAGCAGTGCAATCAGACAACTCGTCAGAAAGTCTTGGCGGACCCGTTCGTCGGCGAATGCCCCGGTGATCCACCGGAGAGTCCCTCCACCCCAACCAATGAGGTTTTCGTTTGCGTTGAACGCGTTGACGATCACCATCCCGATAGGCAGATAGAGGAACGCGAGGACGAGACCGGTGACGATCGCTGCCGGGCTGATCCGACGCTTCATGTGATGTCTCCCAGACGGTCGAGTCGCTTGCGCGAGGCGAAGAGCACGGCGAGCATGACGACCATCAATGTGGTTGCGATTGCTGCGCCGAACGGATAATTGCCGGTAGAGAGGAATTGGTCGGCTTCGACGTTGCCGATCATGAGGGTCTTCGAGCCGCCTAGGATTGCGGGGATCGTGTACTCCCCGGTTGCCGGGATGCCGACCAGGAGTACACCAGCGATGCTGCCGGGCATCGCGAGTTTCACGGTGATCTTCCAGAAGGTCCGTCGTCGGCTCAACCCCATGTCGGCGGCTGCCTCCGCCAAGCCCGGATCGATGCGATCCAGTGCCATGAACATCGGCAGGATCATCAGTGGTAGGTACCCGGCGACCATGCCGATACCGATTGCGAGCGGCGAGTATCCGAGCTGAGTTCCATCCGGGACGATCCCTAGAAGCGCGGCGAGTTTCGAGACGGCGCCGCTAGGTGAGAGCAATTCGAGCCACGCGTAGGTGCGTACAACGAAGCTGATCCAGTACGGCACGATCACAGCGACGAGGAGCAGTGCCTTGAGCTTACCCTTGGCGCGCGAGATCGTAAGCGCGACAGGGAATCCGAGAAGAACGCAGACTGTGGTCATAAGGATCGTCATGCCCAGTGAGCGCACCACTGCCCCGGCGTATGTGCTACTGAACAGCTCGCTGTAGTTCTGGAGCGTGAAGCCCGGCTGCACCTCGAATGTGAGCAGGTCGAACTTGGAGACGCTGTAGACCACGAGAACTACCAGCGGGACGACGAAAAAGACCATGACGTAGACCGTCATCGGTGTCGCGAGCAGGATTCCGGACCAGCTGCGAGCTCGCCGCAGTGCGTTGCTCCGACGATGAAGCCGCGACGTGGCTGGGGTGCCCTCGGCCGGGTCTGTCGATTCGCCAGGCGGGGCGACGAGTTGATCCTGGGTCATCAGTTTGCCTTGATCCGGTTCCACATCTTGGCCCGCACTTCGGTGTTCTCAGCGGAAAGGAACTTTTCTGCCACGAATGGCGAGTTCGGGTTCGGTTGGAGCGCAGGGTTTTCCAGGATTCCTGGCTTGATGTACTGCTCGGCTGCCGGCATGAGATATGAGGCGCCGGTGTTGTTGATGAACCCGCCGTACGTCTGCGGCTCGAGGCGGAAATTGAGGAATTCGAGAGCTTCGTCGAGGTGCTTGCTTCCGGGTAAGAGAGCTACGCCTTCGATGTAGCCCGGAGTGCCTTCCGTTGGCGAAACCCAGCCCAACGAATCGTTGTCGGCACCCGCGTACGCGTAGTCAGGGGCGACGGCGATGAGCGCCGAGCCGTCGATGATTGCCTTCGCCTGTCCCTTTTGCTGGAATGCGAGAAGATGCGGCTTGATTACCTTGATTTTCTCTTCGGCTTCGGCGAGCTGACCGCTGTCGGTGGTGTTGATGTCGTAGCCGAGCGCCAGGAGGGCGATGGACACAACGTCGAGGTCGTAATCCGGAAGCACGATCTTGCCCGTCCACTGCTCGGCGTTGTCGAAGAGTTCCTTCCATGACGTCGGAGGATTAGGCACCTTCGCCTTGTCGAAGATGATTCCTGCTTTGCCGAGATCCGTAGGAATTCCCCACGGAAATTGGTCGCGGTACTCCTGCGGTATGTTCGCCAGGTTCGGGACCGTCGCGGGATCGAAGTCGGCCAGCAGATTTCCGGCCTCCAGGCGAGCCGCCGTGGCGTTGCCGACCGCGACTAGATCGTAGGCACCTTTGTCCTTGGCCAGTTGTGCCGCCAGCGCTGACGAGCCGCCGTCTGGCAGTGCAAACTGCTCGATTTTGATCCCTGGATGAGCATTCTCGAAGTCCGCGATCTCCGTCTCGCCGACCCAGTCTCCGTAGTTGAGGAACTTCAAGGACACTGTGTCGGTGTCCGCTGTCCCTTCGCCGCATGCCGTGAGCGCGACCCCGAGCGCCACACATGCGGTGGCCGCAGAAAGTATTCGCCAGGTCTTCCGACGCATGAGCCCTCTTCTCAAATTGGCTATATGGCAACTCCAGTTGCCGTATGGACACGTTGAATACTTTCGTGACGATATGCCTGGCCCGTGTCGCGGTCGTTACAACTCTGTTTCCAATGTTGCCAAATGGGCATCTGCTGTTGCGTTATATGCAACTGATAGCGGAAGCTTGCGTCATGCCACCCACACGCGACACCAGTATTCGGCGAGGCCTGGAGGTCCTGCTCGTCCTTCAAACCAGCCGCGCCCGCGAGAAAGGGGGGCTGGGCGTGACAGAGATTGCCGAGATTCTCGACATGGACAAGAGTCAGATCTCACGCAGTCTGAAGGTTCTCACCGAGTACGGCATGGTCGATCGGGATCCCAAGACACGCGCCTTCCGGTTGGGTTGGCGCATCTTCAACATGGCGCAGGTGAGTGGAGACCAGCGTCTATTGGAATGTGCGGGAGAGGTTCTCGACGATTTGGTTGTTCGACTGGACGAGTCTGTGTACCTTTCCGTGCTCTCGGGATTCGAGGCTCTCTCCGTGGCCGAACGGACTGCCAACCACTCGATTCAGGCGATGCCCGCACAGTGGTCGCTGTACTCGACGTCGGTTGGCCGCGTGCTGCTCACCGACAGAACTTCCGCCGAGATCCGCGCGATGTACGACGGACAGACACTGCGCACCGCGCGCGAAGGCGGCGTCAGGACTATCGACGATCTCGTCGAGACCGTGTCCCGAGTTCGTGACGAGGGGCACGCAATCGTCGTGGACGAGTTCGAGGTCGGATTAGCGGCGGTTGGCGTACCGGTGCGTGACTACCGGGGGGTGCTCATCGCCTCTCTGGGAGTCTCGGGGCCGACGTTCAGGCTTGAGCCGAAGATCGACCAGGCCGTGACCGACCTGAAGCACGCCGCGCAGCAACTCGAGGACCTCCTGGCCCTCCGCAACGGCGAGCGCTTCCCCCTTCGGTGGGACGCATGACGGCGCCGGCGCACGTAGCGGTCGTGCAGGTGGCACCTCGATTGCTCGATCTTGACGCCAATGTCAAGCTCACCGTCAGCGCGGTCGAGACTGCACGCGAGCGAGGGGCCGACATCATCGTCCTTCCCGAACTGTCCCTCAGTGGCTATATGTTCGAGACCATCGACGAGGTTCGCTCGTGCGCCGTCACTGCGACGCATCCGGTGTTTGCGAGATGGGCGCAAGCGCTCGCGGGCTCACCGGGTTTGGTTGTGGGCGGCTTCGTAGAGAGATCGGGTGCCGACCTACATATCAGTGCGGCCCTGGTCAGTGCGGCGGGAGTTCAGGCCGTTTACCGGAAGACCCATCTGTGGAACCGGGAGAAGCGATTCTTCACCGCAGGTGTCGACGCACCTCCGATCGTCGACACCTGTTTCGGTCGAGTGGGCGTGTTGATTTGCTACGACCTGGAGTTCCCGGAGATGGCCAGGAGCCTTGCGATACGAGGTGCCGATTTGATTGCAGTGCCAACCAACTGGGCGCTGGACGCTCGCCCATACGGTGACGAACCACCACAGGTAATGCTGGCTCGCGCGGCCGCGCGGACCAACCACGTCTATGTCGCTTGCGCCGACCGATCCGGCCGGGAGCGAGGACAGGAATTCACCGGAGGCTCTGCCGTCATCGACACGGCTGGGTGGGTACTCGAAAGGCCTGATGCCCAGGGGTTCGCGATCGCTCCGCTGTCGTTGTCGACGGCGCGAGAGAGGCAGATCTCGAGGGTGAACCACGTCTTCGACGATCGCCGTCCGGAGTTGTACACCGGGGTATTCGAGGCTCTCGGCACAGTGTGAGTTCCGGGCCGGAATGCACACAAGCCTCCGTCGGGCGGCTGATCCGGCCGCGCAAGGGAGACTTGTGTGCACTTTTACCCGTCTGAGCGACCCAGAGGTCTACTTCGCGGGATGTAGCACCAGCGAAATCGAGTTGATGCAGTACCGCTGATCCGTTGGCGTGGGGTAGCCCTCGCCTTCGAAGACGTGGCCGAGGTGGCTGTGGCACTTCTTGCAGATAACCTCGACGCGGCGCATTCCGAGGCTCACGTCTTCCTTCAGGATGACGGCGTCGGAGTTTGCGGGATCGAAGAACGACGGCCACCCGCAATGCGATTCGAACTTCTCCGTGCTGCGGAAAAGTTCGGCGCCGCACGCGCGGCAGGAGTACACACCTTCGGTGGTGGTGTCGGTGTATTCGCCCACGCCGGGGCGTTCGGTGCCGGCTTGACGCAGGACCGCGTACTCGGCCGGAGTCAGTTTTTCGCGCCACTGCTCGTCGGTGAAGGTGACTTCGGGGGTGTTCTCTGTAGAACTCATGCGTACACGCTAATCCTTTACTGCAGGTTCGGCTTTGTGTGCAGGTGGAGCGGCATCCACAGGCGGATCGAGCAGATAGACGGGATCGATTCCGCGGTCGAGACGGCCTTCGCGTCGGGCAACGAGATACCGGTATCCGAGCACACAGAAGATCACGATCAGCAGCAGGCTCCACCCGAGAGTGCTCTTCATGTACTCCGCTGCTCGGCCGAAGGCGGGCCAGCGGAATGACCACCAGTCGTCGAATGTCATGCAGCCGTACACGGCAAGCCAGGCCGGCCAGTTCCGCATGACGGAGTTCTTGAGAATCACCGACATCAAGAGCGGGAACAGCATCATCGAGTAGTACATCTGGCCGAGCGACGGCAGCAGGAATGACGCGGTCATGATGACACCGGTTGTAGTGGTGAGGAAGAACAGATCGTCGTTGCGGTAGTACCGGTAGAGCAGCCACAGAGAGACCAGAACCATGACGGCGAACACCGCGCGCAGGGCGAAGACCAACCACTCGGGAAGCCCGAAGTAGGCGCCGTTGCCGACTATCGAGCTGTTGAAATAGTCGCGCGATTCCAGCAGATACGGCACGGTGCGTTCGACAAATGCCATCGGGTCCGCGGACAGCGGTACCGCGACAACGGTGAGGATGAACGGAATACCGAGTGCCGTGACAAAGACCTTCCACTGACCACGAACCAAGGGAAGCAGCAGCAGCGGAGCAAGAGTGGGTTTGACGGCGAGGGTGATGCCGATCGACGCGCCTGCCCACAGATCCTTGCGGCGCATCAGGAGGAGCAGGAACGCCATCTCGCTGAGTAGCACGATGCCGTTGATGTTGGTGAACACCAGAGTGTTGGTGACGGTCTCCGACGAGAACGCGGCCAGCACGAGAATTGGCGCGGCGATGGAGCTGATTGTCAGGTCGAACAGACGCAGCAGCAGATAGAGCGCGACCAGGATTGCAATCGCGTTGGCGCCGATGAACAGCCAGCGCGAGCGCTCGGGGTCGAGGATGGCCAGCGGTGCCATCAGCAAGGATCCCGATGGGGGATACAGGTAGTGCGGATCTACGGAGTTGAAGTCCGCGGTGTAGACCTCGCGGCCGTTCCAGAATGCCAGCGCGGCGTTGTAGACCGGCCGGAAATCATCGGTGATCGACCCGTTGACGGCTTTGACGACAACGCGATTGATCACGGTCATCACGGCGATCGGCCACAAAACGTAGTTGACGACTTGTTGGGTTGTCCGCCCGGTGCGAGGCTCGATTTGTCTAAGGAACACTTCGGAACGGTACACCGAGACACGAACAGATCTGGGGATGCACCCTGGATTGGCGGGTGAGCACCGTCATATTCGGCTAGGCAGGGCACACATTGCCGTTGGCGGGCAGGCTCTGATTGCCCAGGTAGGACACCGCGGCCTGTTGGACGCAGGCAGATTGCATCGCAGGGTGTCCGGCGCCTTGCCAATCGAGGCTGGCAAATCGGGCGCCGGCGTTGGTGACAACTCCGGTGACGGTGGCCAGTCCGCTGTTGCCGACGGCAGGGTCGGCCTGACCGCTGAGCACGAGAACAGTCGGTTTCAACGCGGTGGGCAGGGGCGTCGGGGTAGTAGTCGGCCAACTCGCACACGCCGACAATCCGAGCGCGGCTTCGTTCCCGAACACGGGGTAGGACTTACTCCACGTTTCTTGGAGTTCGCGGATGCGGCCCACTCCCGGCCACTGAACGCCGTCGGTGCAGCGTCCGACGAACTGACCGTCACTGGTGATGGTCTTCTCCGCGGCTGCGGCACGCTCGCGCATGGGCACGGGGTTTCCGGTTCCGAGCGCACTGAGGGCGTCGGCAAGGGACGTTGTGTCCAATTGACGATTCTGGCTCGCGATGGCGAGACTTGCCGAGATTGCGCGGGCGATCGATGCCGCGGACAGGGGGCGGAACTCACCGGCTCGCGCCCGTTCCATCAGTGCAACGACGGCGGCGTGAGGGTCGGGGCCGAGCGAGCAGGACAGCGCTGCACAGCGAGTGGCAAACGCCGTCAATGCGGCTTCCTGGCCCTGGACTCGGCTTTCTTCCTCGGTGGTGGCGTCAGTCGCGATCGGTGCCGGCGAGTCGAGGATCAACCGAGCCAGATTGTCGGGATATGTTGCGGCGTAACTCAATCCGATGTCAGAGCCGGAGCCGGCAGCCCACAGTGCGATCGTGTCGACGCCCCATCGCGTGCGGAGCGCGTTGATGTCGTCGGCTGCAGCGTCGGCTCCGAATTCGAGTTCTTGTGGATCGAGGTAGTCCGTGCAGGAGATCGTCGCGTCGTGCCCGAGTGCGGCGACGGCGTCGGCTGCGTCTCCGCTGGAACTCGGTTCGAACTGGCCGAGATCAGCGAGTCCACGCCGAGTATCGGGCTCCATGCATTCGATGGGAGTCGAGCGGTCGATACCGCGGCGGTCGAGAGCCACAACGGGGTGCGCTGCGAGGACGGCGGTCAGTCCGGTTGCGGACAGCGTCGCCAGGGTGCTTCCCGACGAGCGATCGGTCCCGGAGGTGAAGACGATCGGGTAGGCGTCAGCGGGAGTCGACGAGGTTCGGGCCCTGGTCGCCGCGGCGGTGAATGTTCCGTCGATGCGGCCGCTGGTGTCGATGGGTGCGCTGAATTCGGCGCATTCGATGATGACGCCCGTGCTGGTTGCAGCCAAAGCGGCGTCGGCAAGCGATGTCCCGCTGCAGTCGCGCCACGGGAGGTCACTGGTCGGGACGGCCGGAGCGGGAACCGGGGGAGTCGTCGTCGCTGATGTGTCGGAACTCCCGGGGGTTCCACCGCTATGACCTTCGACGGCGACGTCCGGGCGGATGGAGGGCCCTGCGCCACAGGCACAACACGTCGCCAGGACAAGTGCAATCAAAGCCGCTCTGCGCATGCCGACCAGAGTGCCAGGTTCAGTGCCGGGGACGTTGACGAACCCACCGGGACAGCACTGTGCCGTCGGAGTCCGTGAGGATATGTGCAGGCGTCATCGGGGTGGGAAGGGACTGCGCGGAGAGGGAAATCCGTCCCGCATTGCCGCCGACCAGTTGCGGAGACGTGGTGACGCACAGTTCGTCGACGGCGCCATCCGTGATCAATTGGCCGAAAAGTGATGGTCCGCCCTCACACAGGATCCGGCACAACTTCAGCTCGGCAACGGTGTTCTCGATATCCACGCTGCGCACTGCCGCACCGACGCTGCGGTGAACGTCGGCGCCGGCAGCGCTCAACTTCGAGACGGCAGCGGCGTCGGCGTCGGCGCCGACCAGCAGAATCGGTGGGACTTCGGCGTCCCGGAACAATCGGCTTTCGGGGTCGATCGACGCGCGCGACGAGACAACCAAGATCGGGGGCACCGGCGCGAGCCCCGACGCGACCCGGCGCGCCCGAGCGTCGTCGTTCATCACCGCGCCGCCGTAGTTCTCGGCCCGAGCTGTTCCGGCTCCGACGACAACCACGTCGCACAGCTCGCGCAGCGTGTCGAACACGGTCTTGTCCGCCGGGGTGCCCAGGCCGCCGCTGAGTCCGCTGACGGAGACGGCACCGTCGATGCTGGACACGAAGTTCACCCGTATCCAGGGATGCTGCACGTTTTCCGGATATGGATAGAGCTCGCGGAGCCGCTGCGGCTGATCCGGTGTGAAGTAGGTCGCAAAATCCAGATGGTGCATATGAGTGATCACACCACGTAGATACCCTTGATGGATGCCTCAACGTCTTGTCGATCGCAGCCCGGTGGTACCCGCCGATCAATTGGTCGCTCAAATGGTTCCACCCGCAATGTTCGACGACGTGAGCTTTGCGTCCTACATCCCGGATCCCAACGAGCCGAGTCAGGCAGCTGCTGTTGCCAAGACCGAGGAATTCTCGAAGCGCGTAGCCAAGATCCGGGCCGGCGGTCGTCGTGGATTGTTCGGCAAGAAGACTCAGGCCACTGGCGCTGGTCTGTACCTCGACGGCGGTTTCGGTGTCGGTAAGACCCACCTTCTGGCGTCGATTTTCCACAGCGTTCCCTCGCCCAAGGCCTTCGGCACGTTCGTCGAATTGACGCACGTCGTCGGCGCACTCGGCTTCAACAAGGCCGTCGAGGCATTTTCGGAGCACAGCGTTCTGTGCATCGACGAATTCGAGCTCGATGATCCGGGCGACACCATGCTTGTGTCTCGTCTGTTGTCCGAGCTGTCGACGCGCGGTGTGTCCATCGTCGCGACGTCCAACACACTTCCGGGCCAGCTCGGTGAGGGCCGCTTTGCTGCGCAGGACTTCATGCGCGAGATCAAGAAGCTCGGTTCGATCTTCGAGACCATTCGCGTCGACGGTCCCGACTACCGTCACCGCGATCTGCCGCCGGCTCCCGAGCCGATTTCTTCGGAAGAGCTGATTGCTCGCGCCGAGTCCGTCGACGGCGCAACGCTCGACAACTTCGACGAGCTGTGCAAGCACCTCAGCACGCTGCACCCGTCGCGTTACAACAAGCTGGTCGAGGGTGTTCGTGCTGTGTACATCGACGGCGTCCACCCCGCGACGGACCAGTCTGTTGCGCTTCGGTTCGTGGTTCTCGCCGACCGCCTGTACGACGCGAGCATTCCGGTGACGGTGTCCGGCGCTCGCCTGGACGAGATCTTCACCCCCGAGATGCTGGCCGGCGGTTACAAGAAGAAGTACCTCCGTGCTATGTCGCGTCTGCTTGCGTTGTCTCGCTTCGAGGTTGCCGCAAGCTAGTCGGCGCGATCAGCTGACCGGTCGCTCCATCACAAAATCGTGATGGAGCTGGGTGCCCACGACAAAGGTCTTGGTCCCGACTCGCGTGAAGCCGTGCTTTGCATAGAACTTCTGAGCTCGCGCGTTTTCCTGGTTCACACCAAGCCAGATTCCCGTGCTGCCACTTTCTCGGGCGTGAGCGACCACTGCGGTCATCAAGGATGCTGCGGCGCCGCTGCCGTGGTTTCCGGGAAGCACGTACAGCTTGCTCAACTCTGTCGTCGGGCGGAGTGTGAGTGCCGCCCGCACGTCGGGATCGGACGGTTCGGCGTCGATGAGCATCGCGTAACCGACTATGGCGTCGCCGGAGATCACTTTGAGAACCGTGCGCGTCGGGTCGGTCAGGTATTCGGAGAACTTGTCGACCGAGAGCACGTTGTCGATGAAGGCATCGATGTCGTCGGCGGAAGCGTCGGGCGGGCAGGCGAGTGGAAACGTCACCGCTGCCACGTCGGCGATTGCCTCGGAATCCCAGATTCCGGCCCGATCAACGGTGATACTCACGTAACTTCGTCCTTCCTTGCACGTGCAATGGTCGCTCAAGTACACCACTTGCTGTGCTCGCGGCGGCTATCCGGTTTTCTCGGCTGCCACGCTTTCGGCGCGTTTCGGGGCGAAAGCCGGTGCGAGCGCGATCAGAATCACGCAGAACGCCAGCGGTATAAGGAACCCGACCCGCAGGTCGCTGAATGCAGCGACAGCTCCGACTATTCCGCCGCCGACCACGGTACCGACGTAGTTGAAGAGGTTGATGCGAGCGATGACGGAATCGATCTGATCGGGCGGAGCCATCCGTCCGGCGGCGCTGAAGCAGATCGGGGCGATCACCGGTAGGCCAAGTCCGACGATGAGGAATCCGGCGATGGCAATCGAGGGAGACTGCGCCGTCACGACGACGGTCATGCCGATCACACCGATCAGTGATCCGGCGCGGACGACCATGGTTTCACCGAACTTGCCGACCCAGTAGTCGCCGGTCAACCGCGCGACCAATGCCGCGATCTGGTAGGCGGCCATCGAGAGCGCAGCAGTGCTCGCATCAGCCAGAAGTACGTCTTCGAGGTACAGCGTCGACCAGTTGCCGATGCTGAAATCGACCGCATAGAACAGTGCCATCGCGACTCCGAGCAGGACAAACGCTCGCATCGGGACGCTGAGCGTGACTGCACCACCGACGTTGGTATCGACGGCCGTCGTTGCGCTGCGATCGAGCAGCGACGGACCGAACGCCAGAAGCAGAAGGGCCACAATCACTCCCGCACACACCTGGGTTACCCGCACCGAGATGTCGAGGCCCGCGGTGGCGGAGATGAAGAGTGCGCCGGCAATTGCCCCGACGCTCCAGGCCGCGTGGAACGAGCTGAGAATGAATCGTCCCTTGGCGTGTTGGATCGAGACGGCTTGCATATTCGCTGCCGCATCCACAATGCCGAGGCCGACCCCGTAGAGCGCGAGGCAGACAAAAAAGAGCGCAGAGTTAGGGGCCAGGCCGGTGGCACCGCCAAAGATTGCGATGACTGCCAGTCCGGTGCGCAGGGTGGTTTTGCTCGAGGTGCGGACAGCGAGCCGTTCAGCGAGAACGCTGCCCAATCCGGCAATGACCGATATCGACACAACCGCGACCACCAGCAGTGACTCGCTGAGCGCAAACATGTCTCGATACGACGGCAGCTGCGTCAGGATCGACGCGAGGAGGAAACCTTGGAGTCCGAAGGCCACGGAGGTGGCGATCCGTGCCCTGCTCAGGGTGCGGGTGTGATCCGTCATCGAATGTGGCCTTTGTCTTGGTTTGGCTGCTTTGCCGAACGGTACTGGATCTCGATACTGGTCGAGTGTCCAACAAACTCGCGTGTCGCGCAGCATTCTTTGGTTAACTGACCATCATGAGTGGACATCCAGCAGCAGCCTTCCCGCCCGAGTTTGTGTGGGGGACCGCGACGGCGGCGTACCAAATCGAGGGCGCAGTCACCGAAGGCGGTCGTGGACCGTCGATTTGGGACGACTTCTGTGCCCAGCCCGGTGCCATTGTCCGTGGTGAAACCGGCGCGGTCACCGCCGATCACTATCACCGCTGGGAATCCGACGTCGACTTGATGTCGCAGCTCGGGCTCGACGCGTACCGCCTGTCGCTGTCGTGGTCGCGGATCCTTCCCACCGGATCGGGCGCGGTGAACCAGGAGGGTCTCGATTTCTACGACCGCCTGATAGACCGGCTGTGTGCGGCCGCAATCACGCCCGCTGTCACGCTCTTTCACTGGGATCTGCCCTCAGCTCTGCAAGAGCAGGGCGGATGGATGAACCGCGACACAGCATTTCGGCTGGGGGAGTTCGCCCAGATTGTGGGCGATCGATTCGCAGATCGCGTCGGCATGTGGATGCCACTCAACGAACCTGTTGTTCACACCCTCTACGGCCACGCGCTAGGGGTGCATGCGCCGGGGCTCGCTCTGGGATTCGCGGCCTTCCAAGCCGCGCATCACCAACTACTCGGACACGGTGTGGCTGTCGACGCGTTGCGGTCGGCGGGATGTTCGGGCATCGGTATCGCGTCGAACCACGCGCCGGTGCGGGCCGCATCGGATTCGCCGGAAGACGTGATGGCCGCAGACATCTACGACCACGTCGTCAATTGGATGTTCGCCGACCCGATACTGCTCGGAAAGTATCCGGCCGACGAATTCGCGCAGTTGCTCACCGGGCCGATCGACGAGGATCTGACGATCATCAGTGCGCCCCTCGACTGGTACGGCATCAACTACTACGAGCCGACGATGATCGCCGCCCCCGTCGATGGGCAGGGCACCGACGGGGTTCTCGAGATCGACCTGCCGCCGGGACTTCCTTTTGCGCCGGTGGCGATAACGGGTTATCCGACAACAGATTTCGGATGGCCGATCGTTCCCGAAGGGCTCGGGGAGATCCTGCGGACGTTCCACTCGCGGTTCGGTGTGTCCCTGCCGCCGATCTACATCACCGAGAGCGGATGTTCGTTCCACGACGCACCGGACAGTGCGGGCGAGGTGAGCGACACTGCCCGGATCGAGTATCACGACGCTCATTTGCGGGCTTTGCGATCGGCCATGGACGACGGCGTCGACGTACGCGGCTATTTTGTGTGGTCGCTACTCGACAATTTCGAGTGGGCAGCCGGTTATCAGGAACGATTCGGGCTCGTCCACGTCGATTTCGACACGCAACAACGGACGCCCAAGGCGTCGTTCGAGTGGTACCGCAGCTTGATCGCGGCGCACAAGGCAGTGCGGGTTTGACGGCCAGGTTTGCATTCTGGCACCTGGCCGCCTAGCCTCACTCACATGAAGCGCATTCTCGTAGTACACCGCCGTAGCGGGGTCTGAATCGGACCGACCCCTCGCTGCGGGTCGTCGTGCTACCAGTTGGTCCTCCACTTCATTCCAGGAAGACCACGACAATGACTTACAACTTCGCCTTCGCTTCTGATTCTGCTTCTTCCTTTGCCGGCGATCCTTTTGCCGCGCGGCATGGAAAATCGCTGCCTGCCGGCCTGCGTTCCGAATGTGCTGAGATGTCGTGGAACGAATTCGAATCCACGTATGCGGCAATGAGTGGTCCGATTCGTCTGGGTGCATGGTCGAGCGAGAAGATTGCCCCCGGTCGCTGGGCGTACGAGGCGACTCTCGGTCTCGGGGAGCGCATCGCGACGGCATCCGCCACCGCGACCGGAGCAATTTCTGCGATGACATCGATGCTGCACGACGCAGGAATCGCGCTGGAGATTCTCTCGTTCCACCAGTACGAAATCGGTCACCGCACGGCAACCTTCATTTTCACGGAGTGCGACGGTCGTCGGAACTGGGCCATGGGAATCGGCGAGTCGGCAACCGAGTCGTCACTGCGCGCGATGACGTCGGCAGCCAACCGCTTCTCGAACTGAAGAGTCGATTTCACGATCCGCACGCGCTGATCCGGAATCTGACAGGGTTCCGGATCAGCATGTGCTGATGCATCGACAATTCCGCGTACAACGAAAGAAAGCCGGAACCCCGTAAGGGATTCCGGCTTTCTTCATATTTCCTTGGTGCGCGATACTGGGATTGAACCAGTGACCTCTTCCGTGTCAGGGAAGCGCTCTCCCGCTGAGCTAATCGCGCGGGTCTGGAGATAAAAATGGAGCGGACGACGGGATTCGAACCCGCGACCCCAACCTTGGCAAGGTTGTGCGCTACCAGCTGCGCCACGTCCGCATGTGTATTGAACTCCGTTACCGGCGCTCAGTACTTGTCTAACCTATCAGACCCGCAAGCGGATCTTGACCATCAGGCCCGAGGGCCTGACGTGGTGCGCGATACTGGGATTGAACCAGTGACCTCTTCCGTGTCAGGGAAGCGCTCTCCCGCTGAGCTAATCGCGCGAGGTGGAGACGGGAATCGAACCCGTGTGCACGGCTTTGCAGGCCGTTGCCTCACCACTCGGCCACTCCACCGTAAAAGGTTGAGTTACACCTCTCGAGCGGACGACGGGATTCGAACCCGCGACCCCAACCTTGGCAAGGTTGTGCGCTACCAGCTGCGCCACGTCCGCATTGCACCGTGTTGCTTGGGGAGTTGGTTGCTCTCCTCGGTGCGTTGAAAACATTAGCCGACGGTGTCGGATTCATACAAATCACCAGCTCAGTCGGTGTTTTGGTGGTGGGATCGCTCAAATTTGCGATGTTTTCGGTCGGTTGAGCGCGGATGTCAGGCTCTGCAATGGGTGAAATCGGGCGTTCAGCGAGGAGAATGAATGCCAACCTGGTGATTCGTATTCAGGGCGCGAGCGTGTTAATGTTCCAACTCGTTCGAGCGCATGCGTTCGAACGAGATTTGAGGTCCCGTGGCTCAGTGGGAGAGCGTCCGCTTCACACGCGGAAGGTCGCTGGTTCGATCCCAGCCGGGACCACAAGTACACCCTGAAGGCGTTCCCGAGAAATCGGGGACGCCTTCAGTCGTTTCCGGACCAGACGAGACAATCCGGGCGCACCCAAGATTTCGGTAGCCTGGGGCGCAAGACGTGCTCTATCTACGGAAACAGGTGAGGGAAGCTGACTACCAAAAAGGTCGACCCTCCCGTCGACGATTCCGACCTGACTCTCTTCCGCGAAGCCGAGTCTCGTATCCACGAGGCAGAGTCCCGCTGGACTAAGTGGCGCGCACGTATCGCCAGCAGTCCGAGTCTCAATCTTGCGTATCGAATCGCTGTCGGTTTTGTCGGGCTCGTCGTACTGGCGGCCGGCGTTCTTGCCATTCCTTATCCCGGGCCGGGTTGGCTCATCGTCTTTGCCGGCCTCGGAATCCTGGCGTCGGAGTTCGCGTGGGCTCATCGACTACTGCATTTCGCCAAGGCGCGGTACGACCGTTTCATGACGTGGTTCGGCAAGCAGTCACTGGTTGTGAAGGGAATCGGCGTTCTGTTCACCAC
This sequence comes from Rhodococcus sp. NPDC056743, assembly GCF_042790355.1. Lineage (NCBI taxonomy): Bacteria > Bacillati > Actinomycetota > Actinomycetes > Mycobacteriales > Nocardiaceae > Rhodococcus > Rhodococcus sp. NPDC056743. The sequence goes on along the minus strand of NZ_JBHTZI010000008.1, from coordinate 57,445 downwards.
AGTGATCGTCATCGCGACGTTGTGGCTACTGGGCACCTTCGGCCTGATCGGGACCTGGGTTGGGCTCGACTACTCCTGGCTCGAGTCGCCACTCTGAGCTGAAAGTGGCTTGTTAACTTCAGTCGGTTGACTCGTCGGGTCGGCAGGGTAGATAACATGATCGTGCACGTGCTCGCTGTGGGTGCGATGCACGATTTACTAGCCGCAATACATTAGGAGCACATCGCCGTGACCAGTCCCGCGCCAGAGCACTCAGCCGCCCCACTTCGGGTGCCCGCGGGGACGACCGCCGGGACTGCGGTGCGTGAAGCTGGATATCCCACGAAGGGGCCGGACGTCATTGTTGTCGTTCGTGACAGCGAAGGAACGCTCAAGGATCTGTCGTGGACCCCGGAGGTCGACGTCGAGGTGGAACCCGTTGCAGCCTCCACCGAGGACGGCCGCAGCGTTATCCGTCACTCGGCCGCGCACGTCTTGGCGCAGGCAGTGCAGAAGGAATTCCCCGACGCGAAGCTGGGAATCGGCCCGCCGATCACCGATGGCTTCTACTACGACTTTGCCGTCGATCGTCCGTTCACTCCGGAGGATCTGACCAAGCTCGAAAAGCGGATGAAGCAGATCATCAAGGGATCGCAGCGATTCTCGCGTCGAGTTGTCGATTCCATCGAGGACGCTCGCGTCGAATTGGCAGACGAGCCGTTCAAGCTCGAGCTCATCAACGACAAGTCTGGCATCGATGATCCGGAGATCATGGAGGTCGGTGGCAACGAACTGACCATCTACGACAATCTTGATCCGCGTACCGGCGACACCATCTGGTCCGACTTGTGCCGTGGTCCGCACATCCCGACCACGAAGCACATTCCGGCCTTCAAGTTGACCCGAAGCTCCGCAGCCTACTGGCGCGGCAACCAGGACAACGCCGATCTGCAGCGTGTCTACGGCACAGCCTGGGAGTCCACCGAGGCGCAAGACGAATACCTGGAGCTCCTGGCCGAAGCCGAGCGCCGCGATCACCGCAAGCTCGGTACCGAGCTCGATCTCTTCAGCTTCCCGGACGAGTTGGGCTCCGGCCTGCCGGTCTTCCATCCGAAGGGCGGAATCATCCGCACCGAGATGGAGAACTACTCACGTAGCCGCCACATCGAGGCCGGCTACGAGTTCGTCAACACCCCGCACATCACTAAGGGCCACCTGTACGAGGTCTCGGGTCACCTCGACTGGTACAAGGACGGCATGTTCCCCGCGATGCACGTCGACGCGGAGCTCAACGAGGACGGCACGGTGCGCAAGCCGGGCCAGGATTACTACCTCAAGCCGATGAACTGCCCGATGCACAACCTGATCTTCCGTGCGCGTGGCCGCTCGTACCGCGAATTGCCTTTGCGGCTCTTCGAATTCGGCTCTGTGTACCGCTACGAGAAGTCGGGCGTCATTCACGGTCTGACGCGCGTGCGCGGCATGACTCAGGACGACGCGCACATCTACTGCACCCGCGAGCAGATGCGCGACGAGCTCACCACCACGTTGCAATTCGTGCTGAATTTGCTCAAGGACTACGGTCTCGACGATTTCTACCTGGAGCTGTCCACCAAGAACCCGGACAAGTTCGTCGGTAGCGACGATGTCTGGGAAGAGGCAACCGCAACACTCGCCGAGGTCGGCGAGGCATCAGGCCTGAACTTGGTGCCGGACCCGGGTGGAGCCGCGTTCTACGGCCCCAAGATTTCCGTGCAAGTCAAGGATGCGCTCGGCCGCACGTGGCAGATGTCGACCATTCAGCTCGACTTCAACCTGCCCGAACGTTTCGACCTCGAATACACCGGCAGCGACGGCGTCAAGACCCGGCCGGTCATGATCCACCGGGCGCTGTTCGGCTCGATCGAACGATTCTTCGGTGTGCTGACCGAGCATTACGCAGGCGCGTTCCCGGCGTGGCTCGCGCCGGTGCAGGTTGTCGGTATCCCGGTCGCTGAGGCCTTTGTCGATCATCTCTTCGATGTCACCAAGAAGCTCAAGGCGGCAGGCGTCCGCGCCGAGGTCGATTTCAGCGACGACCGGATGCAGAAGAAGATCCGCAACCACACGACGCAGAAGGTTCCGTTCATGCTGCTCGCCGGTGAGCGGGACGTCGAGGCCGGAGCGGTCAGCTTCCGCTTCCGCGACGGAACGCAGATCAACGGTATTCCCACCGACGACGCGGTTCGGATCATCACGGAGTGGATCGCTCGACGCGAGAATGCTTCTCCGAGTGCAGAACTGGTTCAGTCAAGCGTGGCGCCATGAGCGCGCCGGGTAGTGAAGGCCCCGGTTCGTTGATCGATCAGGGTGTCGGAGATCCGGACCATCTTCAGCGGATCTGGTCGCCCCACCGGATGTCGTACATCACCGAGGCACCCAACACCCCGGGCACAACGGGTGAGCCGTTCATCGACATTCCCAAGATGTCGGATGAGGAGGGGCTGATCGTCGCCCGCGGTGAGCACGTGTACGCGGTCCTGAACCTTTACCCGTACAACCCTGGTCATCTGATGGTGGTGCCGTACCGCAAGGTCGCGGCGCTCGAAGACCTGACGCCGGAGGAAAGCGCCGAGTTGATGGCGTTCACGCAGCGCGCGCTGCGGGTCATCAAGAGTGTGTCCAATCCGCATGGCTTCAACGTGGGTCTCAACCTCGGCGCCGCTGCCGGTGGCTCGCTGTCCGAGCACCTTCATCAGCACATAGTTCCGCGGTGGGGTGGCGACGCCAACTTCATCACCGTATTGGGCGGGGTCAAGGTAATGCCGCAGTTGTTGCGCGAGACCAGGGGATTACTCGCTCGTGCTTGGCAAGAGTGAGCGGGCCGAGGTGATTCGTCGGGTCCCGGTTCGGGGCTCACTACGTGGAGGTTTCCAGAGGTGTTGAGCTTCTTCGGACGCGCATCGGTGTCCAAGGTGACGGCACCGATGGGTAAGGCTCTGATCAAAACAGGTTTGACGCCTGACGCGGTCACGATCATCGGTACGGTCGCAAGCATTGCCGGCGCCGTGACGCTGTTCCCGTCCGGGCATCTTTTCTGGGGAACTATTTTCATCTGGTTCTTTGTCATGTTCGACATGCTGGACGGAGCGATGGCGCGCGCACGGGGCGGCGGAACCCGCTACGGCGCGGTTCTCGACGCCACGTGTGATCGAGTTGCCGACGGCGCGATTTTCGCGGGTTTGGCTTGGTGGGCCGTCTACCACGAGAACAACAAGTGGCTCCTGGTGGCGACGCTCATCTGCTTGGTCACCAGCCAGGTCATTTCGTACGCGAAGGCCAGAGCAGAGGCGAGTGGCCTGACGGCCGACGGTGGCTGGATCGAGCGCCCTGATCGTCTGATCATCGTGCTGGTCGGTGCCGGACTCACCGGACTCGGATTGCCGTGGGCGATTCACATCGCGATGTGGGTACTTGCCGCAGGCAGTATTGTGACTGTTTTCCAGCGTGTGCTTGCGGTGCGGAATTCGCCTGGTGCGCGGGAACTTCTACCGATCGCACCGGCTGGATCCGACACCGAAGGTGAGTCCGACAAGTGAGTGTTGCCGAACGCGCTACTGATCTGGGTTACGCCGCGGGTTGGCGACTGGTTCGCAGCCTGCCGGAGTCCGTCGCGGTCAAACTTTTCAATGTCGGCGCGGATCTTGCGGTGCGTAAGGGTGGTCCCGAACAACTGCGGAAGAACCTGGCCCGAGTTCTCGGAGTCACGCCGGCTGAGGTTCCGGATCAGCTGGTCAAAGAGTCGATGCGCTCGTACGCGAGGTACTGGCGCGAGGCCTTCCGGTTGCCTTCGATGGATTTGGCTGCCACGGGCAAGGCGCTCAACGATCTGGTCGAGGGGCAGGAATACCTCGAGAAGGCAATGGCCGACGGCAAGGGCGCAGTGTTGGCCTTGCCGCACAGTGGCAACTGGGACATGGCCGGCGTGTGGTGCGTTCAGCAGTGGGGTGGTTTGACCTCGGTCGCAGAGCGATTGAAGCCGGAATCGCTGTACGAGCGTTTTGTGGAGTATCGCGAGAGCCTCGGTTTCGAGATATACCCGCTCAGCGGCGGGGAGCATCCGCCGTTCGTGGAATTGTCGAAGCATCTGCACGAGAACAAGATCGTGTGTTTGTTGGGGGAGCGTGACCTGGCAAAGAAGGGCGTGCCGGTGACGTTCTTCGGCGAACCCACTCGTATGCCGGCGGGCCCTGCAAAACTTGCCATCGATACCGGAGCGGCCTTGCTGCCGGTGCACTGCTGGTTCACCGACGACGGTTGGGGATTCAAGATCGATCCACCGGTCGATGTGTCTGAGGGAATCGGCCCGGCCACTCAAGCGCTAGCCGATCAGTTTGCGATCAACATCGCGGCGCACCCGGCAGATTGGCACATGCTGCAACCACTCTGGCGTTCCGACCTTTCCGAATCGCGGCTCGCCCGCATGGAGGGTGAATGAAAATCGGCATGATCTGCCCGTATTCGTTCGACGTACCTGGTGGGGTACAGGCGCATGTGGTGGATCTGGCCGAGGTGTTGATCGAGCGCGGGCACAAGGTGAGCGTGTTGGCGCCGTCGTCGGATGACGACGAGCTGCCGGAGTTCGTCGTGTCGGCGGGCAAGGCCGTCGCGATTCCGTACAACGGTTCCGTTGCGCGGTTGTCGTTCGGCCCCACCGCGAATGCGCGCCTGCGTAAGTTCATCGCCGAAGGCGGCTTCGACGTATTGCATATTCACGAACCCAACGCACCCAGTCTGTCGATGCTCGCGTTGCGTATTGCGGAGGGCCCGATCGTCGCTACGTTCCATACCTCGACCACGAAGTCGTTGGTACTGAGCACTTTCCAAGGCGTGTTGGCTCCCTATCTCGAAAAGATCAGTGGTCGCATCGCCGTTTCGGAGCTGGCCCGTCGGTGGCAGGTCGAGTCTCTGGGATCGGACGCCGTCGAGATCCCGAACGGCGTCGACGTTGCTGCGTTTGCCGGGGCGGAACTTCTGCCCGGTTATCCACGCGACGGTGGAACCATCCTGTTTCTCGGTCGCTACGACGAACCGCGCAAGGGGATGGCTGTGCTGTTGGGTGCATTGCCGGCGCTGGTCGAGCGTCATCCGGATCTCGAGGTCATCGTGGTGGGACGCGGCGACGAGGACAAGCTTCGTAAAGAGGCGGGGAAGTACTCCCGTCACCTGCGGCTGCTCGGTCAGGTCAGTGACGAGGAGAAAGCGTCGGCGTTGCGCAGCGCCGACGTGTATTGCGCGCCCAACCTCGGTGGAGAAAGTTTCGGAATCGTGCTGGTGGAGGCGATGGCAGCCGGTACTGCTGTCGTGGCCAGCGAGCTCGACGCCTTCCGCCGGGTACTTCGCGACGGACAGGCCGGATTGTTGGTTCCGATCGGGGATTCCGACGCGCTGGCCGTGGCCATCGATTCGGTTCTCGGCGATCCCGACCGTCGTCGGGCATTGGTCAATACCGCGACTGCGGTGGTTGCCGAATACGACTGGCCTGTGGTGGCTGAACAGATTCTGCGGGTCTACGAGACGGTGACTGTGGGCGGCACCGGCGTGCACGTGGTGGGATCGTGACTTTTTCTGCACTGACAATTTTTGTCCTCGGGCTCATTGCTGCCGTCGTTCTGGTTATCGGACTGTGGGCGTACGGAACGGCAAACCGGTTGGACCGCTTGCACGTCCGTTCGGATCAGTCGTGGCTGGCGCTCGATGCGGCTTTGTCGCGTAGGGCCGCTGTGGTTCGAGCTGCGGCGGTCGACATGAGTGCCGAGGATGCTCGACGGTTCGTGACGCTGGCGGATGCGGCGGAACGTGCCGATCGGCAGGACCGTGAGCTGGCAGAGAACAGACTGTCGAATGCTCTCGCCGCATATGGAACGACGTCGTTGCGGCCGCAGCTGGTTGCGGAGTTGGCTGACGCGGAGGCCCGGGTGCTGATCGCTCGGCGGTTCCATAACGACGCTGTGCGTGACACCCTCGCGCTGCGAACCCGCAGACTGGTCCGCTGGCTTCACTTAGGCGGAACCGCCCCGCTGCCACAGTATTTCGAGATCACCGAACGAACGACAGCTGCCGCAGTGCCCGAGGGAATTACCGTGGATACGGCTCGGACGTCGGCGCGGGTGGTGCTGCTCGATCAACAGGACCGCGTGCTGCTTCTGCGCGGACACGATCCGAAGATCCCGGACCGGCAGTTCTGGTTCACTGTCGGTGGGGGAATCGAACGGGGTGAACAGATTCGCGGCGCCGCAGTTCGTGAGGTTGCCGAGGAAACAGGGTTGGCGATCGCGCCGGAAGACCTCCGTGGTCCGCTGTGGCGTCGCGTCGCGATTTTCCCGTTCGACGGCGAGTTGATCCGCTCGGAGGAGTTGTTCTTCACCACTCGAACCTCTGGCTTCACTCCGGTGTTCAAGGGTCACACCGAATTGGAACAACGCGCGATTTCCGGTTTCCGCTGGTGTAGTGCCGACGTCATTCGCGAACTGACAAAGGCCGGTGAGCCGGTGTACCCCCTCGATTTGGCAAACCTGCTGGCAGAAGCTGCGACCATCGCTGACGGCACCGAAGATCCTGAAGTGCGCTCGATCCGCTGATCGTATTTAAGGCCAGCAATGGCAAATTGGCTACGGAATCAAAGGCCGGTTCGTTCTACAGTTCTGGGGTTCGATCATGACGCCACTATTGCAGGAGTTTGCTGTGAGCACCCCCGATTCCGCCCCCACCACTGCCGTTGGCACCGCACGCGTCAAGCGCGGTATGGCCGAGATGCTCAAGGGCGGTGTGATCATGGATGTGGTCACCGCCGAGCAGGCCAAGATCGCCGAAGATGCCGGCGCGGTTGCCGTCATGGCACTCGAGCGTGTCCCGGCCGACATTCGCGCCCAGGGCGGCGTCTCGCGGATGAGCGACCCGGACATGATCGACAGCATCATCGCCACCGTCAGCATCCCCGTCATGGCGAAGGCCCGCATCGGCCACTTCGTGGAAGCGCAGATCTTGCAGAGCCTCGGCGTCGACTACATCGACGAGTCCGAAGTTCTCACCCCGGCCGATTACGCCAACCACATCGACAAGTGGAAGTTCACGGCACCTTTCGTCTGTGGCGCTACCAACCTCGGTGAAGCACTGCGTCGCATCAACGAAGGTGCGGCCATGATCCGTTCCAAGGGTGAAGCCGGCACCGGAGACGTCTCCAACGCAACCACCCACATGCGCACCATCCGCGCCGAGATCCGTCGCCTCACCTCGCTCAGCGAGGACGAGCTGTACGTCGCGGCAAAGGAACTGCAGGCTCCGTACGAGCTGGTCGTCGAGGTTGCCAAGGCCGGCAAGCTCCCCGTCACCATGTTCACCGCCGGTGGCATTGCCACCCCGGCTGATGCCGCGATGATGATGCAGCTCGGGGCCGAGGGCGTTTTTGTCGGCTCGGGCATCTTCAAGTCCGGCAACCCGCAGCAGCGTGCCGAGGCCATCGTCAAGGCCACGACGTTCTTCGACGACCCGGACGTGCTCGCCAAGGTCTCCCGTGGACTGGGCGAAGCGATGGTCGGCATCAATGTCGACGACCTGCCCGTCGGACATCGTCTCGCCGAGCGCGGTTGGTGATTTTTTCCAGGGCGGTAATCTGACTCGGTGCCTGATCGTCAATCCCTTGCGGCTCTACTCCCGTTGGGGTTGGCGATGGCATTGGTCGGTGCTTCGTTCGGAGCGGTTGCGGTAGCGGCGGGGGTGTCGTTGCCGCAGGTTATTGCTCTGTCGGGCATCGTCTATGCGGGCGGAGCTCAGTTTCTCGTGGTGGCGGCGGTGGTTGCAGGTGCAGCCCCCGCCGCCGTCGTTTTTGGTGGGCTGCTTCTCAACGCACGTCATCTGCCGTACGGCTTGGTGCTTGCCGACGTTCTGCGGGGGAGTTGGCCCTCACGCATCTTCGGCGCGCACCTGATGACCGACGAGGCCACGGCGTTCACCACAGCGGAACTTGCGTCGCACGGTGATGTGTCCCGGGCCCGCAAGACATTCTTCGCCGCTGGGATCACGCTGTTTCTCGCGTGGAATATCGGCACGGCAATAGGCGCGGTCGGCGGAAATCTTCTGGGCGATCCCAACGCGCTGGGGATCGATGCTGCATTTCCGGCCGCTCTGCTGGCGCTCACAGCCGGCGCGTGGCGAGACCGTGTCGATCGTCGGGTTGCGTTGCTGGGGGCGGCAATTGCGGTGGTTCTGACGCCCGTACTGCCTGCCGGTCTCGGCGTCATTGCCGGGTTGCTCGGTTTGATCGCGGCGGGCCGCAGCCGATGAGTTGGTGGATCATCGGTCTGATCGCCCTGGGGACCTTCGGGTTTCGTGTTTCTGGACCGCTGTTGCGGGATCGGATACACCTGAGTCCGCACACAGTGCGCATGCTCGGGTTGGGTGCCACGGCACTTCTGGTGTCGCTGGCCGCTACCCAGACGGTCTACTCCGGCGACGGTTTTGCCGGGTGGGCGCGAGTGCTCGGCGTCGTCGTGGCAGGCGTTCTGATTTGGCGTCGTGCACCATTCGTGGTGATAGTCGTCGGTGCGGCGACGGTGACCGCGCTGCTGCGAGTCGTCGGCATCGCTTGAACGGTATGTGTGTCACATGGTTTCGACGGCCGAGGTCATGATCCATGGAATGGATGTCGGCACCGGCAGAATTCGAGCAACCCAGCGTAGTAGTCCATGGCCACGATCTCGGCACACCGAGCGGGCTGTGGTGTGAGTTTGAGGCAGCGTTCGATCCACCCGCGTCCCAGGGAGGGAGCGGGGTGAGTGCAGTTCACGCATTGACCGGGGCGATCCGCGACACGGACGCCGGCTGAGTGCATCACGGGCATGAGCCCAGGCTGACAGCATCCGCTCACGAGATCAATGATTTGGCTCGAGCGGAAACTATCTGGGCAAGGTTGACGACGGCGTTCGTAGCTTGAAACGTCGAAAGCTCGATTCCTAGCGTCGAGGCTACAACCGAACAGATTCGGATCACCCCGAAATCTGGCAATTCATTCTGAGAGAATCGACGCGATGACACAGGCAAGCGGCGATTTCGAATTGACGATGGACGAGTTGCGCACGGTCGCACGGTTCGCTGCCGAGAGCGCTCAACAGTTGCTGTCGGCATTCGAGGCCGAAGCGCCTGACGACCGACGTCCGCGAGCGGCACTCGACGCTGCATGGGCTTTTGCCGATGGGGATCCGAGAACCAACCTGCAGCGTGTCACCGCCCTCGATGCCCACCGGGCTGCAAAGGAAAACGGAAGCGAGATCGGACAACTCGCAGCGCGTGCGTGCGGGGACGCCGCTGCCGCCGCCTACTTGCATCCCATCGCGAGAGCGACGCAAGTCGGCCACATCTTGCGAGCGGCGGCGTGTGCCGCTCGAGTCGCTGAGTTGGATGCAGACGGAGATGAAGCCGCCGCAGCACAATCCATAAAGTCGACGTGCGATCGCGCTACATCCGTGTTGCTCGACGTCCTCGGGTGGTACCCGGCCGCACCTGTGGGGAAGAGCAGGCTTGCCCAAATCATGAGCACTCTCGACGTTTCCCTACGCCGACGCGAGCCCTAGCTCCGAATCACCTTCTCGCGGAATTGCGTTTCGATCAGATTGGCCCCGGTGCTGCCGTCATCGCCGACTGTTCGGACCGGACCGCTCAGGCAACCCTGAGGTCGCTGATATAGAACACAATTTCATTTTATCTGACGGGCGATATGACGGGCAGGCCCGAATCCGATGGTGCACCAGTATTCGAACCAGTGCCGATAACTTGATGTTTAGTGGATCCATGGCGGCTCTGGACTTCAGCCCGACCAGGCTCTACTCTCAGGACAATCGATCAAATAGAACACAGTTTCATTATTGACCATTGGGTCTAGTGGATCAAAGGTGGAGGAGTCACAGGTATGACGCCATTCGAGGGCATTCCCATCGTCGACACACTTATCGGGTTTCGTGAGTCCGGTGGGCACGAGTACGACTTCATCACCAAGCAGACCAAGGACCGGGAAAGTCGCGAGTCGTTCGAGTTCCCGGCCGAGTATATGTTCAAGGGCGTTCCCAAGGATCTGTCTACCGCCGACCCGGTGTCGGTGACGTTGCACGAGATGGACAAGCACGGTATCGAAATCGGCATGGTCACTGTGGCGACCGAGTCGGGTAGGAGTGCAGTGCAGCAGTTCCCCGACCGTTTTGTGCCACAAGGTTCGGCGGTGGACCCCAACAACATCATGGGCACTCTGTCGACGATGACGCGGGAATACGAGGAATTCGGCATCAGATCGGTGAGTTCGTTTGCCGCGGGCACCTTTCCGCAGGTGGCTCTCAATGCAGCGCAGATGTATCCCATCTACGCGAAGTGCGTCGAACTGGATATTCCGATCTTTGCGTGCGCCGGTATCGCCGGACCTCGATTGAAATCCGCGGTACAGCACGTGGAACTCATCGACGAGGTGATGTTCGATTTCCCTGATCTGGTGTTCGTCACCAGGCACGGCTGTGAACCGTGGGAGGAACTGGCCGTCAAGCTCATGCTCAAGTGGCCCAACTTGTACTACTCGACGTCGGCTTTTGCGCCGAAGCACTACCCCAAGTCGATAGTCGACTACGCCAATTCGCGTGGTGCCGACAAGATTATCTACGCAGGTTACTTTCCGGCCGGGTTGACATTGGACCGTATCTTCGCAGACATGCCACACGTACCGTTCAATGCAGACGTGTGGCCGAAGTTCTTGCATCTGAACGCCCGCAAGGTTTTGAAGCTGAAGGAGTGATCGAGCGATGACTGAGGTGGCTGCCGCAGCACCGATGAACGCCGACAACATGACGGCGTCGCAGCAGGAGCGTCGGAAAGCGCTCACCGACACCGTAATCGAGATGCTCGCGGAAATGAGCCCGGACTCCGTCCAGATTCGCGAGGTTGCCGAGCGTGCGGGCGTCGCCTTGGGAACTCTGTATCGCTACTTTCCTGCCAAGCAGCATCTGATGGCAGCGTCGATGGTTGCGTGGAACGCACGTTTCGACGCCGGCGTTACCGGTGAGCGTTCAACGCGTTCCGGTAGTGAATCGGTCCTGAATCGAGTCCTCGAGATGTACGCCAGGCAGATGGATGCATTTCACCGCAGACCGAATTTCGCTCGCCTCGAGATCGAGCTGCAGACTTGCGCAGACCCGTACGTCCGAGACGAGATGGACGACCGCGCCGCCGCCAATCGGACAGCGCTGTTCGGCGTGATGAACGGGGTGCCACCCGAGCTTGCCCGGGTGGCTTCACTGTCCATCGGCAGCACGATGTTGAATTCGATGATTCTCTGGACCACGGGGCGTATCGGCTTCCCGGAGGCCCTTCGGAACGTTGAGGATGTCTGTCGGTTGGTTCTCGCCGACTACGCCTGAGACTGTCGATCGCCCTGTGCCCTGTAGATCCCCAGGTCGGAGATCTGGGGGATCGGGTCCGGCGGATAGGGGTTGGGCGGCGGTGGGGTCGGAGGCACAGGCGGCGGTGTCGGCGGGACAGGGCCAGGCGCTGGCGGGATTGGTTCAGGCACAGGGTTCGGCGGCACTGGATCGGGCCCGGTATCCGACGGAAGCGGAATGCTGTGCGCCAACGCAAAAGGATCGATCATGCGGGTCATGTACCCCGATACTCCGGTCGCAAACACTGATGCGGGTGGGGCGTCGGATAGGTTGGTCGTATGGGGGAAACCAGGGGACCTGATCCGATTGCCGTCGAGTCGGATTCGGAGGAGCAGACCGATATTTCGACGGTTCGGAGGCCGCGGTGGCGATTCCTTCGCGTCGTGCGATGGATCTGCGTCGCGATACTTGCGATAGTTGTTGGTGCTGTTTCGATTTCGACCATCGATCATCGGTGGCAAACTCCTCGGGACAAGCAAGCCATCGAGCAACTTGTCGGACCTTCGCACCGCTATGTCGATGTGGACGGACATCGGATGAGCGTCGCTGTTCAAGGCTCAGGCCCACGCACCATTGTTCTCATGCCTGGTATGGGTACGCCTGAGCCGATCCTCGATTTTGCGCCACTCGCACGACGTCTGGCGGAGGCGAACACGGTGGTCACCGTCGAGAACTTCGGGTTGGGGCTCAGTGACGGCACAGACGCGCCGCGAACCAGTGAAGCAATCGTCGACGAGACGCGTTCTGCGCTGAGCGCCCTGGGATTGAACGGTCCCTATGTTCTCATGCCACATTCCATTTCCGGTCTGTACGCGATGTGGTGGGCTACCAACCATCCTGACGAGGTTGCCGCCGTCGTGGGGTTGGACGACGAGCGCTACACGTCCGAACTTGCCGAAGGGCTACCGGAGTGGCCGGGCTGGATGTCTACGGTTACGGCACTGGGTGGGGTCCGGGACTTGATCTTCCTGGATATGCACACCGATTATCTGGGGCTGGCGGCCGACTACCGAGAAAGCCTCGAGGACGCCGGTGAATACACCCCGGAGCAGCAAGAACTCTATTTACGCTCGTACTCCTGGGTCTTGAATTCGACGATGCTCGCCGAGACAGCTCACGAAGCTGAGAACGTGCGCGGCGCCGAGGGCGCCACTTTCCCTCCGACGATGCCGGCCATGTCGATCCTGGCGTCGTCGTCACTCACAGCCGACCCGGAATGGGAGTCTTCCCACCGCGCGGCAATCACCAACTCGTCCATTCAACAGGTCGAAATAATGGACGGCCACCACTACCTGTTTCATGCACACGCGTCCGAGATTGCCGAGATGACTCAGCGATTCCTCGATGAAAACGTACCGCTTCGCTGAGTCAGTTCGGGGGTGGTGGTGAACCCGCGATAGTTGTCGGCGGCGATCTGAGTGCAGAGGTTTCGATAGTTTCCGACCCCACCGAGATAGGGCATGAAGATTCTCGGCTTACCGGGTACGTTGGCGCCGAGATACCACGAATCTGCCTGCATGTAGAGACTTTCCGCGGCAATCGAGGTCACGTGGTCTACCCACTGCTCCTGCGCGGAAGTGGTCGCTTCGGCGAAACGCGCGCCGACGCGGCGCATGTGGTCGATGTAGTCCGCGACCCACTCGACGTGTTGCTCGATCGAGACCACGACGTTGGACAATACCGAAGGACTGCCCGGTCCGGTGAGGGCAAACATGTTGGGGAAGCCGGCAACCGCGACGCCGAGATACGTGCGTGGCCCAGCCGCCCAGGCCTCGCGTAGTGGGATGCCACCTCGCCCGCGGATGTCGATGGCGTTCAGCGCCCCGGTCATGGCGTCGAATCCGGTGGCAAAGACGATCATGTCGAGTTCGTGCAGACCAGCCGACGTCTGGATTCCCTCGGGTGCTATTCGCTCGATCGGTGAGACGCGGAGGTCCGCCAGTGTGACGTTGGCTCGGTTGTAGGTCTCGTAGTAGTCGGTGCCGATGCACAGTCGTTTCGAACCCAAGGGATACCCCTTGGGGCACAGCGCCTCTGCCGTAGTCGGATTTTCGACGGTTTCGCGGATTTTCGACCGGACGAATTCAGCGGCGGTCTCGTTGGCGTCGACGCTCATCATGATGTCGCCGAAGGTGTTCTGGAACGCGATTCCGCCGCCGGCCCAGCGGCTCTCGTATTCCTTGTCGCGGACCTCGGGAGCGGTCTCGAGTGCCAGTCCGACGGGCGGCGGGAGAATCCAGCCACCGTGGGATTCGCGCAGATTCTGGCGACGAGTGGGGTAGTCGGCCTTGATCTCGTCGAGCTCGTCCGGTCCGAGTGCCCGGTTACGTGCCGGGATAACGAATCCCGGTGTTCGCTGAAAGACGGTGAGGTGTTCGGCCTGCTCGGCGATGAGCGGGATTGCCTGTACTCCGGATGATCCGGTGCCGATGACACCCACGCGCTTGCCCGTGAAGTCGACACCGTGTGACGGCCAGTGCCCGGTGTGATGGACCTCGCCGCGGAAATCGTGCTGGCCGGCTATGTCCGGCATTCGGGCGGAGGACAGTGCGCCGGTGGCCATGATCAGCCACTGACTGGTGACAGTCTTTCCGTCGTCGGTGGTGATTGTCCACAATCCCGTCGTCTCGTCGAAACGAGCAGATGTCACGCGAGTTCCGAACGTGATGGCTTCCCGCAGATCGAACCGATCGGCGACGTGCTCGAGATAGGAGAGGATCTCAGGCTGCGCGGGGAAGCGTTCTGTCCACACCCACTCCTGTTGAAGGTCGTCGTCGAAGGAATACGAGTAGTCGGCGCTGTCGACGTCGCAGCGCGCGCCGGGGTAGCGGTTCCAGAACCACGTTCCGCCGACGCTACTTCCGGCTTCGAACCCTCGCACGGACAGGCCGCGCTCTCGAAGGCTGTGCTGCGCATAGAGACCGGCGAATCCGGCGCCCACGACAATTGCATCGAAGGTGGGCGACTGCGAAGGGTTGTTCAACATGGGGACTGCCTCGTTTCACGGTGAGAGGTGGGGACGACACGGCGTGCCAGTAGCATCAGTGCAGGCAGTGTGAGTACGCCGCACGGTGTTCGGGTGTAACGGGAGGAATGCAAACGTGGACGCAGGGCCCAACGACAGGCCGGCGCAGTTGGATCCCGCGTCGTTGCCCAAAGGTCAACAGGCGCGGCGCCAACACATCATCGATGTCGCCAGCGATTTGCTGGTCGCCGACGAGTTCGAGCGCATCCAAATCCGTGATGTTGCAGAGGGTTCCGGCGTTGCACTCGGCACTGTGTATCGATACTTCACGTCCAAGGAGCATCTGTACGCGGCGGTGTTGCGCGACTGGTCTGCGACGGATCCGATCAAGCACGGAAACCCGGTTGATGTATCGCGCTCGCCCGCCGAGCGGATACGCGAGCGCCTGCATCACTCGGTCCGTCGGTTCGAGGAGTTTCCGACTTTTCTTCGGCTGCAAAGCAGTCTCCGGCAGTCCACTGATCCGATTGTGTCCGAGATCTTCGCCGAGTTCTCCGATCAGGTGCTGACCTCGTATCGCGCGCAACTCGCCGATCTGCCCGCTGGCGATGCTGCAGACGTCGTGTCGATCGTGACCGCTGTGTTGACTCACCAGTTGGTGCTGTTCGGTTTGGGACGCCAGGACGCAGCAGAAGTGCATCGACTGCTCGATCGCACTGTTGACATGATTTTTTCGTTGAACGGCACGAGCTGAGCGACGGCAGCATTCCGCGCTTGTAGGCGCAGCCGCGTACCGACTCGCGGTTCAAGTGTGACCGTTGTCATATTCACAGACTAGAGTTAGATTCTAGTTCATGACAAGTGGCGTGCAGGAACGAAGCGAGTTGGATCCGGCATTGCAAGCCGTCGCCGATGCGGCGTCGGGGGCAGGGCTCCCGCCGATGGTCGAACTCACCCCGCCGCAGGCGCGTGAGCGGATTCGGGGTGCGCTGCAAGCCTGCGCGCCCGGACCGGAGGTGGCGTCGATCGAAGCGTGTTCGGTGAGGGACGGTGTTTCGGTGCGGATCTACCGGCCGACACAGGTGACACGCGCCGGTACCGTCGTACATTTTCATGGTGGTGGTTGGGTCACAGGGGATTTCGACTATGCCGACCCGCTGTGTCGACTGCTTGCCGATACTGCGGGTGTCCCGGTGGTGAGCGTGGATTACCGGCTCGCGCCGGAGCACCCATTCCCTGCAGCAGTCGACGATGCGGAGACGGTGCTGCGCTGGGTCGCTTCAGGATCCGAGGGGCTGGATCCGCGAATCGTTGTCACGGGCGACAGCGCCGGTGGAAACCTGGCGGCCGTGAGCGCACTGTTGATGCGGTCCGATGATGAGGTCGCGCTGGTAGGGCAGGTGCTCATCTATCCGGTGGTGGATGCCGACCTGACGCGGGACTCGTACGTCGACAACTCCGGAGTGTTCCTCGGTGCGCGGGAGATGGGATGGTTCTTCGACCATTACTGCCCTGATGTGAACGCTCGGACCTCGCCGGACATTTCGCCGATTCACGCTGCGGACCTTTCGGGACTGCCGCCGGCTGTTGTGGTGGTGGGTGGGCACGATCCGCTCCTGGATGAGGGGCTCGAATATGCCGAGCGACTGCGCAGCGCCGGGGTACCCGTCGAGGTGCAGCACTACCCGACTCTGCCGCACGGTTTTCTCCAGTTCACTGCCGTATCGCGTGCCGCTGCAGCGGCTGCCGAGGCTGTGGCATCATCCACGCTGCGTCTCTTCGAAGGCGCTGCCCGGCAATCTGATTCGATCGAGGCGGTAGATCATGCATGATCTGGTGATTCGCGGCGGCACCGTGGTGGACGGAACGGGCAGCGCGCCGCGGCGAGCGGATGTCGCTGTCGACGGCGGCACGATCACGGCAATCGGTGAGGTGCCCGAGGCGGGACGTCGTGAGATCGACGCTTCGGGCAAACTTGTCATTCCCGGTTTTGTGGATATCCACACGCATTACGACGGACAGGTCACCTGGGACACGTTGCTGACACCGTCGTCGCTGCACGGCGTCACCACCGTGGTGATGGGTAACTGTGGTGTGGGCTTTGCGCCTGTCAAACCTGAGCAGCGCGATTGGCTGATCAGCTTGATGGAAGGCGTCGAGGACATTCCCGGAAGTGTTCTTGCCGAAGGGATGAGCTGGAACTGGGAGTCTTTTCCCGACTATCTCGACGCGATCGATACGCCACATGCCATCGACTTTGCCGCCCAACTGCCACACGGCGCGCTTCGGACCTATGTGATGGGGGAGCGCGGAGGTGACCATCTGGCTCGGCCTACCGAAGCCGAAATGGACCGGATGCGTGATCTTGTCGCCGAGGCAGTCGAGGCCGGTGCACTCGGGTGGTCGACGTCGCGGTCTGCGGTGCACAAGACGTCCGCCGGCGAGCCGACACCCAGCCTGACGGCATCTCGCGAGGAGTTGACCGGGCTGGCCCGGGGTCTGGCAAAGGCGGGTGCGGGTGTCATCGACTTCATCTCCGATTTCATGGACGAGCCGGAGGAGATGGAGTTTGTCAGCGCGATAGTCGAGGCGGCGCAGCGGCCGATGTCCGTGTCGATCGTCCAGAGCGACCGAGCGCCGGACAAGTGGCGGTCACTACTCGACGGCTTGGCGGAAGTCTCGGCGCAGCAGAACATTCCGATTACGGGTCAGGTGGCGCCGAGAGCCGTCGGCGTGATGCTCGGCTGGGAGTTGAGTTGGCATCCGTTCATGGCGTATCCCAGCTACGCGGCGCTCGCGGATCTTCCTCGCGAGGAGAGGGCGGCGCAGCTTGCTCGCCCAGAAGTCAAGGCTGCGCTGCTCGCCGAGCAACCCGCCACGGAGAGTGAGTTCGTCCAGAAACTCTCGACTCGATTCGACAGTGTTTATCTTCTCGGTGATCCGCCCAACTACGAACCGGGGCCCGATGATTCGGTTGCTGCGCTTGCCGAGCGCTCCGGTGTGTCACCCGTCGAGGTTGCGTACGACGCAATGATGGCGCAAGGTGGGCGCGGACTGCTGTACTTCCCGATGCTCAACTATGCCGGCGGGAATCTGGATGCGGTTCGCGAGATGCTGGCTCGGCCGGATACCGTCCCGGCGCTCGGTGACGGCGGCGCGCATTGCGGCGCTATCTGTGACGCAAGCTTTCCGACAACACTGCTCACTCACTGGGGACGTGACCACCGAAAACCCGAATTGTTGTTCCCCATCGAATGGTTGATCAAGCGGCACACCGCCGACACGGCAGCTGTGGTCGGTCTGCTGGACCGTGGTCAGCTATTGCCGGGATATCGGGCAGACCTGAACGTGATCGATTTCGGACGCCTCCAGGCCGATCACCCGGAAGTGCTGTACGACTTGCCAACCGGCGGTCGTCGGCTGATGCAAACTGCCACCGGCTACGTGGCTACCGTCGTCGCGGGTGACGTTGTATTCGAAGAGGGCGAGCACACCGGTGCACTACCCGGACGACTCGTTCGTGGTGCTCAGCCCATTCCCGAATCAATCATGCGCTGATCGATATATCCTCCACGAACTTCCTAGGAAAGAAGGTCTACATGCTGCGTAGTTCATTCGCTCGTGCCGCGACCACGTTCACTGCCTTGGCGGCGGCGACGGTGCTGGTTGCCGGCTGCGCCGGGGGCGGGTCCGGTTCGGAGACCGATACGTCGGACGTGACAACCGGACTGGTTGGCGAACAGGGGGACGGCGGTGACCCTACGTCTGGTGGAACACTGTCCTTTGCGACGTACAACGGCGTCAGCAGCCTGGATCCAGCCGACCGGCAAGATGGCGGCGCGACCGGCGGCAACGAGATGGCCGCGATCTACGACCTCCTCATGCGGTACGACCCCGAAACGAAGACGTTCGAACCGCAACTCGCACAATCGCTGAAAGCCAACGCAGACAACAGCGTATGGACGTTGACGCTGCGTGATGGCGCGAAGTTCAGTGACGGTACAACTGTGGACGGCGCCGCCGTGTTGTGGAGCATCAACCACTATGTGGAGAAGAAGGGAACCCACACGCAGGTGTGGAAGGCGACCGTTGCCGACGTACAGTCACCGGATCCGGCTACCGTCGTCTTCACACTCAAGCAGCCGTGGAACGAATTTCCGATCATGTTCACCACCGGTCCTGGGATGATCGTGGCACCGTCCTCGATGACATCAGGGACCTTCGCGCCGATCGGAGCCGGTCCTTTCGTCGTCGAGAAGTTCGCTTCGCAGGATGAATTGGTGCTCGCCGCCAACCCTGCGTACTGGAACGGCAAACCGAACCTCGACAAGCTGCGATTCCCGGCGATCGTCAGTGAGCAGGCCAAACTCGATGCCTTGCATACCGGCGGTGTTCAGGCCGCATACCTGCGTGGCGCGGACGTTGTTCACAACGCTCTGAGCGCTGGAGACGTGGGATACGTGTACACCGTGAACATGGGCGGCGTCGGCAACATCAATCAGCGTGAGGGACGGGCCGCGTCTGATGTGCGGGTTCGCAAAGCAATCGTGGCGGCATTCAACCCCGACACCTTCAACGAGAGGGTCGAGGGCGGCAACGGAATGCCCGGTAGCGACATGTTCCAATCGTGGTCGCGGTGGCATGGATCCGTTGCCGGGAACGGGTACGACCCCGAGGCTGCAAAGAAGTATCTCGACGAAGCCAAAGCGGACGGATACGACGGCAAGCTCACCTATGTGGGCTTGAACGACCCGGCAACTCAGCGGAGTGCGCTCGCGTTCCAGGCAATGCTGCAAGCCGTCGGATTCACGGTCGACATCGTTTACACGACGAGCATCAACGACCTCGTGAAAACCATGTACGCCCAACATGATTACGACATCGGCTATGCAGGATTCAATGTGCTCGACGAATCACCCTTCGTCCGGATGTACGGCAACCTGTACAGCGAATCGTCGTCGAATGTGATCGGTTACAAGAACGCGACCATGGATAACCTTCTCCTCGAGATGCAATCGGCCCCAACCGATGAAGATCGCAAGAAAGTGATCGAGGAAATCCAGACTCTTGTCAACGAGACGGCTCCTATGCTGGTCGTCAACACAGGTAAGTATTTCATTCCGTGGAGCAAGAACGTCTACGGAATCACGCCGAGCGCCGACGGCATCATGCTGTTCGGAAATGCTTGGATCGCACCTGATTCGACGTCGTAAAGAGTCGTAGCGAACAGGGGGAGGCGGGGCCGCTCGGTGGGTTATCCACTCGGCGGCCCCGTCGTTATCTTTCAGCGTGATGGAAAATCTTCCCGCACCCCACCAGGTTTGGTAGACATCGATGGTGGACACTTCGCGCAGATACCGATCGTTTGCCGAAGTGGAAGCGCGAGGAAACTCCGCAATCTACGAGGAGTGGGGTCTCGGAGTAGCCGCGGACCCACCGATCCTCACTCTCATCGATCGACTTCCCGAGCCACGACGGCAACCCAATCTGGTATTCGGTGCCAGTCGTCACCTCGGCGCACCTCCCAGTTCGTATGGCTTGTTTCGTCATTGGTTGACAGTTCACTGGCCTGACGTCGAAGAACTGGCACGGACCAGGACGACCCAGACCAACGAAGCCGGCCGCGCCGCCGTACTGCTTCCTCTACTCGGACTGCTGGGTGGCCCGCTCTCCCTGATCGAGGTCGGGGCCTCGGCTGGCCTGTGCCTCTTTCCGGACCGCTACAGCTATTGCTACGACGGCAACCGATATCTGCATCCGGTCGATGGTCCGTCCGCTGTTCTGCTCGACTGTGAGACGTCTGGCTATCCGCCGATTCCCGAGAAGCTGCCTGAAGTGGTCTACCGGTCGGGTGTCGACCTGAATCCACTTGATGTGACCAACGCCGACGACATGAGGTGGTTGGAAAGTCTCGTGTGGCCTGAGCAGGATCATCGTCGACAGCGTTTGCGCGATGCTGCCGCCGTCGCCCGGAGGGATCCGCCGCGTCTGGTCCGCGGTGATCTCAATTCCGCCGTTGCCGATCTCGTCGAGCAGACACCTCGAGGAACCAAGGTGGTGGTCTTTCACAGTGCCGTCCTCAACTACCTCGTCCCGGCGGATCGAGAGGCGTTCGCGGACGTTGTTCGCTCGTTGCCATGTCATTGGATTGCGAATGAAGGGGTCGGAGTCCTTCCCGCCATCGACGCCAAGTTGACAACGTCAGCGGAGAATAACCGCGGCAAATTTGTTGTCTCTCTGGACGGAGTGCCCCGTGCAGTGGCAGGCGGTCACGGACAGTTCCTCGACTGGACAGATCAAACCTGTACGGCACCACATTGATTGAATGGAAATCGGATTTTCGCGGAGCGCTTGACCTTCACATTGATGTGAGGGTTGACAATCGGTCCATGGCAGATGACATCGCTTCACAGCAACAAGTTTTCGGCACCAGTGAACATCATCCGGACAAGCTCCCCCGCGTCCCGCTTCTTGCTTTGTTCGCGTCCGTCTTGATCACCAGCCTGACGGAAACTCTCCCCGCCGGAGTGCTACCCGCTATGAGTGACAGTCTCGCTGTCAGTGAATCCGCTGCCGGGCAGACGATCATGATTTACGCGGTGGGTACGGCGTTGACGACGGTTCCTTTGGTTGCCGCGACGGCATCGTGGTCCCGAAAAGTGTTACTGCTGGCCGCGATTGTCGGGTTCGCGGTCGCCAACACCGTTACGGCATTTTCGGTCGACTTTGTACTGACAATGGCTGCGCGCTTCGTCGCGGGAGTTGCGGCCGGTGTCGCGTGGGCATTGCTGGCCGGATATGCCAGAAGTCTTGCCCCGAAACACCTCGAGGGTCGTGCGATCGCGGTGGTGATGGCGGGAATTCCGCTTGCTCTCGCGTTCGGCGTTCCGTTCGGGACCTCCTTGGGGTACGCGGCCGGGTGGCGGGCACCGTTCTATCTCATGTCAGGTTTGGCTGTTGTGCTTGTCGTCGTAATCGCGGTGGCGGTTCCGGATCGTCCAGGGCAGCCGCGAAACCAGAAACGGCGAAGCATTTTCGAGAGTGCACGAATTCCCGGTGTCGACGCGGTTCTGATCGTGACCTTCACCGTGGTGTTGGGGCACACGATCATGTACGCGTACATTGCTCCGTTGCTCGAGGCGATCGGTATGGGTGTTGACACGGACCTAGTGCTGCTGACTTTCGGAGTTGCATGTCTGATCAGCATTGTTGTTGTGGGAAATCACATCCACACGAAGCTCCGGACCTTCGGCGTCGTCAGTGCTGTGCTGATCGCCGTTGCCGCAACCATTCTGGCCGTCACTATCGACAATCCACTGTTCGTCTACGTCGCTGCCGCCGTATGGGGGTTGGGGTGGGGAGGGATTCCCACTCTGCTGCAGACATCGGCGGCAGTTGCTGCAGGCCCACATGCAGACGAAGCTCAAGCGCTTCTCACGACGCTGTGGAACGGCGCCATGGCTGCCGGTGCAGTGTTGGGTGGAGTTCTGTTGCCCCTCAATGGTGCTCGATCATTACCGTGGTGGACGGTGGTACTCGCCCTACTGTCAGCGGTGATCATGATGACCGCTCGCGGACGCGGGTTTCGATCCCCTGCACAAATTCACCAGGAAGGTCAGGTCCAGGTATGAATGCTCGAAAGTCAACCCGCCACTTGCCCGTCATCGGCATCGCGTTGGAACCTGCAGGATGGCATCCAGCGGCGTGGCGACTACAAGGTCACACACCGTCCGAACTCTTCACAGCTCCGTACTGGTCGGCGTTGTTGCACGACATCGATGCATCCGGCGTAGATTTCGTGACATTCGAGGAATCAATCGGACTTCAATCGTCGGACTTCAGGGCAATGGACAGCAAACAAGACCAGGTCCGCGGCCGACTGTCGCCGGTGGCACTGACCGCGCTGGCCGTATTCGGAACGCAACAGCTCGGTGTGATCGCCGCGAGAAATCTCACCCACAACGAGCCGTACAGTATCGCCACCGAAATTGCTTCGCTCAACCTCCTTAGCGGAGGCCGAGTCGGACTTCGCGCCCAGATCACGTCGCGAAGCATCGACACACAACATTTCGTTCGCCCGCAGCCCGTTCCCGACCTGAAAGAGTCCGACATCTACTGCCCCGAGAAGGTCGGAACCCGGCTGGCGCCAGTTTTCTCGGATGCGACCGAGTCGATTGAAATACTCCGAGCACTGTGGTCGACGTGGGCGGAAGACGCACTCCACGACGGAACGGACGGCCGATTCCTCGATATCAGTCAGATCTCGGCCCAGCCCATCACGACCGCGACCTTCGGCATCGCGGGCCCACTCGGCGTTCCGGTCGCGAAGGATATGCAACCCGTTGTTCTCGCGCTGGCGCATCACGCCCATGTGCCGTACCGGCTGGCGACCGCGGCGGCCGACGTGATCCTGGTGACGCCGACGCCGAACGGCAATGGGGTCACCATCGGCGACGTTCTCGCCGCCGTGGAAACCGAATGTGATGCAGTGCAACGAGACTTGATCGAGAAACCTCTGACGATTCTGGTGGATCTGGTCGTCTTCCTCGGTGCGACCCACGCCGAAGCGGTACAGAAGAAGCGGGCCCTCGACGAGCTGTCAGGTGCACCGTATTTATCCGACACTGATGTTTTTGTCGGTTCGGTAGGTGAACTTGTACGCCGGATCGACGAACTTGTGGTAGCTGGTGCACACGGTGTGCGACTGCGGCCGGCAGTGAACGGCTCGGATATCCCACTCGTCCTTCAGCAACTCACCGCAGCGTTCGGGTCGAATTCTCGGGTCGTCACATTGCGTGAGCGTCTCCACCTCGGTTCACTCGAAATAGCCTCGGCGATATGAAGATCGGTGAACTGTCGACGGCGACGCAGGTATCTCGGCGGCTCTTGCGGTACTACGAGGAACAGGGCCTGATCGCTCCGAAACGATCCCAAAACACCTATCGAGACTACGACGAACGTATGGTCGATCGGGTTTTCCAGATACGAGGTCTCTTGGAAATGGGATTCCCGACTCGAGTGATCCGGCAGATCCTTCCGTGTCTGGACCAAGAGCGCGTCATCCATATGAACGATGTGACACCGGAAATGCTGTCGATGCTCGAGGCGGAAGCGTCCGGGCTGGACGAGAAGATACGCTTTCTCGTCAAGAATCGCGACGCCATCCGTGAGTACATTGCGGAAGTGCGACAGCGACATACCGTTCCAACAGGTGCATGAGCGAATAGGTGGGCGACGAAGGTATCGACCTCGTTCGTGAAATGCGGGTGGAAAGAGCGCCTGCCGACGGACCAAGTGAACGATGTCCGTCCTGGTCACGGTGGGTGCGGCAAGTGTTCACCCGTTCGGGGTGATGTCCGGTTTGCTGAAACTCGGTTGACTGTCCTCACGCTATTCTGCCGACGAAGGGGACGTCATGACTGCTTCGCATCAAGCTCCCGCAAACCATCCTGTGCGACAGGGCATTGCGATTGGTACTACGGTAGCGGCGGCCGCGCTGCTCTTCGTTGCGGGAATTGCTTCTCTCCTGCAAGGTATCGCAGCTCTCGCCGACAACGATATCGTGATCGTCGGAATCAATTACACATACAAATTCGACGTCACAACGTGGGGTTGGATCCACATCGTCCTGGGAATCATCGGAATTGTGGTGTCGTTGGGGCTGTTTGTGGGTCAGACGTGGGCTCGTGGAATGGCCTTTGTGATCGCAGCACTCTCGATCGTGGCGAATTTCTTGTGGTTGCCTTATTACCCGCTGTGGTCGATCGTGATCATCGCACTTGATGTCGTGGTGATCTGGGCGGTCGCGACCTGGCGGCCCGACGCTACAGATTCGATCTGATCGACATCCGAGGCGGTGAAGCCGCTGGCACCCGACGGTGTCCAGCGGCTTCTCCGTGTCAGGTGCCCGTTCTGTGATCGGCGGGAAATACGCCTTCCAGAAGGGCGACTGGGTCATGGTTGTCCTGCAGCGAGTCCACCCTGACAAAGCCGTTTGGGGCGCCGACGCAGACGAATTTCGCCCGGATCGTTTTCTGCCCGAGCAGGTCAGGTCGCGGTCCGGTGCCGCGTACAAGCCGTTCGGCACCGGACCGCGCGCGTGCATCGGGCGCCAGTTCGCCTATCACGAAATGCTGATGGCACTAGCCGTCATCTTGCATCGCTACGAGTTAACAGCCGACCCGACCTACGAACTCGAGGTTCAGGAGCAACTTACGATGCGACCGAGCGGGTTCACCGTGACGGTTACTCGCCGCTGATCAGGAATTGTTTCCCGTGTAATCGAGAACGATACGGCCGTCGATTTTTCCGGCTTCCATGTCGGTGAAGATGGTGTTGATGTCCTCGAGTTTCCGGAGTGAATAGGTGGGTTTGATGAGCCCTCGGGCGAAGAAGTCCACCGCTTCGCTCATGTCCTTACGGGTTCCGACAATCGATCCACGGACGGTCAGTCCCAACAGCACTGTGGTGAAGATATCGAGGGGGAATTTCTCCGGGGGGAGTCCGACCAGGGAGACGGTGCCGCCGCGGCGCAGACTGCCGACTGCTTGTGGGAAGGCGTGTGCGTTGACGGCGGTGACCAGTGCCCCGTGAACTCCGCCGTCAGTGAGGGCGCTGATGGCTGCGGCTGGATCTTCTACCGTCCTTGCGTTCACGGTGTGTTCGGCGCCGTGCTTGGTCGCGAGCTCTAATTTGGCGTCGTCGACATCGACGGCCACTACTCGAAGTCCCATCGCGACGGCATACTGCACCGCAATGTGTCCGAGCCCGCCGATTCCGGAGATCAGAACCCATTGCCCGGGTCGGGTGTCGGTGACTTTCAGACCCTTGTACACCGTGACGCCGGCGCACAGGATGGGTCCCACGGCGGACAGATCGACGCCGGCCGGAATGATCGGCGCGTAACGGGAGTCGACGAGCATGTACTGCCCGAAGGAGCCGTCAACCGAGTATCCGCCGTTCTTCTGGTTCGGGCACAGGGTTTCCCACCCGGTTTCGCAGTACTCACATTCACCGCACGCACTCCACAGCCACGCGTTTCCGACGGTGTCGCCGATGCTGATCCGGGTGACCGACTCGCCAACCGAGATGACCGTCCCGACGCCTTCGTGGCCGGGGACAAACGGTGGGGATGGCTTGACCGGCCAATCGCCATGCGCTGCATGTAAATCGGTGTGACAGACACCTGAGTACTCGACGCGTACCAACGCTTCGAAGGGGCCTGGTTCCGGGACTTCGATGTTGTCGATCGTCAACGGTTCCGTGAACGAATGCACAACCGCGGCTTTCATGGTGCCCATAACTGCACTACTCCTCGCATTACTCGACTACTTGTTCCACATGACTGGACCGTATTCGGCATGTTCCTGCAGTGTTCGTATGTCCGTGTTCATCATGGACCCTTCCGGTCTGAAGTGTGAAGGTTCGAAGCAATCGTGCCTGGCGGGGTTACTGCGGGGGCGGCGGAGCTGCTATCTTGAACGTCGTTCAAGTATCTGGAGGAGTGGGCATGTCAAGTCTCGAGGGCGCCCAGGCGCCGCAGGTCGGCGTTCAGGCAAGGGAAATGGCTCAGATCGCGGTGTTCGCTGCGTTGATCGCTGCGTTGGGCCTGCCCGGTGCGATCACGATCGGTATCAGTGGTGTGCCCATCACACTGCAGACGCTCGGAGTCATTCTTGCTGGAGCCATCCTCGGTGCGCGGAAAGGTGTTGCGGCAGTTGCCGTCTTCCTGGCACTGACGATGATCGGGTTGCCGCTGCTGTCAGGTGGACGCACCGGATTGACCGCCCTCGCCGGACCTAGTGCCGGCTATCTGGTCGGGTGGCTTCCCGCGGTCCTGTGCATCGGTTGGCTCACCGCCCGGATCCTGCCCAAGTACCCGCTTGTGCTGGGCATTCTGATCAATGCGTTTGGCGGTATCGCCGTCGTGTATCTGTTCGGCACGGCGGGACTGGTACTTCGTACGGACATGGGTATCGGTGCCGCGCTGAGCACAAACGTGGCATTTCTTCCCGGCGACGCGTTGAAAGTGGTTGTCGCGAGTGTTGTCGCCAAGGGTGTACACCGAGCTTATCCAGGACTGATTCGTCGGTGATCGGACAACTCGGGGGACACGGCGATCAGTGCGCGCTTGATCTCGGGGGCACAGTTCTCACGTATGCAGAACTTGACGCCGCGATCGAGCGATCACCTCAGGTTGCCGTGTGCGACGCGTCGGCGCTGCCGGTGCTGGAAGCGCTGATCTGCGTCTTTGCTGCCGCGAGGCGCGGAACTGCGGTGATCGTGGAGGATCCAGCGGCGAGACCCGAGCGCAGCGAGATCGATCCATCGTCGTTTCTGCTCGTCGCCACGTCTGGTTCCAGTGGACGACCGCGTCCGCTGGCCAGGACAGTGGCGTCGTGGTTCGACAGCTTCCCCGAGTTCACCGCCATCACCGGCATCGAGGCACACGATCGCGTGCTCATCAGCGGTCCGCTGCACGCGACGATGCATCTGTTCGGTGCTGTTCACGCACTGTGGCAAGGCGCGTGCGTCACCGACGACCCTACGGATGCGACGGTCGTGCACGCGGTTCCAGCCGTTCTACGACGCATCGTGTACGAGGCGCCGCGGTTGCGGACGGCGATAGTAGCCGGGACCATGTTGGACGACGGAGCCCGGGCTGCGGCGTCGGGGATCGAGATAGTCGAATACTACGGCGCTGCAGAGCTTTCCATTGTCGCTGCCCGGCGGGTACCTGATCCGATGCAGCTTCTTGACAGCGTCGACGCCGAGATCCGCGACGGACTCTTGTACGTCCGTTCGCCGTATCGTGTGCTGGGTGCGGCGGAGTGGTTCGGAGTCGGAGACAGAGCGGTCCTCGGAGCGAACCGGGAACTGACGATTCTCGGGCGCGGGGAGTTTGCGATCAACGTCGGCGGAACCACGGTCATGGCCGAGGACGTCGAGCGAACCCTGGAAACCGTGGACGGTGTCACCGGCGCTGCCGTCATCGGCTCCCCGCATTCGGTTCTCGGAGAGACGATCACGGCAGTAATCGAGCACGACGACGCCGTAACACTTCATGCAATTCGTGCGCAGGCGCGTGCGTTGTTGGCGAGAGAAGCTATGCCGAGTCGCTGGATCACCGTCGACGAGCTGCCACGCACCGGTAGTGGCAAAGTCGCGCGAGGACGCGTGAAAGAGTTGCACTCATGAATTCAGCTCCTGTTCTGGTGGCCGCGCGGCGAACCCCGATCGGTAATGCAGGCCATGGATTTGCCAACCTGACCACGACGGACCTTGCCGCTCCGGTATTGAACGAAGTGCATGCTGTGCTGCGGCGATCCGGTATCGAGGTCGAGGTGGACGACGTCATCCTCGGAAACTGCATGGGTCCCGGTGGCAATCCCGCTCGTATCGCGGCACTGGCAGCAGGGTTGGGTTTCTCGATCCCGGGCGTCACTGTTGACCGGCAATGCGGTTCGGGTCTCGATGCCGTCATGCACGCTGCGTTGCGGGTGCGTAGTGGGAACGACACACTGATCCTGGCCGGTGGCGTCGAATCCGCCAGTACCGCGCCGTGGCGATTCTGGCCACCAGTTCAGGGCGGTGAGCACACTCGGTACACCCGGGCACCGTTTGCTCCGCAGGGATTTGCCGATCCCGATATGGGTTGTGCCGCAGATGATCTTGCGCGGTTGCGCGGTATCAGTCGTGAGCGGCAGGATGCATACGCAACCCGTTCGCACACGCTCGCTGCTGCCACAGATTTCTCCGCCGAAATCGTGCCGATCGGCGGTGTCGACACTGACCAGCGAATTCGCCGCGGCATGACCGAGGCGCGGTTGGCGAGGCTCCGTCCAAGTTTTGGGGCTGACGGAACAGCCACGGCCGGAAATTCGTGTGGCATCTCGGACGGCAGCGCAGTGCTGGCGGTGACGACGGAGTCTCTCGCACAGGGAATGCCGGCTCTGCGGATTCTCGGCACCGCTGTAGCGGGGTCCGATCCGGCTTTGCCGGGACTTGGCCCAGTCCCTGCCATTGCGGCGCTGTGTGCAAAAACCGGAATCAGTGTCTCCGACTTGGGAATTGTCGAGATCACCGAGGCATTTTCCTCCGTTGTCCTTGCTGTTTCGGACGAACTCGGACTCGATGAATCCATCATCTGCCCCCAAGGGGGTGCCATTGCGATGGGCCACCCGTGGGGCGCATCGGGAGCTGTCCTCTTGGTGCGCTTGGCAAGTCAGATGCTGGCCGACGGTGGACCGGACCTGGGACTCGCAGCCTGCGCAATCGGCGGCGGTCAGGGTATCGCGATGCTGGTCGAGCGTGTTTCGTGAGGGCGCAACGATGAGTGAACTTCTCGCGGAGCGGATTGCTCACCGAGTTCGCGACAATCCGTCGAGGATTGCGGTTGTCTCCGCGCGCGAGGAGATCAGCTACGCCGACTTCTGGGCGAGGGTGTCCCGGGTTGCATCGGGACTGTCGTCGATGAACCGAGTGGCGGTACTGCCGACGTCGGATGTCGAATCCTTGGTGGTTGTCACGGCAGCGATGCGCGCGGGTACCAGTGTGGTTCTGTTGCACCGACACCTTCTCGAGGCTCAGCTTGAGCGCGTCCTCGAACTGACCGTTCCTGGAGCCGTTGTCGCGGAATCGAAGCAGCACAGGCGGTTACGTCGTCGAGGGTTCTCCGGTGAACTCGTCACCGCGGTCGACCTCGAATGTGACGGGGCGTCGAATCAGGCGTCGGCCGACTCTGAACTGCTGGTCGGTGTCACGTCGGGCACCACCGGTGAGCCCAAGCTTTTCGTCCGAAACCAGTTGTCCTGGGCGCGAACTCTTGATCGGTCGGATGCGGTATTCGATGTCGGCGTCGGAGACAGAGTCTCGGTGCCGGGCGTCCTCGACCACACACACTTTCTGTACGGAGCTCTCCATGCGCTCACTCGCGGTGCCCTCGTCGACCTTCGCGGTGCGGAAACGGCAGTGAAAGCCGGTGCAACTCACCTGTATTCGGTACCCACGATCGCCTGGGACCTCGTGCGATCAGGTATCGAGCCAGTCGAGTGTGTCCGCGAGGTGATCTCGTCAGCCGCTCGGTGGCCGCGCTCCGGACGCCGCGCGCTGCAGGCAACGTTGCCACGTGCGTCGTTGGTGCACTTCTACGGGGCTTCGGAATTGAGTTTCGTGTCTTTTGATCGAGGACTCGGTGACATCGACGAGTTTTCGGCCGGGGAGTTGTTCGACGGAGTTGACGCCGAGATTCGGGACGGTCTTGTGCATGTGCGGAGCGACATGCTGTTCGACGGCTATCTGACCGAAATGGGAGTGGTAGACGGCCCGCTCGACGGTTGGATGACTGTCGGTGACCGAGGACGTGTGGAGGTCAGACGCCTGCAATTGCTCGGCCGCGAGAGCGACATGCTGATCCGTGCGGGCCTCAAAGTGGAACCGGCCGCTGTCGAAGCGGCGTTGACTGCTCTGCCCGGTATCGCAGAGGCCGCGTGTATCGGCGTACCGGATGCACGAATGGGGGAGGCTCCAGCGGTCGCCATCGTTGTCAACGACGACGCATTGCAGACCGAAGCGATCTGGCGGCATCTGAGAACTACCCTCCCCAGTCCGAGCATGCCGGTGCGGATTCTCCGGGTCGATCGGTTACCGCGCACGCCGCGGGGAAAGCTCGACCGCGTTGCTCTTGCGATTGCCCTCTCGGATTCGGAAAGGTAGATCACACCGGGCTTCGGCGGTTTCGCGTGGCTGCTACACGGGATGTAACAGACAATTCAGTAGTGCACATGAAGCTTCAGGAAGTTGTTGACGAGCTTGCGCAGGTGCTCGAGCGTTCCGTGGTCATCAACGATGCGGAATATCGTCCAGTCGCCGCGAGCGCACAGGGAAACGACATCGATCGAATACGCGCGGAGAGTCTGCTACGAAGATCGACGCCGGACGCTGCCCGTCGCTATCTCGAGGGATTGAGCGTCGACGATCTTCGGTATCCGACTACGATCGATCTCTCCGGGTTCGACGCGCGCGAACGTCTTGCCGTACCGATCCGGAGCGATGATCGGCTGTACGGAGTGCTGTGGCTCATCACCGGTGGTCTGCCGGCCCTGACGGAGTCCGATCTTGCCGCCGTTGACGTTGCAGTCGACTCTGCTCTTCCAATGTTGTTCTCGGACAGCCTAAGTCCCGACGAGTCCTATGGTCGCGAACGCAGTGACGGTTACCTCATGCGACTACTGTCCGACGACATGGCAGTGCGGCGGCAAGCATTCACCGAAGCGCTCGGGCGTCACGCCCTGGTGCGAGGGCCGGATACCGTCATTCGTGCGGTGCTCGTCGACGGCCAGGAAAACTCGATCGCATTGAGCGTTTTCGGGCGATGCCTCGACAGATCGCGGGATTCATCCGTCCGATTTCTCGGGTTGTGTGGTGACTGCCTGATCTTTGTGAGCCACGCGCACGACATTGCCGTGCTCGAGGAGAAGATCCGCACCGAATCTGCGGATAGGGTGTTCACCATTCGCAGCATCGGATCCGCCGCGCACCAGCACGACGACGATGATCTCCGAGTTGTTGCGGATCGGGCCGTGACGGCCGCGAAGACTGCAGCGGTATTGCCGGAGTTCGGAGCGCGAGCTGACTATTCGGAGCTCGGCAGTTGGATTCTCCTGCAGGCAGTGGGCGGTGATCGATCATTGCTTTCCTCGTTTTCCCCTGCCGCTTACGAGCTGTGGGAACGCAGCGATGCCGTGCAACGACAGACAGTCGAGACTTATCTCGATTGCGGCGGGCACGCCCAAGTTGCGTGCGAACAACTTCATATCCACCGCACCACGTTGTATTACCGACTCGAGAACATGCCGGAATCGGTGCGTCACGCGCTCGACGACGGTTTGGCTCGCAGTACGTTGCACGTCACTCTCAAGTTGATCCGACTGTGGGAAGCAACAGGACGCTTGTAGATCGGGTGGTGTTCGACATTTGTAGGAAAAGGTGTCGATCTTTGTCTCTGTTGCCACCGGCGTGGGCATCCGTAGCGTGAGGGAGGTCGGGCAGCCGGCACGTGCACGCTTTCAGATCTCCTTCCACAACAAGAGAAAAGAGCACAGGATGCCGTACATCACCACCTCTGACGGAACCGAGATCTACTACACAGAGCAGGGCACCGGCCAACCCGTACTGCTGAGCCACGGTTGGCCGCTGAGTTCCGACGCATGGCAAGTCGAGCTCAAGTTGTTCGCGGATGCCGGGTATCGGGCTATTGCACATGACCGTCGTGGACACGGCCGTTCGTCGAAGACGTACACCGGCAACGACATGGATACGTACGCGCGTGACCTCGCTGAACTTGTCGAAACACTGGACCTGAAAGACCTTGTTGTCATAGGTCATTCGACGGGCGGCGGTGAAGTTGTCCGGTACGCCGCCCAACACGGAAAAGGTCGTGTGGCAAAGGTGATCACTGCGGGCGCGGTCCCACCGCTCATGGTCCGAACCGAAGAGAATCCCGAAGGCACGCCCATCGAGGCGTTCGACGGAATCCGCGCTGGTGTACTCAAGGACAGGTCACAGTTCTACAAGGATCTGAGCGATGCGTTCTACGGCGCCAATCGTGAAGGCGCGGAGGTCTCGCAGGGCGCGAAGGACGACTTCTGGCGACAGGGGATGTTGGTGAACCTTGCGGCAGCATACGACTGCGTCAAGGCGTTCTCCGAGACGGATCAGACCGCGGACCTCCAGGCGATCGATGTTCCGATGCTTATCGCGCACGGCGATGACGACCAGATCGTTCCGATCGCTGCGGCGGCCGAAAAGTCGGTCAAGCTGGTCAAGAACGCCACTCTCAAGGTGTACCCAGGAGCCCCGCACGGCATCTACGGCGCCTATCAGGATGCCCTGGACCAGGACATTCTCGAGTTCATCAAGGGCTAGCGTTCTGCAAAAGGTGGTCCCGCTCGGTTGGGCTGAGCGGGACCACCTCTGCGTAGTCGACCGAGTTCACAACGAGCAGTGCCAGTAGCCCGTGAGCTCGGTCGAAGAGTTGATTCCACTTGTACCGCCTTCGGTGACTGAACAGTCCCTTAACGTTGCGGACTTCGGGTATCCCGATCCTGAACATGGAAGTAGTGCCAGGGCGCCGATCAGTTCCAAAGTTCGGCGACTTGCGTGAGGATTGTCAGTTGGCATTGCGCGCACCAGTCATGAAGTGGCAGAATTGTTTTGAAGTTCAGATTTGCAGCCGGCGCGGAGTTGGTATTTGAGAACTTTGCCGGAGGGATTACGAGGCAGTTCGTCGACGAGGATCAGTCGAGTGGGGAGTTTGTATCGCGCTAGCCTGCTCGCTCCGTAATCTCTGAGGTCTTCGAGTGTGAGGCTATGGCCCGGAGTTGGGGCAACAATTGCGGCTACGGCCTCACCCCAGCGGTCGTCGGGTAGACCGACGACCGCAACCTCCGTGACTGCCATGTGCCCGTACAGCACGTTTTCGACTTCTGCGGGGTAGACGTTCTCTCCACCGGAGATGATCATGTCCTTGATTCGGTCGACGACGTACATGAAGCCTTCGCGGTCGAAGTAGCCGACGTCTCCGGTGTGGAACCAACCGTCTTGATCGATTGCCGCGGCAGTGGCTTCAGGATTGTTCCAGTATCCGCGAGTGACATTCGGGCCGCGGACACAGATTTCGCCTTGATCGCGCACGCCGGTCAGTTGCGTACCGTTGGCATCTACAACTTGTACTTCCGTGAAGAGTGGGGCTTTTCCGGCTGAGCCGAGTTTGGTAAGGGCATGTTCGGCGACCAGAAAGGTTGCGCTCGGCGCGGTTTCGGTGAGGCCGTATCCCTGTAGTACTGCGATGCCTCTAGCGGCGAAAGTATGCAGTAGGGCTTCGGGGACCGGCGCGCCGCCGCAGATGATCATGCGGAGACTACTCAGGTCACGGTCACTGAACGACGGGTCTTGGCTCACCGCTGACAGCATCGCAGGCACGCCGAACAGCGTGGTGATACGTCGGTTCGAAATTTCGTTCAAACATGCTGTCGGATCGAATCTTCGGTGAAGTACGACCTCGCCGCCCTTCTGCCATGTTGTGAAGGTGGTGACGTTGAGTCCTGCGATATGGAAGAGGGGAGCGACGACTAGCGTTGCATCGTTTTCGAGAACGTCGAAGAGATGAAGCAAAT
Source organism: Rhodococcus sp. NPDC056743 (assembly GCF_042790355.1). Classification (NCBI taxonomy): domain Bacteria; kingdom Bacillati; phylum Actinomycetota; class Actinomycetes; order Mycobacteriales; family Nocardiaceae; genus Rhodococcus; species Rhodococcus sp. NPDC056743. Next base: position 23,873 of record NZ_JBHTZI010000008.1, on the reverse strand, counting down.
TTGTGTTATTCCACCACAAATTCGTGTGAGAGAGCATGACTCCCTTCGCTTTGCCGGTGGTGCCCGACGTGTACATCAGAAGGGCAATGTCCTCGTTGTCCACGTGTACCGGGCTCGTGATCGGATTCGCGGATTCGATGAGTTCGTCGTAGCTGGACCACAATCCGTCGGAGCGGTCGACGTTGAGGTAGCGGACTGTGCACAATTTCTCGGCAATTGTATCTATCGTTGCGCTATGTTCTCCGTCGACGACGAGGGTATGCACGCCCGCATCGTTGACGATCATCTCCAATTCTGCGCCTGCGAGCCTGAAGTTGAGCGGAACGAATATTGCTCCGAGTCGCGATGCAGCCAAGAAGGTTTCGAGCAATGCGGGTTGGTTGGCACCGAGAAAGCCGATGCGCGAACCGTGGACGATGCCACCGCGAGCGAGGACAGTAGCGAGTCTGTCGATGCGATCGAGCAGTTCACCGTATGTCCAAGTGGTACCTTCGAAACTCAAGGCGCGTCGATGTGCGGAACGGCTGGCTCTGGCAGCAAACCAGCTGCCGAGGGTGAAGTTCGGCGTACTCATCAGATACTCCTTTTAGTATGCAGCGGCCGTCGGCGCGGTCAGTCGTGGAAAGAGCAGTGCAGCGTCAGATTTTTGATCGCGGTGTGATCCGTCTTGCGATGGGCGTCGGGCATGTTGCGCGCGCAGCGGGCGCATACGGTCTGTCGATTACTGGGAAATGAGGGAAGATCTGGAATTGTGCACGGCGGCGGGTACGAGTTGTGTTGTGTTTTTCCGGGTTGGGACGAAAGCGATGAAGGTGCTGCCGAGGACTGCAGGGATTGCCAGGGCGTAGAATTTGGCTTCGAATCCGATGCCCCCGGCAACCAACCAGCCGAGGTACATCGGGCCGAGAACTCCACCGATCCGTCCGATGGACAGGTTCAATCCGAGGCCGGTGGCGCGCACTCTGGCGGGGTAGTAAGTGCCTACGAATGCATTGATGAGGATCTGTAGGCCTGTCGTGCCGAGTCCGATTACGGCGACCAGGATGTACGCGACCACAACATGTGGTGTCAGCGACAAGAGGATGAGGCTTGCTGCAGCAGCCATGAATGTTGCAGTTACTATCGGTTTCTGGCCGAAACGATCGGCCAGCTGGGCGGCGGCAAGTACTCCGACTACTGCGCCACCCTTGAGTGCGATGACAAATCCTAGCGAGGCGGACAGGCCGTAGCCGCCGGAACGCATGAGTTCAGGTAGCCAGGTTCCGACACCGAATGTAACGAGTAAGCAGAAGAATGTCGCGATCCAGAAAAGTATCGTTCCGGTACGGCGTCCGTCGGCGAATACGAGTGCAAAACGGTTCTCCGAACTTTCGGTCCTGGACTCTGCAGCGACGCTCGGTTCGCGGTCCACTCCGTATTTCTCGGCTAGTGCACGTGCTTCGTCCATACGCCCGTTCTTTGTCAGTATTTCGACAGACTCGGGCAGGTACTTGATCAGTGCGGGAACGAGGAGCACCAGCGGTAATGCTCCTACGATGCACATCGATCGGAAACCGAACGTCGGTACCAGCCAGATCGCAAGACCACCCGAGATCATGCCGCCGATCCCGACACCGATGAAACCGAGGGCGGAGTTGCGTGTCTTTCGGTCTGCGGGTGCGTATTCTATGAGTGTTGCAGCGACCGTTGGCATTACGGCTCCGGCTCCGATGCCGATTATCAGTCTGAGAGCAAGGAATATTTCAGGATTGGGTGCGAGAGCGCTGAGTCCCATGGCCAATGAGAAGAGTGACACGGCGGCAATGATGACTGGTCGCCGGCCAATGCGGTCGGCCAGACCTGCTGCGCTGAGGGCGCCGAGAAGCATTCCGAAAACTGTCGCCGATCCCATGTAGCCGATCGTGGAGGCGCTCAGGGCCCACGCCTCGTACTCCTTAAGTGACGGCACGATGCTTCCGAACATCGCCAAGTCGTAGCCCTCGATGATGAGAATCGAGAAACAGACGGCGATGATGCTCCAGCCCTGTCCTGTTGGACGCGAGGACGCCGTTGGTGCGGTCATCAAATCTCCAGTGTTTTCTGGGCGCGGAGCGAATACCGATCGCTCATTGAATGTTTTTGCGTGTTGTGAACAAGCGTGACAGGCGTCACGAGGATTGTCAATGAACTGACAATTGCTACCTTGTTGACGTTCTGTTGACGTGGCTAGCGTTGTGAGAGAACGAGAGGGGTGCCGGTCAGCGAGGGACGTACCTCTGGCCTGACGGTGCTGGAATCTGGGTCAATTCCTCTTTTTTGCGGAGTCCGCGATACTGATCGAGACCTTGTCGAGCAGTGTTTTCAATTGGTGTCGTTCACCGCGGCTCAGAGCGCTGAACCATTCAGACTCGAGACGATTTTGTTCGGCGAAGACGTGTTCGATTTCTCTGTGCCCGGCTTCTGTCATTTGCACTGCCACCAAACGCTTGTCGGTGTTTGACGTTCGTTCGCGTCTGATGAGTCCGCTGTTTTCGAGATTGGCCAACACAGTAGAGGTCGTCTGCCTGCTGACTCCGGCCAAACGAGCCAGGTCGCGAGCTTCGATCTCCTCGAAGAGCCAGATCATGTACATGATTCGAAAACCGCTGAAACTTAATCCCTTTGGGCGGTGAACGATGCGCTCGAGCTCGTGCATGTGTGAGGCTGCCGTTCGCACGAGAGTGAATCCCAGTTCGACGGCTTGTTCGTCCAGGCCACTCATGCGCTGACTAGTCAGTTCGCTGGCAACTCGTCCGAAGTCGGATCCAGAGACTGCCCCGGCCTGAATTTTGGGCTCGGGCAGGTGCTTACTCACGGCCGCTTCCAATCTCGAGACGCATTCTGGCAGCATACCGACAGCTCCTCCGATGATTGAGTGCACATGCCTGCTGTCAATGGAGCGCACGACGAAGGATCTTGCCGCTCGCCGTTTTGGGTAGGTCTGTCAGGATCTCAATTGATCGCGGATATTTGTAAGCGGCCATACCGTCGCGACACCACTCGACCAATTCATGCTCGGTTGCCCGAGCGCCTGGAACGAGCGCGACATAGGCCTTTACTGCCTCACCGCGGTACTCGTCCGGAATGCCTACCACTGCTGCTTCGCGTACGTCGGGGTGCGTATACAGGACGAATTCGACTTCACCCGGCCAAACTTTAAAGCCCGAAGCGATGATCATGTCCTTCTTGCGATCGACGACGTATAGCAGTCGGTTGTGATCGAACAGCCCGATATCGCCGGTGAAGAACCATCCGTTTCGAAACGCCGCAGCGGTCTCTTCAGGCTTGTTCCAGTACCCGCTGGAGGTTAACGGTCCTCGGATGACTATTTCGCCGCGTTCGCCGACAGGTAGATCCGCCCCTGCCTCGTCGACTATTCGCAGTTCTACGCCGGGGAACGGGTAACCGTTCGCTAGTGCCGATGTCGCGCTGTCGACCGGTGCGCGCTGGCCTATCGGCATCAGGACACACGCGGCCGACGTTTCTGTGAGCCCGTAACCGTTGATGATGTAGTGGCCGGTCAAAGACTCGAATGCATCGACCAACGGAGGAGGGAGAGGGGCGCCGCCGGCCAGAAGGATTTCGAAGGACCGGAAATGTTCGCGATGAACTCCCGGTGTTGCCAAGAGTGCAGAGTATGCCGTGCATGGACCGACCGCGAAGTGCGGCCGGTACTCGAGGAAGAGGTCCAATGCAACGGCGGGATCAAAACGGTACGGAAGGATGAGTGTGCCGGCCAACGCAATCGACTGCAAGAACTCCACAACAAGGCCCGTGACGTGAAACAGTGGCGCCATTGCGAAGATTCGACTACCCCTCGCCAAACCCAGTATCTGGACAGTCGATTCGATATTCGTGGAAAGATTTCTGTGCGTGAGCATCGCACCTTTCGAAGGCCCACTGGTCCCGGAGGTGTAGCAGATGAGTGCAAGATCGTCGTATGCTGATTCCTCGAACTCGTGTTGCGGTGAGTAGTGCGCGCGAGCCAAGGTCAGCAGATCTTCCGGAGCGGGACTCGAGGTGCTTGGTTGTCTGTCGAACACTCGTGGATCATTGCGTCTCTGCATCGCGCTCTCATCGCATGTGAGGACGACCCGCAGGTCGGTGTTTTCCAGGATTCCGGCTATGCAGGCCGTGTATCCAGCCTCGGACGAGATCAAGGCGCTTGCACCCGAGTCGAGGAGCAATTCCAGGATCTCGCGGTCGCGATACATCGGATTGACCGGCACCACAACACATCCTGCACGCCAGGCCGCGAGTGTCGTGATCACGAACTCGGGTGAACTTTGCAAGTAGATGGCAACGCGAGCGCCTGCGACGATTCCGCGAGTTCGAAGATAGTGGGCTAAGCCTGAGACTAGATCGTCGAGTTCTCGATACGTGATCGAACGGTCGAAGTACTGCACAGCGATTCGGGCAGCTGCAGTCGCGACAGCCGCGTCGAACTGGGCGGGCATTGTCATCGTCATTTTCCTGAGCCCTTCCCAGGAACCTCGAGCGATCCGTACGTCAGGGTTTGCCCGCGTACCAGGGCGACCTTCGTGCCGTTCTGCGTCGTGACAGTCACGTCGAATACTCCGGCTTTCTGGCCCTGGTGCACGGCAATGCATTCGGCAGTCAATGTATCGCCCAGCTGGGCCGGCGCCGGGAAGATGATCTGCGCTGAGGTGGTGACCATTGCTCCGCCGCAGGCGTATGCCAGGGCGGTGTCTGCCAAAAGGAAGGTCATGCCGCCGTGACAGATTCCGTGTGGGTTGAGCATGTCAGCTCGGACTTGCATCTTCAGTCGCGAGTAGGAAGGTACTTGGACAAGGACTTCGATGCCGTGCGACTTCGCGCATTCGTCGCCGTTCAAGAGTGGAATGGCGCTTTCCGGGCGGATTGGGTCAAGCGATCCGTGAGCTTCGAGCATTGTGCCTCCTGGGCTGTGTGCAATCAGCACAGTATTACTGTCAATGAATTGACAGTCAATGTCTTGCGCGTCTACAACTGACGGTACCGCGAAATCCGAAGCTCGTTACCTCTGGAGAGAACATGACACGATCCATCTATAACGACGACCAGAATTCATTTCGCGACGTGGCGCGCGAATACGTCAGGCGAAGCCTCGTTCCCCGTGCGGAGGAATTTATCGACGCACGCATGATCGATCGACAGGTATGGAAAGAGGCAGGCGCTCAAGGGTTGCTGGGGCTGAATGTTCCAGAAGCGTACGGTGGATCGCAAGCGGATGATTTTCGCTTCAATGCAGTTCTCGGCGAAGAGTTGGGTCGCTTCAATGGCGCAGCTGCATCTTCGTTCGGTATTCATATTGATTGCGCAGCACCGTATCTGGTGGATTTGGGTACTGACGAGCAAAGAAATCGTTGGTTGCCAGGCTTTTGTACTGGAGATGTGATCGCGGCAATCGGAATGACGGAGCCCAGTGGTGGTTCCGACTTGGCTGCGCTCAAGACGCACGCTGTACGTGCTGGAGACGATTGGATTCTCAACGGATCAAAAACATTCATCACCAACGGAATTCAGGCTGACTTGGTGATTGTTGCGGTTCGAACCTCGGCGGCGAAAGGTCACAAGGCAATAAGCTTGTTCGGGATCGAGACCGGCATGCGCGGATTCGAACGAGGCCGTAAACTCGACAAAGTCGGCCAGGTCGAATCTGACACCGCCGAGCTCTTCTTCGACAATGTTCGGGTGCCTGCAGCGAATGTGATCGGCGAAGTCGGAAAAGGCTTCGTGTACATGATGGAGCGGTTGCCGCAGGAGCGAATCAGTGGGTCGATCAACAACATTGCCAACGCTGCACAGATTCTCGGCGAAACCATCGAATATGCCAAGGAGCGCAAAGCATTCGGCCAGAGTGTCGGTTCCTTCCAGTACAACAAGTTTGTCATCGCCGAAATGCAAACCAAGGTTGACGTGACGCAGGCGTACGTGGATCAGTGCATCGTCGAACACGCAGACGGCAAACTTTCCGCGGTAAACGCGGCCAAAGCGAAATGGTGGACTGCCCAGGTGCAAAACGAGGTCCTCGACACCTGTGTGCAACTTTACGGTGGGTACGGCTTCATGAACGAGTATCGGGTTGCTCGCGCATGGCGAGACGCCCGGGTTACCAAGATATGGGCAGGAACGAACGAAATCATGAAGGAATTGATCGGACGCGACCTCGGGTTGTGACGATTTCTCGGCGCCGAATCCCGTGATGGTGCCTGACGTGACAGCGAGGTCGGTGGACGCCCCGAGGATCGACCGATCGATTGAAATTAGCGTCGAGTGCCCCGATGGCCTGACTCTCGACCTCGTGGTCGCCCATCGGGCGTACCGAATTGGTGCTTGACTCGAATATGTCCCGGCCATATTGTGGTGCTGCGCCTTTCTGTAGTGATCGTTACGGAAAGGTGGAGAGTTGATTCTGTTGACGACGTCTTGCCGTGTGTCGAACGGGCGAAGGGAAGGGCGCGTTCTGGCTGGAAAGTATTACTATGCATCGTCTTTGGGGAGAGTGCACATGGTCTTGTTTCTGTGGTAGCGCTCTCGGCCGACGATGTGTGGTCATCTGTACGACGTCACTTCTGTTGATCTTTCAACGCCCACGGCCATTGCTTGTACTTGTCCCACATATCTGGAGGGTTAGACCATGGATGCGTCAATCATCATCGCGGGAGCAGGGCCAGTCGGGACATGCCTGGCAATCGACGCCGCGATGCGGGGACTCGACGTGATAATTGTCGAACCGCGGGCGGCCAGCGATCCACCTGATGCGAAGTGCAACACAATCGCTGCGCGGACCATGGAGACCTTTCGGCGTTTCGGCATCGCAGAAGAGGTTCGGGCTGCGGGACTACCAGATACCTATCCAACCGATACCATCTATGCGACGAGTCTTGCAGGTCCAGAACTGACACGCATCGTGATGCCGGCCCGCATCGAGCGTAGCCAACCTGGATTTCATGACAGTGATTGGCCTACACCTGAATTCATGGTGCGCGAAAGCCAGCTCTGGCTCGAACCTATCCTTCGAAAGAAGATGATGTCACTCACCAATATCCGGTTCTTACCGCGGACGGAGGTTGTTGGATATACCCAGGACGGCGACGGTGTCACCGTTCAATGCCGCGGACTGGACGAGGATCAGGTGTTCGAGCTTAGGGGATTGTATCTGGCAGGGTGCGATGGTGGCGCAAGTCGGGTACGAAAGACGATGAACGTGAAACTCAGCGGTGACGCTGAAATTGCACGTACTCGCACGACTCTGGTCCGTTCGCAGTCGATCAGGGAGCTCTTCGGCGATCGTCGGCCGGCGTGGATGAGCTGGGTCGTAAACCACAAAGTGCGTGGCAATGTCGTAGCCATCGACGGGGAGGAACTGTGGTTAGTTCATCGGGCACTGTCTGACGGCGAAAAAGACTTCGAGGCGATCGATCTCGAACAGTCGATTCGCGATGTGCTGGGTGTCGATGCCGACTTTCCCTTCGAAGTGATCCGTCACGAGGATTGGGTTGGTCGACGATTGGTCGCCGAGAGTTTCCGCGACGGAAGGGTCTTCATCGCAGGTGATGCCGCTCACCTGTGGGTACCGTTCGCGGGCTACGGGATGAATGCCGGCATTGCGGACGCGATGAACCTGTCGTGGGTGTTGTCTGCGGTCGTCAACGGTTGGGCTGACCCTGCGATGGTCGATGCCTATGAGGCCGAACGCGCCCCGATTACAGACCAGGTCTCTCGGTTCGCGATGGCAAACCTGGAAGCGAACATGGCGGCGATCTCAGGAAGGACCGTACCGACGTTCCTCAGCGCGCCGAACTTCTTCGCGCGCCTGCTCCGTCGGCGGCTCGGCAAGAAACTGTTCGATATCAATCTCGCGCAGATGTCACCAGAAGGACTCAATTTCGGCTATTTCTACGAAGGTTCGCCAATTATCGTCGGCGACGGCGAGAAAGCCCCAGCGTACGACATGGGTAAGCACGTCAAATCGACAGTTCCGGGATGCCGACTCCCACACTTTTTCGTCGGGGGCACCAGCATCTTGGACCTCCTCGGGCCCGATTACACGATCATCCGTTTCGATCGAACGGTAGATGTATCGGCTATCGTCCGCAGCGGACTCCCTGTCAAGGTCGTCGACGTAGACAATCCGCCACACTCGGCATTCGTGCACAAACTCCTGATCGTCCGTGCTGATAGCCACGTTGCCTGGCGCGCCGATGCACTACCCGATGACATCGGGCAACTCGTTGACCGCCTGCGCGGACGAACCTGCAGAGATCGTACGACTGTCTCTTGAATCGGCGGTTGCCACATCTGGTCGAAAAGTACTCTGGCACTGCGTGAATCCGCGTATCTGAGGTGCAGGTTCCAGTGGACCTGGATGACATCAAAGGGCGGGCGCTTGCGGCGTCCGCCCTTTGATATTTGGTCGCAGTGTCGATGAGGTGGCAGTTCTACTCCTGCGTTGAGGTCTCATAAACCTCAACGGTTTTGCCGTTCGATCGACCTCCGGATGAATCGGAGTTGCCCTCTACACAACTCCGATTCACAGCGAACTAGTGCATCGCCGCGCGTGCGAATCGCGGGAACAGTCGCCCCGCGTTGAGATTGTTGACTGCGGCGTGGTCAATCGCATCGTATTCGTCAAACGCCTTGGTGAATGTCTTTGATCGTTCGGCCGGAGCGTACGGAAAGTCGCTGCCGTACAAGATCCGGTCGGGTTCGGCGAATGCCGTAAGGCTGGGCAATGCCGAATCCGATGCTGACAGTGCCGTATCGAAATAAAAGGTGCGCAACAGTCGCAGGCCGTCCGTCGAGTCCCCGACTGGAGAGGCGCCGACCGCGACCCGGGCTGCGGCGAAGGGCAGGAAACCGCCGGCGTGCGAGAGGATGAACTTGATTTTCGGAAACGAGTCGAGGGTGCCGGTGCGTGCCAGATTGATCGCAGCTCGGGTCGTATCCAGCAGGAAGTCCGCAACGTACGGAGGAATACCTTCGACCGGAACGGCCGGCAGAGAAGACGGGTGGACGAACACCACGGCCTCGCGAGAGTTCAAGTACTCCATCAACGGAAGGTACTGTGCATCACCGAGATACACACCGCGAGTATTCGACAGGAGTACAACTCCATCAGCCGCGAGGGTGTCGAGCGCATAGCCCGCTTCGGCGATTGATCCGTCCATGTCAAGCGAAGGGACAGTGGCAAAGAAGCCGAACGTACCAGGATTGTCTGCTGTGATTGTTGCGGAGTACTCGTTCACCTGTCGCGCCATTGAGCGTGCTTCGTCAGGGCATCCGGGCTCGACGCCAGGGGTGGAGACAGACAGAATCGCGGTAGCGACGTCCGTGGAATCCATGAGCTCGAGCGCGGCGTCGCGAGTCCATTCCGGGATCGCCTTGCCGCCGGCAGTCAGCCCTTTGTCCTGCAACCATTTTCGATAGAAAGGCGGAACCACGTGGTGGTGGGTGTCGATTCGTCCCGGCGTGGAATGGGAATTGGCCGTGTTCATGAAAGTGTCCTCGAGTTTACGTGCGGGGGTGGTCAGTTGTGGAGCATGCGCCAGATTCGGCGCTCCTCCGTTGCCAACTCAGGGCTGTGTTGAAATTCCTCGGTCCGTGGGCGCGGTGCTGTCACCGGCACGATCTCGCGGATCGCGCCAGGGTGAGCGGACATCACGGCGATGCGATCGGACAGGAACACGGCTTCGCGGATATCGTGTGTCACCAATACTCCAGTGGTTCCGACCTGGGAAAGGATCCGAGACACATCGATCTGAAGTTTTTCCCTGGTCAGCGCATCGAGCGCACTGAATGGTTCGTCAAGCAGTAGAACGTCCGGGCGAACCGCGAGAGCGCGTGCCACGTTGACACGCTGCTGCATTCCGCCTGAGATCTGGTCGGGGTAGAAGTCTGCGTAACGACTCAATCCCGTGAGATCGAGTAATTCATCGACCGCATGATTGCGCTCCTGCTTGTTCGCGTAGATATTGCGTCCTGCTGCAAGTGTGAGCCCGAACGCGACGTTGCTGCGGACGTTGTACCAAGGCAGCAGCGACGCACGCTGGAACACGTAGCTCATGCGTGGTGTCGCCCCGCTGTCGGTCTGATTGAGCACAGTTCCAGTGGTTGCCACGTCCAAGCCTTGAATGATGCGAAGCAGCGTCGTCTTACCGCATCCAGACGGTCCGACGATAGCGAGGAACTCTCCCTGTTCGACCGTCAGTGATACGCCTTCGAGGACTGGGGCGTTGTTGCCGAACGTCTTTCCGACATCGGTCAGGGTCAGGGCTGGTGCGGTGAGCGTGGTGGTCATGGAGTGACTCCTCGGTATGCACGTCGTTCGAAATATTCCAGGGCGGCACTGGACGCGATACCCAGGAACGCCAAAAGCAGTGTTACCGCGAAGATGTCGACCGTGTTGAAGGCCTGTGCGGATCGTTGCAGGTTTAATCCGAGACCCTTACTGGCACCGAACAAATCTGCGACCACAACTCCGATGAGACCGCGGCCGACTGCGAGTCGGAGTCCGGTGAGAATAAAGGGTGTCGAACCGGGAAACAGAACTCGGGTGAAGGTCTCGAATCGGTTGGCCTTGTACACAATTGCGAGTTCTTTGTGGTCGATGCCGACGGCACGTGCTCCCGAGACCGTATTGATGAGAATGGGAAAAATCACCAGTGCGATCACGACCGCAATCTTCGACGTGAGTCCGAATCCGAAGATGATGATGAACAGGGGGGCCAGACCGATGATCGGTGTTGCGTAGAGAGCGTTCACCCACGGGTTGGCGAGTTTGTAGAGGAGCGGACTGGCACCGATTGCCAGACCCAGTGGGATCGCAACCGCGGCCGCGAGGATGTAGCCGACGGCGAATCCTTGCAGGCTGACAGACAGGTCGGGCCAGATCTCACCGGTGACGATCATCTCGAAAAGTCTGGCCAGGATCTCGCTGGGGGCGACGATGATCAATCTGCTGGGCTCGATGACGCGGACAAGGATTTCCCACAGCGCCAGCCCTGAGAGAATAGATAACAGTCCGTACGGAATTTTGTTGCGATGTTGCTTCTTTCGCGAAGAATCCGTACCTGGAGTGGTGGTGTTCGGGCTCGTGCCGTGGGCGAGGTCGGTCATGGTCACTGGACATCCGCGATTGCTCGGTCTGCGAACGTGTAATCCATGTATTCGTCTTCGGAGATGGAATCCTTGAGCAGTCCGAGGTCGAGGTATGCCTGAACGGTGGCGTCGAAAGCGCCGTCAACATGGTGGAAGTCGGCAGGAAACAGACCGCTGTCGGAATTCTTGTCGTAGTAGTACAGTTCGAGGGCCTTTTTGATCGACTCGGGGCTTTCGCCACTGATCTCCGATGTACGCTTTGCAACATCATCTGCATTCGCCGGATCCTGGACGTACTGACGCGCTGCTGCAATGGCTTTCAAATATGCGACCACCTGATCAGGTTCCGATTCGGTCCATCGTTTCGAGGCCTCGATGTCTGTCGTCATCAAGATCGGTGCCCCGCCTCCGGAAGGCGTAAAACCGAGGTCGGTGAAGCCTGATTCAATGAGGCCGTACGCAGGCGGGTAGGCCGCAATAGTGGCCGCGGCTTGGCCGTTCTTGACGGCGGCAACACGTTGAGGAGTAGCGCCCAGCGCAACGTATTCGAGGTCTGTCTTGGGATTCAATCCGGCTTCGCTCGCCAGGCGATCAAAGACGCTTCGAGTAATGTCGCTTACCGAACCCAGAGCGATGGTCTTTCCTCTGAGATCGTCCCAGGTCTTTACGTCGGCGCCGGCTACCACTGTCCAGATCGAAGCGTCTGTGTTGGCGCCGATTCCGACAACCGGACCGCCCTGGGATGCAGCGACGATGCCGTCGGCCCCGATGTGAGCGACCTGAACGTCTCCGGACATCAGTCCGGCGATGGCGTCGGATCCTTTCGTTACCGAGACGTACTTCTCCACGCTGAGGCCCTCGGATTCGAAGAAACCGAGTTGGTCGGCGAGATGCGGAAGCATGCCGGTGGTGACGCCGCCGTTGCTCTGCTCGGCGATCACGATGCTGGCGAGTCCGGAATCCGACGATGCCGAGTCGGAGGACCCACACGCGGTGAGAGCCAGTGATGTGACTGCGGCGAGGGCGAACCCATGTGCCAGGCGTCTCTGGTGCCAGTTTCGGTTGAACATCTGCGCTCCTACGTTGCTTTGTGACTTGAGTCTCAACGTAGGGCTATTTATCCAATAGGTCTAATACAAAGTTTGTCACCAATTCATAGCCAAGACGCTATCTATTCTCAGCGGAGTTGTTCTGCGATCGACTCGACGATGACGGCCTTGAGTCGACGCTGTAGGGCGGTGAGTTTGTGATCGCGGCGCTGCACGAAGTAGAGGTTGTCTCTGATGTCAGCACCTGCGATCTCGATCTCACGGAGAGTGCCTTGCTTGAGTTCACTCTCGATGGACGTCCTCCAGAGCAGGCACACGCCCAGGTCCTGTCCTACGGCGTACTTAATGGATTCGGCACTGCCGAGCTCGATCGACACCTTCCTGTCGGATAGGCCCAATGAGGCCAATGCGGCATCCTGGCTCTGGCGAATCGCCAAACCTGCAGGTGGAGAAACGAATTCCAGATCGGCTAGCTGTTCGGCATTGATTCGCGTTGGAATCGCCGTGTTCGACGCAGCTGCTGCTAGGGTGAATCGCGGTCTGCCGAGAAGGTGTGTCTCGAAGATTCGGGCATCATGCGCGAGTTCGGTTCCGACGACGGCGAAATCAACCCAGCCTGAAGTCAGTCGGTCCAGCGCTGCCTCGACCGACGCGATCATCAGGGTGAGATTCGCTGCGGGATTTTCCTTGCGGAAGGTAACCAATGGAGCTGGGAGCAGCGAGTTTCCTGCCGACATGCTTGCTGCGATACTTGCGGACCCGGTTATCCCTTGTCCGAGTCCTTCGAGATCTTTGGCCAGCTCGACTCGGCCACGAAGTACCTCGACTGCCCACCGATGGACTGCTTCGCCTGCTTCGGTCAATTTGAGGCCACGACCGTCCCGCGTGAAGAGGTCGGTCCCCATTCGCAGCTGCATCGACTTGAGATGGGCGCTGACGACAGGTTGAGACAGATAGAGTGCCTCCGCTGCCTTACCGACACCGCCGAGTTCGACAACTTTGCAGAATACGTCGATCTTCTGCAGTGAAATGCGATTGTCTAGGTCCATGGGTTAACAGTAAGGCTATGAGTTAGATCAATGCCTAATGCTGCGGCTATATGTTGGGGCGCGCTCGCGTGCTGCAGCAGTGGTGTCGACAGCGTCGTCGATGGCGTCGGCGGCAACACGACACCAGCGTCTGGTCGGGGACAGCGGCCCCGGTGAGAGACCCGGTCAAGAACTAGGCGTTGCGGGTTCTCGAATCGCGAATGCCGTTGCCACTGATTGCCGGAACTGTTTCCTCCTTGGCTAGAAGCGAAGTGCCGGCGGTTCTGAACTGTGTGAGCTTGTCGACGATCGTTTGTCCGACCATCGAATGGCCCCAGATGCTAATTCCCTTGTGGGTGCTCGGTTCCCAGGTGTTCTCGTCGATCACGATGGGATTCCAACCGACTTCCCATTCGAAGCCTGACGGTGTGATGGCGTAGTAGGAAAGTTCGCGATCGTTGGTGTGTTGGCCGACCGATAGCGCCATGCGAAATCCGAGTTCCTTGACTCGTGTGTATGAACGTGTCATGTCGTCGAGTTCGGCGACCTGGATGTTCAAGTGCTGTACGCGGGTTCGAATAGGGTCGATTGGAAGTCCTCGAACAGCTGCGATCGCCACCGAATGGTGGCGTTCGTTCACTCGGAGGAATCGGATCTTGAGCTTGACGCCGTTCATCGTTTCGTCGATGTAGTCGGAGAGTCGGGCGTCGAAGAGGGTGTTGTAGTAGCCACGGATCTGCGCGGGCTTCTTCGAGGTGATGGCTACGTGGCCCATACCGCCTTCGCCGGTGACGAACGCTGCAGTGTGCATCTGCAGGGGCTGGGCCGAGGTAAGCGCCTTTGTGAATATCTCTTGGACTATGCCTTTGGGTCCAGGGAAGCGAAGGAGGCGCTCGACGCCGCGTAGCGCTGTCTCCTCGGATGTGCCCTCGTGGATCGGGACGCCGTGGCTGGTGACTCGCGAGACGATGCGGTCGACGGTGCTGTGGTCGTCGACGTGCCATCCCATGGTGATGACGTCTTCGGCGGGGCCGTGTTGAAGAAGGAATCGGCATTCGTTGTCGTCGAGACGGAATCGCATGGTGTTCGAGTCGAGTTCGTCGAGGTGCATTCCGATGGCGTCTTTGCCGAATCGTCGCCATTCGCTGAACTTTTGTGTCTCGATAACCAGGTAGCCGAGGTGGACGTTTCCGAACACGGATGGGCTCAATCGTGGTGTAGGCATCGAAAAATCCCGTCGGATCAGGCGTTGAGGAACGCGCGAGTGATGTCGTTGAAGAAGTCTGCGCGTTCCCATTGCACCCAGTGGCCTGTCTTGGCGACAGTGAGTACGTCGCAGTTCGGCATCCGCTCGGCGAGCAATTTGCCACCGCTGGGCCTGTTGACCTTGTCGGCTGCGCCCCAGATCACCAGCGTGGGTGTCGCGAGCGTTTCGAGTCGGTTGTCGCGAGTGAAGTCCATCCGCCACATTGTCTTGAGCGCGTCCTTTCCGGACGGACGCCGCAACGGGGGATCGGCAACGACGACGGGGTCGATACTCGCTTCGTAACGCAGATCGATGAGGTCGGACGGTACGGATTCGCCTTCGTAGACCAGGTATTGACGGATGAAGTTCTCGAGCTTCTGACGTGACGGACCGGTTCCGGTGTAGTACGAGAGCAAGCTTTGCAGACCCGGGGTAGGTAAGCCGCGGGTTGTTCCGATGCCGCCCGGTCCCATCAAAACCATACGATCGACGCGATTCGGGGAATCGAGTGCGAGTCGCAGAGCACACGCGCCGCCGTATGAGTTGCCGACCAGGTGAGCGCTGTCGATGTCGAGGGCATCGAGTAGACCTCGAATGGCGTTCGCAAGGTATCCGAACGGGTCGGCCTGGTCGACCCCTTTGCTCGACTGTCCGTATCCGGGCAGGTCGGGAACGATCACGCGGAACGACTCAGCGAGATCTTCGATGTTCCGTGAGTAGTTCGAGACGCCCGAGGCGCCTGGGCCGCCGCCATGGAGTAGCACGACGACGGGACCTTCGCCGCTCTCTGCGTAGAAGATCGACTTGCCGTTGACCGTGATTGTCTTTTCGATCATGTTCTCGATACTCATCTTTGAACTCCACAGAGGTTGTAGTTAGCGGGAACTGCGCGCAAGTCGGCAGTTACGGGTGCACGGACAATCCGTGTGGCGGAGGAGGCAGGATGTCATCGTCGCCGGCCGCCGCATAAACGAATCCGTCGGGCCGTATGGCGATGGCGGTCACCTTCTTCTGTTCCATCCACTTGAACAGGAGGCCTTCGGTATCGACGATTGCGTTCGGTGTGCTGACGGACCCGGAACGCAGCAGTCGTACTGCCGGTGCGCCGGCGGTCGTCCACTGCCCCCACGGGCGTGCCGACCCGATGTGTACCACCGTCCATCGGTTGCCGAGAACGTTGTCGAGCCGTTCATGGTTGCCCTTTTCGTCGAGCACCCAGGGTTGGGGGATCTGCCAGCCGGTCGCACGGTTCTTGACCGGCGACTGAAAGCCTTTCGGGTAGTGAGCATGTGGGATCCACCGTCGTTCACGCATCCAGGCAGGGAATCCGGGGATGCGCATTCCGACCCGAAATGCATGATTTCTTGCGATCGCGCGAACCGGGTGGCGTTCGGTTATGATGCGCCCCACCGAAACTGCGCGTTTGGTAGTTTCGCGCACGTGGGGCATTCTCTCGGTTTGATAGGAGTCGAGCACGGAGTCAGGCAGCGATCCGGACAGGACCGCTCCGAGTTTCCAACAGAGGTTGGCGGCGTCTCTGACGCCTGCCGACATTCCCTGACCAATCCAGGGCGGCATGGCATGAGCGGCGTCGCCGGCGAGGAAGACCCGACCCACGCGCCAGCGGTCAGCGAATCGTACGTGGTGGCTGTAGACGACGGCTCTCAGAATCTTCACTTCGTCCGAGGTAATTCCCTGATTGTTCAGTACCCGCCAGATTGCCGCGTGCGTGACCAACTTCTTCTCGTCTTCACCGTCGCGAACCGGGAATTCCCAGCGATGATGTCCAAGTGGGGTGGGGCAGTCGACCGTCGGACGAGCCGGATTGCAGTGGAAGCGCAGATTGTCGTGTCCAGGCCATTCCGTGAGTACCTTTGTGTCGATGACGACCCATCGTTCTCCGAAAGTCTTTCCTTCGTAGCCGATTCCGAGCTGCCCGCGGATAGGGCTCGATCCGCCGTCAGCGGCGATCACGTACGAAGCACGGACACGCTTGAACGCGTCGATGCGAAGGTCGGCGAGGAGTAGCTCAACGCCGGTGTCGTCCTGCTTGACCCGTAGACATTCGTGTTCGAGTAGCAGTTCTACGTTCGGGAAGCGGTCGGTGCCGACGCGTAAGACTTTCTCGACAGCTGGCTGATAGATGAACTGTTGCGGCGGCCAACCGGAACCTCGCGAGACGGAGTTCATTTCGATGAACGGATTGCCATCCGCGTCGACGAAGGCGACGGGTCGACCACCGAGCATGTCGGCATCGAGTTGATCAGCCAGTCCAACTTGTTGCCAGATTCGCAGTACTTCCTCGTCGGTGGAAATCGCACGAGCTCGACTGTAGATATCCGGATCACGTTCGACGACGAGAACCCTGAGGCCCTGCTGGCCTAAGAGATTCGCTGCGGTCACTCCCGTCGGCCCATAGCCGACGATCGCGACATCGTAAGGTGCGTCGTCGCGTGCAGTCTCGGACGCAGGGGGATGGACGGTCATGTCGAGACCTCTCGTCATGTGATGGTGGGCGCCCGCGGTGCGCGTGGCACGAAGCCGAAAAATCGGGGGCTTGTTCCCGTAGCGATCATTACAGTAGGGTCATGTGAAGTGAGAGTCAACACACAACTTCAGGTAGGAGGAATCAGTGGTTGACATGTCGAAGCCCCGGAAGCGCAGAGCCAACGGGGAAGAGTCACGCCGCAAGATTCTCGATGCCGCAGAGGTTGTCGCCAGCGAACGTGGTTATGACGGAACAAGTATTGCGCTGGTCAGCAAAAAGAGTGGATTGCCGGCCAGTTCGATCTACTGGCATTTCAAGGACAAGGACGATCTGGTTGCCGCGGTGATCGAGCGAAGTTTCGGGACGTGGCTCGCGGCCGTTGCGATCCCGGATGGAGATGACCCGCGTGAGCAGGTTTCGGAGATGTCCATGCGGATTGTGAAATCTTTGCTTGATACGCCGCACTTTCTGCGGCTCGGGTTGATGCTTGCGCTCGAACGGCGTCCTGAAGAACTTCGCGCACGAACGGCGTTCCTCGAGGTCCGGGATCGCGCATTCGAACAGATTTCGACAACCTTGCGGGACTTCATGCCGGGACTGGACGACGGGTCCGTCAGGCTCCTCACAACCTATGCTATTTCGGCTGCAGATGGCCTCTTCATAGCCCGCGAAATCGGCGGTGATTCCGTCGACTTGGTTGCCTTGTTCGACTTGCACGCTCGCGTGGTCTACGACGCCGCGGCTCGACTGAAAGCCGAAGTGCGCACGAGGAATAGCGATTCAGATACCGAAACGGAGATCTCCACGTCATGAACCATCCGGACAGGATTGACGTTCATCAGCACATCCTTCCGCCCGAGTACAGTCAATGGCTTCGTCGGCAAGGTGTCGCGGGGGCGGGTGGCATCGATCTGCCTCGCTGGACCGTTGATGGCGCTCTCGAGGTGATGGAGGCGTTCGGAACGACCCGATCGATCTTGTCCGTTTCCACACCGGGCGTGCACCTCGGCGATGACAGAGAAGCTCGCGCCATGGCCCGCGTGGTCAATGACTACGCGGCGCAGGTTGTCAGTGAACATCACGACAAATTCGGCTTCTTCGCCACACTTACCCTGCCCGACGTCGATGGAGCGATCGCGGAAGCGAATCGAGCTTTCATCGAGCTGGGTGCCGACGGAGTGGTGCTGATTGCGAATTCGCGAGGCACATATCTCGGCGACCCCTCGTTCGATCCGTTGATGGAAGAGCTCAACCAACACAACGCTGTGGTGTTTGTTCATCCCGGTGAGCTTCCCGGCGAATCGGTTGACGGAATTCCTTCCTTCGCAATGGATTTCTTGCTCGATACCACCCGTGCCGCGTTCAATCTTGTCAAGTGCAACATCCCGCGACGTTTTCCCAACATAAGGTTCGTGCTCTCCCATGCGGGTGGATTCCTTCCCTACGCCTCTCACCGAATCTCGCTCGCGATGGTGGCAACCGGCGCTCGCGATCCCTTCGAAGCGTTGCGTGACTTCGCGGACTTTTACTACGACACAGCCTTGTCGGGGAGCCCGGCAGCGTTGCCGAGCTTGCTCGCTTTCGCAAATCCCGGGCACGTTCTCTACGGCAGCGATTGGCCATTCGCGCCGGTTGCGGCGGGGACTTACTTCAACAGCCTCCTCGATAGCACCGAGACATTGGATGACACAACCCGAGTGGAGATCAATCATCGCAATGCAGAGGTTCTCTTTCGCCGATTCGCCTCACGCCTGACAGTGAACGATGCGTGATGACAATTGCACTCTCGATCACCACAGCGCTCCTGATGCCTGGGCATCACTGTGCCCGATTGCGGGTGCATTGTAAGCCGCGAACACCGTTGCCCCGCTGATTTCAGTTGTGGCACAGCGCTACCTACGAACGTCTTGCTCACGCGCTGGCGGCGATTGCTGCGGCCAGTCGACATTGCAGGTCATCGCACTTCCTCCTATCGCAAGGACAATGATGGACAACAACATGCGCATGAGTCGACGAGGTGTGCTGGGTGCGGCTGTCGCAGGAGTGGGGTTGGCGGCAACTGGCCAGTCATACGCTTCGGCGAGTACCAGTCCGGCACGGACTGCGCTACCGAGTGGCGCCTATCGAATCGACATGCATTCGCACTTCCTCCCGCCGGAGTACCGCGCAGCACTCGTCAGCCGCGGAATGCTCACCATTGGGGGATATCCGCTCCCTGACTGGGGTCCACTTGCTGCTGTCGAGTTCCAGGATCGGTACGGGATCGCGGCCCAGGTCCTGTCGGTATCGGATCCCGGTGTCGAATTCTTGGAACCAGCCGACGCCAATACGATGGCGCGATATTGCAACGCTTATGCCGCTGAATTGATTCGCTCCCAACCAACCAGGTTCGGAGCCCTCGCTGTCTTGCCGATGCATGATATCCGCGCTGCGATCGACGAATTGGTCTACGCACTGGACACACTGCATCTCGACGGTGTCGTGCTGCTGTCCGCGTATGACGGCGTCTACCTCGGCGATCCCCGTTTCGAAGCCTTGATGTTCGAACTCAACCGGCGGAAGGCGTATGTGTTCGTGCACCCCGCGAGCATTCCGGCTGGATCCAAACCGGCGCTTCCTCTACCGGACTTCCTGGCGGAGTTTACGTTCGACACGACTCGCGCAGCGACACTCCTGATGGCCACGGGGACTCGCGACCGATATCCCGACATTCGCTTTCAACTGGCACATGCCGGTGGCACATTGCCCTACCTCGCCCACCGGATCGGAGTGGCATCACAAACTCCGATCGGTGACGCCTGGCCGGCGCAACTGCCGGCGCCCTCGCTGCTCGGCATCGGCAGACTGGTGAGCAGCTATTACTACGACACAGCCCTCAGCGCGGCGCCGGCATCGATGAAGTGTGCACTGCAGGTCTCGGATCTCAGCAAGATCGTTTTCGGTAGCGACTGGCCGTTCAGTACGTTGACCCTACTCGGATCAGGTGACCCCCAGCCAGAACTGAGCGAGACTTTCAGCGCAGATGAGCGCGTTCAGATCGAACGAGGCAATGCACTTCGTGAACTACCAGGGCTAGCCGAGCGAATCGGCTGAATTCCGACGAGACTGACTGGGCTGCAGATAATTTCAACTCTTGGAATTTTGTGCCACAGTCCTACGCCCCGTCCCTCGGAACAATTCGGTACAAGGTCTTGCGTCTCGCTGCACACCGCGAGACGCAAGACCTGTTTTCGCTGCGACTTCAATCGCGCTCGTTGTCGTAGCAGACGGACGAACGATGCCTTGATCTGCTTGCCCGAATCGAACCGAGAGATGTCCACACTTACCCTTTCGCTAGGCTTCGTGTGGTGTTCACTCAGGCACCGCGGCTGGTAGAGGAGACCACGTGAGCACAGATCCGAAGACACGGAAGCGCCGGGTCAACGGCGAGGAGTCGCGACGGAAGATACTCGATGCGGCAGCATCGGTGGCGAGCGAGCGTGGGTACGACGGCACCAGTATCGCGCTGGTCAGCAAAGCATGTGGGCTGCCGGCGAGTTCGATCTACTGGCATTTCAAAGACAAAGACGATCTGATTGCCGCCGTCATCGAGCGGAGTTTCGGTACCTGGCTGGCGGCCGTGAACGTTCCTGACGGCGACAGCCCACGTGAACGAATTGCCGAGATGTCCATGCAGATCGCCAGTGCTCTACTCGAGACACCGGACTTCCTCCGCCTCGGCCTGATGCTAGCGCTCGAAAAGCGGCCGGAGGAAGTCCGTGCCCGGACGATGTTCCTATCTGTCCGCGACGAGGCGAACCGCAGAATCGCGGCGACGATGCGCGACTTCGCTCCGGAACTCAGCGAGCATGCGGTCAAATTGCTGACGACTTATGCGATTTCGGCTGCCGACGGATTGTTCGTCGCCAAGGAAATCGGCGGTGACGACGTGGACCTGATATCGCTGTTCGAACTGCACGCGCACCTTGTCTACGACGCTGCACTCAGATTGGCTGCACAGAGCGCCGCTCGCTGATCAATCAACCGAGAGAAGTACGGCACTCGGACCATCGATTCTCACCTGGAAGCGGTAGTCATTGCTTCGAATCTCCTCATTCGCAATCGGAGTGAAGGTACCGTCCCTGGCAACGACAGATCCAGCGAATGAGGTGGCCTCGGTGGCGTCAGCGCTCGGAGCGGTCAGTCGTTGGACGTGAGCTGCAGTGCCGTCATGCCCGTCAATCTGGACGTAGATGTCTCCGGTGAATGTGGGATCCATATTGTCGACGATCACCTTTACGGTGCCATCCGGCATCTGCACCGCGTGGCTGGTGATGTGTGATTCACCGGAATCGACTGTCGTAGGGAGAATTTGGCCACCGGCAAGGCCGCTGACCATGAGCGCGCCGTAGTAATTCGGATTCACTTGGGCGTTGCCCGCCAGTCTCGCAGCGTCGTCGGCGAAACAGACCAGGGAGTAACTTTCACAATCGTTGGGTTGATTGTGGAGATTGACACTGACAACTCCCTCGCGCGCGGCAGTCATCAGATAGTCCACCGTCCACAACGCGGCACCGAACGAATTCGTGACTCCTTCTCGTCCTTCCTTGGCCACGGAATTGGTTTCAGTCAGCCGTGGCTCAAGACCGGCAGATTCGGCTGTAGCAACGAAGTCCCGAATGAACGTTGTTTGCTTGTCGGCGTTCTTGCGGGACATCAGCTTTTCGATCGAGGGGAGTCCGCCGATGAATTCGGAACTACCCGAGGAGAATCCGAGTCGCGCGGTGTTGATGAATGGGTAGTAGTGCTGGTTGAGATACTGGCTTTCCGACCCGAACGCCTCAATGTAGGGTCCGAGCCAAGGATTGACCAGGGCCTCGGAGAGCAGCGGGTCGAGGATCTCGTTGCCGACAGATGCGCCGGCAGTGTTCGGTCCCTCGATCCGAACCTCCGGTGCTGCTGCGCGAATTGCAGTGCGGTAAATCTGTGCATCGGTGATATACGTCGATGGGATATATATTTTGCGGTCACCGGACTTGGTGATCGGCGCAAGCATGTAAAAATTGGGTTCGTTTCCGATTTGGATCGAACGAAGTGAATCCCCGATTCGGGCTTGGGCTTCCCGGGCTTGGTCAGCCGCTGCGGCTGGATCGAAGTGGCCAAGATTTACACCGAGATCGACGCTCCATCCGGTGGCCTCGGCGAGTGCCCCCACTCGTGAAAGATCCTCGGGTGTGACGTGCTGTCCATTCTTTGCCCAGTTCGGGACAGAAGCGGCTGGATCTGGCATCCAAGCTGTGTTGTCCACTTGGTTCGCGGAGAACCGAAGGTTGCCTGCCCCAAAGTTTTCGAGCAGCGTGTCGATGTTGCCGAAGGCTGGGTCGATCCACTCCTCGTGCATGAGGTCGGCCTCGAAAGACAGACCGAGAAAGTCTGGCGCGATGGTGCGACCGGGGCGGGACGTATCTACGTGGATGACGACGTCGGCGTTGGGTTCGGCCGTGGCCGGAACTGCGGAAAGCGAGAGCGGCAGTGCAAGGCAGATTCCCACCGTTGAGAATCGGTATGTCCGAATGAGTTTCGAGCGCATCAAACAGCGTCCTTCTTGTGTTTGTCGGGCGAGCCGGCGTACGACTGTGTCGTGCCTCGCAAGTGACAATAATGTAATGATCGTTACAGGACTGGAGATTGGCAAAAATAGGCAAGACTGGGAGAGCGGTATCGCTGGCTTCGGTGAAGTACGTTGCCCCAAAGGCTGGATTTCCGCGCTATGGGGTCGGTTCCGCGAGTGGTCGACCATGATCCCTTATCGGATTGGCTGTAGTGGTGTGGGCGAAATGTTGCCGCTGGGCGGCCCAGTCTCTCGGCTGCGCCGTGTTCGAGCAAACTGTGTGCCTTCGCGAACGCCTCGTGGAGTCGAGCACGCAATGACGAGGTGGTATCGATGAGTTGCCTCAAACCGTTGTCACGATCAGTTCACGTGTTTGTGCTGTGTGCAGAGCCCTGGCAGCGGGCGCAGGGAGATGATCGTTCCCACCGTCACGGCAATTGTCGGTGACAGGACGTCGACCTAGCCAGCGCGGTTCGACTCGGTTCACGGAAATACAGCAGCGAGACTTGGCACTTTAGAGGTGTTCACGCAACCGGCCGGCGTATCCGTCAAGCAGCGTCGTAGTGCGAGAAGCAAGTTCAGCTGTTGACCCAATCCATCCCAGAATCCGAATCGATGCGTCGGCAATGACGTCGGGAGATGTGGGGATTCCGGTTCCTTCGGTTTCAGCGTCTGACCTGGTGTTGATCACGGTCTCGACGAGACGGAATGGTAGTTGCGCAGTGCGGAGATCGACGTCGCGGTCGGGATTGATCTGGACCAGCGCGTCTCGAGCGAATTCTGTGTACAGATTCATGAGTGTGCCGCGTTGCGCTCGGAACGGCTCGAATCGTTCGGTCCGCAGCTCCGGCAGCAGGTAGAGGGCACCAAGATTCCATCGGGACGCCGCGAGTTGCTGCGCGTCGAACCAGGCCAGGGCGTACATACGCACCGCGGCGGGTTCCGGACTCTCGCGCATTTCCTGCGCAAAGGCCAAGGGCGAGGTGACTGTCCCGACAAGAAGAGCCGTCAACAGGTCGTCCTTGTTGGCGAAGTGGTGGTAGAGCGATGCCTGCCGGATCCCTACCGCATCGGCGATCATCCGAGTGGACGTGCTGGTGAAGCCGCCGGTGGTGAACAACTCGGCTGCCGCATCGAGAATTTCGTCGCGTGCCGTTGCGCCGGGACGCTTGCGTGTCGACAGCCGTGGGCGGCCGGCTCCGGTGGTGGTCATGACTCCATCCTTCTACCGCTGTGCGCCTTTATTAACCGCGGGGGGTTGGCAGATTCGGGTGGTTGTCGCAACGTGCCTGATCATTAACGGGTGATGGTGTTGATGGTGGGTCGTCCTGCGTATTCGCATGAGGTTCGG
>NZ_JBHTZI010000007.1:425782-442587 GCF_042790355.1 Rhodococcus sp. NPDC056743 | reverse complement strand
CACCACCACACCCTTCGGCACCCCCGTCGAACCCGACGTATACACCACATACGCCGCCCCACCCGGATACACCACAGACACCCGATCCGCATCCGTCACCGGCCCGCCATCAAACCCCGCCAACACCCCCTCGAAACCAGGACCATCAAGCACCACCCACTCCACCGAACCCGGCAACACCCCCACATGCTCCACAGCCGTAACACCCAACACCGCACCACAATCAGCCAACATGAACTCCACCCGCGCCGCCGGATACCCCGGATCCACCCCCACAAACGCCGCCCCCGACTTCACCACCGCACACCACGCCACCACCGACAACACCGACCGCGACAACGCCACCACAACACACGAACCAGGACCAACACCCCGACCAATCAACAACCGCGCCAACCGATTCGACCAAACATCCAACTCCCCATACAACAACCGCCGACCACCACACACCACAGCAACCGCATCCCGATCCGCCGCCCCCACAGCCAACAACTCCGGCAACACCAACACCCGCCCACCCGAACCACCCGACACCGGCACCAACTCACCACACTCCGCAGGTGAGAGGAGTTCGATATCTCCGACGCGGGTTGACGGCGCAGCCACGATCTCCTCCAGGACGCGGACGAATCGTTCGGCGAAACCCTGCACCGTAGCCGAATCGAGGATGTCGACGGCAAAGCCGAAGGACGCAGAGATTCCGGCCGGAGAACCATCGGCGGTATCGAATTGCTCGGCGAGACTCAGGTGCAGGTCGTACCGGGCTACCTCGATGTCGACGTCGAGAAGTTCAACGGTCAACTCCGGCAGCACCAATTCCGGCAATGCGGCATTCCTGAACTCGAGCATTACCTGGAACAACGGTGAGTGTGCCGTCGAGCGGGTCGGATCGATCGTCTCGACCACTTGCTCGAACGGGGTCTGTGCGTGAGCGAAAGCTCCCAGATCACCCTCCCGAACCGTCCGAAGCACATCCTCGAAAGGTGACCTGGGTGTTACTGCCGTCCGCAGCACCACGGTGTTGACGAACATGCCGACCATATTGTCGAGTGCAGCCTCACCGCGCCCGGCCACCGGTGTGCCCACCGCGATGTCGTCAGTCCCGCTCAACCGGCTGAGCAGGACGGTGAGCACGGCATGCATGGTCATGAACATCGTCGAATCATGTTTGCGCGCAATATGTTGCAGCGCGCGATGCAAGCCGGCGTCGATCTCGAAGTGCACCGCGCTTCCCCGCATCCGGCGCCAGGTCGGGCGGGCTCGA
Organism: Rhodococcus sp. NPDC056743; assembly: GCF_042790355.1. Classification (NCBI taxonomy): domain Bacteria; kingdom Bacillati; phylum Actinomycetota; class Actinomycetes; order Mycobacteriales; family Nocardiaceae; genus Rhodococcus; species Rhodococcus sp. NPDC056743. The sequence continues at coordinate 441,323 of NZ_JBHTZI010000007.1, read as the reverse complement.
TCCGTCGGCAACGGCAGGACAGTCGGTAACCCCGACAGCGCCTGGTGCCAGTACGTGAGCTCCTCGCCGGCAAGTGAACCCGGATCGGATTCGACGCCGAGCAGGCGGCGCTGCCACAGGGTGTAGTCGGCATACGTCACGGGAAGCGGCTCCCACTCCGGAGTACGCCGGTTCACGCGCGCCGTGTACGCCGTCATCACATCGCGGGCCAACGGCGGCATCGACGAACCGTCCGCAGCGATATGATGCACAACCATCACCAGCACGTGCTGTTCTCGGCCGACCCTGAACAACGCAATCCGCACGGGGACTCCGTCGGCGACATCAAACCCAGCCGACGCGAGCCGCTCAATCCGGCCGAACAATTCGCTCTCACTCGCCACTTCGAGCGGATCCAAATCCGGCAATACCTGAGCTGTTGGAACTACCACTTGGAGCGGACCGTCCGGCGATCCGGGGTACACGGTGCGAAGGGTGTCGTGACGCTCGACGACATCTGTCAACGCGACTCGGAAAGCGTCGGTATCGAGTTCACCGGTCAGCCGAAGCGCGATCGGAATGTTGTACGCGGGCGACGACGTGTCCAACTGATTGACGAGCCACATGCGATGCTGGGCGAGGGACACCGGAACTCTCTCGGGTCGCACACCTGCCACCAAAGCAGGCCCCACGGATGTCCGTCCGTCGGTCCGCTCGATCCACTCGGCCAGCGCAGCCACGGTGGGTGCGTCGAACAGGTCCCGGACGCCAATTCCCTCATTCAGTGCTGAATTGATCCGGGCCACTGCTTTGGTCGCGCTCAGGGAATTGCCACCGAGGTTGAAGAAGTGTGCGTCGGCGCCGAGGCGATCGACGTCCAGCACCTCGCCGAAAATACCGGCGATGGTCTCCTCGATCGGAGTTCGCGGCTGCCGGAACGAGGTGCTCGACGCTCCCACATCGGGCTCGGGCAGTGCGCCGCGATCGAGCTTCCCTACCGGGGTCAGCGGAATCGCGTCGAGCACGGTGATTGTTGCCGGAACCATGTAGTCGGGTAGCAATCCCTTTACATGAGTTCGCAATTCGGCTGGGTCGACTTCGTGGTCGTCAGCCGAAAGCACGTACGACGCCAGTGTGGCGTTTCCGCTGGTTTCGCTGCGTCCGAGGGTGACCGCAAAAGCGACGGCCGGATGATCCGTCAATGCCGCATCGATCTCGCCGAGTTCGATCCGGAAACCGCGGACCTTGACTTGAAAATCGTTGCGGCCCAAATACTCGAGTGTCAGACTGCCCTGCCGGTCACGGCGCCAGCGCACCGTGTCCCCGGTGCGATACATACGGCGCCCCGGCAATCCGAACGGATCCGCCACAAACCTCGACGCTGTCGTTCCCGTCTGGTTCCCATAGCCACGCGCCAAGCTGACGCCGGCCAGGTACAACTCTCCGACCACTCCGACCGGCACCGGCCGCAACCGATCGTCGAGTACTACTTGTTCGACGCCGCGGATCGGACCACCAAGGGTCAGTAGCTCACTGCCCGGCTCGATCACCCTGATATTTGCCATGACCGTCGCCTCTGTCGGGCCGTAGGCGTCGAATATCAACCGACCAGGCGACCACCGCCCTGCCAACTCCGGCGAACACGCCTCTCCTGCAACAACAAGGCACTGCAGCGATGAGCGCCCTGCAGGGTCCAGCGACGCCAGTGCGGACGGCGTGAGGATGGCATGTGTGACCTGCTCGCGGTCGAGTAGTGCTGTGAGCTCGCCACCTCCGTACATTGTTGGCGGGGCGATCACCAATCGTCCGCCAGAACCGAACGCCCACACAAATTCGAACACCGACGCGTCAAAACTCGGAGACGCACAGTGCAATACACGCGCCCGTGGCCCAGTCGCAAGTTGTGTGCATAGTTCCGTCGTAAGGTCGAACAACCCTCGGTGCGGCACCACCACACCTTTCGGAATCCCCGTCGACCCGGACGTGTAAATCACGTAGGCCGGATGATCGATGTGAAGTACTGCCGTCCGTTCCCGGTCGGTCACCGGTGTCTCGGTGGAACCCGCGATCTCGGCAGCAGTGACCCGGTCGTCGAGCACCAGCCACGGAACCGTCTGCGGCAGTTGTCCGAAACAGTCGGTGTTGGTCAGACCGAGCAACGCCTCGGAATCGATGAGCATGTGTTCGAGTCGAGCCGACGGGTATCGGGGATCGACCGGCACAAAGGCCGCGCCGCTCTTCGCGACGGCCCATACCGCCACCACCGAGTCGACGGACCGCGGCAGTCCGATTGCCACCACCGACTCAGGACCTACCGCGCGGCCGATCAGATAATGAGCCAGTCGATTCGAGCGGCGATCCAGCTCGTCGTACGTCAGTGTGCAATTGCCGTCCACCACCGCAACCGCACTCGGATCGGTAGCGGCAGCCTCTGCAAAGATCCGCGGCAAGGTTCGTGGGGGCAGTGCTACGACGCCCCGTACCGGTGTCAACTGCTCATGCTCCGACGACAGCAGCAGATCGATCTCGTCGAACCGAACCTCGGGATTCGCGACGCCACACTCGAGCACGCCCACCAGACGTTCGACGAGGGCATCGATCGTTTCCGGGTTGTACAAGTCGGTGGCAAAGTCTAGATCCAGCACCATGCCCGAAGGTCGACCGGAATCGGTAAACCTCTCGGCTACCGTCAGATTCAGGTCGCAGTTCCGCGACGACTGACAGGTGTCGGGCGTGGTGACAGCCACATCCGGCGTCGTGGTCGGTTCACTGCCACGGACGCCCAGCATGACATGGAAGAGCGTCGATCCAAGTGCCTCCTCGACACGTTCCACCGGCACCTGGGCATGAGCGAATGCATCACCCTCACATCGGCTTACCTGTTCCACGAGGTTCGCAAACGAAGTATCCGGATCCACCTGGGTCCGCAAGACAACTGCGTCGAGGACTGAATCGGCCGACTCGTTCGGCCGGAGAACCGGCACGCCCACCGCGACATCGTCGGCGGCGGCCAGGCGAGCAAGCAATACCGCCAACCCCGCATGCATCACTGCAAACACTGTCGAATCGTGCTCGTGGGCAATGTGACGAAGGTGGCGATGTAACTTGGCATCCAGTTCGACCTGGCGCACGTCCGACACCGGGGACCGCTCCGTCGATCGTCGCCGATCCGTCGGTAAGTCCAGTCGCTCTGGCAGACCTGCCAGGGTGTGTCGCCAATAGTCCAGGTCTTGCGCTGCTTCCAGCCGCCGCTTGCCTATCGACGCGCTGGCAGGGTGGAGCGTGGAGATCGGTGTCTGTGTCGCGGCCGAGGCAAATTCCTCGATTACTCCGACGCAACCCTGATGATGGCAGTGCAACTCGCCTTCCGTATAGCGACCTGGATTTCCCCGAAATTCGACGAATGTCTGTGCCGGCATTCCACTTTGATAGATGTTCACCAGCAGGTCTTCGATCGGACCTGATGTCAGCACGTGGAACTCTCCGCGCACCGACCCGAAGTTGATGTCCTGACGAAATAGCATCACGTTGACAATCGGCCCGGCGGCCATGGAACGCCGGGCACCGGCCCTCGAGCCACGGGCGATTTCTTCGAGATTGCCACGCTGATGCCGCAGTGCGCCGGTCAGCTCGAGACGAACACGATCGACAAGCTCGCCAACGGTGTCGTCGGGGCGGATATCGATCCGCAGGGGAACGATGTTGACAAGCATTCCGCCCGATCGACGGAGAACTGCGGTTGTCCTGCCGGAGACGGGGATCTGCACGCAGACATCCAATTGCCCCGTCATGCGGGACAGGTAGCAGGCAAACGCGGCAATGATGGTGGCGGCCGACGTTCCGCTCGCATGCCTTTCCGAATCCATCAGACGCGCAACAGTGTTCTCGTCCAACGACGACGCCACCAGCGTGTCGGCGGCGACCGGAATCGCGTACCGCTGCGCCAAGGACATACCTTCTGCCATTCCCTCGAGTCGCTCGGTCCAGTAGATGCGATCGGACTCGAAGCGTGCTGAAGCACGGTAGGCGCAATCGAGTTCGTACAAGGTGCGCAGGTCGGCGGTCGGGTTGGGCGCCGGTTCACGTCCTTCCATTGCGGCTGAATAGATCACGGCCATGCGGTTGACCATCGTCACCGCGGCGTAGGCGTCGAGCGCCACGTGGTGAGCCCGGCCGTACCAGAGGTAGTGCGCATCGCCGATTTGCAAGAGCGACGACGCGATCAATCGCTCGCGCATGGGATCCGTCGGCGTGGTGTATTCGTCGCGCATCCAGGCGTGTGCAGTCGCGACAGGATCGCGCTCACCACGAAAGTCGACAAATCCCAGTTCGCTGTCCTGACTGGGATCAAGAATTTGACGGGGCTCGCCGTCAACCTCGATCAGTCGGAGGAAGGCCCACTGAACCTCTCGTCCGGCAGTCACTGCCACCGAACGGAATAGCGCGAGATCAATTTCTCCGTGAAACTCGACGTACTCGGCGATGCAGTGTGGCAATTCCGGAGTGAGTTGCTGCGCGAGCCACACACCGTATTGAGCCGACGACAGCGGGAAAGGGTTGGAGGGTGAATCGGCGGAAGTAAGTGCCTGGTCCTCGTTCGATTCGCGAACGCGCGTGTCGCTACCGGGTCGAATTTCATCCATCAGTTATCTCCACAATCTGTGCGTTGCACGCTTCGGCAAGATCCCACGGACTCAACTCGACTTCGATGCCGACGTTTCCGCCGCCGACCACGACAGTGGGATAGGCCATCAGGGATGTGTCGATGACCACCACAATGTCGCGCGGCAATCCGAGAGGTGAAACTCCGAGACGCTGATATCCACATTTCTTCGAGACGCTGTCCTCCCCTGCTACTTCCAACCGCCCCACTCCGACGCGACGAGAAATCGAGGCCATGTCGATTCGGCGATCGATCGGGCACACCGCAAGAACACAACGAGAGCCGGACTGTTGCTGCAGCAGGAGCGATTTCGTGATCCGGCCCAACGGAATCCCGAGTGCATTCGACACGTCATTCGGCGATAGAACAGGAGGATCGAAAGAGGAGTGGTCGTGGATGACGATCGGGAGTCGGAAGTCCTGGACCGCTGTAACTACTCGATCGTGCAATTCATTCACGGTGCACTCCTACCGATCGTTCGCATTCCAGCGCGCCGTGGTTACGACTCCATCTTCGCGACGATGTAGTCGCGCGCAGGCGGCGGAACAGTCGGTGCAAATCGCTTCAGATACGCAGCCATCCATTCGGAACGTTCTGTCAAGAATGGATAGTCAGTACTGACCATGTGCCTCACAGCAAGCATGGGTAGCGGAGCATCGAGCGGCTTGAAGTCGTCATTCCACAAACCCGGCCTGGTACATCCAGGATAGAACTGCCCCAGCATCAGGCCTTTGTTGATGAAGGTCGACTTTCCGTACGACTGAACCGCGTCGATAACGGCGAAATCGGTCAGATCTGGAAATATCGCCAGAATCGCTTTGAATATTGCGTCTTTCCCGTCACTCGGACTCAATTCCGGAAATATGTCCGCCATGTCCTGCGCGATCTTCGACATCAAGGCAAAGTCTATGCTGTCACCTTCGATGATTCCTGCCCAGAATAGGCGTCGTTCCAGCGATGGTCCGGTAAACGGGCACACGGGACCTGCTCGCCCCAAGTCCTGGTGTGGCTCGGTCAAGTACTGACGTGCCCAGTTCCGAAGAATTCCCATAATCCGATTCGGATTATCGAGTTCTTCCTCGTCCAGGATATTGAGGAATTCAATGTGGGATCTGGTACCTACAATCCGTTGATACGCCATTCGATTCGTCATTGTCGCAATCCTTATCACTGACGAGGCTTCGCTTGTCGATAACGAGACTGTGCCTCCTGAGGAAGAACGTCGCGATCACGGGTGACCTATCTTCCGACCACGATCATCACGCCTGCCGGTAGTGCGCTGACGGCACGGATGTTCCTTGCAATGTGGTCATGTCGCCTCCCGAAATTACTTCTGACTCCCAGAATCGTCGGCACACGTACCGATGTCGTCACCGCTGGCGCCCATCTGCGCTACCGACTGTCCCCACCGCGGTTCTTCCCGCTACCTTCAATGCCACCGCCGAGCTGCCCAGGGCAACGGCGAAGGCCGTGCATGTACCTGCCGACCGCAACTCGGTAGGCTCGAAGTTGATCGGCCCGGCGACGTTTGGGTGAACACCGAAGTCATGGACCGGGAGTCTCGGAGCCGACGATGACAGATTTCAATTTCGTTGCACCACATCGAGATATAGACAAGACTGGCAACCGCACCGTCCGAGTGGTGCTGGCCGAGGACGACGTCCTACTCCGTGAGGGTCTCGCAAGCCTGCTCGCCCGCTCGGGCGTCGACGTTGTGGGGCAAGCCGGCGACGCGGAGCAATTGCTGGATTCGGTCCGGGAAACGTCCCCCGATCTCGTGGTGGTCGACATCCGGATGCCACCGACACACACGACCGAAGGACTCGACGCTGCCAGGGTGATCCGCGACGAACTCCCGGAAACCGGCATTTTGGTCCTGTCTGCGCACGCCGACGTCGAGCAGGCCATGGAGCTGCTCGCCAGCGGTCAGGGGATCGGCTATCTGCTCAAGAGCCGCATCACCGACGTGGACGAATTTGTCGAAACGCTCCAGCGAATCGCCAAGGGCGCGGCAGTAATCGACCCCGCATTGGTCCGAGAATTGGTGACGGCTCGCCGCCGCAACGACCCACTCGCCGCACTCAGCACACGTGAACGGGAAGTGCTGGCATTGATGGCAGAAGGCCGTTCGAACGTGGGAATCGCCCACCAATTGTGCGTCACTGCGGGCACCGTCGAGAAACACGTCCGTAGCATTCTCACAAAACTGGAACTCACCGAAACCGGTGAAAACCACCGCAGGGTACTGGCCGTTGTCACCTATCTCGAAGCGCGCTGACCACTCGATCGGGTTCCGCGTGATGGCTTAGTCACCTGCCGCCGCCGTAGACTGAAACAGGAAACCGACGCCTCGTCAGCGCTGGGCTCGATGGTGACTGAGCCACCACCCGGCGAGATCGATGTGAGTCCTGCCCCATGACATGGAAACGATCACCGCCTCGGTTGGCACAGCTGACTGCTCCCAGCCTCGCACTCGGAATCGCCTTTGCCGCAATGTTTGTCGCAACGGAGTTGCTGCTGGGCCTGATTCTGGCGCAGATCAGCCCCGGCGAGACGGTCGGATTGTTCCGCCTGACCGTCGTCATGGCAGTTGCGCTCGGGTGGGGATGGGCCGCAGTGGTCGTCTTCCGTCGCCGTGCCGATACGTTACGCACACCTGGTCGGTTGCCTGATCCCGAGGCAGAACCAGCCCACATCACGCTGCGATCCACTGATGTCCCGTCCGCGACCAGCCGCGGAGACCTGGAGACGTTCTTCGATCTCTCCTCCGACCTGCTCTGTATCGGCGGCTTCGACGGCTTCTGCAAACGAGTGAACCCAGCATTCGAGAAGGCACTCGGATATTCGTCGCAGGAAATGACGGCGCACCCGTTCCTGGATTTTGTCCATCCCGCCGACAGAGCACGAACCGTCGAGGCTCTCGGCGATCTTTCCCAGGGTATTCCAGTTGCACAATTCGAATCCCGACTCGTCTGCAAGGACGGCTCTGCTCGATGGATCGAATGGAACACCGTGCCGGCGCGCGATTCTCTCTACGCGGCCGGTCGCGACGTGACGGAACGTCGTGACGCTCGAGAGGTGATCGAAGCCAGCCATGCGGAACTCCGGGTACTTGCAGAGCAACAGGCTGCGCTTCGACGCGTTGCGACCCTGATTGCGCACGGCGCTGCCCCGTCCGACGTATGTGCATCCGCGGCAGCGGAACTGACCCGAATTCTGGGCAGCCGATCGACCGGTCTGTATCACTTCACGCCTGAAGGTCTGTCCACGTTGGTCGCCGGCCACACCGAATCGGTCAGCGATGGGTCGCCGCATCCCGGTGCGAGTGTCGACGGCGAGAGTATTGCGGCACAAGTCTTCCGGTCCGGCCACGCCGCCCGGATCGACTCGGCAGAGAACTCGGAAGTCGCCGTGCCTATTGTCGTCGACGGTAGCCTGTGGGGCTCGGCGGTAGTCACCTCCACCGGCCCCGACCCGCTCTCGCCCGACACCGAAGCACGTGTCGGCGACTTCACCGATCTTCTGGCCACCGCAATTGCCAACGCGCAAGCCCGCACCCAACTCACCGCGTCGCGCGCCCGTATCGTCGCTGCGGCCGATGACGCGCGGCACAAACTCGAACGCGATCTGCACGACGGCGCACAACAGCGCCTCGTCTCGCTGGGGCTCGCGCTCCGGTCCGCCGAGGCGTCGGCGGACTCCGAACCTGCCGCACTCAAGGAACAGATCTCCGACATCGTGGCCGGACTCAACGACGTTTCCGCCGATCTCCGAGAAATTTCACGCGGAATCCATCCGGCAATCCGCTCGAAGGGAGGCCTCGGCCCGGCGCTGAAGGCCCTTGCGCGGCGCTCTGCAGTTCCCGTCGACCTGGACCTGCGCCTCGAACCGCGCCTGCCCGAATCAACGGAAGTAGCGGCGTACTACGTCGCGGCAGAAGCCCTGACAAACGCGGCCAAGCACGCTCGCGCGTCGGAGGTGCACCTGCAGGCCAGAACGGCCGGCACACACCTCGAACTCTCGGTCCGAGATGACGGAGACGGAGGAGCCGACCCAGCCAAAGGGTCAGGCCTGACAGGAATCAGAGATCGCGTCGAGGCGCTCGGCGGCCAGTTGGAGATCATTTCCCGAACTGGAAGCGGTACCGCACTTCTTGCCGAGCTACCGATTGATCCCTCATGACCACCTACTCCCGCAGTGTCGTCAAGAATGCGATGCGATCGCCGCGGTACAGGGACCGAACTCGCTCGATCGGCACACCGTCCGGATCCACCGACGTGCGATGGAGCAGGAGCATCGGCATGGCGGTCGTGGATTCGACGAGCGTAGCCTCACGCGGCGATGCCAGGACAGTTTCGATGCGCTCCGTAGCCGAGGCAAAGACAACTCCGATGGATCTGATGGCCGCGTACAACGATGTTGTTGCGTCGAAGGTGTCGAGCATCGCGCCAAATCTGCTATCCGGCAGGAATGTGGATTCCAATCCGATCTTCTCGCCGTCTGCAAAGAGAACTCGCTCGAGGTGAACAACGGTGTCACCGAGTTCGATTCCCAGTTCGGTGGCAAGACCGTCGTCGGCGGAGATTCGTTCGAAGGTCACCACTTCACGACCGGGCACCCGGCCGGCACTGAGGGCACCCTCGGTATAGGAGCGAATCGACAACGGCTGCACCAGTTTCGGGCTGGACACGACGGTCCCCCGGCCGCGTCGTTCAATTCGACCTTCCACCAACAGATCCCGGAGTGCTTGACGCACAGTTTCGCGAGCAACGGTGAATCGTGCGGCCAGATCCCGCTCGGACGGTACAGCGTCACCTTCCGCGAGACCCTTGAGGATCGTCTCGATCTCGGTACGAACTCGGTAGTACTTGAGTTCCGGCTGCGCGACCGTCGCCGATGCCGCCGGGCCCGTGGGCGTCTGATGATTCACACGGTGAGAATACAAGAAATTGGTCTATACCAACTGTTAACCTGACGTTCGTTTCGATTACCCCTATTGGTCTAGACCAAAGGCCATGATCTCTTCATGCAAATTTTGATTGTCGGTGGCGGGATACTCGGAACGACGCACTCCGACGAGGCCATCCGCCGCGGACACGACGTCATCCATCTCGAACGTGAACCAGAGGCCCGCGGTGCAACGGTACGGAACTTCGGATTGGTCTGGGTATCCGGGCGCGCACCTCACGAGCTCGACGCAGCTCTCCGATCGCGAGAACTATGGGCCGATCTGGCGGTTCGCGTCCCCGGAATCGGATACCGCGCGGCCGGCTCCATCACACTGATGCGCACGGACGAGGAAGTAGCGATAGCCGAAGAAGCCTGTGCCCGCGCAGATACCGACCTCCGCGGCTTCTCGCTTCTCGACGCCGACGCAGTTCGCGCGATCAACCCCGCACTCCAGGGAAAGTTCCTCGGCGGCTTGCACTGCACTCTCGACGCCGCTGTTGAATCTCGTCAAGCGCTCCCGGCAATCCGCGGCTATCTCGGCGCCACCGGACGGTACACCTTCCATGCAGGAACCGAAGCGCGCGAGATCACCACCACCGCATCGGGCGTTCACGTTCGTGACGATCACGGACGCAGCTACGACGCCGACCTGGTAATCGTCTGCCCCGGAGCAACATTGGGTGGACTGGCCCGCGACCTGGCCGGAGACCTTCCCCTTCGCCGTGTGCGTCTGCAGATGATGCAAACAGCGCCGCTCGGCGAAAAGCTCACCACCGCAATCGCCGACGGAGACAGCTTCCGTTACTACCCCGGCTTCGCGGGTTCCGCACTCGACACTCTCCACAAAGTCCAGCCACAGGAGCCAACTGCTGAAGAACACCGCATGCAACTGCTCTGCGTCCAACGCTTGCACGGCGGACTCACGATCGGTGACACTCACGAATACCAAGAGCCCTTCAACTTCGACGTCGACGAAGCGCCGTACCAACACCTGTCCAGCGTCGTGGAAACCCTTCTCGGACGTGACCTTCCACCGATCGTCAAGCGTTGGGCCGGCGTGTACAGCCAATGCCTCGATCCGACACAACTGGTTCATCGCGCGCAAGCCGCCGACAACGTCTGGGTGGTCGCCGGTCCCGGCGGGCGCGGCATGACGCTCGGCCCTGCCTTGGCCGAACAGACTGCCGACCAGCTCGGTCTCTGAAACCTCCTGAAAAGAAAGACTTCTCATGTCTCCGATTACGCTCGCTGTTCTGGACATGGCCGGAACCACCGTGGCCGACGACGGACTTGTGCTGCGCGCTTTTGCCGCCGCCGCCGAAGCCGGTGGACTACCCGTCGACGGCCCCGAGGCGGACGCAGCTCGTCAGTACGTTCTCGACACGATGGGCCAGTCGAAGATCGTGGTGTTCCGCGCGATCTTCGGCGACGAGGACCGCGCTCAGGCAGCCAACGCGGCCTTCGAAACCACCTACGACGCTCTGATCGACCAGGGGTTCGCCGAGCCGATCCCCGGCGCCGACAAGGCAATCACGCTCCTGCAGGAGGCCGGAATCAAGGTCGCCCTGACAACGGGGTTCAGCCGCTCGACCCAGGACAAGCTCCTTGCAGCACTCGGCTGGGAGAACCTCGCAGACCTCACTCTCTCCCCCGCCGAAGCCGGGCGGGGACGTCCGTACCCCGACCTGATTCTCACAGCGCTGCTGCGGCTTTCGGTCGACGACGTCCACCAGATCGCCGTACTCGGCGACACGTCGAACGACGTGCTCAGCGGCATCCGCTCCGGTGCGTCCATCGTCGCCGGAACACTGACGGGCGCCCACGACGAGCAGCAACTTCGTGGTGCCGGTGCCACCCACATCGTCCCGTCCGTGACGGAGTTCGCCCACCTCGTCACCCGCTCCTGACCCCTCACAGCATCGCAAGAAAAGGAATCGTCATGCGTCTACGCCCGAGCATTGCCGTAGCTGCCCTCGCCGTGTCCGTCCTGTCGTTCACCACGGCCTGTGGTGGAACCGGCACCGCCGCCGGTTCCGGCACCGAGACCGTCACCGTGTACAGCGCCGACGGCTTGTCCAGTTGGTACGAGGGCAGGTTCGACGCCTTCACCGCGCAGACCGGGATAGCCGTCAACCTCGTGGAAGCCGGATCCGGCGAGGTTGTCTCCCGTGTCGAGAAGGAGCAGTCAAACCCGCAGGCCGACGTGATCATCACGCTGCCGCCGTTCATCCAGAAGGCCGACGCGCAAGGGCTGCTCGAGCCCAGCGGAATCGATACCGCCGCAGTTGCCGACGACGCAAAAGACGCCGCAGGCAAGTACGTCCCCGTCGTCGAAAACTACCTCTCGTTCATCGCCAACCCGACTGCATCGCCCGCTCCGGCGACGTGGGACGATCTGTTGACCGACCAGTTCAAAGGCAAGTTGCAGTACTCCACGCCCGGTCAGGCCGGCGACGGCACCGCCGTGCTCCTGCTGCTCCAGCACCTCATGGGCAAGGAGGGCGCACTCGACTACCTCGGAAAACTGCAGACCAACAACGTCGGACCGTCGTCGTCCACCGGAAAGCTGCAACCCAAAGTCAGCAACGGCGAACTCCTGGTCGCCAACGGCGACGTTCAGATGAACCTCGCGTCCATCGCCGACGACGGATCGAAGTTCGACATCTTCTTCCCCGCCGACGCTTCCGGTAACCGCACCACCATCGCATTGCCGTACGTCATGGGCTTGTCCAAGACCGCGCCGAGCAGCGAGCAGGCGAAGAAGCTGATGGAGTTCCTGCTGTCCGAGGAGTCTCAGAAGACCATCGCGACGGACGCGCTCGGAGTGTCGGTCCGCGAGGATGTCCGTAGTGCCGCAGGCGAATCCACGGACGAGAACACCCCGGCGGGCGTACTGCAGGGCGTCACCGTGTGGACCCCGAACTGGAACGACGTCCTCAGCTCACTCGACGCCGACATCGCCGCGTACCAGAAAGCCACCGGGAGCTGACCATGGCCAGAACCAGACTGGGGCGGACGCTCCCACCGACCGCCGGTGTGCACGGAGTGCTCGAACACTCCGCTCCCGCCATCACCTTCGACCGGGTCAGCGTTGCCTACGGCCGCGGAAAGACCGCAACCCAGGCACTGGTCGATTTCAACTTGCGAGTGGCACCGGGTGAAACCGTTGCATTGCTGGGACCGAGTGGATCCGGCAAGTCGACGGCACTCAAAGCTCTCGCAGGGTTTGTCCGCCCCACGTCCGGTAGCGTCCGACTAGGCACACGCGATGTCACCAACCTCCCTCCCGCACAACGAGGAATCGGCGTCGTCGTGCAATCGTATGCACTCTTTCCCCACATGAAGGTCACGGACAACGTCGCCTTCGGACTGCGCGCACACCGCGTTCCACGGTCGGAGATCGGCGGACGTGTCGCCGAGGCACTCGACATGGTCGGCATGTCTGCGTTCGGAAAGCGGCTCCCCCGTGAGCTTTCCGGCGGTCAGCAACAGCGGGTGGCTATCGCCCGAGCGCTGGCCATTCGTCCCGGAGTGCTGCTTCTCGACGAACCGCTGGCCGCCCTCGACGCCCAACTCCGCGAAAGCATGCTCGGCGAGTTGACCAGCCTACGCAAGGCTCTCCCCGACACCGCGATGCTCTACGTCACGCACGATCAAAGTGAGGCCCTGGCGTTGGCCGATCGCATCGCCGTCATGCGCAATGCCAGGCTCGCCGACATCGACACGGCACAGGGGCTGTGGAAACGACCGCCGTCCAGCTTCACCGCGTCGTTCCTGGGCGGAGCAAACCTGTTTCCCTGCACAGTCACCCGCGTCATCGGGACATCTGCGTTGGTCTCGATTGCCGGAGCACCGTTCACCGCGCACGCGCCGCAGCCCGAGATCGGACACGTCGAGTGGGAATCCGATATGGCGGCTCACCTGTGCGTACGACCTCATGCAGTGGGCCTGACCACCGCCGGCGCTCGCGGATCTTTTGCCGCACGAATAGTCTCCAGTGTCTGGCGCGGATCCACGACGCGCATCACCCTCGACGTCGACGATCTCGGCGGTATCCGGATAGACGCCGACGTCCCCGGGCACGACGAACGCCCCGTCGATTCCGTCGTCGGTGTCGTGCTACCCACCGAAGGCTGCGTCCTCGTTCCGGCGGAAACAACTCCATGACAACAATAATGGAACGCCCACACTCGCTCACACCTACGCCGGAGCCCACCGATCCGATTCCGTGGCGTCGTATCGCCTGGGCGTTGCCGCCGGTCCTTCTGGTGCTGGTCTTCGCGGTCTATCCCACGGCCCGTGTCCTCACAGAATCGCTCACCACCGCCGACGGGAGCGACTTCTCCACCTGGTCGTCGGTGCTCGGTTCGGAATTGTTCCGGAACGCGCTGTGGCGAACAATTCAGATTGCCGTGCTCTCCACACTGGGATGCCTGATCCTGGGCACCTTCCTCGCGCTGGTCCTCGCGTTTGTTCCGTTTACCGGTTCCAAAGTTGTCGGGCGTCTGATCGACACAGTGCTCGCCCTGCCGTCGTTCCTGATCACGCTGGCATTCACGTTCCTGTACGGAACAGCGGGCGCGGTCAACGCGTTGATCGTCCGCGTCACCGGCAACGAGATCGGACCACTGAACTTCCTCAATACGCCACTCGGCGTCATCGCGGCCGAGATCACGTTCTTCACACCCTTTGTCGTGCGGCCACTCCTCGCGGCCTTCACGCAGATTCCACGCGAACAACTCGACGTTGCCGCAAGTCTCGGCGCCTCACCCGTCCGCGTGCTCCGACAGGTGGTGATGCCTGAAGCCTGGCCGGCTCTCCTGGCAGGCGGGTCGCTCGTACTTCTGATGACACTCAACGAATTCGGCATCGTACTGTTCACCGGCGCAAAAGATGTCGTCACCCTGCCGGTGCTCATCTACACCCGCGGCATCGTCACATTCGACCTGCCGGGCGCAGCCGTGATCGCCACCGTCCAAGTTGCGTTGTCACTCGGCCTGTACTGCCTGTACCGCTTCACATTCAACAGACTGATGGGAGGCAACCGTGCTGCTGTGGACTCGAAGCTCTAGGGCGCTCGTTCTCGGCTTCTTCGCCGTCGTTGTCGCGGTAATCTTCGCTGCCCCCATCGCCACCGTCGTCGCGGCCGCGTTGGCGGGGTCGTGGACCGGCCCCCTACCGTCGGATCTCGGCGGAAAGAACTTCTCCGCCGCGCTGTCCGACGACAACCTCGCCAGCCTCACCGTGAGCTTGCAGACGGCCTTCATCTCCGGCGCACTCGCGCTGGTGGTCGGAACATGGGCAGCGTTAGCAGCCCGGGAGGCTCCGATGTGGTTGCGCCGCACCACCGACGCCATGTTCCACCTACCCATCGCCGTGCCGTCCGTTGCCATCGGACTGGGTCTGCTGATCACGTTCAACGAGCGCCCACTGCTGCTCGGCGGCACCAAATGGATCGTGATTCTCGCGCACACCGTGTTAGTTCTCGCGTTTGCGTTCAGCTCCGTCTCCGCTGCATTGGAACGCCTCGACCCCGCCTACCGGCAGGCCGCCGAATCCCTCGGGGCTGGTCCGTTCCGAGTACTCACCCGCGTCACTCTGCCCCTGCTGCTCCCGGCATTGGGAGCAGCAGCCGGGCTCTCGATCGCACTGTCGATGGGCGAACTGGGAGCCACCGTCATGGTCTACCCGGCAACGTGGAAGACATTGCCGGTCAGCATCTTCGGACTCACCGATCGCGGCCAGGTATTTCTTGCCGCAGCAAACACCACTCTGCTGCTGGCAGTCACCCTGATCGCCCTCATGGTCGTGGGCAGGATCCGTCGACGCTGAACCTGCTGTGGGGCGGTGTTTAAACCCCCCGGGAGAAAAAAGCGCCAAACAAAAATTATAACAAAAGCAAAATTTAACCCAGAAAAAATACACACGGCGGATAAGGGAAGCACCGAA
>NZ_JBHTZI010000007.1:0-425772 GCF_042790355.1 Rhodococcus sp. NPDC056743 | reverse complement strand
GGTGCAATCCACCTTCACCCCCATTCTGGTGGGGGGCTGTACCCGGCTACCATTACCATGAGGGGCGATTTTTTAACCCGCCGGCTTTAAACAACGGCGCACAGCAAGATTTATCCCTTACGCAAGATGTACCGCTGAACCTTGCCACTCGGCGTCTTGGGCAAGCTCGGAACGAAGTGCACCGTCCGCGGGTACGCATGCGCCGCGAACTTCTTCTTCACCAGCGTCTGCAGTTCCTTCTCCAGCGCGTCGTCACCCTCGACGTCTTCACGCAGAACGACGAACGCCTCGAGAACCTCACCGCGCAACTCGTCCGGCATGCCCACAACGGCAGCCTCGATGACATGTTCGTGCATGACCAGCACACTCTCGACGTCGAAGGGGCCGATGCGGTAGCCCGCCATGATGATGACGTCGTCGTCGCGCGAGGAGAAGAAGAAGAAACCGTCCTCGTCCGTCATGCCCGCGTCGCCGGTGATGTACCAACGTCCGTCTTCAGTGAAGCGCTGTTTCGTCTTCTCGGGTGCGTCGACGTAGCCGGTGAACCACATCAGCGGACTGTTGTGAGTGTCGATCGCCACCCGTCCCGGCGTTCCGGCCGGCGCAATCTCGTCTGAATTGTCTTCCAGCACAGCAGTGGACCAGCCCGGCAACGGCAGACCCATGGAACCAGGGCGCACGTCCGCGCGCAGACCGTCGGCCCACGCGTTGACGATGAACATGCCGTGCTCGGTCTGGCCGTAGTGATCACGAACCTCGACGCCCAGCGAATCCTTGGACCAGGCAACAACATCCGGAGTCAGTGGCTCACCGGCGGACGACGCGCGCCGCAACGAGATACCAGCGGGGACAGGCGTTTTGTCGGCGCGCAGGCTGCGGTACACCGTCGGTGCTGCCGCAAAGTTGGTGACACCGAACTTCTCGATGATCTGCCACGTCAACGGTGCCGAGAAACCGGCGTGCAGCAGCAGGCTTCGAGTGCCGGCGGCCAACGGTCCGAGCAACGCGTAGTACAAACCGTACGCCCAGCCCGGATCAGCGGCGTTCCAGAACACGTCGTCCGCGCGGACGTCGAGACCGAACTCCTGATAAGCGTGGAACGACGCCAGGGCACGCACCGGAACCGGCACACCCTTGGGCGTTCCCGTGGTGCCGCTGGTGAACAACTGCACCATTGGACCGCTGCCGCCGACGGCCTGCGCGGCACCCTTCGGATCATCGGCATCCTGCGCCGCGACCAGGGCGGCGAAGTCCAACTCGTCGCCGAGCGCGCCACCCGCGACAATGATCCGCCACGGTGCGTCGGCGGGAATATCCTCGCCCGGCGCCAACTTGTCCAGCTGATTCGCGTCGGAAATGACGACCTTCGCGCCGCTGGCAGTCAACCGAAACGCAATCGCCGGAGCGGCGAACGCCGTGAACAACGGCACGTGAACTGCGCCGCGACGCCAGATCCCGAGCAACGCGACAACCAAATCCGCGGACTTGCCCATGAGTGTCGCAACATGGTCGCCCGGTTCGACTCCGAGGTCCGACAGTGCCGCAGCAAAACGGGCAGACTGCTCACGTAGGTACCCGTACGTGAGGTCCACTGAGCTAAGGTCTGCCTCGACAACGGTGAAGGCAACGCCGTCCGCGGGGTGCCGGTCGCAGAGCAGTTCTGCGGCGCTGGCGCCTGGGGTGTCGTACTGATCCAAAAGCTCACGCACCCGCGCCGTGGGATCGGTGCTCATCAACATGCTCCTTTTTCATGGTCGTATTGTGGGTCGGCGGGTTTGATCACCGACTCGTCATACGCAGTGTCCACCACTTATGATCTAGCTCACAAGGCAACTTCACTACCCCCGGAAAGGGGTGCGGCGTGACCCGAAGTTCATCGCCTCTTCTACGCCCCCGCGACGGGGACGCCATGCGGAGCGAACTCCGTTCGATCGCCTCTCAAGGCGTTGTTCCCGTGCTCTTCGGCGGCGAGGTGGAGGGCGAGACCCTGCACCTCACCGAGTTCGTCGGTACCCGCACCAACAATCTCAAGGGCCTCGCCATCCCGCCACGCTCCGGCATGGGCGGCCGCGCCGTCGCGCAGCGGGCACCGATCCTGGTTCACGACTACGGCAATTCGCAGTCCATCACGCATCATTTCGATCGGCCCGTGCTGAGCGAGGGTTTGCACTCCATCATCGCCGTGCCGGTCATGGTCGCCGGCAAATCCCGAGCGGTGCTCTATGCTGCAATCCGCGAGAGTGCCCCACTGGGCGACCGCGCCGGCGACGTCATGGTGTCCGCCTCCCGTCGACTGGGTATGGAATTCGCGATCCGCGACGAAGTCGACCGCCGCCTTCAGTTCCTGCAGGCCGCGTCGGCCGCCAGCAGCGATGGAATGTCCACCGAAGAAATTCGCGACGTGCACGCCGAACTGCGCAGCGTCGCCAACAGCGTCACGGATACCGATCTGCAGATCAAACTCCGCGGACTGTCGCAACGCCTTGCATCGATCCTTCGCCCTGCCGACCGCGACATCGCCGCTGCCGTGACCCTGACGCCACGCGAAATCGACGTCCTCTCCCAGGTCGCCCTGGGATGCACCAACGTCGAAGCAGCACAGCGTCTCTCAGTCAGCGCCGAGACTGTGAAGAGCTACCTGAGAAGCGCAATGGGCAAGCTCGACGCGAGCTCGCGTCACGAAGCGGTAGTGACCGCACGGCGACTCGGCATACTGCCCTGACGTCAGTAGCCCTCCGGGAGAGCGGCAAACATATCCCGAGTCACGCCCACAGCATTGTCCGAACTTCCGCCGCGCACAACCAGAGTCGCAAAAGCCAAGTCGCCCCGATAACCGACGAACCACGCGTGAGAGCCGCCGTCGACCTCGGCCTCACCGGTCTTGCCGTACACCTCACCCTGATCCTCGACGCGCTCAGCCGTACCGCTCGTTACCACCAAGCGCATCATGCCGCGCAACCCGTCCACCATCTCCGGACTGATGGACGTGCGCTCACCGTCGATGGTGGTTTCGCGACCCGAAATCAGTTGCGGCACCGGAGTGGACCCATGGGCCACCGTCGCCGCAGCCAACGCCATACCGAACGGACTGACAACCACCAGACCCTGCCCGAAACCGTCTTCGGTGCGCTGCACCAGATCCGGCGCCGGCGGGACGGAACCGGAATCGGTCGGCAACCCCACCACGTTGTAATCCGGGCCGATGCCGAACTGCGCTGCCGCAGTGGTCAAGGCTTCGGGTTCCATCTCGCTGGCGAGCTTCGCGAAAGTTGTATTGCACGAACGGGCAAACGCCGTTGCCATCGGCACCGTGCCAAGCGAGAACTCGTTGTAGTTCGGCACACTGCGCTCACCGATCTCGATGCGACCGGGGCACGGCACCATCGTCTCCGGTGTCGCCTGCCCACCGGAAATTGCCGCACCCGCAGTCACGATCTTGAACGTGGAACCAGGCGGGTACAGACCCGTTGTCGCGACCGGACCGTCACGGTCCGCCGCCTTGTTCTGGGCTACCGCCAGGATCGCGCCCGTGGACGCTTCGATCACCACCATCATCGCCTGATCCGCGTTCACATTGACGGCGCGCTGCGCCGCGATCTGAATATTGCGGTCGAGACTGATCGTGAACGACGGAACCGGTTGCGGCGCAGTCTCCGTCAGGATATCGCTGTCCACTCCGTTCTGGTTGACCGTCACGACGCTCCACCCGGCCTTGCCGTCCACCTCGTCGATGATCGTCTTCTTGATCTGCCCCAACAGATCCGGCGCGAATTCAGGGTCCGTGGAGACCAGATCCGATTCGTCGGACACGCTCACCCCGGAAATACCGGCCAACTGCGCCGCTACCCGCTCGTAGTCGTCGCTACGCAAGCGCGTGACCAGATAGTCACCCTTCACCGCCGTCGACGACTCCGCTATCGACTGACCGGACAGCGTGGAATCGAACTGAACCAACGTCGCCGCCAAGGCATTTGCCGCACCAACGACGTCGGAACTCTTCGAGCGATCGAACTTGACCCGGTACACAGTTCCCGGAACCAGAACATCGGTACCCGAATGCTCGTTGACCCGAGCCCGGGGCGCCGGTTTCGACCGCAGCGACATAGTCTGCTTGTCACCGAGTTTCGGGTGGACGTCGGTGGAACTCCAACGGACGGACCAGCCTCCGTCCTTGCGGCCCATCTGCATCTCGCCGTCGTACGTCCAGACGCGCTCTTTCGGCAGGTGCCAGACGTAGGTGTAGCCGACCGTCGCGGTATCGCCGTTGATCTTGACCCTGGTGGTCTCCGCCGTCATCGACTCGGCCTGTAACTCGTCCCACGTATCGTTCAACACAACTCCGGCGGCATCCGGTCGATCCGTCAACCCCGCTGCTTCCTCGATATCCCGGTCGGCAAACGCACTCAAGAACTGCTGAGCAACCGGTTCAGGACCCGCAGGCTTCGGAGTACACGAGCTAACCCCCACGGCCAGAAGAACAGCAGTGCAGGACGCCAGGAATTGAGCGGAGCGGCTACGCGCGAAAGTCCGAGTGTTCATCGGACCCCATACTAAGTCGAGACAATCTCAGAGCAGCGTTAGGCACGACTCAATCGAGGAGAACCGTCGCAAATGTTGCGACCTGCCGGAACCCGACTCGCGCATACGTGGACCGTGCCACGGTGTTGAAACTGTTCACGTACAAACTCGCGACCCTGCCGGTTGCCATGATCGATTCGGCGACAGCGGCCGTCCCTGTCACTCCGTATCCACGACCACGGAATTCGGGGTTGACCCACACACCTTGGATCTGACCGCACCGTGACGATACCGAACCCACCTCGGCCTTGAAAACAACCTGGCCGTCGTCGATTCTGGCCCACGCCCGGCCCGACGCGATCAAGCTCGCAACACGGTGACGGTATCCACGTCCACCGTCGTTCATGCGGGGATCGATGCCCACTTCCTCGATGAACATGGCGACGGCCGCCGGCAGGTAGATGTCGAGTTCGTCAGGTCTGACCTGCCGGACCAGCGGATCGGACAGACATGAAAGGGGTTCGGACACCGCGAGCAGCGGTTGTTCGGCGCGCACTTCCCGTGCGCTCCCCCAATCCAACTCGAGCATCTCCCACAACGGCAAGGCCAACTCGGCGCGACCGACCACCGACGAGCACATCCGCGGAATCCGGCACGCCCGATCCGCGAACGCGCGAATGCTGTCGATGTCGCCGCGAAGAGGTACGAGATTGGCACCGGCAAAACACAACGACGACGACGGGCCGCCGCGGCTCCACAGCTCACCGTGGATCATGCGTGGATCGACACCAGATTCTTCTACCCGAGAGGCGATCATGCACGACGCAATAGGGTCGGCGTCGAGGACACGACGAACGTCCTCGAGATCACGGCCGCCGACCGGCTTGGCTCCGAGGAGTTTCAGCATTGATTGACCCCTCCGCTCTCAGTGCGCCCGCGCTGCGCAGACTTGTGCACCCAGATTGCCACGAACCGGGAACTTGCGGGAAGGTTTCATCCGGCTATTGCTCAACTCACAGTGATGACGAGCTCATCAGCTCACCGTGACAACCGGTGCGCCGTCGGGAGATTCACCTTCCATGGCTTCTGCGATCTTCATAGCCTCCTCGATGAGAGTCTCGACGATCATGGCTTCGGGCACCGTTTTGATGACCTCGCCCTTCACGAAGATCTGGCCCTTGCCGTTGCCGGAGGCCACTCCGAGATCGGCTTCGCGGGCTTCACCCGGCCCGTTGACAACGCAACCCATCACGGCCACGCGCAGCGGGATTTCCATGCCCTCGAGACCCGCGGAGACCTGGTCGGCCAGCGTGTACACGTCGACCTGTGCACGCCCACAGGACGGGCACGACACGATTTCGAGCTTGCGCGGACGCAGGTTCAAGGACTGCAGGATCTGATTGCCGACCTTGATCTCCTCGGCCGGCGGCGCGGACAGTGACACGCGAATGGTGTCGCCGATTCCCTCTGCCAGGAGAGCCCCGAACGCCACAGCGGACTTGATGGTGCCCTGGAATGCGGGCCCAGCTTCGGTCACACCGAGATGCAGGGGGTAGTCGCACTTTGCAGCGAGCTGACGGTAGGCCTCGACCATGACAACGGGATCGTTGTGCTTGACGGAGATCTTGATGTCACCGAAGCCGTGCTCCTCGAACAACCCGGCTTCCCACAACGCGGATTCGACCAGCGCTTCCGGAGTGGCCTTGCCGTACTTCGCCATCAATCGGGGATCCAGCGAACCGGCGTTGACGCCGATACGAATCGGGATTCCGGCGTCACCGGCAGCCTTGGCCACCTCTTTGACACGGCCGTCGAATTCCTTGATGTTGCCAGGGTTGACGCGAACGGCAGCGCATCCGGCGTCGATGGCAGCAAAGATGTACCGCGGCTGGAAATGAATATCCGCGATGACCGGAATCTGGCTCTTCTTCGCGATGGTCGCGAGAGCGTCCGCGTCTTCCTGGCGTGGACACGCAACGCGCACGATGTCACAACCGGAGGCGGTCAGTTCGGCGATCTGCTGCAGCGTCGCATTGATGTCGTGAGTCTTCGTGGTGCACATCGACTGCACCGAGATGGGGAAATCGCTACCCACACCTACGTTGCCGACCTTCAACTGACGGGTCTTGCGTCGCGGAGCGAGAATCGCTGCGGGTGCGGAGGGCATTCCCAAACCGATGGGGGTGGTCACGTCTGTGCCTTCTTTCATAGCTTCACTGCAAGTTTAGCCGGGCTGCGGCTGTACGAGCGCCTGGCAACGATCGCGCTGATCACACCATTCAGAAAATCTTGATCGGATTGACGATGTCAGCTGTGAGTGTCAGCAACATGAACGCGCCACCGATCACGATGAACACGTAGGTGATCGGCAACAGCTTGGTGTAGTCCACCGGCCCACCGGCGATCAACCCACGCCGGGCGCGGAACCAGTCACGGATTTTCTCGTAGAAGACCACCGCGATGTGTCCACCGTCGAGAGGAAGCAACGGGAGGATGTTGAAAACGCCGAGGAAGAAGTTGATCGATGCCAGCAGCAGGACGAAGGTGGGCCACTCAGCCCGGTCCGCCGCTTCACCACCGATAACGCTGGCTCCCACGACACTGATCGGCGTGTCTTGCGCGCGCTCACCACCGGTGACCGACTCCCACAGCGCACCGACCTTCGACGGAATATCCGCCAACGCCTGCACCGACTGAACCATGATCTGGCCGGTGTAGTCGAAAGCGGCCGGTACAGCCGTGAGTGCGTTGTACCGCTCCCGTTCCGACTCGACTCCGACAATCCCGACCGCACCGACCTTGGTCAGCTCAGGTGTCGTGCTGCCTTCGACGGTGACGTATCGCTCGGCAGAGGTCACGGCAACCGGAATCTGAAGCGTCTGACCGTCGCGTTCGACGGTGAGATCAACCGTGCCGGAAGTGTCGCGGATTGCTGCTGATACTTCCTTGAACGTTTCCACTGGTGTTCCGTTGACCGCAGTAATGCGATCGCCCGGTGCAATGCCGGCCGCCTCCGCTGGACCGGTGCCTTCGCAGGGCGCCAATCCCCAACTCCGGTCCTGACCGTACTGCGTGGGCGAAACACACGACACCTTCTCGACAACAGCTGGTGCCGGATCCGACGATTGCACGCCCCAGCCGAGCAGCAAGCCGTAGATCAGCAGAAGGCCGAGAATGAAGTTCATCGCGATGCCGCCGGACATGACAACGACGCGCTTCCACGCCGCTTTCTTGTACATGGCGTGCGGTTCTTCTTCTGGCGTCATCTCGTCGAGCGCCGTCATCCCGGCGATGTCGCAGAAACCACCGAGGGGCAAGGCCTTGAGGCCGTATTCGGTTTCACCCCGCCGGAAAGAGAAGACCTTGGGACCGAAGCCGATGTAGTAGCGGCGGACCCTCATGCCCAGAGCCTTTGCCGTCCACATGTGGCCGGCTTCGTGCAGGGCGATGGACACGCCGATTCCGAGGGCGAACAGGATGACGCCCAATGCAAAAACCATGGAAGCTCTAGCCCTCCTGCTTCACGAGCTGACGCGCGCGTGTGCGTGCCCAGCCGTCTGCGGCCAGAACGTCGTCTACGGTAGTCGGTTCTGCCGACCATTCCGACGCGTCGTCGAGAACTGCGGACACCGTCCGGACAATTGTGGGGAACGTGATGACACCGTCGAGAAAGGCCTGCGCGGCAACTTCGTTGGCGGCGTTGTAGATCGCCGTGAAACATCCGCCTGCCTTGCCCGCGCTACGGGCCAACGCAACCGCGGGAAAGACCGTCTCGTCGAGGGGCTCGAACTCCCATGTGGATGCCTTCGTGAAATCGCACGCCGTTGCCGCGCCCGCAATCCGATCAGGCCATCCCAGGGCGAGCGCGATGGGGAGTTTCATATCCGGTGGGCTGGCCTGCGCCAGGGTAGAGCCGTCGAAGAACGTGACCATCGAGTGCACGATCGACTGCGGATGGACAGTGACGTCGATGCGGTCGTAGTCGATCCCGAACAGCAGGTTGGTCTCGATCAATTCGAGCCCCTTGTTCACCATCGTCGCCGAGTTGAGTGTGTTCATCGGGCCCATCGACCACGTGGGATGGGCGCCGGCCTGCTCGGGTGTCACCAATTCCAGCGCTTCGGCACTCCACCCACGGAACGGACCGCCGGATGCAGTGAGAATCAGGCGGGAGACCTCGTCTGCGGTGCCACCGCGAAGGCACTGTGCCAATGCCGAATGTTCGGAGTCCACCGGAACGATCTGACCGGGTGCGGCAGCCTTGGTCACGAGTGCGCCGCCCGCAACCAGCGATTCCTTGTTGGCCAACGCCAGTCGCGCGCCGGACTCCAAAGCAGCCAGGGTCGGTTCCAGACCCAGCGATCCCACCAACGCGTTGAGGACGACGTCGGCACCGCTTGCGCGAACCAACTCTGCTGCAGCGGTCGGCCCTGATCGAGCCGTCACACCGTCGAGCGCATCCGCGGCGTCCGGATTCGCCACCGCAACTTCTGTCACCCCGGTCGCCCTGATCTGCTCGGACAACAACTCGACGTTGTTGCCACCCGCAGCCAAGCCGACCACCTCGAACCGTTCGGGGTTGGCTGCGATGACTTCCAGGGCCTGCGTACCGATGGAACCGGTACTGCCGAGGAGAAGGACGCGGGTGGGTGTGGTTTCCTGCACGCATCCATTGTTGCTGATAACACCTGAGAACAACCTTATCGACGCCCCACTACGTACGACGGTCGGTCGTATGTCACCATATTGAGCAGTAGTGCAACCTATTGAGCAGGAGGATCGACCGTGGCCGATACCCAGTTGGACGTCAAGTCCAGCGCCCCCGTCGTGGTCTCACATGTCGATGAGGCCGAGGTTCCCTCTGCCGCATGGGGGTGGAGTGGTGAAAGCCTCAAGACTTTCCGTATCGCCGGATGGTTCTTCACGGCATTCCTGCTTCTGATGATCATCGGCAATCACAGCGGCAAGGTCGAAGACCTGTGGCTGATCGGCACCGCCGCTTTGATGGCCATCGTCTTGATCCGCGACGTGATCGTCCGTCGCCACCCGCGATAACCAACGCAAACAAAAGACCTCCACGAACCCTGGGTTCGTGGAGGTCTTTTGTTATGGGGCGCTTCAGTTTTCGGCGGCCAACTGACCGCACGCAGCTGCAATTTCCTGACCACGGGTGTCACGGACCGTGCAGGACACACCCTGTGCGATGACGCGGCGAACAAACTCCCGCTCGACGTCCTTCGGGCTCGCGTCCCATTCACTTCCCGGCGTCGGGTTCAGCGGAATGAGATTGACGTGAACCAGTCCGCCGAGGGCTTTCTTGAGTTTCTTGCCGAGCATGTCCGCGCGCCACGGCTGATCGTTGACGTTCTTGATCATCGCGTATTCGATCGACACACGACGGCCGGTCTGATCTGCGTAGTACCGCGCGGCCTGCAGAACCTCAGCCACCGACCACCGATTGTTGACCGGCACCAAGGTATCGCGTAGCTCGTCGTCAGGAGTGTGCAATGACACCGCCAGCGTGACGCTCAGGCCTTCGTCGGCGAGCTTGCGGATGGCCGGAGCCAGACCGACCGTCGACACCGTGACGGATCGCTGAGACAGCCCGAGACCGTCCGGCGCCGGTGACGTGATGCGACGGACAGCCGCGACGACGCGCTTGTAGTTGGCCAGCGGTTCACCCATGCCCATGAAGACGACGTTGGAGAGACGGCCGGGTCCACCCGCAATTTCACCGTCGCGCATAGCAGCAGCGGCGTCGCGAACCTGGTCGACGATTTCCGCGGTCGACAAGTTGCGATCGAGACCACCCTGGCCGGTAGCGCAGAACGGACATGCCATTCCGCAGCCGGCCTGGCTGGAGATGCACAGCGTCGCGCGATCGGGGTACCGCATGAGAACGCTCTCGAGAAGCGTGCCGTCGTGCGCCTTCCACAGCGTCTTGCGGGTATCGCCGGCATCGCAGGCGAGGTGTTTGACCGGTGTCAGCAACCTCGGAAAGAGCGATTCCCCCACCTTCTCGCGTACCGCTGCGGGCAGATCCGTCATCTTCTCGGGATCAGCTTCGAGGCGAGCGTAGTACTGGCGGGCGATCTGATCGGCCCGGAAAGCCGGCAGCCCGAGCTCCTTGACCGCCTCTTTGCGCTCGTCGGAGTCGAGGTCAGCGAGGTGCCGAGGGGGCATTCCACGCTTGGGTGCATTGAAAACGAGGGGAAGAGAGGCAGCCATAGTTACACCATTCTCCCATTGATTTGGCGTTCACCCCTACTTCGGGCCGATCGATGGCCGAGAACACGTGCATGTTGGCGGTTCGTGCGTGATGATCAACTCATGTCGAGCACACCAGAGGATCCCTCGAACGCGCCCGTGTACGGCCCGGCTGACGGGTTCGGATCCGATCCACAACTCCCCGCCGCTGATGATGCGACGGCCGTGGAGAAACATGAACCGGAGCCGGCAGCAGCACCTACCCCGACTCCCAGCGGGACTGCCGTCACCGACCGAACTCGCGCGGCAACAACCTGGGTTGGCCTGGTCATCGGTGCAATCGTGCTGATACTGCTCCTTGTTTTCATCCTGCAAAATCTGGAGAACGTATCGGTCAAGATCCTGGCCTGGCAATTGGACTTCCCACTGGGAATTACCATTCTGCTGGCGGCCATTGCCGGCGCCCTCATCATGGCCCTCGCCGGCGGTGTCCGAATTGTTCAGATTCGCCGTGCAGCCAAGCGCCAGCTGTGACTGAAATCTAGTTACGCAATTGGGTCGATCGGTGGTCTGCCAGGCATCATTGGTGTCGTACAAATCACCGGAAAGGACCTGTTGTGACCACTCACATGGAGAGACCTGTGACCGTGCGGATCGCACCTGAACACGCGAGATCATGGCTACTCGTCCCCGCGTCCAAACCGGACACTTTCACCGCCGCGCTCGACAGCGCGGCCGATGCCGTGATCCTCGACGTCGAGGACGCGGTCGCCCCGGCGCACAAGCCGAGGGCCCGAGAAGACGTCGTCGCCTTCTTGAGCGGACATGCCCGTGCCTGGGTACGCATCAACGATGCCACCACACCTTTCTGGGAAGAGGACCTCGCCGCACTGTCCGGCCTCCCCGGTCTCGAAGGTGTCATGCTCGCAAAGACCGAAAGCGGTCAGCAGGTCGACGCCACCGCCGAACGCCTCCCCGAGGGTACGAAGATTCTTGCTCTCGTCGAATCAGCAGTCGGACTGGAGGCAGCACCGGAAATCGCCCGAACCGAGGGCACGTTCCGACTGGCATTCGGCAGTGGGGATTTCCGCCGCGACACCGGAATGGACGACTCCCCTACATCGATGTCCTATCCGCGCTCACGGCTCACCATCGCCAGCCGCGCCGCCCGGATTGCCGCTCCCATCGACGGCCCGACGTTGGGTACCGATCTTGATCTGCTGTCACGCGATTGTGCGATCACGCTGTCACTCGGAATGGCAGGCAAGCTCTGCATGACACCGGCACAAACAGAACCCGTCAACACAGGTTTGAGCCCCTCGATTGCCGACGCCGCCTGGGCGCAGGACGTCATCGACGATCTCGGCGAGGACGGCTCACGCGTGCGCGACGGTAGTGACCTGCCGCGACTGGCAAAGGCAAAGAAGATTCACGCCCTTGCAACCCTGTTCCACATCCCGACTCACAACTAATTTCCGCATAGTTCTGAATCGGTGCAGATTGCGTCAGGCGCTCATGCTCACGAAGAGCGCCTGACGTGTGACTTTCCCGAAGATTTACAGCAATTCCAAAGACCGCGGCTTGAACCGCACGTGCACGCGATAGCGCACAGGGAACGACAGTCCCGACACTCCCGAGAACGCGCGCGAGGCAGTTTTCTCGGTGAATTCAATCCCCAGAACCTTGCGCATATCGTCCTGATTCCGAAATTCCCATCGGGTGTCCACCCGGCTCAGTGAAAATCCCTGAGCCTCGAAGAATGCCTCTACGGCGGCCGCGTCGTACTTGGGTAGATCAGCTCGCATCCAGTCTCCGTACGGCGACGCACTGACATCGAGATCGACAATCACCAATGCGCCACCAGGCCGCAGGATGCGCATCGCCTCTGCGATGCCCCGGCCACAGCCCTTCCCGAAGAAGTACGCCGTGCGCGCATGGACGACATCGACAGACGAATCCATCAGCCCGGTCGATTCCGCAGACCCGGCAACGACGTCGATCTTCGCGTCGTCGCGAGTTCGAGCCTGGGCCAATCGCACCAGAGGTGCGTGCGGTTCGACACCGACGACCCGGCGCGCAGTGCGCGCGAACTCGGGCAGATGGAAACCGGCGCCACAACCGACGTCCACGACGTCACGATCCGCCCAGTCTGCAACCGCACGCATTGATGTCCAGATTGCGCCGTCGATGTCCTGAGCGCGATTCTCCACCTCGTACACATCTGGCCAATGCCAGATGTTCGGACTGGGAATCGGAGTCACGCTGCGAGCAATCACACGAGTGCGTACAGGATCAACCAGGTGACAAATGCGGACGGCAACAGCGAGTCCAGACGGTCCATGATGCCGCCGTGACCGGGCAGGAGCGTGCCCATGTCCTTGATTCCGAGTTCGCGCTTGACTTGCGACTCGATGAGGTCGCCGACCGTGGCGACAATGACAAGAACAACGCCGAGGAGGACGCCGATCATCGAATTGGCGTCGAGAATCAGCGTCACCGACAGCAAGCTGCCGATCACGCAGAAGATCATCGACCCCGCGAAACCCTCCCAGGATTTCTTCGGACTGACTGCCGGGACCATGGGGTGCTTCCCGAACAGAACACCTGCGGCGTAGCCACCGACATCGGAACACACGACGCCGATCATGAGGACGAACACGCGACCGGGTCCGTCATCTTCGAGAACCATCAGGGCGCCGAACGACGCCAGTAGCGGGATCCACGCCAGCACGAACACCGTGATCGACGTGTCCCGCAGGAAGTTCTTCGGAGTGGCTTTGAGTCCGTGGTCGAAAAGGCGCCACACCATGCACACCAGAACCGTGGCCGTGAACGCGCTGATCACGCCGACCGGCCCCCACGGCCAGCCGAGCCAGATCGTTGCCTGACCGCCGACCAGCAACGGGATCCGCGGAACTTCGATGTCTGCTTCCCGAAGCCGTGTCGCTACTTCCCACGTCGCGATGAACATCGCAATGGCCACGACGGCAATCCAGCCCGGCGGCAGGAAGACCAGTGTCCCGATAACCAATGCGCCGAGACCAACTCCGACGCCGATGGCGGCAGGAAGATTCCTGCCCGCCTTCGACTTCGGCGGCTGCGCGCCAACAGCGCCCCCCGTCGGCCCGTCCGTGACGGGACCGCCGGCGGTTCCCTCTTGTGCGTGCACCCAAACTCCCTGATCTGCTACCGACTGACAAACACGAAAGCGAGGAGGTCTAGACCTCCATCAACTCCGCTTCCTTGTGCTTGACCAGTTCCTCGACCGTATGCACGTACTTGGCCGTGGTCTTGTCGAGTTCTTTCTCGGCGCGGCCGACTTCGTCCTCGCCCGCGTCGCCGTCTTTCTGGATTCGGCTGAGCTCGTCCATCGCCTTGCGACGAATGTTGCGGAGCGTGACCTTGGAATCCTCACCCTTCGACTTGGCCTGCTTCACCAGCTCGCGACGACGCTCTTCCGTGAGCTGCGGCACCGAAATGCGAATGATGCTGCCGTCGTTGGACGGGTTGACGCCGAGATCCGAGTTCCGGATAGCCGTCTCGATGGCGTTCAGCTGTGAAGCCTCGTACGGCTTCACGATCACCATGCGCGCCTCGGGAACGTTGATGCTCGCGAGCTGCGTGATCGGGGTGATCGAACCGTAGTAGTCGATCACGATCCGAGAGAACATGCCAGGGTTGGCGCGGCCGGTGCGTACCGAGCCGAGATCGTCCTTGGCTACCGCGACAGCCTTTTCCATCTTTTCTTCGGCTTCGAAGAGCGCTTCATCAATCACGGCTGTTCCTCCATGTCGTTCTGATTCATGTCGTTCACTGTCGAATTTTCGAGCGGGTTCTGGATGTCGCTCACGACTTGACCAGTGTTCCGATCTTCTCACCGGACACCGCACGTGCAATATTGCCCTCGGTCAGAAGGTTGAACACCATGATCGGCATCGAGTTGTCCATGCACAGGCTGAACGCCGTCGCGTCGGCAACCTTCAGTTCCCGCTCGATAACCTCGCGGTGCGTGATCTGGTCGTACATCGTTGCCGTCGGATCGATGCGCGGGTCTGCACTGAATACACCGTCGACGCCCTTGGCCATCAGAACGACCTCGGCACCGATTTCGAGAGCACGCTGCGCGGCGGTGGTGTCGGTGGAGAAATACGGCATTCCCATGCCCGCACCGAAGATGACCACACGGCCCTTCTCGAGGTGCCTACGCGCGCGCAAGGGAAGGTACGGCTCGGCAACCTGTCCCATCGTGATCGCGGTCTGCACCCGGGTGTCGACGCCTTCCTTCTCCAGGAAATCCTGCAGAGCCAGGCAGTTCATGACTGTGCCGAGCATGCCCATGTAATCGGAACGCGCGCGGTCGAGTCCGCGCTGCTGAAGTTCGGCGCCGCGGAAGAAGTTTCCGCCGCCGATGACCACAGCTACCTGCACGCCCGATCGGACGACCTCCGCGATTTGTTCAGCCACTTTGGTGACCACATCGGGGTCGAGTCCGACCTTGCCGCCTCCGAACATTTCGCCGCCGAGTTTGAGCAGGACCCGCTTGAATCCTGGACGTTCGTTGGCTGGTTCGGACATTGTTCTCCTCAGTTCGATACAAGACCCGTAGGCCATAAGTCTTTATTCGATCGCCGACGTGATACCGGCGACGCAACAATCTTCCGGGACTGCTCCCGAAGGCACTCTTATCCTGCCTCATCGGAGGCCCCAGGTACACGTAGACCCCGCCTGATGAGCATTGCTCTTCGGGCGGGGTCCATGTGAAAGGGCTCCGGATTAAGCGGAAGCGCCGACCTCGAAACGCACAAAGCGCTTGATGGTGACGCCGGCCTCGTCGAGGATCGCCTTGACGGTCTTCTTGGAGTCCGTAACCGAAGACTGCTCGGTCAGCACGACGTCCTTGAAGTAGCCGTTGACGCGGCCTTCGATGATCTTCGGCAGAGCCTGCTCGGGCTTACCTTCTGCGCGGGCGGTCTCTTCGGCGATGTGACGCTCGGAAGCGACGATCTCCTCGGGAACCTCGTCACGCGTGACGTACTTGGCCTTGAGTGCTGCGACCTGCATTGCAGCGCCGCGAGCGGCCTCAGCAGCAGCGTCACCTTCACCGGTGTACTCGATGAGAACGCCGACTGCGGGCGGCAAATCGGAGCTGCGCTTGTGCAGGTACACGGCAACGGGGCCGTCGAAGGAAGCGACGCGGCTCAGTTCGAGCTTCTCGCCGATCTTCGCGGACTGCTCGGCGATGACGGTCTCGATGGTCTTGCCGTCGAGCTCGAGTGCCTTGAGAGCAGCGAGGTCAGCAGGCTTGCCTGCAGCAGCGACAGTCACGATTGCGTCGGCCAGCTTGATGAAGTCTTCGTTCTTGGCAACGAAGTCGGTCTCGCAGTTGATCTCGATCATGACGCCGTCCTTGGCGACAACGAGACCTTCAGCGGTGGTGCGCTCTGCGCGCTTTCCGACGTCCTTCGCACCCTTGATACGCAACTGCTCGACAGCCTTGTCGAAATCGCCATCGGATTCTACGAGTGCGTTCTTGCACGCCATCATTCCGGAGCCGGTGAGCTCACGGAGCCGCTTGACGTCAGCGGCGGTGTAGTTCGCCATGGTTAGCGAGCCTCCTCATATGTCTGTTCGGACCAGGGACTAAAGGTGAAGCACGGGCCTAACGGTGAAACGGCCCTGACCACAGGAACTCTGGTCAGGGCCGGTTTCGACGAATCAGGCCTCGGTGGCCGGTGCCTCTGCGGCGGGGGCCTCAGCCTCTGCAGCGGGGGCTTCAGCAGCCGGAGCTGCTTCTGCGGCCGGAGCTGCCTGCGAAAGCAGTTCCTGCTCCCACTCGGCGAGGGGCTCGCCGGCGCCGGTCTCGGGCTTCGCGTCCTTGTCGGCGCTCAGTCCGGCACGCGCCTGCAGGCCTTCGGCCACAGCGGAAGCGACAACCTTGGTGAGCAGCGCTGCGGAGCGGATTGCATCGTCGTTGCCCGGGATCGGGTAGTCGACGAGGTCAGGATCGCAGTTGGTGTCCAGGATCGCGATGACCGGGATGTTCAGCTTGCGAGCCTCGGCAACTGCCAGGTGCTCCTTGTTGGTGTCGACAACCCACACAGCAGAAGGAACCTTGGCCATGTCGCGGATACCACCGAGGGTGCGATCCAGCTTGGTCATCTCACGCGTGAGCATGAGAATTTCCTTCTTGGTGCGACCTTCGAATCCACCGGTCTGCTCCATTGCCTCGAGCTCCTTGAGGCGGATGAGACGCTTGTGGACGGTGGTGAAGTTGGTGAGCATGCCGCCGAGCCAGCGCTGGTTGACGTAAGGCATCCCGACGCGGGTGGCCTCAGCAGCGATGGATTCCTGCGCCTGCTTCTTGGTGCCGACGAAGAGGACGGTGCCGCCGTGGGCAACGGTCTCCTTGACGAACTCGTACGCCTTGTCGATGTACGTCAGCGTCTGCTGGAGGTCGATGATGTAGATGCCGTTGCGGTCGGTCAAGATGAAACGCTTCATCTTCGGGTTCCAACGACGGGTCTGGTGCCCGAAGTGGGTACCGCTGTCAAGCATCTGCCGCATAGTTACAACAGGCATTGTTGTTCTCTCTTTCAAATTCGGTTGCTGCGCGGTGCCGGTGGCACTGCGCCCTGGCGCCCACACGGCCGTCGGACCCGTATCCGGAAATACAGGACCAGCCGAAGGCCGAAAAAACGTGCGCGGGCGCGCGAAGTCGGACTGTGCGAACACAGACCGCTCGACAAGTGTACGTCCTTGCCTCGCAATGCCATAACCAGCACTACAGCGCCAGCACCGAATCTAACCTGTGGATGGAATCCACACCTGGGGAAAACCGCCCTGATCTGCATCTTCATGCCGGGCGCACAGGGCACGCTGTGGTGATGCCCCTACTGAATGCCCTTCACCGGACAATCCTGGTGTTGTGCGGAGTTATAGCCGTGACGATTGGTGCCGCACCTGCTCTCGCCGACGCTGCAGACCGATTCGATTGGCCGCTCATGCCCCGACCACTCGTGGACCGGGCCTTCGACAACCCCGAAAAGAACTGGTTGCCGGGCCATCGCGGCGTCGACCTGGCAGGCTCGAGCGGGCAGGCCGTCCTTGCCTCCGGACCCGGTGTCGTGGTGTTTGCCGGAAACGTCGCCGGCAAGTCGGTGGTATCCATCGACCACATCGGCGGATTGCGAACCACCTACGAACCCGTCACCGCAGTGGTATCGGCGGGCGACCGCGTCGGCCTCGGGACGGTAATCGGCACCCTCGAGCCCGGACATGAAGGCTGCACGGTTGTCGCCTGCCTCCATTGGGGACTGCGACGCGATCGCACCTACCTCGACCCACTTGGCCTCATCCATGATCAGCCGCTGAGACTCAAACCGCTTGAACGCTAGAACGCTAGCGCCACTACAGCACAACACGTGGAACGCTAGCGCCACTACAGCACAACACGTGGAACGCTAGCGCCACTACAGCACAACACGTGGAACGCTAGCGC
Source organism: Rhodococcus sp. NPDC056743 (assembly GCF_042790355.1). Classification (NCBI taxonomy): domain Bacteria; kingdom Bacillati; phylum Actinomycetota; class Actinomycetes; order Mycobacteriales; family Nocardiaceae; genus Rhodococcus; species Rhodococcus sp. NPDC056743. Next base: position 407,549 of record NZ_JBHTZI010000007.1, on the reverse strand, counting down.
CACTCAGCCACAGCGTGGCGGCCCGCCGCATCGGCAAAATCATCCGCCACCATCGCCGCCAGTTCCATGAAGGCCCGCTTGGTTGCAGGCCGAAGCAGTTCGAGGTCCATGACCGACCCCTCGGCCAGGTGCTCGTCGAAGGGCACCACCGTCACGGCCCGGCACCGCCGCATGAAGTAGTCGGTGAGCGCATCCATGTCGATGACGCTCGAACCTGGCCGCGCGGCACTGATGACAACTACGGTTCGTTCGACCAAATGTCCGTATCCGTGCAATTGCAGCCAGTCCAATGTGGCGGCAGCACTGCGTGCGCCGTCAACTGCGGGCGAGCTGACCAGCACCAAGGAGTTGGCAAGATCGAGTACGCCTGACATGGCCGAATGCATGATGCCGGTGCCGCAGTCGGTGAGGATGATGTTGTAGTACACCTGCAGAATGTCGATGACCTGACGATAATCGTCCTCACTGAACGCCTCGGAGATCGCCGGATCCTGCTCACTCGCGAGAACTTCGAGCCGACTGGGAGCCTGGGAGGTGTGAGCGCGCACGTCCGAGTAACTCTTGATCTCCGGCCTCGCTGCTATCAGATCACGCACCGTCGAACGGGTTTGGAGCGGAACGCGCTGTCCCAAAGTTCCGAAATCCGGATTGGCGTCGACGGCAACAACACAATCTCCGCGAAGAGAAGCAAAGGTCGATCCAAGACCCACCGTGACCGTCGTCTTTCCGACGCCACCTTTGAGGGAGAGGAGCGCAATTCGGTAGTCGTTCCGTATCGGTTGTTCAATTCGCTCGACCAGCGCTCGCTGACGCTGGTCCGAGGTGGACTCCCCCAGGTTGACGTATCCGCCGGTCGCGCGGTGAACTCCGCGTCGCCACCCGCCGCGAGGCGTTCGCCTCGGTCGCTTCAGTAATGCTTCAGCTACCAAATCCTGATTGGTAACTTGCTGTTGACTCATCTGATTCGACACGGGGGGCGGAGCTGCCCAGGATTCCTGCGGCCACACGCGCGGTTCGGGCGGCGCGTCGGGCGCAGCTACAACCGGAGCAACCTCGGCAACCCACGCCGGTCCCCCGGTCTGTGGCAGGTGTTCGACATCAGTGCGATTCACGATTCCCCCGGATATTGCGTAGCAACGAGCGGTTCGGCGCGATTGTCTTAACCGTGCTGATACTCCACCCTTCCGGTCCCGACGCTACCAAATCCGCCCGAGGAACTCTCGTTCGACGAGCTTTTTCAGGCTCGCGGATGTGCCTGATCGTGGACTGTGCGCAGGCGCTCCACCGACACGTGGGTGTACAACTGAGTAGTCGCCAGACTTGCATGCCCGAGCAACTCTTGTACCACGCGTAGGTCTGCTCCACCTTCCAGCAAATGTGTCGCTGCCGAATGCCGCAAACCGTGCGGCGACACGTCAGGCGCGCCGGGGACTGCTGACACGGTCTCGTGCACCACCGACCGCGCCTGGCGTTGGTCGAGTCGCCCACCGCGCTTTCCCAGCAGCAGCGCGTTACCCGATTTCTCTGATGCCAACAGTGGCCGGCCGACCCTGAGCCATTGTTCGATGGCCGACTCGGCCGGCACGCCGTAGGGCACCGATCGCTCTTTGTTTCCCTTACCGAGCACCCGCAACAATCGACGGTTCGCATCGACCGATCCGATGTCGAGGCCACATAGTTCTCCGACTCGAATTCCGGTGGAGTACAACAGTTCCACGACAAGCCGGTCGCGTAGAGCTACCGGATCATGTTGTTGCACTCCATTTTCCGCCGCTTCCATGGCCTCGATCGCCTGATTCTGACGCAAAACGACCGGCAACGTCCGTCTGGCAGGCGGCGCAGCCAGTCGCACTCCAGGATCGACCTCGATACGCGCGGTCCGCGCAAGCCACGCGGTGAATCCGCGAGCCGACGACGCGCGGCGGGCCACCGTTGTCCGCGCCGCCTCGGCCGCGGACTGCTGCGCCAACCAGGAACGAAGCACCCGAAGGTCCAGAGCTTCCAGATCGGTTCCGCTCGACTGCGCAGCAAAGTGTTCCAACAGCGAGCGGGCATCGCCGACGTACGCACGGATAGTGTGCTCCGACCGCCCACGCGCCAGGCGCAGGTGATCCTCATACGCGTCGAGATGGATCGACAACGCTCGCGGCAGTTCGTCACTCATGGTCCTAAGGTTGCCTGCCTCGCGTGAAACTTCAAGCGCCCTCGCCGATAGGGTTGGTCGGTGAACCGAGCAATTCCCTTGAAAATGCTATGCATTCTTGCCCTGATATCAGCAATCGCGCCCTTGTCGACCGACATGTATCTGCCGGGCCTGCCCATCATGGCCGAGTCACTCGATACATCCGCAGCCAGCGTCCAATTGACACTGACAACATTCATGGCAGGACTGGGAATCGGCCAGTTGATCATCGGGCCGATCTCTGACGGAATAGGGCGACGACGCCTTTTGCTCGGCGCCGCGGCGATCACCACGCTGGCAAGTGCGGCGTGCGCTCTTGCACCCACCATCGAATTCCTGATCGGCGCACGCCTGATCCAGGGCCTCAGCGGCGGGGCTGCGATCGTGCTCGCTCGCGCGTGCATCGCCGATCGCGCTCGGGGCAACGGAGCAGCAAAGCTGTTCAGCATCATGATGATCATCGGTGGCGTCGCTCCGGTTATTGCCCCACTGCTCGGTGGAGTGCTCCTCGGCCCGGTTGGCTGGCGAGGCATCTTCTGGGTGCTGACGGCTGCGGGAGTAGTCATGGTTGCCGGCGTACTCACCCTGGTACCGGAGACATTGCCACCCGAGCGTCGACACGGCGGCGGATTGAAAGCGCTCGTCGCGAACCTGGGCTATGTCACCGGAAATCGTCGCTATCTCGGCTATGCGCTGGCCTTCATATTCGGGTTCGGCGCCCTGTTCTCCTACATTTCCGCGTCGCCGTTTGTCGTCCAGAACGTCTTGGGGTTGACGCCATCACAGTTTTCGATGGTGTTTGCGGTCAACGCGGTAGGAATGGTTGTGGCGGCAACAATCACGGCGCGCCTGCTCGGCCGCCTGAGTGCTCGCACCCTGTTGATCTTCGGAGTGAGCCTACTGACCGTCTCTGGAGCTGCATTGTTCTGTGCTGCAGCTCTTTTCGAATCAACCAATCCGGCCGCGCTGCTCATTCCGCTGTTCGTTTCGATATCGAGCATCGGATTTATCATGGGCAACGCAACCGCACTCGCCCAAGGCGAGGTCACTGCGGCACCAGGTACCGGCTCAGCACTGATGGGTGCGGGCCAGTTCGGATTGGCGGCAGCCGTATCGCCGATAGTCGGCATTGCGGGGCCGGACACCGCCGTACCGATGGCCATCGCAATACCGACGTTCGGGTTGCTGGCGGCCCTCGCATTGGCGATGTTCGCCCGCAAGGCCGACGCAGCGGACTAGCTCTCGGACGCCGCCAGTTCCGACTTCCACACCCGGAATCCCTCTTCGGTGCGTCCACGCCGCCAGTAGCCCGAGATCGACGCGGAACCTGCCGGCACACCACGTTCTTTTCGGATGTAGGCGCGCAGATTATGCATGACAGCCTGCGCTTCACCGTGAATGAACACCTGCGGAGTCCCCGGCAACCATTCGAGGTTTCTCACTGCTTTCACAATCGGCGAATTGTCACCCGCGGCTTCATCGGGAACAGCGTCCGAGGATGCGCCTCGATGGATCCACTTCACAGAAACGCCGTTCGGCGCATTGATAGCAATCTCGTCGTCGGCGCTACCAACTTCGACGACGACATACCCTATTGCGTCACCCGAAAGTCTCTCGACAGATGCGGATATCGCCGGAATGGCGGTTTCATCGCCTGCATAGAGGTGCCAATCCGCTGATTCTGTCGGCGCGAAGGCACCGCCGGGTCCGCGGATTGTTATCTTCGCACCCACTTCCACTGATGCTGCCCACGGTCCAGCAATCCCGATGTCACCATGAACCACAAAATCAATCGCGATCTCACGAGCACTACTGTCGTAACTTCGGATGGTATAGGTCCGAAGCGCCTGACCTTCCGGTGTCTCGAATTCGATCTTCACATACGAATCACTGAACTCACTCGGTGTGAAGTTGTCGAATCCCGGACCTCCCAGGAACACGCGGACCATGTGTGGAGTCAGTTTCCGAGTTCGCAAAACTGTCAGGGTTGTCGTCGGCTTGGCCACAGCCACATCCTTCCAAAGTTAGTATTACCTAACTAGAGTACAGGATCGGAAGAGCAGGCGCGGAGAGATGATTCCAAAGCCGCCCACCTCGAGCATCGCCATGGTGCGATACAAACCGATTCAGTTGGCCCCATAAATCACGCAAAACCGACCAACCCGAATGGCAAATTATTGCAAAAGAAAGGACAATTCCTCATTTACTGCGATCAAATGTCACATTCGAAGACGCATCCAGCAAAGAAACAGTAAAAACAACTCTGGCACTCCACGGATTCCGTGGAGTGCCAGTGAAGGTCAATGTGCTCTAGTGAGCAGCATCGAATGCGTCGATAATCTCCGCCTTGATACGGCCGCGCGGTGCGACCTCGTAACCGTTCTTTGCTGCCCAGTCGCGAATAGCCTGCAGGGTCTCCTTGGAACGCCCAGAACCCGACGTAGCCTGCGTAGATGGGAGCTGCGCCTTCTTGCCGCGACGTGCAGATACCTTTGCCGCGGCATCAACGAACGGCTTGACTGCTGCGTCGAACTTCTCTGCATTGGTCGCCCGGAGGTCGATCACATAATCGGTTCCCTGGTACGAGAACTCAATTCGATCACCGAAACCGTCATCGATCGGCTTACCGTCAAGGTCGTCAATGAGTTGCCGAATCAGCTTCTCAGCCATTGCACTCCTCTTTCAATGATCGATTTGCTTTCGCTTCACAATACACAGAATTCCATCCCAGTAACAAAGATGCCCACAGAACCGAAAAACAAACCGAACAGACTCGGCGGTTTGGATTAACGATATGAAAGCGACACCCAACTGCCAGGATCGCGCGCTACAGCATTGGCGCGCAATCTCTTTCGACCACCGGACGGCGAAATCGAACCCGCGCCTTTCTTGACGATGCCGACTAATCGACATATCAGCACATCAACCTGAGACATTCCTGAGACATGCGGCAAACATTCGTAACCTACCGCACAGTCCGGTATGACATCTCACCCCTCCCAATCGGCACAGCGCCCCACCGAACCGCTCTGACGTGCCGATAAACAATAATTCGAAGAACCAACCGCCACGCTACACAACATTGTGCCAACGATCCGGCAAATGACCGATCACACCATCAACCCGAAAGTAGACCCACTCCACAACGCCTATTTCGTACGAAACCATCCGCTGCCGTCAGAGTCGATAAAGCCCTCCAACTCGAGCAGCGGGAGGGTTGCGCGTACCTGGGAAATCAGCAGCCCAGATGCCTCGGACAACTCATTGGTACTTCGTGATCCGCTGCCAGGTAATGCCTCGTACACGAGCCGAGAATTACCCGTCAACGAGTCGATGTCGCGAACCGCAGCGGCATCCTGTTCTGAATTGAGAACACCGAACGGTCCGGAAACTTCTACGACGTCGACCGCATTCGCAACAAGATATGCCTCTCCCTCACGAATCATTCTGTGACAGCCGGCAGACGACGACGATGTGACCGGTCCGGGCACCGCCATTACCGGGCGACCTAATTTCCGGGCCCAGTTCGCTGTATTCCGCGCTCCACTTCGCCATCCCGCTTCAACCACGACAACCCCGTCTGACAAAGCGGCGACCAGCCGATTCCGGGCAAGGAATCTGAACTTGGCCGGCGTAGTCCCCGGCGGGTATTCGCTCACCACCGCTCCGGAACTCACGATCTGACGCAGCAATCGAGCATGACCGGACGGGTAGGCACGGTCCACTCCGCACGCCAACACAGCGACCGTGGTGCCGCCCACTCCCATTGCCGCTCGGTGCGCTGCGCCGTCAATACCGAAAGCTGCACCCGACGTCACCGTCCAACCGTCCACCGCCAGATCACCGGCTATCTCAGCGGTCACGTGCTCACCGTATGCCGTCGACGCCCTCGTACCGACAATCGCGACAGACCTCTCCGTCAGTTCCGCCAGATCACGAGAACCCAAGACCCACAGAACAAATGGCGGGACTTCACCTGCTGCTGCGTCGAGATCGCCTAGCGAGAGTAGTCGCCACGACGGCCATTCCGGGGAATCCGGAGTGACCAATCTGCCTCCCATTGCTGCCATCAGGTCCAGATCTCGTTGCGCCGTGTCGATATGCGCCCTAGCCCTGGTCTTCTCCTCCAACGACGGCGGCAGGTCCCTGGATTTCACAGCGCGCGCCGTCGCCTCGACTCCGAGGTGGTCGACCAACGCGGCCAAATGAACGCTCGGCCCCTGCGCCACTGCGGACAGGTACGCCCAGGCGAGTTGTCGCGGATCATGTGTGTTCACTGAAATCCCCTGTCTCGGAAATCCAGTGCCGTCGCAACCTGATCGCGACCCGGCATTGATTCACCCGCCAAATCGGAAACCGTCCAAGCAACGCGCAACGCACGATCAGCGCCTCGCGCAGTGATCACACCCTTGCGGAGTGCACGCTCGACGGGTGCCAGAGCATCGCGAGAGAGTCGGAACTTCTGTCGCAGCGCCGGGCCCGGAACTTCGGCATTGGTACGCCATCCGTAGTCACTCCAGCGTTCCCCCGCGGCGTCACGTGCCGCGGATACGCGGGTTCGGACGCTTTCGGTGCTCTCGCCTACTTCGTCGATCAACGCACCCGTTGCGACGGCCTGCATCCGCACCCGAATATCGACTCGATCGAGTAACGGTCCCGACAGTTTGCCCAGATACCGACGCCTCGCCGCGGGCGCACACACGCAGTCCGCGTCGCGTGGTGGCGCACACGGGCACGGATTTGCAGCCAAGATCAACTGGAAACGCGCTGGATACCGCGCGACTCCGTCCCGTCGAGCAATCCGAACTTCGCCGTCTTCCAACGGTGTTCGCAAGGCCTCGAGCACTTTGACGCCGATCTCCGCGCACTCGTCGAGGAACAGCACGCCGCGGTGTGCCCGACTCACCGCACCTGGCCGCGCCATTCCGCTACCACCACCAACCAACGCACTCACCGACGAACTGTGATGCGGCGCTATGAACGGCGGCATGTCGATCAACGGATGCTCCGCCGTCAACACCCCCGCCACCGAATGAATCGCCGTCACCTCCAGAGCCTCCGACTCCGTCAACGGCGGCAATATCCCCGGAAGCCGCGAAGCCAACATGGTCTTCCCGATCCCCGGCGGACCCGTCAACATCAGATGATGCGCACCCGCCGCAGCCACCTCGATCGCCCACCGCGCATCCGCCTGCCCCACCACCTCACTAAGATCACGCACACCCACCTCCACCGCCCGCTCGAAAGGTTCCGGAACCGGCAAATAGATCTCACCCCGCAACCACGAGAGCACCGACGCCAGATCATCGGCACCGAGCACCTCGATGCCCTTCACCAACCCCGCCTCAGCCATCGCCTGACGCGGAACCACCACCGTCCCCCAACCTGCACGCTTCGCCGCCAAAACAGCAGGCAACACACCACGCACCGACCGCAACCGGCCGTCCAACGCCAACTCCCCCAAAAAGATCGTCTCGCGCAACTCCTTGCGCGGCAACTTCTTTGCCGCATCCAACACAGCCAACGACAAAGCAAGATCGTAGACACTGCCCACCTTCGGCAACGTCGCCGGCGACAGAGCCAAAATCACCTTGCTGTCCGGCCACTCCTCCCCCGAATTCGTCACCGCCGCCCTGATCCGATCCCGCGACTCGTGCAACGCCGTATCCGGCAACCCCACCAACTGCACCCCCGGCAAACCACGCCCGATATCCGCCTCGATTTCCACGATCTGACCGTCGACACCACTGACAGCCACCGAATGCGCCCGCCCCAACGCCATCAGAACGCATCCACAAAATGCTCGACCACCGGCTCTTGATCACGGCGAATCAACACCGCCACCACATCGAAACGCACCTTCGACCACGACCGACCCGAATCACCGAGCCACTGCAACGCGAGCACCCGAATCCGACGCCGCTTCGCAAACGTCACCGCCTCCGCCGGCGACCCGTATCCCACCCCACTACGAGTCTTCACCTCGACAAAGACGATCCGATCATCAACCGTCGCAATAACATCCAACTCGCCGTACCGACACCGCCAATTCCGCTCGACAATTTCCAAACCCGCACCGACCAGGAACTCCGCGGCCACATCCTCGCCCCGCGCCCCCAACGCCATATTCCCCGCCATCACAGCCCCCACCGTTCCGGTCCCCCGCGCCCGCCCATGCAAAACGCGTCCCACCCGTCACAGTGCCCCACCCACACCACACCCGAACAAAAAGAAAACCCACCTGTTGATAACCAGGCACCTGTGGAATTCTTATGCCGAGTCAGTCACCACGCATTCATCACGTCGAGGATCTGACCGCGGGCCATCCACAGTTCAGCCGACCAGTTAGCCCACGAATGGATACCCCACGCCGGAAAGCTGAACGTCGCCGGAATTCCCATCGATTGCAGCCGCAACTCGAACGAACGCGCATGCACCAGGGCGAGCAATTCGAGTCCCATTCCCGACGCGGTGTTGAGATACTCGACGGGCGTCGACGGCTGATCGTACGGACCGGGAATACCGTTCGACGCCGAAATGTACATCGGCAGTCCACGAAGCAATTCGGCGTTGACGAACGGGTCATTGCGAATCCAGCCAGATGACCAGGGCGGCCCCCACATCGAGTCGACGTTGTACCGTCCCGCGTCGTACATCGCCACGCGAATCGCTTCACGCATCCCCGGCGCGGAAATGTTGATGTACCCGGACAGCGAGCCCGCGAACTTGAACTGATCGCGATGGTGCCCTGCCAGGTTCAACGCCGCGCTGCCACCCATCGACAACCCGACTATCGCATTGTTTGTCGGCGAAACACCGTACCCGGCAAGGAAATCAGGAAGCTCCCGCGTGAGAAATGTTTCCCACCTGTAGGTGATCGGCTGAGCATTGAAATTCGACGGCGCGTACCAGTCGGTGTAGAAACTGGACTCACCGCCCACCGGCATCACCAATGTGATGTTGTCGTTGCGATACTGATCGAGCGCATTCGTCTCGAAACTCCACGCATTCCTGTCGTCGCGAGCACGAAGACCGTCGAGCAGATAGAGGGCGGCATTGCCGCCCCGCGCCGCCCACTGCACCTGAACCTTGATGTTTCCCATCGATGACGGCACCCACAACTCCTCGTACCCACCCCATGGCACCGAGCGAGCCGGTGACGCGGAGCGGTCGGGAGCAGCGGACGCCACCGTGGGACCGAATATCCCGCCGAGAAGTAGTAGCGACAACATCGCGGCAAGTACTTTCGCCCGCCGGGTAGTGCGCTCGGACAACGTGTGATTGATTCTCTGCAAAACTGTCTTTCCCCGAGACGCCCGTGAAGATTGCGTCTCGGTAAGTGCATCGTCGTTCCAGTGTCTGTGGTGTCTACCCCTTCGACGGCGCTCCGGCGTTACAAAGTCGAGGTCAACGCAGTATTCCGACAAACAGAACAGCCGGGCGAATTTAGGTGGCAGAAAACACAATTCGCCCCGTCGCTCGAGTTCCTCACTGGGCTCGGCGCCAGGTCCGAAACGGCCAGGGACCGCGACCGGCTCCGGCTCAACAGCAGCGTGTCGCCGGCAATTCGGCACGGAGTGCACGAAAGGCGTCACCAAGAGGCGCGCCACGCGCTGTCAACTGACGGCGAAAATTCGCTGCAAATTAGCCAATATTCCGAAAGTGCTACAAGTTGAACGAAAGTCCAGTAGAACTAGTTATAGTTTTTGTTCGACCCGCAAGTTCATTGCAACCCGTTGAATGGAGTTCTACATGTCACGCCGCTCACTACGCCACGCAGTAGCGACCACTGCGTCCCTCGTCCTCCTCGCCACCGGCGTCACCGTCGGGCTCGGCGCCTCGGTGGCCCAGGCCGCACCCGCCTGCGCGCTCACCCAGTCTGTCACCGACGATTGGGCTGGTTCGTGGGGACTGCCATACACCGTCAGCAAAGAGGTTGTCGGCGACGGCACTGTCGCACCGGGGCAGACCGTCACGTACATCACCAAGGTGTCCGGTTCAGGAGCTCTTGTCAACCAGATCCGTGACTTCCATCCGGCAGGATTCGAGCTGGTGAAAGCTCGCCTGAACGTCAAATGGCTTATCGGAGACCAGCAGTGGAACGATGTCACCAAGACCGTCGTCCGCGGTACTAATTCCGTGGTCGCCACGGGCGCGGGGTGGACCACAGCGGGTGGCGGGGTCATCGCCTTGGAAACCACCTACAAGGTTCCCGATGACGCAACGGTCGGCAGTCAGCTCGACAGCGGCGCCGGCACCAACATCGTGCTCGCCGCCGGCGATTGGAACATCAACCCGATGGGCGTGTGCGTCACCGTCCGCCAGCCGAACCCCGTCGAGGCCGGCGCAGGCAGCCTCGAGGATATGGGCTTCGGCTCGGTGAACACCGGATCGGGCCAGGTATTCGGCTCCCTCACCGACCCGCAGGGGTCGATGACCAACGTCATCGGTGGAGTCCTGGGCAATGTGCTCGGCAACATGAGCTGATCCGCTCGGGGAACGAAGTGAGCAGGGCCATCAGCGCAAGCTGGTGGCCCTGCCTCTTTTGGACATCAAACCGTTGTGGTCGCGGCCTCGGTTGCAGCGGCTAGCCCGACGTGGCCGGACGTCATTCCCGGCACCCGAAAGCACGCTCACCCTTCGAATATTTGTTCGAATGGTGCTAGCCTGGACTCAGGACGTATCGACGAGCACATCGAGGACCGCCATGGACGAAGCAACGGACGCAACCGGCGAGTTGGCGCGGTTGGTCGAGGAGTTGACGGTGCTCGATCAGCGCCGCGTCGACATCGGCGAGAGTTTGGTCCATCTCGAGTACGTCTACACGCACGCCGGAGCTGAACATCAGGCTGCAGCCGCCCGAAAAGCCTTCCAGGAGAAGTATGTCGGCCGTATCTACGAGCTGGCCGACGGCCTTCGAAACTGAAAATAGGTTGCACACACCACCTCTCGGCGCGCATGGTTGATCCCGCACACTACAGAGGCCAGCAGGTCCTCGACGTGCACTATGTGGGAGAGAACTGATGGAGAAGATCACCGAAAGGCTGTGGAACTGGGCATCCATACTCGACGAGAAAACTCGCGAGCAAGCGCTGCGAACGTCTCAGATGCCTTTTGTCCGTCCACATCTGGCCTTGATGCCTGATGCGCACCTCGGTGCGGGAGCGACGGTGGGTTCGGTCATCCCGACGGAAGGTGCGATCATGCCCGCCGCCGTCGGAGTGGATATCGGCTGCGGAATGATCGCGGTCAAGACCCAGTACAACGTCCAGGACCTCACCGGTCGCGATCTGAGCGTACTTCGCCATAGCATCGAACGCTCTGTCCCTCTGTCGGCCGGCGTCTACAACAAGACACTGACCGCAACGGCGCAGACCCGTATCGCAGAGCTCGAGTCGATGGCCGGCGACCGGCTGCCCTACTACGACAAGTTCAAGAACAACTGGCGTTTCCAACTGGGAACTCTGGGGTCGGGCAATCACTTCATCGAGGTCACCCTTGATGAGAATGACGGCGTGTGGCTGTTCCTTCACTCGGGTAGCCGCGGCGTCGGCAACAAGATCGCACAGCACCACATCAAGGTCGCCCAGGAACTGTGCGCCCGTTGGCACATCGACCTCCCGGACCGGGATCTCGCCTACCTGGTCGAGAAGACTCCCGAATTCGACTGCTACATAACCGATCTCAATTGGGCGCAGCATTTTGCGCTGTTGAACCGCGAGGAAATGATGGATCGAGTCGTGAAAGACTTCGCGCACTTCATGGGCGACAACGGCCCGGCTGTCGTCGAAGAACTCGAGAAGATCAACTGCCACCACAACTTCACCCAGAAGGAATTCCATATGGGTCGCGGTGTGTGGTTGAGCAGGAAGGGTGCGATCAAGGCTGACGTGGGCGTGCCGGGACTCATCCCAGGGTCCATGGGAACTGCCAGCTACGTCGTGGTCGGCAAGGGCAACGTGCCGTCGTTCAAGTCGAGCCCGCACGGCGCCGGTCGGGTGTACGCCAGGAACAAGGCAAGGCGAACATTCACGATCGACGATCTCGACAAGGCCATGGTCGGTATCGAGTACAAGCGCTCGAAGGCATTCCTCGACGAGATCCCGGGTGCATACAAGGACATCGACGTCGTGATGGACGACGCCAAGGACTTGGTCGAAATCCGTCACACGCTGCGTCAGATCGTCAACGTGAAGGGCGACTGACCTGAGCAGAAGACAATGACGGCCTCACCGAAATCGGCGAGGCCGTCATTGTAGGCAAAGCTCAGTCGGGCAGGCGCAGATCCGGCTTGTCCAGCTCTTCGATGTTGACATCCTTGAACGTCACGACGCGGACGTATTTCACGAATCGCGCCGGGCGGTACATGTCCCACACCCACGCGTCGGACATCCGCAGTTCGAAGTAGATCTCGCCATCCGAATTATGGGGCAGCAACTCGACGGTGTTGGCGAGATAAAATCGTCGTTCGGTCTCCACGACGTAGGAGAACTGTCCGACGATGTCCCGGTATTCGCGGTAGAGCGACAGCTCCATCTCGGTTTCGTACTTCTCGAGATCCTCGGCACTCATCGGTTTAGCCAGTCCTCCCAGTTCGTCTGAATCTTCATCATCCCGTATGCCCCGCGCGCTGCTCCACCCGGAGTCCCGCAGCAACAACATTGGCGTATGTCATGCGGTGCTGCGGACACGGACCCAGCTCGCCCAGCGCGTCCATGTGCACCGGTGTGCTGTACCCCTTGTGGATCGCAAAGCCGTAACCGGGATGGGTGCCGTCCATTTCTTCCATAACGTGATCGCGCGTCACTTTGGCGAGCACACTGGCGGCTGCGATGCACGCGGCCGCGGCGTCACCACCGATAACGGGCAGCGACGGCGCAGGTAGGCCGGGAACTCGAAACCCATCGGTGAGCACGTATCCGGGTGGAGTCTCGAGGCCGGCAACAGCGCGTCGCATCCCCTCGATGTTCGCGACGTGGATACCGATCCGATCGATTTCCTCGGCTTCTACAGAAATGACACACCAGGACAATGCCAGTCGCTTGATCTCCGGGAAAAGTTCTTCGCGGGCGCGTTCGGTGAGCTTCTTCGAATCGTCGAGGCGAGCAAGGGCGGCCTGTGGTTTCGGCGCCAGAACACACGCCGCGATGACCAGTGGTCCGGCGCACGCACCACGGCCGGCTTCGTCGACGCCGGCAACCGGGCCCATCCCCGTTCGATACAACGCAGACTCCATCGTGCGCAAACCTGTTGATCTGCGAATGACGACTCGGGGCGGCCAGCTACTCGAACTACTCAAGGTCTTGTGCACTCAATTGCTTTGGGGATCAGGTGAACTGATGCTACCCATCCGTGAAGGCGGGAGAACGATGAAGCGTGCCTGACCGATGATGTTGTCGAGCGGAATCGTTCCCTGGAACTCGTCCTGCACATGGGCGCGCGAATCGGCGGAATTGCTCCGATTGTCTCCCATCACCCAAACATGTCCCTCGGGAACGGTGACGGGCGCAAAGCAGCGGCCGGATTGGACAGCGGTTTGGCAATCCTGAATGCCGGGAGTGAACGGGTAGTCCATCTTGACGTAGGGCTCGTCGAGCGGTTTGCCGTCCACGAGAACTCGCCCCTGTTCGTCGCAGCACTCGACGGTCTGTCCGCCGGTGGCAATGACGCGCTTGACCAAGTCGTTCTCGTCGGGCGGGACCAGACCGACCCACGAGCCGACCTCCTGGATGCCACGGACCACGACATTGTCGGACCGAGTGGAGGTGTAGTGGGTGTTCCACGAATCGGGACCCTTGAAGACGACTACGTCACCGGGCTGCGGATCGCCGAAGCGGTATCCGATCTTCTCCACCACGATGCGGTCACCGGTACATCCCGCACAGCCGTGCAGGGTCGGTTCCATCGACTCGGACGGAATGAGAAAAACGCGAAAGACGAATGCTTGCAGAACGATGCTGAGAACCAGCGCGACCCCGATCAGTATCGGGAGTTCCCGGAAGAACGATCGCTGTTTCTTGGGTGATCTATGTGATGCCTGTGGTCGAGGAGTGTTCTGTTCCTCGGGATTACCTGTTCCATCCTGATTCTCGGGTCCGGACGACAATGCCTGCTCCTTCGAAGAATCTGCCACAGAAACAGATTAGCCCGACACCGCGAGTACGCGGTGCCGGGCCAATAAGAAAGATCAGCGCTTTTCCTTGATCTTTGCCTTCTTGCCGCGCAGCTCGCGCAGGTAGTACAGCTTCGCGCGACGAACGTCACCGCGGGTCAGAACCTCGATGGAGGCCAGCGTGGGGCTGTGAACCGGGAACGTACGCTCGACACCGACGCCGAAGGAAACCTTGCGGACGGTGAAGGTTTCGCGAACGCCGCCACCCTGACGACGAATAACGACGCCCTTGAAGACCTGCACGCGCTCCTTCGAGCCTTCGATAACCTTGACGTTCACGTTGAGCGTGTCGCCGGGGCGGAAGTCAGGAATGTCGTCGCGCAGCGACTTCTTATCCAGGAAGTCCAAAGTGTTCATGTGTCATCCTTGCATTTCGCAGGAGCAGAGGAACCGAGCGGCGGCGCTTCGGTAAGCCCGATACGACGCTCGACTGGTTCGTGCCCAGATCAAGTACTGCTGCCTGGTCCAGGCAACCCGTCCATTGTGCCAGACGACGACAACAAGGGTGAAACCGGAGGTGGCGGAGCCGGGTGAATCGTGTGGTCGAGTTCTTCCTCGGCGGCGGTCATCGCGTGTTCGACGCTCGGCGATCCGGCAATCAGATCCTGGACGTAGATCTTGGCCCGGATGACGGGCCGTCGCCATTTTCGTTCGCGTTCGATCGCGCGGTTCATCCGTTTCGGCTTGCGTGTGTACCGCCACCGGGCCCACGGCGCGCCGGGCCGACTCAGACGGATCGCACCGATCACCAGCAACGGGAAGACGAACAGGCCGACGAGCCCCGTCCAGATCTTGCCTTTGAGGATCACGATGGCCGCCAGAGCGAAGTTGAACAGCGCGACGAACACGAAAGCCAACTTGATCCACGGATCCCGCTCTTCACGAAAACCGGCCAGATCCAGCAATTCGAGCGGCCGGAATCCGAGCAGGACGAGTCCTGTCACCGCGATCGCGACAAAAACGGCGTCAACCGACGTCCGGCCCTGCTCCGACCAGTAGACGTCCTTCAGATAGAAGATGAGCGCAAACTCGTCGAGCACCAGTGCGGCGCCCATCCCGAAGATCGCGGCGAGGACGGCGCCCGTGGTTTGGGAACCGTCCACGTACACCGCAATGAGCGCACCGCCGGACGCGACCATGGCAACAACGCCGAAGACCACGTGATGAACGTGCTGACCACCCGGAGTGATGTTGCCCGGCCACCACTTCACCTGCGCACGGATCATTCGCACGCTCAGCCGGATGAACAGAAATGCAGCGAGAAAGCCGAGCAGAAAGAACAGCAGCGGCAATCGGCCGTGGCCGATGATCTCGCGGTCGAGCCACTCTCGCATTCACTGCCCTCACTCCAGAAACGAACCAACCCGGTTCCAGTCAATTGTGGCAAACCGGGCTGGTCGAATCTCTCGAACTACGCTATTTGCCGAGACCGCGTTGTGGTTATTTACCGAAGCCAGCGTTACGCAACGCGTCGGCCATCGACCCGGACGCCGGCGCCCGATTGTCAGGACGCTTGTCCCGACCGCCCTGCTGCTGGGCACCGCCGCGACGCTGCTGCTGCCCGCCTTGTCCCTGACGCGGGCTCTGCCCGCCTTGCCCCTGACGCGGGCTCTGCCCGCCGCGAGGACCGTCGGACTTTCGCGGCGGCGCACCAACCTCGTCGTCGAGTCGCAGCGTCAGCGCAATGCGTTGACGAGCCTCGTCGACCTCGAGCACCTTGACCTTGACGACATCACCGGACTTCACCACTTCCCGCGGGTCCTTGACGAAGCTGTGCGACATCGCGGAGACATGGACCAAACCGTCCTGGTGCACTCCCACATCGACAAAGGCACCGAAGGCCGCGACATTGGTGACCACGCCTTCGAGCACCATTCCCGGCTTGAGGTGTGCCACCTTCTCGATGCCCGCGGCAAAGGTGGCCGTCTTGAACTCCGGACGCGGATCGCGGCCAGGCTTCTCGAGTTCGGAAATGATGTCGGTGACGGTGGGAAGACCGAAGCGGTCGTCGACAAAATCAGCGGCCCGTACGGTACGCAGTGCCGTCGCATTCCCGATCACGCTACTGACGTCACCGCCCGCGCTCGCGACGATCTTGCGGACGACGGGATACGCCTCGGGGTGCACACTCGACGCATCGAGCGGGTCGTCGCCGTCGGCAATCCGGAGGAAGCCCGCACACTGCTCGAACGCCTTGGGTCCCAACCGCGAGACATCCTTGAGTGCCTTGCGCGTTCGGAACGGGCCATTCTGATCTCGATGCGACACAATGCTTTCCGCCAATGAACCGGCGATACCTGAGACGCGGGCCAGGAGCGGGACCGACGCCGTGTTCACGTCGACACCGACCGAGTTCACAGCATCCTCGACCACGGCGTTGAGTGAACGAGAGAGGAGCGATTCGGTGATGTCGTGCTGGTACTGGCCGACGCCGATGGACTTCGGGTCGATCTTCACCAGTTCGGCGAGCGGATCCTGGAGACGCCTCGCGATGGAGACAGCCCCGCGGATGGACACGTCGAGGTCCGGCAGTTCCTGGGATGCGTACGCCGACGCGGAGTACACGGACGCGCCGGCTTCGGAGACAACGATCTTGGTGAGGTTGGTGGCGCCGGATTTGGTGATCAGGTCCGCGGCCAACGTATCGGTCTCGCGGGACGCGGTGCCGTTGCCGATGGCGATCAATTCGACGCCATGCTTGGCTACCAAGCCCGCCAGTGTGGCCAGCGCAGCGTCTCGCTTGTTGTGGGGCTGATGCGGGTAGATGGTCTCGTACGCAACAACCTTGCCGGTACCGTCTACGACGGCAACCTTTGTGCCTGTGCGGAATCCGGGATCGAGCCCCATCGTCGGACGAGCACCGGCGGGCGCCGCCAGAAGAAGGTCCTTGAGGTTGGTCGCGAACACGTCGACGGCGTCCTTCTCTGCGGACTGACGCAGCCGCATCCGCACGTCGACGCCGAGGGTGACCGCGAACTTGGTCCGCCACGCCCATCGGACGGTGTCGAGTAGCCAGCCGTCGGCTGCGCGTCCGCGATCCGCGATGTCGAACCGGGTGGCGATGCGGCCTTCGTAGACGGAGCGCTCCCCCGGTGCGAGTTCCACGGTATCGGGGGCCATCGTCACCGACAGCACTTCTTCCTTCTCTCCGCGCAAGACCGCAAGGATGCGGTGAGACGGAAGTTTTGCGAATGGTTCGGAGAACTCGAAGTAGTCAGCAAACTTCGAGCCATCGCTTTCCTTGCCCTTGCGAACCGCGGAAACAACCTGTCCGCGAGTCCACATCAGCTCGCGCAATTCTCCGACGAGGTCCGCATCTTCGGCGAAACGCTCGACCAGGATCGACCGCGCACCGTCGAGCTGCTCGTCCGAATACTGCGCGGGGTCGGTGGTGGGATCCCCGATGAGTGCATCTGCGACGGGCTCGTGTCCGGCTTCGCGGGCGATCTGCGCCTTGGTGCGACGCTTTGGCTTGAACGGCAGGTAGATGTCTTCTAGCCGCGCTTTTGTGTCGGCAAGCATGATCTGACCACGCAAGGCGTCGTCGAGCTTGCCCTGGGATTCGATCTCGACGAGAACCGCGTCGCGCCGCTCGTCGAGTTCCCGAAGGTAGCGCAGGCGCTCTTCGAGAAGTCGCAATTGAGCGTCGTCGAGAGTGCCGGTGACTTCTTTTCGATACCGGGCGATAAAGGGCACGGCGGCCCCGCCGTCCAACAGGTCTACGGCCGCAGCCACCTGCCCTTCGCGGACGTCGAGTTCCTCGGCAATGCGCTGGTTCACGGTCTTGAGAATCACGAGAACCGAGCCTACCGCTATCCTGGAACAAGAAGACCGGCAGACAGCGCCGTGTCCGGAGTCCGGGGGAATTTGATGACTGCGCGGTTCGTCCGGGTTCTCGCCACTGTTGCCGCAGTTACTCTTGCAGCATCATGCGCTTCGGGACAGGACCATGCCGCACCAACCCAGACTGCCCCATTTCCTGACACGAATATGCCGGTCGCGGACGCGTTGGACGTACGAATCGAACAGGCGCATACCGCCGCGCTTGATCGCGGCGCCGAGGCGTCGATTGCCGTGTTCGACCGGACCACGGGCAACTATCTCGAAGCGGGCGGCGATCAGCAGATCGAAACAGCCTCGGTAGCAAAGCTTTTCATCACCGAAGATCTTCTGTATCAAGATTCGCGTGGCGAACGCCCACTCGGCGACGACGACCGCACCCTCATGGCTGCCATGCTCGAATCTTCCGACGACACCGCGGCCAATCTCCTGTGGGATGCAGCCGGTGGTTCCGACCTGGTCGACCGGGTCGCGGAGCGGTATTCGTTGACCTCCACCACCGCGCCGTTCGACGGATTGTGGTGGAACACCGAAACCACGGTGCACGACCTGATCACGTTCTACGACGGCGTTCTCGACGACACCGCAGAACTGGGAGCAGATCGGATCAGTCTGATCGTCGACCACCTCCGGCAGTCCACGGCGACAGCGGCCGACGGTTACGACCAACGTTTCGGCCTCCCGGATGCGTTGTTCAACGAACCGGTGCTTGCCGTCAAACAGGGGTGGATGTGCTGTGTCAGTGACCAGTGGGTCCATCTGACTACCGGCATCGTCGGCGAGGACAACCGATTCATCGTGACCGTCACCGCCCGCGAGGACATTCAGTACCAAGACGATGACAACTACGGACTCATACCGGACACCTCGGTAACGGACGCCACCAACGACGAGAGTGCGCTCCACGCCCGCGACACGATCACCGGCGTGACGCAGATCCTCTTCCCCGACGGCACGGTGGACGAGTGGTCGCCCACCAAGCCGGCAAGCGACAACCCCGTTCAGGAAGCATCCGGGCCCTAGAAGGACTTGACTACAGCAAGCCCTGAACTACATCAAGCTCTGAACTACCCGCGATACGACGCCACAGCGTCCACGACGCGGCCTTGCTGGTCGTCTGTGAGCATCGGCCACAGCGGAAGCCGCAGAATCGTGGTCGAGAACTGCAGACTGCGAACGCACGGCTGAGGCGTTCGGCCGTAGCGCATCCCGGCCGCGCTCGTATCGAGGGGCACGTAGTGGAACGGTGCCACGACGCCGCGTTCGGCCATGTGCCGGATCATGGCATCGCGACTGCGCTCGTTCGGCAAGCGGAGGTAGAACAGATGCGCGGTGTGCTCACGATCCTCCGGAACAGTCATCAAGTGGACGTCGTGCATCTTGGCCCAATCGGACAGGTTCTCGCTGTAGCCGCTCCAGACGCTGTGCCGCTTCACGTGAATCGCATCGAACTCGGCTAGTTGCGCGTCGAGTACTGCCGCGTTGAGTTCGCTGGGCAGGTAACTCGAACCGATGTCCTGCCACGAGTATTTATCCACCTGACCGCGCAGGAAGCGAGCGCGGTTCGTGCCCTTCTCGCGGATAATCTCGGCGCGCTCCATCAGTGCGTCGTCGGAGAGCAGGAGTGCGCCGCCCTCGCCGCAATGAATGTTCTTGGTGTCGTGGAAACTTTGGGTGCCGACGGTGCCGATCGTGCCGAGTGTGCGGCCACGCCACGAGCCGCCCAGCCCGTGCGCGTTGTCCTCGATCAGGGCGAACCCGTGTTCCTTCGCAAGTGCCAGTAGCGGTTCCATGTCGGCAGCCACGCCGCCGTAATGCATGACCAGCACAGCTTTGGTGCGCGGTGTGATCGCGTCGGCGACAGCGGCCGGATCGATGTTGCCGGTCTCCAGATCGATGTCGACGAACACGACGGTTGCCCCGCGCAGCGCGACCGCGGTCGCCGCGGAACTGAAAGCGAAACTCGGGACAACGACCTCGTCGCCCGGGCCGATCTCCAGCAGAAGTCCACCCAGTTCGAGCGCGTGAGTGCACGAGGTTGTCAGCAATGCATGTCTTGCACCGGTAATCGCCTTGATCTTTGCGGTGGAGGCGGCGGTGAACGTGCCGTCGCCGTGAACGTGATCCGATTCCAGAACCGTTGCCAGATTGGCCAATTCATTCTCGGCGCGGTAGGGCCTGCTGAAGATGATGCGGTCAGCGTTCACGTGCAGCGCCGTCCACATCCACTAGTCCCGGACGGGGTGCGTCTACCTTCAGATAGAGCGGTTTGCCCACCAGAATATGCAATGCAACCCCAAGATATTCGGCAATAAGACCAAGTGAGAACAGGATTGCTCCCGAGCAGACGAGTAAAGCCACGATCATCGACGCCCATCCTTCGGGATCGTTGTTATCGCCGGTCACGGCCTGGACGAAGATCACCGCGGCCACGACCACACCGGCCAGCGCCAGAGTCACCCCGAGCAAACTGACCAACCGGAGCCCGCGGGTTCCGCTGCACAACACCATCTTCCAGAACAGCGAGAACAAGCGGCGGTAGTTGTAGCCGGATTCGTCTCGGCCCTCCGCGCGCAAGGTGACCGGAACGGTAGCGGTGTTACCCACAACCCACGTCAGAGCGACGTCGAGGTACGCACCGTTTGCCGCGACCTCCGCGAGTTGCCTCGCGATGTCGCCCCGAACCAGGCGGAAGCTTTCGAATTGCGCCGATGCCGGGAACGCAAATACCGTCGCGAGAACCATCTTTGCGCCCCGCGACGTCACGTTTCGGAGGAATCCGTGCGGACGGGTATTGACCGGCTTCGAATAGACGAGGTCGGAGCGTTCACGCAATGCTGCGTCGAGAAACGCACTGATCGACGCCGGGTCGTGCTGACCGTCCTCGTCCATCGTGACGATCCAGTCGCCGCGGGCAGCAGCCATACCGGCGATCGTGGCGGCGTCCTGGCCGTAGTTGCGGCTCAGCCAGATCACCCGCACATGGTCGAAGCGGCGCTCCAACTCGAGGAGAACCACGTCGGAGCGGTCTGGGCCGTTGTCGTGAGCAAGGACGATCTCATCGACCGAGAATTCGGCACCACCTGCAGTGATACAGGTACCGGTGAGAGTGTTCAGCTCGTCGACCAGGCCGGAAATCGTGCGTTCGCCCTGGTACACGGGCACCACGACGGAGATCGAGTGCACTCGCTTACTGCTCCCTTCGGGAACTCGACGAAGGGTCGAGTGATCAGTGCGACCGGACTCACACCGCCGCGAACTTTAACACGCTCGGATGCGCGACTCTTGTACTTTGTCAACGGTTTACCCGCGCGCGTCATGGTCCGATCAGTCGATCCTGTTAAGGTCTGGAACTCGTGGTGGAAACTCGCATCCAGGCCAGAGCCGATGTGTACAAATGGGGCGCCGTTACCGCGGTCGGCGTGATCGCGGGATACGTTGCTGTTGTCCTCGCAAATGCCCGCCATTTCTACACGGACGACACCGAGTCCCAGTACGCCCCGTTGTGGGTCATGTTGGGCCGAAGTCTGCGCGAGGGCCACCTGCCGTTTCTCGTGCCGGAGAATTGGATGGCCGGGAACTACACCATCGAGGAAGCCGGTCTCCTCAACCCACCGCAGCTGCTGATCGACCTGATCGCGCCGTCCTTCGACAACCTCGCGTTGTACGCGACGCTCGTCAAGCTGATCTTCGCGATCATCCTCGGACTCGGCGTGTTTCGGATCTGCCTCGAGTACGGTTCCAAGCCCGCCTGGGCTGCCGTTGCGGGTGTCTCGATTCCCTTCACGGGTTTCCTGCTCTTCTTCGACGAGGCCAGTTGGATGACGGCCTTCACCGGCACCGCGTGGATGGTGCAGGCCTGGGCGTCGGCGATCCGGTACGCCCGCGGCAAGAGCGGTCCGATACCGACGTTTGTGTTCCTGTACCTCGCGATGTCGGTCCAATACGTATTTCCCTCAGTCGAATCCGGCCTGATGATCGTTGCTGTGGCCATCGGCGAAGTGGTCTACCAACGACGCTGGCTGCCGTCCGTGCGACTCCTCGCAGTCTCCGCGTGTGCCGCGCTGGCCGGCCTCGCGACCTACCTGCCGAGTCTGCTCACCGCCGACGTCACGTGGCGCGGCGCCTCGGAAGTCAAGAACGACGCGTTCCTCGCCGTACCGTGGTCGGAATCCCTCAACGCCAGCCTGCCCAGCACGATGCCCGCATTCGTCTCGTGGTGGGGCTACATCCAGACGATGCCGATGGTGTACATCGCCTGGTTCCTGATTCCCGCGCTTGCCTTCATCGACTGGGGCAAAGCTCGTGGCGCCGCGCGCGAGCTGACCGCCGTCGGAATCTTCACGGTCGCAGTCCTCATGTGGACTGCCGGACCGAGCACCATCGGGCCCCTCCGCTGGCCCGCGCGGGTGCTTCCGATGGTGGCGATCGGACTGCTACTCCTGGTATGCATCCTCCTCGGGCGCTACGCCACCACCGACAACTGGCGCCGCCGCGGCGCCGCCGCCGGAATCCTGGTCGGCCTCCTCCTGATCCGCTCTGCATCGGCCGCACCCAGCCTCCTCGAATGGCACGTGATTTCCGCCGTCGCCGTCGCTGCTCTCGGTGCCGCGATGGTCTGGCTCGGCCGAACCAAGGGGACCGCCGCAGCCTGCATCCTCGCCATAGTCGCGGTCTCCCCCATCGCCTACGCCCAGGTTCGCGCAGCGCAGCCGACACCGATGAGCTGGAACCTGCCCGAATCCCGATCGGATATGAAAGCAGCCTTCCCCGACTTCGACGGAACAACACTGCAACTCGCCGATCGCGCCCTCGTCACCCCTGACCAACGCACCCTCGACGGCGCGTACGGCTCACTCGCTTTCGGCAATTATCCGAAGGACCTCGAGCTCACCTACACCAGCGGTTACACCCCCAACGGGCACTACTACTTCGGCAATCTCCTGTGTATGCGGTGGGACATGAGCGTGTGCCCCGACGCGTTCGCGCGGGCATTCTCCGTCGAACCGGAAACCGGCCGCACCCTGGTCGATCTCATGAACGTGGACCGCGTTGTCCTGCAGAACGCGTTGTATCCCGATGCTCGTAACCACCCGGCCCCCGACGGCTGGAAATGGGTCGACTACCCCGGCCACGAGAACTACATCTCGGTACTCGAACGCGTCGACGGTCCGGTATCGACTCGCAACGGCCGAATTTCGCACACCCAAGGAGTGGAAGCAACGTCGGTCGCCGAGACGAATATGTCGAGCACTCTTCGGGTCAGCTCACGCGACGGCGGGACGGTCGTGTTCGCCCGCCTCGGCTGGCCCGGCTACCGCGCCACCTTGAACGGTCAATCGGTTCCCATCGACGTTGTGGCGAAGTCCTTTGTCACGGTGGATGTTCCGGCCGGGACTCAGGACGCGGAGCTGATTCTTACCTGGCGTCCACCAGGGTGGAAAATCGGCGGCGCGTCGATGGTCGCCGGAATCCTCGGCCTCGGCGTCCTCGAATGGATGTATCTGCGCGGCCGTCGACGTGACCGGATCACCAACGCGGCGAACGACGCACCGTGAGCGAGGACACCGCGCCGATAGCAGACCAGGGCCCCCTGCTACGGATAGTGAAACACCAACCCGTCGCGTTTGCCGTTGTGGGAGTGGCTAATACAGCCATCGGATACGGGCTGTTCGTCATCTGGATGCTCGCGTTGGGTAACGACAACCTCTATGCGGTCGCGCTGATCGGCTCCTACAGCATCAGTGTCCTGATCGCGTTTGTACTGCACCGGACTCTTGTCTTCCGCGTCCGAGGGCACGTCGCCCGGGACCTCGGGGCGTTCATCGTCGTCAATTCCGGTGGACTCGTACTGAATCTGATTCTGGGAACCTTTGCGGTGTCGGTTCTCCATGCACCACCATTGCCGGCGCAGGCTGTGGTGATGTTGATTATCGCCGGCGTGAGTTTTCTGGGACACCGATACTTCTCGTTCCGGCGCAGCACCGACAAACACTGACCGGCTACCGAGTTGGCGGCAGCGCCCGATCGACAGCCGCCTCGACAAGCGCTCGAATGTCCTCGTCGCCGAACAGATCCGGCAGCGTGAGGCGGTCGAGAATCAACCAGTTCAACGACAGATAGAGCAGTCGAACGGTCATCGCATCACCCGGCACCCTCGAAGCCACGTGGTTGGCGACGTTGAGTTCGAAGTCTTCACGGATGCGCACCGTCAGAACCGCTCGAAGGTCAGGCCTACGAGTCGCCTCGAGGCGCAGTTCCATGAGCGCAAGGAATCCCGTCCCGAATGAGGTGACCCGTTCGACCACCTCGAGCATGAGCGTCACCAGACGCTCACGATCTGTGCCGTTGACGGGGTCGATCATCCCCTGGAGATTATCGGGTATCAGTCGTTCATAGATCCGGCCACCGGTTTGAGTGAGGAGGTCGTCGCGATTCGCGAAGTAGTTCGACGCAGTCCCGTTCGGCACGTTCGCCTGCGAATCGACCGCGCGAAATGTCAAGCCTCTAGCACCCTCTCGCGCCAGCACCTCGATTGCGGCATCGATCAGCGCCAGCCGACGTTCCGGGTTCTTTCGCACTTGACACCACTCCTGAGCCAGCCTTAACGTGAAACCACTACAAACAGAGTACTACGAACGGAGTTATTCATGCGAAAGCTTGTGTACTACGTCGGAACGACGCTTGACGGATACATCGCGGGTCCCGGAGGAGAATTCGATTTCTATCCGCTCTCCGATCAGATGACCGCGTCGCTCAGCGAGCGCTATCCCGAGACCGTGCCCACGCACCTGCGGCCTCACATCGGAATGAACAACCCTCCCAACAAGGTCTTCGACACCGTTCTCATGGGCCGCGGTTCCTACGAACCTGCACGAAGCGCCGGTGTAAGCAGTCCGTACGCGCACCTGCGGCAGTTTGTCGTCTCGACCACGCTCCCCGACATCGACGATCCGGCAGTCAATCTGGTGCGCGGCGACCCGTTGACGAAAACCAAAGAGCTCAAAGCCGAAGAAGGACAAGATATCTGGCTGTGCGGCGGTGGAATACTTGCCGGGGAACTACTACCGGAGATCGACGAACTGATCATCAAGAAATACCCAGTTGCCGCAGGTGCGGGAATTCCGATGATCGCCGGCGCGTTCGAGCCGACCCTCTTCGCGCCCACAGCCAGCGAAGCGTTCGACAACGGTGCGAGCGTCACCTGGCTGAAGCGAACCGCCTAGGGCAGTAGATCCGGCCGACGTTCGGCCGTGCGCGCCAGCGACTGCTCGTGGCGCCACGCTTTGATCTTCGCGTGATCGCCGGATAGCAGAACCGGCGGAACTTCGAGGTCACGCCAGACCGCTGGACGGGTGTAACTCGGCCCTTCGAGAAGACCGTCGGAAAACGAATCCTCTTGGTGCGAGAGCTGATTGCCGAGAACACCGGGCATCAAGCGGACTACCGCTTCCACCATCACCAGTACGGCAGCCTCACCGCCGATCAGGACGTAATCGCCGATACTGACCTCTTCGACACGCACCCGCTTGGCCGCATCGTCGAAGACTCGTTGATCGATACCCTCGTACCGACCGCACGCAAAAACAAGATGCTGCGCCTTCGACCAACGATGAGCAGTGGCTTGAGTGAAGGGAACTCCGGCGGGAGTTGGTACCACCAGAATAGTGTCCGCATCATCCGGGCCGGAAGAATCGGAGCGTCCGAGGACGTCGTCGAGAGCAGGACCCCACACGGTGGGTTTCATGACCATGCCCGGGCCCCCGCCGTACGGGGAATCGTCGACGGCCTTGTGTACGTCATGTGTCCACGAACGCAGATCGTGAACGTCGACCGAGATCAAGCCACGTTCGATTGCCTTGCCCAGCAAGGCAGCACGAAGCGGTTCGAGATACTCGGGAAAAATGGTGACTACGTCGAGACGCATGAATCGATCAGTCGCCGTCTGAATTTGATTTGTCACCGAAGTCAGGGTCGAGCAGACCCTCAGGAGGCTCGATCTCGACCAGGCCGTCGGCGATGGACACCTTGGTCACGATGGCGGCGACAAAGGGAACCAACAACTCGCCCGACGTCTCACCGGTGCGCCTGATCGACAGCAATTCGCCTGCCGCAGAATGCAACACCTCGATCACAGAACCCACTTCGGTACCGTCGGCCAGAACGACCTTCAGTCCTTCGAGTTCGTGATCGTAGAACTCGTCCGGGTCGTCGGACGGTTCGAGTTCACTGCTGTCGATGACAAACAACGTTCCGCGCAAGGCATCTGCCTCGCCGCGATCGTTGACGCCTTCGAGACGCAGCAGGAGCCGCCCGGAATGATCCCGGGCGGCTTCTACTGTGTAGGACTTGTTTGTGGACTCACGCGGCTTGTGCCCACGCAGCACAGATCCAACGGCAAAACGCTCTTCGGGTTCGTCAGTACGAACCTCAACGACCAGTTCACCTTTGATGCCATGCGACTTCGCGACACGACCGACAACGAGTTCCACAGAAATGCTGCCGTCTACTGATCGGTGTCGACGACGTCAACGCGAATGCCACGGCCACCGATACCGGAAACCAGGGTCCGCAGAGCGGTTGCGGTGCGGCCGCCCCTGCCGATGACCTTGCCGAGATCGTCGGGATGCACATGCACCTCGACGGTACGTCCACGACGTCCGGTCATCAGTTCGACGCGCACGTCGTCAGGATTGGCGACAATGCCGCGAACCAAATGCTCTACCGCATCAGCGACGACGGCACTCACTTGTCAGCAGCCTCGGCGTCTGCAGCGGGAGCCTCGGCAGCAGCCTCAGCTTCTTCTGCCTTGGCAGCCTTCTTCTTCTTGGGGGTGATTGCTTCTGCAACCGGCTCGTTCTCGGCCTGTGCGAGTGCAGCCTGGAACAGTTCGAGCTTGGAGGGCTTGGCTTCCTTGACACGCAGGGTGCCTTCGGTGCCCGGGAGGCCCTTGAACTTCTGCCAGTCACCGGTGATCTTGAGGAGAGCCTCGACGGGCTCGGTGGGCTGTGCGCCCACGGACAGCCAGTACTGAGCGCGCTCGGAATCGATGTCGATCAGCGACGGCTCTTCCTTGGGGTGGTACTTGCCGATCGTCTCGATCGCACGGCCGTCACGACGGGTGCGGGAATCGGCGATGACAACGCGGTACTGAGCGTTGCGGATCTTGCCGAGGCGGGTGAGCTTGATCTTGACAGCCATGGCTGCGGTACTCCTTCAGCGCGCACAACAGTGCGGCGCGTGTCACGTGCAATTCAGCAACCCCCACGAATTTGGGAGCCCGGTTTTGCCTCTAACCTGTGACCGTCGCAGCGGTACGTAACCGTTTGCGACGAACAGTCGTCCATTGTGCCAGATACCGACTTGTGGATGAAATCCAGGCAAGCGTTATCGGGCGATTACATTGCCGCGAAGCACCACGTGGGCGGGCTTCGCCAGCACAGCGGTGTTTCCACGCGGATCTTCGTCGAAAACCACCAGGTCAGCGGGCGCTCCCTCGATCAATCCAGAGCCACCCAGCCAGGTGCGCGCATCCCAGCAGGCCGCACCGAGCGCGTCGTGTGACGACAGGCCGGCTATCTCGAGTTCAGCCACCTCGTCGGCGATCCGGCCGTGCAGGATCGATCCCCCGGCATCCGTGCCGGCGTAGATCGGGATGCCGGCTTCGTGCGCCGCACCGATCGTCCGATGGCGCCGCGAGTGCAGGTCGCGCATGTGGGCCGCGTAGATCGGGTACCGCGTCGCGGAATCGGCGATGCCGGGGAACGTCGCGATGTTGATCAGCGTCGGCACCAGCGCGGTGCCGTGAGCAACCATCAACTCGATAGTCTCGTCGGTCAAACCGGTGCCGTGCTCGATGCAGTCGATGCCGGCGTTGATCAGGCCGGGAAGTGCGTCCTCGGCAAAAACGTGGGCCGTGACCTTGGCGCCTTCCGCGTGAGCTGCCGCAATGGCTTCCACCAGGATCTCGTCACTCCACAGCGGCGCGAGGTCACCGACAGAACGGTCGATCCAATCGCCGACAAGCTTGACCCAGCCGTCACCGGCCTTCGCTTGACGCACGACCTCGGCCGGCAACTGCGATTCGTCGTCGAGATCGACCGGCAACCCCGGGATGTACCGCTTGGGCGCAGCAATATGCTGACCCGCCCGGATGATCCGCGGAAGATCTGCGCGATCGTCGATAAATCGGGTATCGACGGGTGATCCCGCATCACGCAACAACAGGACACCCGCGTCGCGCTCGGTCTGTGCCTGAGCGATCAGACCGTCGACGGTCTCGCCGCCGCCCCCGCCGAAGCGAATACCGACATGACAATGCGCGTCGACAAGTCCGGGAGTGATCCACCCCGCGTCGACAATCGTCTGGGCGCCTGCGACCGGTTCGAACGTGATCCGGCCGTCGACAACCCACAGTTCGATCGGCGCGGCGTCGGGCAGACCGATACCCCGCAGATGGAGGGCGCTCACGTGTCTACTTCTTGGGCAGCTTGAGCTGCGACAGGTCGATGCCTTCGAGTCCGGGCGGCAACTGGTCGAGCCCCTTGGGCATGTTCGACAGGTCGGGCATTCCGGCAGGCATGCCGCCGGGCATACCCGGGAATCCGCCCATACCGGGGAACCCTCCGCGCATCTTGGGCTGCGTCGGACCCTTGCCGCCCTTCTTGCCCTTCTTGCCCTTCTTGCTGCGCACCTGCTTGCGGGCGCCGGGCATACCCATGCGACCGGCCATGGCGGCCATCATCTTTCGGGCCTCGAAGAACCGGTCGACCAACTGATTGACGTCCGAGACCTTGACACCCGAGCCGTTGGCGATGCGCAGACGGCGCGACGCATTGATGATCTTGGGGTCTTCACGCTCGGCGGGCGTCATACCGCGGATGATCGCCTGGATGCGGTCGAGTTGCTTCTCGTCGACGTTGGCCAGCGCGTCCTTCATTCCGCCGGCACCGGGCAGCATGCCGAGAAGGTTGCCGATCGGACCCATCTTGCGCACAGCCATCATCTGATCGAGGAAATCCTCGAGCGTCAGCTGGCCGGAACCGATCTTGGCGGCCGTCGCTTCGGCCTGATCGGCGTCGAAGACCTGCTCGGCCTGCTCGATAAGGCTCAGGACATCGCCCATGCCGAGGATGCGGCTGGCCATACGGTCCGGGTGGAAGACGTCGAAGTCTTCGAGCTTCTCGCCGGTCGACGCAAACAGAATCGGCTGGCCCGTGAGCTCACGGACGCTGAGTGCGGCACCACCACGGGCGTCGCCGTCGAGCTTGGTGAGAACAACGCCGGTGAAGCCGACACCCTCGCGGAACGCCTCGGCGGTGCTGACCGCGTCCTGACCGATCATCGAGTCGAGAACGAAAATTGTCTCGTCGGGATTGACGGCGTCACGGATGCCGGCGGCCTGCTCCATCAGTTCGGCGTCGATGCCGAGTCGGCCGGCGGTATCGACGATGACCACGTCGTACTGCTTGTTTCGTGCCTCTTCGACGCCCGCTCGGGCTACCTCGACGGGGTCGGCCGCGGACACACCGAGGGCGTTGTCGCCGCCACCGATGGACGTACCCGGATGCGGTGCGAATACTGCGGCACCGGCGCGTTCGCCGACGATCTGCAGCTGCGTGACGGCGCCGGGACGCTGAAGGTCACACGCGACGAGGAGAGGCGTGTGGCCCTGGTCCTTGAGCCATTTGGCCAGCTTGCCGGCGAGGGTGGTCTTACCGGAGCCCTGCAGACCGGCCAGCATGATGACCGTCGGCGGGTTCTTCGCGAACTGCAACCGGCGAGTTTCGCCGCCGAGGATCTGAACAAGCTCCTCGTTGACGATCTTGACGACCTGCTGCGCCGGGTTGAGCGCACCGGACACCTCGGCGCCCTTGGCACGTTCCTTGATCTTGGCGATGAAGCTGCGGACGACAGGCAGCGCCACGTCGGCCTCGAGAAGTGCGAGGCGGATCTCACGGGCGGTCGCGTCGATATCGGCGCCGGACAGACGACCCTTACCACGCAGATCCTTGAGAGATCCGGTCAATCTGTCGGAAAGGGATTCGAACACCGAGTGCGCTCCTGAAGGTCGTGCGAGTTTGCCGTGGATATTCTCGGGCACCAGCCTAGCCGCTACGTCCGCATCGATCCCAGCCGATGCGGACGTAAGCGCTTTCAGGCGTGTCGCTACTGAGCCTTTTTCTCCGGCTGCGGCAGCGGCACAACCCCCAGAACAGCGGCCTCGACGCGCTCCCGACTCGCCCGTGAATCGGCCCCACCGAAGTCGAGGCAGAACGAGTCGATGACAGAGGAGCCCAAGGTCGCGACTTTTGCCCACCTGATATCGGCGCCGCTACGTTCGAGAGCTGCAGCCAACCGGCACAGCAATCCGACGCGATCCTCGGTGCGTACTTCGAGAATCGCCTGACCGTCACCGGGCGAATCGAACCAGATCACCCGCGGCGGTGCCTGCGCATACAGGACCGGGATCGCCGAACTCTTGCTGAGCGCAATCGGATCTTCCCACTGCTGCGCCCGCGCCTCCTCTTCCTTGGCATCGAGGAGCTCGAGCAGGTTCAGCTCCCCCTCGGACGCGCGGATCAACTCCTGTCGCAGCAGCGCAGCCTGCGGCGGCGCGCCGAAACGCGGAGTCACCACAAACGAATTGACCGCAGATCCCGCGTGCGCACCGAGCGAGGCAGAATGCACCCGCAGCGACGACAACGCAAGAATTCCCGCGGCCCGTGACAACAGACCGGGCGCATCCGGCGCAATGACCGTGACGACGTACGTGTGGACGTTCTCGGCCGGAGTCAACGACACATGAACACCGCCGTCTTCGGCGATGGACAACTGCTCGGGATCGAGTGGATCCGGAGCCGGTAGCTGCTCCCCCGCCATCAGCAAGCGGCATCGACGCACCAGTTCGCCGATCAACGACGATTTCCAATCGCCCCACACGCCCGGACCCGTAGCCAGAGAATCCGCCTCGGCGAGCGCGTGAAGGAGGTCGAGCAGCGTTCCGTCACCGCCCAGTGAGTCGACGACCCCCTGTACCGTCGCCGGATCGTCCAGATCGCGCCGCGTCGCCGTTTCCGGCAACAGCAGGTGATACCGCACCATCGCGGACAACGTCACGACGTCGGAAGGCCAGAGCCCCAACCTGTTTCCGATTGCCGTGGCCAATTCCGCACCGACCACACTGTGATCGCCGCCGCGCCCCTTGCCGATGTCGTGAATCAACGCACCGAGCATCAACAGGTCAGGACGCGCGACCCGCGTTGTGAATCCACTTGCGTATGCAGCTGTTTCGACGAGGTGCCGATCGACGGTCCAGGTATGGACCGCATCACGCGGTGGCAGATCCCGGATCGTGCCCCACTCCGGCAACAATCGCCCCCACAAGCCGGTGCGATCAAGAGCTTCGATGACCGGCACCGCCCGCGAACCCGACCCCAACAACACCAGAAGATCGTTGACCGCGTTCTTGGGCCATGGCTCACGCAATTCAGGAGCGTTGTCCGCCAAGCGATTGAGCGTCGACGCCGAGATCGGCAGACCGCCCGTTGCGGCTGCCGCCGCCACCCGCGTGATCAACCCTGGATCCTTCTTGGGCCGAGCATCGCGCGCCAGCACCACTTCTCCGGCATGCTCGACGACACCCTCGTCCAGAGGATGACGCACCGGCGGTCGCCGGAGCCGATTCAACCCACGCTTGGGCAAAGAGTTTCCGGCAGTACGGATTCCGACGTCCACCGAATAGCTGATGATGCGCGCCGATTCGCTGAGCAGACGAGCCAGGTCGAACCTGTCACCGATCCGCAGCGCGGCACCGATCTCGTCGGCGTCCTGAGCCCGCAACTGATCCCGAGGCCGACCGGCCACCCGGTGCAACTCGGTGCGCACGTCGAGCAGTCGCCGGTGCGCCAATGCCAGACCGCCACCAGGCGAATTGGGGCCGAGTCCCGGCATGCCGTCCGTCAGCTGCGCGATGGACAGGGCATTGAGCAACTGCACGTCACGCAGACCGCCACGACCGCTCTTGAGGTCGGGCTCGGCTCGATGGGCGATCTCTCCGCTACTCGCCCATCGCGACTGTGTCTGGGCGATCAACTCGTCGAAACGGCTGCGAATGTCCATCCGCCATTGGCGTCGCACACCGCTGATCAGCAAATTGGTGAGTTCCTGGTCGCCCGCGATGTGGCGAGCTTCGAGCATGCCGAGCGACGCGGTGATATCGGTTGCCGCAACCTGCAAGGCCTGCGGCAGCGTCCGCACGCTGTGGTCGAGTTTGATGTGCGCGTCCCACAACGGGTACCACAGGCGTTCCGCCACGTGGGCCACCACGGCCGGGTCCATGTCGTCGTGCAGCAAAATCAGATCGAGATCGGAATAGGGCAGCAATTCGCGTCGGCCCAGCCCACCGACAGCAACAATCGCAAACCCGCAGTCGGGCTTGATTCCCAATTCGGCGCCCTTGGTGGTCAGCCAGAACTCGTGGAGATCAACCAGTGCGTGACGCAGTGACGGCGCATCGAGCCGTCGATTCTTGGGTCCACCGTTGAGCAATGCCTTGCGTGCGCGGGCCAGGTCCGCGGCTTCATCGGATCCCCCTGACGAGACCGGCCCTGGCCCCGTCGCCTTGGCGACGGAACCAGGGCCGAAGTTCCCGGACCCTTTCGGGTCAGAGTGCATCGCCACCACGTTCTCCGGTACGAACCCGGATGACCGACTCGACCGGCGAAACCCAGACTTTGCCGTCACCGATCTTGCCGGTGCGCGCAGCCTCGACGATCACCTCGACCACCTTGTCGACAGCCGCGTCGTCGATCACGACCTCCACCCGAACCTTCGGTACGAAGTCCACGGAGTACTCCGCGCCTCGGTACACCTCGGTGTGGCCTTTCTGACGACCGTAACCCTGAACTTCACTGACAGTCATGCCCAGCACCCCGGCCTGCTCGAGCGCGGTTTTGACGTCCTCGAGCGTGAACGGCTTGACGATTGCTGTGATCAGCTTCATGTGCTCATCCCTTTCCCAACTCTGAAGTGCTGCGATTTCACTTTAATCACGTGCTGATCACGCGAGGTCGTATGCGGTCTCTGCGTGTTGGGTCTCGTCGATTCCACGAGCCTCGTCCTCGGGCGAGATACGCCATCCGAGGGGCTTGAGTGCGTAGCCGATGATCGCGGTGAGAACACCGGTGAAGACAAGAGCGACAACTGCAATCACGATCTGAACCACCAACTGCTTGTAGTCACCGCCGTAGAAGAGACCGGTCGACGTACCGAAGAAGCCGATACCGATCGTGCCCCACAGGCCGGAGACGAGGTGAACACCGACAACGTCGAGCGAATCGTCGAAGCCGAAGCGGAACTTCAGGCCGACGGCGAGAGCAGAGAGAATGCCGGCAATTGCGCCGAGGAAGATCGAGCCGACCGGGTTCAGTGCACCAGCGGCCGGAGTGATGGCAACCAGGCCGGCAACAGCACCGGAAGCAGCACCGAGGCTGGTGGCATGTCCGTCACGGATACGCTCCGTGAGCAGCCACGCGAGGATTGCAGCCGCAGTAGCGGTCGTGGTGTTGACCCAGGCGAGACCGGCAAAACCGTCGGCAGCGAATGCGGAACCGGCATTGAAGCCGAACCAGCCGAACCAGAGCAGAGCTGCACCGAGCATGACGAGCGGCAGGTTGTGCGGGCGGAACGCGGTCTTGCCGAAGCCGGCGCGCTTGCCGACGATCAGTGCGAGTACCAGAGCGGCCATACCGGCGTTGATGTGAACGACTGTGCCACCGG
Source organism: Rhodococcus sp. NPDC056743 (assembly GCF_042790355.1). Lineage (NCBI taxonomy): Bacteria > Bacillati > Actinomycetota > Actinomycetes > Mycobacteriales > Nocardiaceae > Rhodococcus > Rhodococcus sp. NPDC056743. The sequence goes on along the minus strand of NZ_JBHTZI010000007.1, from coordinate 373,575 downwards.
CGAAGTCGATCGGCGGGACAGCGGCAACCAGGCCACCGTCACCGTCGTCGGTGGTGCCGAAGATCTTTGCAGCGATACCGTCCTCGGAACCCGAGAGCAGTCCGCCACCCCACACCATGTGAGCGAGCGGGAAGTAGACAACGGTGACCCAGATGCCCGAGAACAGCATCCACGTGCCGAACTTCACGCGCTCGGCCAACGCACCGCTGATCAGTGCGGTCGTGATGATGGCGAACGTCACCTGGAAGGCGATGTCGATGACATTGGGGTAGCCCCACGCACCGGCGATGAAGTTACCGTCCGCGTCGGTGATGCTGTCCTTGAGTCCGAAGAACTCGAAGGGATTCGCGAAGATGCCACCGATGTTCTCGGTGCCGTAGGACATGGACCATCCCCACAGCACGTAGATCACACCGATGACGGCCATCGAACCGAAGGACATCATCATCATGTTGAGCACGGACTTGGACCGAGACATGCCACCGTAGAAGAATGCGACACCCGGTGTCATCAGCAGAACCAGTGATGCGGCCATCAGCATCCATGCGGCGTTACCGGAGTTCGCCAACAAATCGTCGGTACTCACTTACTACCTCCTAGTCGCACGTGCCGGGTGGCACGTCGTTGAGTAGAAGACTGCTGGGCTGGTGTTTCGTCCGTGGCGCGCTTGCGTTTCGCGGACGTGAACCAATTACCCAACTTTGTTGCAAGTAAGTTTCGTGCTGGCATTCTTGATTCTGCTGTGCGCCTTTATCAACCGCCCGCGGTTGATAAAGGCGCACAGGGAGTCAGCCCAAGAGGGCGTCGACAAACGCTCCCGGTTCGAACGGAGCCAGGTCGTCAGCACCCTCACCGAGGCCGACAAGCTTCACCGGAACCCCGAGTTCATGCTGAACCTGGAAGACGATTCCGCCCTTTGCAGTGCCGTCCAACTTGGTCAGAACAACACCGGTGATATCGACAACTTCGGCAAACACGCGAGCCTGAGCGAGACCGTTCTGCCCCACGGTGGCGTCGAGAACCAACAGGACGTCGTCGACCGACGCCTTCTTCTCGATTACGCGTTTGACCTTGCCGAGCTCGTCCATCAAACCGGTCTTGGTGTGCAAGCGGCCGGCAGTGTCGATCAACACGACGTCGACGCCCTCCTCGATGCCACGACTCACGGCATCGAAGGAAATAGCAGCAGGATCGCCGCCTTCCTTACCGCGAACAACGTCAGCGCCGACGCGCTCGCCCCATGTCTGCAGCTGATCGGCCGCAGCGGCGCGGAACGTATCAGCGGCACCGAGAAGTACCCGTCGACCGTCTGCGACCAAGACGCGGGCCAGCTTGCCTGTCGTGGTGGTCTTACCGGTTCCGTTCACACCGACAACAAGAAGCACTGCTGGATGATCGTCGTGCGGAAGCGCCCGGATCGAGCGATCCAGTTCCGGACGAAGCTCCGCGACCAGTACCTCACGCAGCAATGCACGGGCCTCGGCCTCGGTCCGAACACTGCGGGCAGCCATCTGCGCCCGCAACGTGGTGACAATCTTTTCCGTCGTCGCAGAACCGAGGTCCGCGATCAGCAGGGTGTCCTCGACCTCTTCCCACGAATCCTCGTCCAGATCGCCGCCACCGAGCAGACCCAGCAAGCTCTTGCCGACGGCGGACTGTGAACGAGACAGGCGACCGCGCAGGCGATCGAGTCGTCCTTCAGTCGGTTCGATCTCGTCGAGAACCCGCGGGGCGGGCTCGACCACTACGGGCTCAACTACAACGGGTTCGACCGGAGCTGTCTCGACAACGGGTTCCGGTTCTTCGACGACCGGTTCTTCGACGACTGGCTCTTCGATAACCGGCTCTTCGACGACCGGCTCTTCGATAACGGGTTTCTCGACAACCGGCGGTGCCGGTTCCGGAACAACCGGTGTCTCCGGAACGACTGGCTTTTCCGGTACAGCCGGCTTTGTCGGCGGGACCGGCGCTGGCGGCGGTGCCGTTGCCGTTGACCCCTCACTGAAGTTGAACCCGCCGCCGGCTTTGTAGCCGCCTGACTTGTCCTTCTCCGGTGCGCCGAGCTCCGGCTTCGTCTCGGGTGCCTTCAACGACACCTGGCGGCTGCGGTAGCGCAGGAAACCCGCCACGAGAGCAATAAGTATTACGGCCGCGACAGCCGCGATGATGATCCAAGCCTGGGTAGTCACCGGCTCATTGTTTCAGGCCTGGCAACAGAAAGTGACCAAGGCTTACCGAACGGCGAGGTCTTGCCCGCGCAATCGCTGGGAAATGACCGTCGTAATACCGTCTCCGCGCATGCTCACTCCGTACAGAGCATCCGCGATTTCCATGGTGGGTTTCTGGTGCGTGATCACGATCAGCTGCGATTTTTCCCGCAACTGCTCGAAGAGCCCGATGAGTCGGCGCAGGTTGGTGTCGTCGAGTGCGGCTTCCACTTCGTCCATGACGTAGAACGGTGACGGCCGGGCCCGGAAAATCGCGACGAGCATGGCCACCGCTGTCAAGGATTTCTCTCCACCCGAGAGCAAGGAGAGCCGTTTGACTTTCTTTCCCGGTGGTCGCGCTTCGACCTCGATACCGGTGGTGAGCATGTCCGACGGGTCGGTGAGTACAAGTCGACCTTCGCCGCCGGGGAACAGCGTCTCGAATACACCGACAAACTCACGGGCGACGTCGGTGTACGCCTCGGTGAACACCTGCAAGATCCGGGCGTCGACGTCGGCGACCACCGCGAGGAGATCCTTGCGCGCGGTCTTGACGTCTTCGAGTTGGGTGGAAAGAAAGGTGTATCGCTCTTCGAGGGCGGCAAATTCTTCGAGCGCCAGCGGATTGACCTTGCCGAGAGTCGCAAGGTCTTTCTCGGCCCGCTTGGCTCGTCGCTCCTGCGTGGCGCGGTCGTACGGTGCGGGCGCCGGAGCGGTGACCTGCTCACCGCGGGCCTTGGCCTCTTCGTACTCCGCCAACTCGAGGGCGGTCGGAGGCAGTTCGACGTCGGGGCCGTACTCGGCGACCAGATCGTCAAGCCCGATTCCGTACTGATCGAGAATGGACTCTTCCAGTTGCTCGATGCGCAGCGCCGCCTGTGCCTTGGCAACTTCGTCGCGGTGCACGGCATCGGTCAACGATGCGAGCTGCCCGTTCAGCGCCTTGACGATCTCACGAACCTGGTCGAGTTTGGTGACGCATTCGGTGCGGGCGCGCGCCAGGTCGTCACGGTGAGCCACCGCCGACGCCACGACGGTCTCGAGTTCGCTTGCGACTCGCACACCTGATTCTGCAACTGCCGCCGCCACAGCGGCCGCGTGGGCGCGGGCCCGTAAGGCTTGTTCTGCACGCACCCTCGCTTCACGTTCGGCAGCCGCCGCGCGGCGCAGCGAATCTGCTTTTCCGCGAACGGATTCGGCGCGTTCCTCGGCAGTCCGTACGGTGAGCCGCGCATCCATTTCGACGATGCGCACCTCCGCGAGCGCTGCTGCCGCCATTTCGCGGTCAGCGGTGGTCGATTCCGGTTCCCCGGCTTCGAACCCGCCGGTGTTCTCCACACGCCGAAGGCGTTCTTCCAGTTCGGTCAGCGCAGTGAGAGATTCGACTCGCCCCGCTTCAGCGCGACTACGGTGCAACGTCAGCCGCTCCGATTCTTCGTGTGCGACTCGCACCGCTTGACCGAGTCTGCCCAACTGTTCGTAGATCGCGGAGATCGCCGCATCGGATTCGTTGAGGGCGGCAAGAGTCTGTTCCGCAGTTTCCTGCCTGGTTGCCTGTTCCGCCAATGCGCCGGCCAAGGCTGCGTCCAACTCCTCGGCCCGCAGTTGTGTCAGCGTGAGTTCGGCTGCGGACGCATCAATGGACGCTTGGGTTTCCAGCGTGCTCGGCTGTCGATCGGAACCGCCGACGAACCACCCCCGGCCGTGCAGGTTCCCGGATCTGTCTACTGCCCGAATCATGCTGTGCTCGGACACAACTCGCATCGCCTCGTCGACGGTATCGACCAGAACCACGTCGCCCAGAAGCGCGTTGAGTCCGGCTCGCAGTTCGTCGGCGCACTCGATGACGTCGACGGCCCGGCGAATACCCGGACCCAGGTCGGCCGGAGCGAACACGCCGGCGTGCCCGTGGACGATCAACGCTGCTTGCCCGCCGTCGTGCTCGGCCAACGCCGACACCGCAGATCGTGCGACATCGTTCGACTGCGCGACAACAGCATCCGCGGCCGGGCCCATCGCCGCGGCAATTGCACTCTCGTAGCCCGGTGTCACGCGGATCACGTCGGCCAGCGCGCCGGTGACGCCGTCGTGGTGCTCCAGCAGCCAGCCGGCGCCGTCCTTGCGGGCCAACCCGATCGAGAGCGCCTCGATGCGAGCGCTCAACGACGCGACGCGCTGGCCGCTCGACTTCTCTTCACCGCGCAACTCGTCAACCCGCGCGTTGATGATCGTGAGAGCCTCGACGGCGCGCTCGTGGTTGGTGTCGAGACCGACTTCTCCGGCGTCGAGGTCGCCGATGCTCTCCTGCACGGTCGCGAATTCGGCTTCCGCGTCGTTTCCGCGGCGGCGGGATTCCGCGATGGATTCGGTGAGCCGCGCAACATCGGCATCCGCGGATTCGACGCGCGTGCGCAGGGTGTCTACCTGCCCGGACAGTCGAGCGAGCCCCTCACGGCGATCGGCAACAGCGCGCACCTCGGCCATGTGTGCCCGTTCCGCTTCTGCTGCAGCGTCTTCCGTGGCGGCCAACTGTTCGCGGGCGGCCTCGGCTGCAGCACGCGCAATCTCGACGCCTTCGATCAGCTCGGCTTCCTCGGCTGCCATTCGCTCGGCACGCGCCTCCATCTCGTCCGGATCCTGGCCACGCGCGCCAACCGGTTCGGTGTCGAGGTGACGTGCACGCTCACGGGCGATACGCACGGTGGCATTGACTCGTTCCGCGAGCGCCGACAATTGGAACCAGGTCTGCGCCGCAGCTTCTGCGCCGGGCGTCAGCCGGGCCAGCGCCTGCTCTTGGCGACCGAGTTCGAGATTGGCTTCGTCGAGTGCGGCTGCCACCTGATTGTGTTGCTCGCGCACGGCCTTCTCGTCCTGCGCTTGATCCTGAAGATCGTTGCGCCGGGTCACGAGATCGTCTGCGGCCAAACGCATCTTGGCGTCGCGCAGATCTGCCTGCACGGTCTGCGCGCGCCGGGCAACTTCGGCCTGACGCCCGAGTGGCTTGAGTTGGCGTCGTAATTCCGCGGTGAGATCGCTCAGCCGGGCGAGGTTCGCCTGCATGGAATCGAGCTTGCGTACCGCTTTTTCCTTGCGCCGACGGTGTTTCAGCACGCCGGCAGCTTCCTCGATGAATGCGCGGCGATCCTCCGGCCGCGATTCCAAGATCGCCGCAAGCCTGCCCTGGCCGACGATGACGTGCATTTCACGGCCGATTCCGGAGTCGCTGAGCAACTCCTGGACATCCATCAACCGGCACGACGAGCCGTTGATCTCGTATTCCCCGGCGCCGTCGCGAAACATCCGCCGTGTGATCGACACCTCGGTGTAGTCGATCGGAAGAGCGCCGTCGGAGTTGTCGATGGTCAACGTCACTTCCGCGCGGCCGAGCGGTGCCCGGCCGGAGGTTCCGGCAAAGATGACGTCTTCCATTTTTCCGCCGCGTAGCGCCTTGGCGCCCTGCTCACCCATGACCCAGGACAGCGCGTCGACGACATTCGATTTTCCGGAACCGTTAGGACCGACCACGCAGGTGATGCCAGGTTCGAATCGCAGAGTCGTTGCCGACGCAAAAGACTTGAAGCCTTTAAGCGTCAGACTCTTGAGATGCATGCGGAGAACTTTACCGTCATCGCGGTCAGCGTTCGACGAACCCGGACAGGTCTCCCCGCGCGGCGTCCCAACTGTCGACAACCAGGTCGACGCTTCCCGGCGTCGTGCCCGAGCGCAACAGTTCGAGCAACCGCTCCAGCGACTCCCGATCACCCTCCGCGACAACGAGTACCCGACCGTCGCGTTGATTCGATGCGTATCCCACCAGCCCCAATTCCAAAGCGCGGGCCCGGGTCCACCACCGGAACCCGACGCCTTGGACGAAGCCGTGCACCCATGCCGTCAACCGCACCGGATCACTCATGACATACCACCGACCCGTTCCAGTTTGTGCACGTCACCCAGGAAACTGGTGGTGTACAGCGCATTCGGATCCCACCCCGGCCCCGCGCCGAACTTGACCGCCGAGGTCAACGGCAAACCGGAAGCAATCTCACAGGAGGTTCCCCACTCCGGATCAACCCGCACCACCTTGCCACCGGCGTTGAACGCCACGTACAGCGCTCCGTCCGGTCCGACAGTCAAGTCGTCGGCCATGTTCGCCGGACCGAACCCCGGCAACGCAATGGTTCGCACAGCGCCGCCCAGATCGTCGGCATCGAGGATGTGAATTGCCGTGGTGAGATCGAATGTTGTTGTCACAAAAATATTCTGCCCCGATCGGGCCAACCCGTCGACGGTGCCCAAGTCCTCTCGCACCACCGTCGTCGATCCGTCACTGTTGATCATGGTCAACCCAGGTTTTGTCAGGGTGCGCGTCGTCAGGAATCGATTGCCGTCCAGCGGCACAAGGCCATTGGGCATCACCAGGCCGTCGGCGATCTTCGTCACTACCCCGTCCCCAACGTCGACTCGGCCCACAGTTCCGTCGGCGATCCCGAACAGTCCTGAGACTGCAGAGTTTCCGGTAGTGAAGTACACGGCGCCGTCTTGGGCTACCAGCCCACCAGGCCCGTTCACATTGCTCACCAGAGTCTTTCGGCTTCCGTCCGGTGCAACGGTCAGCAGCGATCCCGGACCGACGAGGGCGGACTGCGACAACACCATCGACCCGGCTCCGTCGAACGCCAGATTTTCGAGCATTCCCGCGCCGGAAGTCACGAGCGTCGACGTCCACTCCCCGCAACCATCGCCAGCTGCGGCCGCCGGAGTGGACACTGCTACAGCACAACCGAGTACCAGCGCAGCGACAACACTGCCGGCGCGCAGCATCAGGCGTCCGTATCGATGGTCAACGTGACCTTGGTACCGGCTTTGAGGGTGCGTCCCACCGTGCAGACCTTGTCGACGGATCGTTCGATCAACGTGATCAACCGCTGCTGGGCATCGGCATCGAGTTCACTGAGGTCCAGTTCGAGAACCTCGTCCAACTGCGGGTACACCTCGTTCTCGCGGTCAGCGGTTCCCGAGACACGAATGGTCGCGTCGTAGTTGTCGCCGAGGCGGCGCGAAATCGGGAAGTCCGAACTCATTCCCGAGCAGGCTGCCAAAGCGATCTTGAGAAGTTCACCCGGCGTGAAAACGCCCGGTACCGATTCCGATCCGATGAGAACTTCGGCGCCCCGCGAACTCTTGCCGGTGTAGAGGCGGGTGCCGGTACGTTCGACCCAGAGTTCGGTGTGTGCAGGTGCGTTGTCAGCAGTCTGTTCAGCCATGCCGCAATCTTGCCACCACCCGGTAGTGGCGAGTGCGACGACCTACGCTACGTTTCGCCGCGACCTGGGTGCCGGTTGGCAACGCGGGCAACTGAACGAGGATCGGTTCATGAACTTCTCACGCCGGATGGGCGCACCGCACCGCGGGCACGGCAGGTTTTCCTGACCGTAGGCGGAGAGTGAACGATCGAAATAACCGGACTCTCCGTTGACGTTGACATACAACGCATCGAAGGACGTACCGCCCTGCTCGAGCGCCTCGCCCATGACACTGCGGGCTGCCGTCACGAGTTCGCGCAATTTCGGCTTCGTCAGGGTCTCGGCAATTCTGTTGCCGTGAACCTTTGCCCGCCACAGTGATTCGTCGGCATAGATGTTGCCGATACCGGAGACGACGGTTTGATCGAGTAGTGCACGTTTGACTTCACTGTGCTTGCCGCGCAGAACGCTCACCACCGATTCGAGATCGAAAGCCTCGTCCATCGGGTCACGCGCGATGTGCGCCACCGACTCCGGCAGCAGGGTCCCGTCTACCTCCACCAACGGCGAAATCGACCAGCCACCGAAGGTGCGCTGATCGACAAACCGAAGGTCGGCTCCGGAATCCAGAGCCAGTCGGATACGAAGGTGCTTTTCCCAGTCCACAGTGGGCGGCTGAACGAGCATCTGCCCGCTCATTCCGAGGTGAACCACGACACCCACACCGGCGGGTTCGAGAACCAGCCACAGGTATTTGCCGCGGCGCTCGGCCGAAGCGATGGTCTGACCCGTCAATTGCCCGATCAGATCATCCGACCCGAGAACGTGGCGGCGAATGGCGCGAGGATGGAGAACTTCGACAGCCTCGATCGCCGCACCTACAGCATGAGACTGTAGGCCGCGGCGAACGACTTCGACTTCGGGCAGTTCAGGCAAGAGAAGAACTCAGCCGGCCAGATCGACCGGAGCATCGACAGCGCCCTCGGCAACAGCAGCGTCCTCGGAAGCCTTCTCCGACATCGCTTTCCACGCCGTGCTCGCTGCCTTCTGCTCGGCTTCCTTCTTGGACCGACCGACGCCGACGCCCAAGGGATTGCCGCTGATAAGCACAGTGGCCGTGAATTCCTTGTCATGATCGGGGCCGGTAGCCGTGATCTCGTACACGGGAACACCGGCACCGTGTTCTGCGGTCAACTCCTGCAGACTGGTCTTCCAGTCCAAACCGGCACCCAGAAGCGGAGCACGGGTCAGAAGATCGTCGAACAGATCGAGGACCACGCGGCGCGCGGTATCGATTCCGTGCTGCAAGTGGATGGCACCCAGAATGGATTCCATGCCGTCGGCGAGGATGGACGGCTTGTCACGGCCACCCGTCATTTCCTCGCCCTTGCCCAGAAGCAGATGCGCTCCGAGTCCACCTTCACCCAGAGTCCGCGCAACCTCGGCCAGAGCGTGCATGTTGACTACGCTCGCACGAATCTTGGCGAGGTCACCCTCGGACTTGGTGGGGTGTGACAGATAAAGATTTTCGGTGACGGTGAGACCGAGAACGGAATCCCCGAGAAACTCGAGGCGCTCGTTCGTCGGCAGGCCACCGTTCTCGTAGGCGTACGAGCGGTGGGTGAGAGCCAGCGTCAAGAGGCCAGGCTCTATATCGACGCCGATAGCGGCGAGGAGCGTGTCGTGATTGCCCTCGCCGCCAGCGGCTGAAACTGTATTGTCGCTCGTCATAGTCTTTCTCCGTGGAGAACTAGACAGCAGCGGTTACCTGGCGGCCCTTGTACGTACCGCAGGACGGGCACGCGATGTGGGGCAAGGTCTGCTCGCCACAGCCACGGTTGGGGCAGGTAACGAGGGTGGGCACAGTGGTCTTCCACTGGCTACGACGCGACCGCGTGTTGGATCGCGACATTTTGCGCTTGGGGACAGCCACTTCTACTTCTCCTCGGCTTCGGTGATCACAAGATTTTCACTGGTGTTTGATTCCACGCCAAATTTGGCCGCGAGACCAGCCCAGCGAGGATCAAGTATGTCATGCCCATGCCCAGATTCCGCAATCGCCAGGCGAATGCCGCATTCTGAGCACAATCCCAGGCAATCGTCACTGCACAAAGGCTGGAGCGGAAGCGCCAGTCCGACTGCATCGACGATGACCGGTTCCAGATCGATTTCGTCGTCTTCGACCTGGTAGACCTCACCCTCCTCGGTTGTCTCCTCAGTGGCGCTGTCCGGGTAAGCGAACAACTCCGTGAGATAGACGTCCACAACGCTCGTGAACGGCTCGAGACACCGTGAGCACTCACCCGCAGTGGGTGCGTGCACGGTCCCGGTGACGAGAACGCCCTCGGATACCGCTTCCATACGAAGATCGAGATCTATGTCCGAACCTGCTTCGATCGCGATGAGATCGAGACCGATGCGATCCGGCGACTGGATCGTTCTCTCGACAGTGCGCATCGACCCTGGACGCCGACCTAACTTGACGGTGTCCAGCAAGAATCCCGCATCAGTTGACTGATGCGATGAATGACGACGATGCGTTGACAAAGAGAACTCACCTAACTGTTGAAACTGGATGGGCAACCACTCCACAATACCCGAGAGTGTGCAGCAGACCCAATCCGGATAGGGAGCCTAGCGTCGTCGATCCTGACGCCGATCGTCATCGAGGTAGTCCGGTACGCCCGAACCCGTCCGCAATTGCTGACGACCGCGGCCGACGGATCGAACAGTCCCGTTGAGGAACTCCTCGAACTCCGCAAGTTTGGTATCGACGTACAGATCGCACTCCGAGCGCATCCGATCGGATTCCGCGTGCGCGGCGTCGATCACCCGAGCCGACTCGGCGCGCGCGGTCTGGACCACCTCGGTCTGGGAAACCAGGCGTGCCTGCTCGGCGGTGCCCTCGGAGACCGAGCGGTCGTACGACGCCTTGCCGGCGTCGATCATGCGATCGGATTCGTCACGCGCACGAGACGTGACGGCGTCGTACTCGCGTCGACCGTCGGTGACCGTGCGTTCGGCTTCCACCTCTGCGTCGGCAACCAGCTGGTCGGCGTGAGCGCTCGCCTCGGCAACCATGCGGTCTGCCTGGGCCTTGGCGTCGGACAGGATCCGATCGGCGTCGTCGCGGGCATTCTCGACCGTCGACGTTGCTTCCGCGTTGGCGCTGCTGACAGTCTTTTCGGCGGTGGACCGCGCGTCCGAGACCAACTTGTCGCGATGATCGAGGACGTCCTGGGCATCGTCGAGCTCACTCGGAATAGCGTCACGGACATCGTCGAGCAGCTCGAGCACGTCGCCCCGTGGGACGACGCACCCGGCAGTCATCGGAACGCCTCGTGCCTCTTCGACTATCGCGACCAGTTCGTCAAGCGCCTCGAATACCCGGTACACAAGCAACCCCAATCTTCACCGGCCAACTATCGGCCCACATCGTCACCGATCCACCTGGATCTGCGCCCGTTCCTTGACGACAAGTTTGCCGGAAGATCGGCTCCCCAGGTGCGTCTGGGGGCGGTGTGTCGGGTATCAGCTGTTTTCGGCAGCCCGTTCCGCGATGCGGTCGAGCAAGCGGGCGTGCACTTTTGCGGGCAACATGTCAGCGACATCACCACCGAAGGTGGCAACTTCCTTGACCAGCGAGCTGGACAGGTAGCTGTACGTGGGGTTGGTTGCGACGAACAACGTATCGACGCCGCTGAGCTTCTTGTTCATCTGCGCCATCTGCAGTTCGTAGTCGAAGTCGTTGGCGCCGCGCAGACCCTTGACGATCGCGGTGATGCCCTCTTGCTTCGCGTAGTCGACCAGAAGCCCGTGCCAGGACGTCACTCGAACGTTGGGCAGGTGGCTCGTCGCATCTTCGAGCATCTCGATGCGCTCTTCGACGGTGAACATTCCGCGCTTGTTCTTGTTGATCATCACGGTGACCACGACCTCGTCGAATTGCGCAGCAACTCTTCCGATTACGTCGAGGTGACCGTTGGTCACAGGGTCGAAGGATCCGGGGCAAACGGCGCCAGTCATGAGTCCAGACCGTAGCAGGTTGCCAGTTCGATCCGGGCTTCGCCGTACTTCTTCGCCTTGACGGGTTCGAACCCGTCCGGCCAGACGGTCTCCGGCGATCGGGACGATCGTTCGAGAACGACGATCGTGCCATCCCCCACCCAGTTGTTGGTCTGAAGGTTGTGGAGGATGGATACCACCGCGTCATCGGTGACCGCGTACGGCGGGTCTGCGATGACGATGTCGTATTCACGAGCACTCGGGCTGGAGACGACAGCCGCGACCGGCGCTGCCCGCAGTACCGCGCCCGGTAGCCCGACAACTCCGATGTTGTCCTTGATCACCGCTGCTGCTTTTGCATCGGACTCGACGAGCATCACGTGCTCGGCGCCGCGCGAGAGCGCCTCGAGGCCGAGGGCTCCGGAACCGGCGAACAGGTCGAGGACAGCACAGCCGTCGAGGTCGATACGCGCTTCCAGCGCACTGAAAAGGGCCTCGCGGACCCGGTCCGAGGTGGGCCGGGTTCCGCTCGGCGGGACTCGCAGGCGGCGACCGCCTGCGAGTCCCGAGATAATGCGTGTCACTCTGCGGCGCTCTCCCCGGTGGAGACGACCACGAGGAGGTCACCGCCTTCGACCTGCTGGACTGCGCTGATCGCGATGCGGGAGACGATGCCGCCGCGCGGTGAGGTGATCGCCGCTTCCATCTTCATCGCTTCGATCGTGGCGACGGTGTCGCCGGCCTCGATCTTCTGACCCTCAGCGACAGCCAACGTGACGACACCGGCGAACGGCGCGGCGACGTGACCGGGGTTGTTCTTGTCGGCCTTCTCGGCCACCGGCACATCGCTGGCGATGGACCTGTCCCGGATGGACACCGGACGCAACTGCCCGTTGAGGATGCACATGACGGTGCGGTAGCCACGCTCGTCGGGTTCGGAGATCGCTTCGAGCCCGATGATCAACTGAACACCCGGCGTCAGTTCGACGCGATGCTCCTCGCCGCGCCGCAGTCCGTAGAAGAACTGGTTCGCCGAGAGCCGGGACGTGTCCCCGTACTTGTCGCGGTGCTCGAGGAATTCCTTGGTCGGGCCGGGGAAGAGCAGACGGTTCAACGCACCCTGACGGTCCTTCGACGAACCTTCGAGCAATGCCTCGTCGGCAGCGGAGAGCGGTGTTTCCGGCTTCGCCGGGCCGCGGCCCTCGAGTGCCTTGCTGCGGAACGGTTCCGGCCAGCCGCCGGGCGGGGTACCCAACTCACCGCGCAGGAACCCGACAACCGAGTCGGGGATGTCGAACTTCGCCGGGTCCGCAGCGAACTCGTCCGACGGAACACCGGCACCGACGAGATGCAGGGCGAGATCGCCCACGACCTTCGACGACGGAGTCACCTTCACCAGGTGCCCGAGCATGCGGTCCGCGTCGGCGTACTTCGCTTCGACTTCCTCGAACCGGTCACCGAGGCCCAATGCCACTGCCTGAGTGCGGAGGTTGGAGAGCTGACCGCCGGGGATCTCGTGCGTGTAGACACGTCCGGTCGGGGCCGGCAGCCCGGACTCGAACGGCGCGTACACCTTTCGCAGCGCCTCCCAGTACGGCTCGAGATCGCACACGTTCTGCAAATTCAGTCCGGTGTCGAACTCCGAATGCGCCGCCGCCGCCACGATCGCCGACAGCGCGGGCTGGCTGGTGGTGCCCGCCAATGCCGCCGACGCGCCGTCGACAGCGTCCGCGCCGGCCTGCCAGGCAGCGAAGTACGTTGCCAACTGCCCACCGGGGGTGTCGTGCGTATGTACGTGCACCGGCAGATCGAAGTTGCTGCGCAGCGCGGTCACGAGCTTCGTCGCGGCCGGGGCACGGAGCAGTCCGGCCATGTCCTTGATCGCCAGGACATGTGCGCCGGCGTCGACGATTTCCTCGGCCAACTTCAGGTAGTAGTCGAGGGTGTAGAGCGTTTCGTTCGGATCCGACAGGTCGCCGGTGTAACTCAGCGCAACCTCCGCGAGAGCCGTACCGGTCTCACGGACCGCATCGATAGCGGGCCGCATCTGGTCGACGTTGTTGAGCGCGTCGAAGATTCGGAAGATGTCGATACCGGTGTCGGTGGCTTCCTGCACGAACGCGCGGGTGACCTTCTCCGGATACGGCGTGTAGCCCACCGTGTTTCGACCACGCAGCAACATCTGCAGGTTGATGTTCGGGATCGCTTCACGCAGCGCCGCAAGGCGATACCACGGATCCTCGTGCAGGAAACGAAGTCCCACATCGTACGTCGCGCCGCCCCACGCCTCGATGGAGAGCAACTCCGGCGTCAACCGGGCAACGTGACCGGCGACGTCGAGCAGGCCACTGGTACGCACGCGCGTCGCCAACAGCGACTGATGTGCGTCGCGGAACGTGGTGTCGGTGACCGCAACAGCCTTCTGCTCACGCAGCGCCTTCGCGAAACCTTCCGGCCCGAGCTCGAGCAACCGCTGACGGCTGCCCGCCGGCGGCGGAGTCGACAGGTCGATCTTCGGCAGCTTGTCCTGCGGGTACACCGCCGACGGGCGCTCACCGTGCGGCTTGTTGACCGTGACGTCGGCGAGATAGGTGAGGATCTTGGTACCACGGTCCGCCGACGAACGCTGCGTCAACAGGTGCGGACGCTCCTCGATGAACGACGTCGTCACCCGCCCCGCCTTGAAGTCCGGGTCGTCGAGAACCGCCTGCAGGAACGGGATATTCGTCGACACGCCGCGGATACGGAACTCCGTGACCGCGCGGCGCGCCCGCGCCACAGCCGCCTCGAGGTCACGCCCACGACACGTCAACTTGACCAACATCGAGTCGAAGTACGCACCGACCTCCGCACCGAGAGTCGCGCCGCCGTCGAGACGAATACCCGCACCGCCCGGGGTGCGGTACGCGGTGATCCGGCCCGTATCCGGGCGGAACCCGTTAGCCGGGTCCTCGGTGGTGATGCGGCACTGCAGCGCCGCGCCCCGCAACTTGATCGAATCCTGCGTCAACCCCAAGTCGTCGAGTGTCGAGCCGGACGCGATGAGCAACTGCGACTGCACGAGATCAACGTCCGTCACTTCCTCGGTGACCGTGTGCTCCACCTGGATTCGCGGATTCATCTCGATGAACACGTGATTGCCACGCGTATCGAGAAGGAACTCCACCGTACCGGCACACGTGTAGCCGATCTGCTTCGCGAAAGCCACAGCGTCGGCGCAGATCTTGGCCCGCAACTCCTCCGACAGATTCGGGGCCGGAGCAAGCTCGATCACCTTCTGGTGGCGACGCTGCAACGAGCAGTCACGCTCGAAAAGGTGAATGACGTTGCCGTGCTCGTCGGCGAGGATCTGCACCTCGATGTGCCGAGGATCGATGACAGCCTGCTCGAGGAACACCGTCGGATCACCGAAAGCGGATTCCGCTTCACGTGCCGCGGCTTCGATGGATTCCTTGAGCAGGGACCGCTCGGCGACGCGGCGCATACCGCGGCCACCACCACCGGCGACGGCCTTCACGAAAATCGGGAAGGTCATGTCCTCCGCCGCAGCGAGCAACTCGTCGATATCGGACGAAGGCTCCGACGACGCCAGCACCGGAAGACCCGCAGCCTTCGCCGCGGCAATCGCCCGTGCCTTGTTACCGGTCAGCTCGAGGATCTCCGCGGACGGGCCGACGAACTTGATGCCCGCCGCCGCACACGCCGCCGACAGATCCGGATTCTCGGACAGGAACCCGTAGCCCGGATAAATCGCATCGGCACCGGCGTTCTTCGCCGCCTCCACGATCTCCTCCACCGACAGATACGCCCGAACCGGGTGACCCTTCTCCCCGATCTGATAACTCTCATCGGACTTCAGACGGTGGATCGAATTCCGATCCTCGTACGGGAACACCGCAACAGTTCCAGCACCTAGTTCGTAGGCAGCACGGAATGCACGGATCGCAATTTCGCCGCGGTTCGCGACGAGCACTTTGGAGAACATGGGGAAAAACTACCGTGAATTCCGTCCGCACAAGCACACGGCATCCCACATCTTAGAACTGAATCGAGAAACAAACGTGATGGTCCTGCGGCTATTCGTATTCAGTTCGTCGTCATACTTCTCACGATTTCTCGAGATACTCGATCCGATCGGAGTCCAGGGCGGCGCTCACCATCGACGCCAGTGCGGGATGCTGGGCGAGCGCCGGATCCCGTTCGACAACCCCGGTCGCGAAATCACGCGCGGATTCGAGAATGTCACCGTGCGCGATGAGCGAGAGCAATCGCAGGTTGGACGTCGTGCCGGATTGCGCAGCTCCGAGGATGTCTCCCTCACGTCGCGTCGCGAGATCGAGTTGAGCCAGTTCGAAGCCGTCGTTGGTGGCGGCTACCGCGGACAGTCGCTCGTACGCCGGTCCGCCGGGGCTGCTTCCCGTCACGAGAATGCACAGTCCCTGGTGTTTTCCACGCCCCACCCGGCCACGCAACTGATGTAGTTGGCTGACACCGAAACGCTCGGCGTCGACGATCACCATGACCGTCGCGTTCGGCACGTCCACACCGACCTCCACGACAGTGGTACACACGAGTACGTCGATGTCGCCGACGTTGAACGCGCTCATGACAACGTCTTTCTCGTCAGAAGGCAGGCGACCGTGCAGGAGACCGACACGCAGATCGGACAGCGGGCCGCTGGACAACTCCTCGAAAACGTCGACGGCCGACTTCGTTTCGGGCTGCTTCTCCTCGGTGAACTGATCCTCGCCCGCAGCAGGTTCGCCGTCACCGATACGAGAACACACGACATAGGCCTGACGCCCGTCTGCGACGTCCTCACGAATCCTGGCCCACGCCCGATCCACCCACGCGGGCTTCTGCTTTGCCGGCACAACGCTGCTCTTGATCGGGCTACGCCCACGAGGCAATTCGCGCAACGTGGACACTTCCAGATCGCCGAGCACCGTCATGGCAATCGTGCGCGGAATAGGAGTAGCCGTCATGACCAGCAGGTGGGGGCTCAGACCGTCGCGGGCTCGCGAGCGTAGGTGATCTCGCTGTTCCACTCCGAACCTGTGCTGCTCGTCCACCACGACCATGCCGAGGTTGAAGAACTCGACACTGTCCTGGATGAGGGCGTGAGTTCCGATGACAATTCCCGCATCACCGGTCACCGCGTCGAGAAGGGCGGCACGCTTTGCCGCGACGGGGAGTGAACCGGTGAGCAAGGCGATCCGAGTGGAGTGCTCGGCCGAACCCAGCTCTCCCCCGGTTGCGAGCGGGCCCATCATCGCGCGCAGGGACCGCGCATGCTGATTGGCCAACACCTCGGTGGGCGCAAGCAGTGCACATTGGTATCCCGCGTCAACCGCCTGGAGCATCGCCCGCAGCGCCACGATGGTCTTACCCGAGCCGACCTCACCCTGCAGGAGTCTGCTCATGGGGTGAGTCTGCGAGAGATCGGCCGCGATCTCCGCGGCGACGGCTTGCTGCCCTTCAGTCAGGGTGAACGGCAACATTTCCTCGAACTGCTCGGCGATACCGCCCGCGACGGGCAGGCACGCCGGTGCCACCCGCTCGGAATTGTCGTGACGGCGCATCGCCAGAACCAATTGCAGCGACAGCGCCTCGTCGAACCGCAATCGCTCGCGGGAACGTTCGATGTCGTCCTTGGTATCGGGCAGGTGCACCGTTCTCAGTGCCTCGTCCAACCCGACAAAATGATGTTCGGCCAGAGTCTCGGCCGGGAGTGGTTCGGGAATCGGATCAAGTTGGTCGAGAACTTGCCGGACGCACCGCATGATCGTCCAGCTCTCCACCTCGCGCGTGGCCGGATACAGCGGGATGAATTCACGCTCGAAAATCGAGTAGTCGAGTTCGGCGCCTGGCGCCGAACTTGCACGCGCCAGTCCCGCGAGATCGCCGGCACCCTTGACCGCTTTCAAGGGAACCACCGAATCTTCTTCCCCGGCACGAGGTTCCGGCAGGATCAGATAGCTGGGGTGCGTCAGACTCCACTTGTTCCGGAAGTACTTGACCGTGCCGGAGAACATCGCCCGTACGCCGGGCTTGATCGCGTGCTTCACCTTGTACGGGTTGAAGAAGGTGACGTCGACCGTCTGCGTGTCCGTCGTGAGCGAGACCTTGAGCATCTGGCCCGTGCGGGACTTCATGTTCACGATGTTCGCGGACGCCACCCGAGCGATGATCGTGATGTGCTCGCCTTCCGGCGGTTCCTTGTCGGCCAGTTCCTTACCGGCCGACGCGTACCGGTGGGGGTAGTGGCGCAGCAGATCCTCGACCGTGTGAATCTCGAAGGCCTCGGCCAGCGCGTCCGCGGTCTTCTTTCCCAGGAGCCGATCCAAGGTGTCGGCGAGCGTTGCCATGTCAGTTTCCTCGCAGATCGAAATGCACAGGTATTCGTATATCAGTAGCCGCCGACACGCATGCTCCGGACAGGACTACCCGACAAACGACTCACTCCACGCCCAGCTGAAAGAGATCCCCCGGCTGACCGCCCTGATAGATCAGCACGTCGACGCCGGGGTAGGTGCTGATGACATGCGCTTCCATTCGCTCGGACAGGCCGTCGGCGGCGTCGGCGCCCATGAGCAGTGTGACCAATTCGCCGCCTGATCCCAGCGCTAGATCGATCAAACGCGCTGCGGACGCCTCGACGTCCGGTCCGATGACCACCACCTCGTGACCCATCAATCCGATCGCATCACCGGGGTCGCAGGTTCCGACAAACGTCAGCGACCGCTCCACGGCGATCCGCAAGGATCCCCACCGAGTAGCCGCTGCCGACTCGGACATGGTGAATCCGTCGTCGGCGACGTTACGACTGCCGTCGTGGACGGCAAGCGCCGCCAACCCCTGGACCATCGAGGATGTCGAGAGCAGAAGCACCTGGTGCAGCGGATCTCGGGCCGCCGCGCTGACCGCGACCAGTTCCTGAGCGCTCAGCGCGCCGTTGGGCAGCACCAGCACTTCGGTGCGGTCCATGGTCCGGATATGGCCCAGGAGTTGCGCGCGGGTCACCGGCGCGTCGTCGCATCGCAGTACCGAGGCACCTTCGCTCTCGAACAGCGCCGCAGCACCGTCGCCGGCCACAACGGCGAGCACACCACGCGCATCGTGGCCCTGAAACTTCATCTCCTGACGAGCGACCAATTGATCACGTTCGTCGACGAGGAAACTGCTGATCCGAATCCCGTGCACCCGGCCGGCTTCGAGGCCTGCCTCGACTGCAGCGCCCGCGTCACAGCAATGCACGTGAACCGACCAACCACCGAATCCGTCACTGACAATCACAATCGAGTCGCCGAGCACCGCCAATCGGGTGCGCAGAGCCGCCATCAGATCGTCATCGGATTCGTCGACGAGGTACATCACCTCGAAGTCCTGCGCCGAATCGTCGCCGCACTCGAGCGGACCCGATTTCCGGTCCCAGTCATGGTCGCGTCTGCTGACCTCCGCGATCAGACCGTGATTGCGGCCGGCGCCCAGTTCCGCCCGATCCGGTGAGCTCCCCGACACCGACTCGACCAAAGCGTCCAAAATCACCAGCAAGCCAAGTCCACCGGCATCCACGACACCCGCCGAAGCCAGCACGTCGAGTTGCTGTGGGGTTTTGACCAGGGCGTGCGCCGCCGCGTCTGCCGCGGCGAGTGCAACGGACTGGAGATCCACGCCGACGCACTGCGCGGCCGCTTCACCCGACGCCCGGAGAACGGTCACGATGGTGCCTTCGACCAGATCCGTCACCGCGCGTGAGGCAAGCTCGGTACCCGTCTGCAGTGCTTCCGCGAGATCGCGCCCGTTGATCCGCTCCCCGCGTACCGTCTCCGCAATCCCACGAATCACCTGGGACAGGATGACGCCGGAATTGCCGCGTGCTCCCGCCACCGCTCCCCGCGCCAGCGCATTGGCGGTGCGGGTAGCGCTGGTGACGTCGCCGTCCAAAGCCTCCGCAGAATCGAGCGCGGCACGCATCGTGAACAGCAGATTTGTGCCGGTGTCTGAATCAGGGATGGGAAAGACG
Organism: Rhodococcus sp. NPDC056743; assembly: GCF_042790355.1. NCBI lineage: Bacteria > Bacillati > Actinomycetota > Actinomycetes > Mycobacteriales > Nocardiaceae > Rhodococcus > Rhodococcus sp. NPDC056743. The sequence goes on along the minus strand of NZ_JBHTZI010000007.1, from coordinate 354,094 downwards.
TTGAGGCTGTTGATCTCGCCGCGCCGCTCCTCGAGGCAATCGACCGATCGTCGCGCCCACCGACGCAACAGGAGACCGTCCGCGGTCGCGTCCGCTCCCTGACGTTGCACGTCCCCCACTGGCAATCCCCTCTGCGGAAATGTCCCCCTCGACAGGGACGGAAACGAATGCTGTCGAGGGTAGTCGGGCACACTCCGTAATCACCGTTTTGCAGGCCGGTTTGGTCAATCCACCGGTCAACAGTTACTGTTACACGGTTGCCTCGAACGGGCTACACCAAATATTGCTGCAAACAGTGCACTTCGGTGCATCGTTTACAACAGTGTTCTGTGTTGTCACGCTCGACTGCACCGTAAGCGGTCAGGGACCGATTCGGTATCGCAAGATCCACAGCGTATATTCGAATTGTCATTCTGCCCGTCCTACCGTGTAGGGTGACCACTTCAATATTCATTTCTAACAAGGAGTTCGCGACTATGGCTGCCGTCTGCGACGTATGCGCCAAGGGGCCCGGCTTCGGTAAGTCGGTCTCGCACTCGCACCGGCGTACCAATCGTCGCTGGAACCCGAACATTCAGTCTGTTCGTACCGAGGTTGCCCCGGGTAACACCCGTAAGGTCAACGTGTGCACCTCCTGCCTGAAGGCAGGCAAGGTCGCTCGGGGCTGATTGCCCGAGCACAACGATTGCAAGCTCTGCCCCCGTCACTTCGGTGTCGGGGGCAGAGTTGTTTTTGTCGTTCTTTGTCCTGTCTCTGTCTGGGTCCCTCTTGCGACGGCCATGACACCCCACCCGTAATGTGCGTGAGGTGACTTCCATCGATGACCTCAGCAAAGTAACGCTCGACGAGGGCGTACTCCGCATCACCATTTCCACCGCCGCCAACGGCACCTCCCTCGACGACGAAGGGATGGTCCAGGGCGCGCTGGCACTGGAACAGTTCGGCAACGACGTCGGCAGCATCCTCCTCGTCGGCGAGGGCGGAAACTTCTGCGCGGGCGGAAATGTCCGCGCCTTTGCGTCGGCTCCTGATCGCGGCGAGTACGTCGGGGAAGTTGCCCGGGTATTCCACGTCTTCGTGCGCGCCCTCGACGCGGCGTCTGCCCCTGTTGTTGCCGGAATACACGGCTGGGCTGCGGGCGCAGGCATGAGTTTGGTGTGCCTCGCCGACGTCGCGATCGGTGGCACCAGCACCAAACTTCGCCCGGCGTACCCCTCCATCGGATTCACTCCAGACGGCGGAATGTCCTGGACGCTCCCCCGCATCGTCGGCGCAGCTCGCGCTCGTGAAATCCTGCTCAACGATTCCGTACTCGGCGGCGACGAAGCCGTTCGCCTCGGCATCCTGACACGCCTCGTCGGTGACGACGAAGTTCAGGAAGAAGCCGCTCGGCTCGCACGCAGCCTCGCCCACGGCCCGTCGTCGTCGTACGCCGGCATCAAGGAACTGTTGCGCTCGTCACGAACCAACACGCTCGCCGAGCAACTCGACGCCGAAGGAGCGTCCATCGCGCTTGCCGCCAACAGTCCGATCGGCCGCGAGGGCGTCGACGCGTTTGTCGAGAAGCGTCGCCCCGATTTTGTAGCTGCCAAGCAGGCTTGACACGCTCGCGTGACCGGACCGCTCTCACCAGAGTGGTTCGGTCACGCTCGCGGTTGATCCCAGATTCCAGTCGACCGGGGTGGCCCCCATGTCCGTCAGCAGTTGGTTCGCCCGACTGAACGGGCGCGAACCGAAGAACCCGCGCGACGCCGAAAGCGGTGACGGGTGCGCAGATTCGATAATGGGGGTGTCTCCCAGTAGCGGTGCCAGCGTTGCGGCGTCGCGGCCCCACAGGATGGCAACCATCGGAGCGGGCCTGGCCACGAGAGCGCGAATTGCCTGTTCGGTCACCGGCTCCCACCCCTTTTTCCGATGTGACGCCGCCGCCCCGGGCGCTACGGTCAGCACACGATTGAGCAGCAGCACACCCTGATTCGACCACGGTGTCAGATCCCCGTCGTCGGGAATCGGCAGCCCCAGATCCTGGTGGTATTCCTTGTAGATGTTGACCAGACTGCGTGGAACGGGTCGAACATCGGGGGCAACCGAAAAGCTCAGGCCCACCGCATGACCGGGGGTCGGATACGGATCTTGCCCGACGATAAGGACTTTGACGTCCTCGAACGGATTCGTGAACGCGCGCAGCACATTCTCGCGAGCGGGCAGATAGTCACGGCCTGCTGCAGTCTCGTTGTCGAGGAACCTCTGCATCTGGGCGATCTGCTCGGAAACCGGTTCCAGCGCCGTGGCCCAGCCGGATTCGATGTGGGTGTCCATCAGTCGAGCCTGCGCAGGGCGTCGCGGTAGTACGCGGCGTTGGCGGAGTAGTTCGCGACATTCGCTTCGAGATGACCGAGCGGAACTTCGTAACCTTCTCGAATCTTGGCAGGAACTCCCAAGGCCATGCTGCGCGGTGGTACGACAAAACCGCGGGCGATCACGGCGCCGGCACCCACAATCGACCCGGCACCGATCACCGAACCGTTGAGCACGATCGACCCGGATGCGATCAGGCACCCGTCCTCGATCGTGGACCCCTCGATGTGCGCGTTATGGCCCACAACACATCCCGCGCCGATAATCGTGGGTTCGGTAACCGTGCAATGAATCACGGTGCCGTCCTGAATGTTCGATCCAACACCCACCGAGATGGTTCCGTAGTCACCACGCAGTACGGCCTGCGGCCAGATCGATGTTCCCGCAGCGAGGCTCACGTTGCCGATCACCACTGCGTCGGGATGTACGTACGCGTCCGGATGAATGTCCGGAACCTTGCCTCCTAGTGCATAAACAGCCATGAGGAGAACCTATACCGCGGTGGTGCCGGTAGCCGAAAAGCTGTGCCAGCCGCCGCCGGATTCACGGAGTTCGCCGTCCACCACAACTCCGGCGCCGGCAACGACGTCGCCGATCACGGTCCACCCCGAAGGCAGGTTTTCGCCCGCTGCAAAAGTCGCGGCAAAACCATGATCTTCGCCACCTTCGAGTATCCACTCCGATGGATCGAGCGCCAGAGCAGCTGCGGCTTTCGGCACGTCGGCCGATGTCGGCACAGCACCGGAATCGATGCGGACCTGGACGCCCGACGCCACCGCGAGGTGACGAAGATCGGCGATCACCCCGTCCGAGATATCGGTCATCGAGTGAGCAGTATCGGCCGCGGCCCACGCAGACTCGTACGGCGGCGCCGGAACGCGATGGAGCTCCAACAGGTCCGGGAACGATCGATCGCCCGCAAGCAGCAACGCCAAACCTGCTGCCGAACAACCGAACAACCCGGCAACGGCAACACGGTCACCCACCTGGGCGCCGGATCGCATGACTGCCCGTCGTCCACCCAGGTCGCCGAGAACAGTCACCGAGACAACAATGTCCTGCGACTGCACCAAATCCCCACCGACGATGCCGGCACCGAGATCCGTTGCAGCATCCCAGATTCCCGAGGATATTTCGTCCATCACGTCGATGGGAGTAGACGGTGGGCAACCCAACGACACTGTGAAGGCGCTCGGCCGCGCACCCATCGACACGATGTCGGCGGCGTTCTGCGCCACCGCCTTGCGTCCGATGTCGCGAGGCGCGGACCAGTCCAGCCGAAAATGCCGTCCCTCGATCAGCATGTCCGAGGAAATGACGACCCGGCCGTCGGCTGCAGTGACAATCGCCGCATCGTCACCGGGACCCAACTCCGTCGTCAGCGGTTGAATCCGACCGGCAAGAGAGCGGGCGATCACGTCGAACTCCCCCACCTGCGCAACCGTGCGGGGCGATGAAGATGCCTGTTCGTGCGAGGTCGATCCTGATGACGAGATGAGCACTCCCTTTTTTCTCAGCGCAGATCGGACCGAAAGCGGCCTGCGGTACCGTCAAAGCAGTGGCAATTCTACCGATGACCACGCGAGCACCCGCAGCAACCAAACGAAGAACCGAACGAAGAACTGAGCATGTCTGAAAACACGTCCCCCGAGACGAACGAGCCGGACGGCACCGACCTCGACGAGGTCGAGCGTCGTAGTCCGGCATTGATTGCTACCGCCATCGCGCTGCCGGTGGCCCTGATCGTCGGGCTGGTGATCGCCGCCGTGATCGCCGGAAAGAACCCCACGCTCGAACCGGTCGCACTCGGCCCGGTTCCGGCGCCCAACGCAAATTCGGAAGCCTGCGTCTCACTTCTGGAGGCACTTCCCGAGGACATCGACGACTTCACCAAGGCCGAGCTGGCGGAACCCGCACCAGCCGGCGCCGCTGCCTGGCAACGCAGCGAGAGTGAACCGATCGTCCTGCGCTGCGGACTCGACCGGCCCGTGGAGTTCGATCAGGCCGCTGCACTTCAGGTAGTCAACGGCGTCCAGTGGTTCCAGATCTCGGGCACCGACATCGGCTTGGCCGCCAGCACCTGGTTTGCCGTCGATCGCGGCGAGTACATCGGAATTACCGTTCCCGACGGCACCGGCCCCACTCCGATTCAGGAAATCTCGGACACCATCTCTGCGACGATCCCGCAGCAGCCACTCGACCCGGCGCCGATCGCGGTTCCCTGATCGGCGCGGTAGGGGGCCGGGCAATCCCGGCCCCCTACCGTCAGCGCAATCCGGTCCCGCGGGCGAGCGCCGTGTCGACCAACGTGGAAAGCAAAGTGCCGTAATCGATTCCGGTTGCCTTCCACATCTTCGGATACATCGAGATGGACGTGAATCCTGGCATGGTGTTGATCTCGTTGATCACGGGCCCGTCTTCGGTGACGAAGAAGTCCACTCGCGAGAGTCCCTGGCAATCGAGTGCGGTGAAGGCGCGCACCGCCAACTCGCGAATCTGATCACTGACAGCCTCGTCCAAGTGTGCGGGGACGTCGAATTCGCAGACGTCGTCGAGATACTTGGTGTCGAAGTCGTAGAACGCGTCCGAGTCACCGTCGTCGGCGGGCATCCGGATCTCTGCGACCACACTCGCCTTGACGTCGCCACTGGGGAACTCGAGCACACCGCACTCGACTTCCCGCCCGATGATCGCGCCTTCGATGATGACCTTCGGATCATGCAGGCGAGCGTGGGCGATCGCGCCCTCGAGGCCGTCCCAACCGGTGACCCGCGTGATGCCGATCGACGATCCGCCGCGAGCCGGTTTCACGAAGACCGGAAGCCCCAACTGCTCTTTCTGCTCGTCGCTCAGGGTCACCGTTCCCGGACGAAGGACAACCTGCACACCGACCGGCAACCCCTCGGCAGCAAGCAGTTTCTTGGTGAATTCCTTGTCCATACCGGCGGCACTCGCCAGCACACCGGGACCGACATACGGAATGCCGGCCATTTCCAGCAGCCCCTGGACGGTGCCGTCCTCACCGTACGCACCGTGCAGCACGGGAAATACGACGTCGACGGTTGCCAGGACAGAACCCACGTCTGTTCCGTCGAGCGCCAGCAGCGCACCGGAACGCGTCGGATCGGCAGTCAGGGTCAGCGCCGTCCCGTCCTTGTCGACGGTGGGCAACTCGCGACCACTGATGGCCAGCGATTCGGGATCGGTGGAACCGAGAACCCACGCCCCGTCGGCGGTGATGCCGATCGGCACGACGTCGTAGCGTTCCGGATCGAGATGCGCGAGGACGCTCCCGGCGGATACGCACGACACAGAATGTTCATTGCTCCGGCCACCGAAGATCACGGCTACACGGGTACGGCTGTTATTCACGCGTCAAACCGTACCGTCGAATCGACTTCGGCACGCGATCGGGCAGTGGATAAATTACCGACTGGGTGTCAGTCCGCCCAGGGCGCGCTCGACATCCGCCAACAAATCCACTGTGTCCTCGATGCCGCACGAGATCCGGACAAACCCTTCACTGACCTGATCTCCCCACCGAGCCCGGCGGTCGGCGGTGGTGTGGATGCCGCCGAAACTGGTCGCGGAAGTGACAAGTTCACTTGCCGCGACAAAGGAATGGAAGGCCGCTGCGGATTCCAATTCGATGCTCACCAGACCGCCGAACCTATGCATCTGCTCCGACGCGATGGCGTGCGACGGATCGGTTCGCAGCCCCGGATAACGGACGGACCTGACAGCCGGATGCCCGGACACCATGTCGGCAAGCGCCTGCGCATTGTCACAGTGGCGGCCGAATCGCAGCCCAGCCGTTCCGAGACTGCGATGCGCAAGCCACGTCTCGAACGGACCGAGCACCGTCCCGGACAGCAGACGCTCACGCTCGACCTTCGCGGCGATATCCTGCTCGGACGTGGCGATGTAGCCCATCAACAGATCACTGTGCCCGCTCAGGGCTTTCGTTCCGCTGGCCACCACGACGTCCGCCCCCAGTTCCAGCGGACGTTGACCGAGCGGAGTTGGGGTCGTGTTGTCCACCACGAGGATTGCTCCGACGCGGTGGCACTGCAGTGCCAACGTCCGAAGATCGACGACGTCGAGTGTCGGGTTGGACGGTGTCTCGGCGACCACGACAACGCGTCCCGGCAGCCCCGCCAGCAGATCCGCAAAACTCGGATCACCCATTCCGGCCGTCGACACCTCGCGAACGCCGATTCCCAGCAGGGCCAGAGCTTCTTGGGCGTAGCGTCGCACCTGGTAGTAACCGTCCGACGGAACGACGACGGTATCGCCCGACTGAAGCAGGCTGCGCAACGTCACCGTGACGGCGGACATCCCGGACCCGGTGACAACGGTGTGATCCGCGCCTTCCAGTGTGCCGAGCGCAGCCTCCAGTCCGCGCCAACCTGGATTCGAGGCACGGGCATAGGTGTCGCTCTCGCTACCCTCGACTTCCGAAAGCTGGTACGGCGCAGCGAATACCGGCCCCAGCTGCATGGGTTGACCAGGTGCGTGCGAACTCCCGACGCTGCTTACACACCGGGTGGAATCGCCGTAGCCGTCGACGGGCGTCATTCCGGTTTGGTCCGCCGGCCGAGCAGTTGGCCTATCGCCTCACTGACCGCGATTCCTTCGTGGCACACGCGATGAACGGCATCGGTCAACGGCATCTCGACGTCGTATCCGGCGGCAAGTGCGCGCACGGACGTGCACGATTTCACGCCCTCGGCTACCTGACCGTTGGTGGCCTGCTGCGCCGACTCCATGGAACCGCCACGCCCCAAGCGCTCACCGAACGTCCGGTTTCGTGACAGCTCCGACGTGCAAGTGGCAACAAGATCGCCGACGCCGGCCAGCCCCGAGAACGTGGATGCCTGTCCGCCGAGCGCAACGCCGAGCCGGATCGTCTCGGCCAGTCCGCGCGTGATGATGCTCGCGACCGTGTTGTCGCCGAATCCACTACCTGCCGCCATTCCGCACGCCAAGGCGATCACGTTCTTGCAGGCACCGCCGATTTCACAGCCGATGATGTCGGAGTTGGTGTACGGCCTGAAATATCCTGTGGCACAAGCATCTTGAAGAGCCAATGCCCGCGAGGAATCAGTGCAGGCGATGACGGTCGCGGCCGGTTGACGGCTGGCGATCTCACGCGCGAGATTGGGACCGGACAGCACGGCGACACGACTGGGTTCGACGCCGGTGACCGACACGATCACCTGACTCATCCGCATCAAGGTGCCGGTTTCGATGCCCTTGGCCAGGCTCAGGAGAGTCGCGTTCGGACCTATCGAATCCTTCCACTGCTCGAGGTTCCCTCGAAGTGACTGCGACGGGACGGCCAGAACGACGAAGTCTGCTCCGTCCATCGCCTCCTCGTGGCGATCCGTCGCACGAATCGACTCGGGCAACGCGATACCAGGCAGGTAGTCACTGTTCTCGTGCGTCGCGTTGATCCGGTCGGCGACTTCCTTGCGGCGCGCCCACATCGTCACCTCGGTGCCGGCCTCGGCCATGACCTTCGCCAACGCCGTTCCCCATGAGCCTGCACCCAATACTGCTGCCTTACTCACACAGTCACCTCGTCTACCCATCGTGACGTTCGCCAGGACGCCGGTTGTGTTGCGACCCGGCAATGAAATCGCCTGCACAGACTATCGCCCGGACCGAACTCGGGTCGGCAGACGCCCCGGTGAGGCAGGCAGAGACAGACATGGTGGCAACCGACTGGCAAGATCGAAGGATGACCAGTGCGAGGCCGAGCGCAACCAGATCGGAACATCCGCGCCCGATGCATGCCATCGTCGCGGTGAAAGACCTCCGATCCGCGAAGTCCAGGCTGGCCGCCGAACTCGACGTCGACGCCCGTGCCGATCTTGTTCTCGCGATGCTTCACGACACTCTCGCCACGGTTACGGGTGTGCCTGCCATCGACGGCGTCACCGTGGTGACTCCGGATCCGACCGTCGCCGCACTCGCGTACGCCGCGGGAGTGAACGTGTACGCCGATCCCGATTCGAGTAGGTCCACGAATTCAAGTAGGTCCACCGAGGATTCACTGAACTCTGCCCTCGACGCAGCAGCCACCCACATCCGCGCCGAACACGGCACGGTGGATCTTGTTGTCATCCAAGCGGATCTTCCGTCGTTGCAACCGGCCGAACTGCTCGAAGCCCTCAGTGCTGCCCGCTCCGGCGGCCGTTCCATCGTTGTCGATCACCACGGAACCGGCACCGCAGCACTGTTCTCGTGCGATCCCGACCTCCCGCTCGATCCACGATTCGGCCCCGAATCCGCGCGCGGCCACACGGATTCCGGCGCCCGGCAACTCAACGGAGAATGGCCGGGACTGAGAACCGACGTCGACACCGCAACGGATCTCGACACTGCTCGCGCGCTCGGCGTCGGCCCGGCAACTCTCGCGTCGTTGACGCGGTTCCATCGCGCCACAACCAACACGCATTGACCTTTTTCGATCATCGATTGTCGAAGCGCGCAATTGTGGGGGATGATCGACACGTGAGCAACGGCGAAGCACTCGAGCACCGCAAGTCCGCAAACAAGACAGAGACAACCTCCCCAGAAGTTGGCGAGAACAACACGGTAAAAACCGGTGACGGGCAGCAGCCTTCGACACCGCAGCCTTCGGTGCGACCACCGGCCAGTGGATCGCCCACCCACATACCGAGTGCGCCGCCGGCAGCCACGAAGGCCATTCCCGCGGTCCTCCTCGGTGGCTTACCCGAAGACCGTTATCTCAACCGCGAACTCAGCTGGCTCGACTTCAATGCCCGCGTTCTCGCGTTGGCGGCTGACGAGTCACTCCCCCTCCTCGAACGCGCAAAGTTCCTCGCTATCTTCGCGTCCAACCTCGACGAGTTCTTCATGGTTCGTGTTGCCGGACTCAAGCGCCGCGACGAAACCGGTCTGTCCGTCCGTTCTGCCGACGGACTCTCCCCGCGCGAACAGTTGGCTCTCATCGCGCAGCGGACACAGGAACTCGCAGACAAGCACGCACACGTCTTTCTCGATTCCGTTCGCCCGGCCCTAGCCGCAGAAGGAATCTCGATCGTTCGGTGGTCCGACCTCAGCGACAACGATCACGAGCGCCTCTCGGTGCATTTCACCGAACAGGTGTTCCCCGTTCTCACTCCACTTGCCGTCGACCACGCGCACCCGTTCCCGTACATCAGCGGGCTAAGTCTCAACCTCGCAGTGACGGTGAAGGATTCCCTGACGGGTGGCGAGCACTTCGCCCGGGTAAAGGTTCCTGACAACGTCGGCCGCTTCGTTCGGGTCAAGAGCACCACGTCGTCGATCGACTCGTTCATCCCGTTGGAAGAACTGATCTCGGCGCACCTCGACGTCCTGTTCCCCGGAATGGAAATCGTGGAGCACCACGCCTTCCGCATCACACGCAACGCCGATTTCGAGGTCGAAGAGGATCGCGACGAGGATCTCCTGCAGGCGTTGGAGCGCGAACTGGCCCGTCGCCGTTTCGGATCACCGGTCCGACTCGAAGTTGCCGACGACATGACCGAACACATGCTCGACTTGCTGCTTCGTGAACTCGACGTCGACCCCGCCGACGTCATCGAGGTTTCCGGCCTGCTCGACTTGTCCTGCCTCTGGCAGGTTTACGCCGTCGACCGTCCGGCGCTCAAGGACGCACCCTTCGTTCCGGCGACGCACCCGGCATTCGGTGAACGCGAAACACCCAAGAGCGTGTTCTCCACTCTGCGTGACGGTGATGTACTCGTCCATCATCCGTACGACTCGTTCTCCACGAGCGTTCAGCGGTTCATCGAGCAAGCGGCTGCCGACCCGCAGGTTCTTGCGATCAAACAAACCCTCTACCGAACCTCCGGTGATTCGCCGATCGTCAACGCACTCATCGACGCCGCAGAAGCCGGCAAACAAGTTGTCGCCCTTGTGGAGATCAAGGCTCGCTTCGACGAGCAGGCAAACATCAAGTGGGCTCGCAAGCTCGAACAGGCCGGAGTGCACGTCGTGTACGGCCTGGTCGGACTCAAGACTCATTGCAAAACGTGCCTCGTGGTTCGGCGTGAAGGCTCGACCATCCGGCGGTACTGCCACATCGGAACCGGCAACTACAACCCCAAGACTGCACGGTTGTACGAGGACGTCGGATTGTTCACAGCCGCACCGGAGGTCGGCGCCGACCTCACGGACCTCTTCAACTCGTTGACCGGTTACTCGCGCAAGACCAACTATCGCAACCTGTTGGTCGCCCCTTACGGTGTGCGCCGCGGAATCGTGGAACGGATCGAAGCCGAGATCGAACACAAGTTGGCCGGGCGTGATGCTGCCATCCGCATGAAGGCCAATGCACTTGTCGACGAACAGGTTATCGACGCGCTGTACCGGGCATCCAAAGCCGGCGTGCCCGTGGAGATCGTGGTTCGCGGAATTTGCGCGCTCAAACCCGGTGTACCGGGACTGAGCGACAACATCGAAGTCCGTTCCATTCTCGGACGATTCCTCGAGCATTCACGCATGTTCCATTTCCGGGCAGCCGACGAATTCTGGATCGGCAGCGCAGACATGATGCACCGCAACCTCGATCGCCGAGTGGAGGTGATGGTTCAGGTGACGGATCCCAAGTTGGCGAAGCAGTTGGCCGACATCTTCGATTCCGCGCTCGACCCGCGCACCCGGTGCTGGGTACTCCATCCCGACGGAAGTTGGGTTGCCTCCCCCGAACACGGCGAGGATGTACGCGAGCATCAGCATTCGTTGATGCGCAGTCGCACGTCCAGCGGATCCTGACGGTCGCTGCCATGGCTGACAAACCTGTCAAAGCGAATATCTTTGCCGCCGGCGCGGTGTTATGGCGAAAGGCTCCTGATAATCCGGAGGCCGTCGAAATCGCCGTTGTTCACCGCCCTAAATACGACGACTGGTCTTTTCCCAAAGGAAAACTCGATCCGGGTGAAACGTTCCTGACAGCCGCCGTTCGTGAAGTCCAGGAAGAAACGTCCATCACCGGCCGCTTCGGTCGTCACCTCGGCGGTGTCACCTATCCGGTTCCTGGACACCGCAAACTGAAGCGGGTCGAATATTGGGCCGCAGAAGCCGTCGACGGAGATTTTGGTCCGAACAGCGAAGTGGACGTTCTGCACTGGCTTCCGATCGACGAAGTCCCTGACCATCTCTCGTATCCGATGGATCGGATGATCCTGCGCCGCTTTGTCTCCGTACCACCTGATACGCGCACCGTGCTGCTGGTCCGCCATGCAAAGGCGGGAAGTCGTAAGCGGTACAAGGGCGACGACACGCTCCGCCCGCTCGAAGCCAAAGGCAAGGAACAGGCCGCAGCCTTAGTCGAGCAGCTACGCATCTTCGGTGCGGACACCGTCTATTCCGCCGACCGCACTCGCTGCATCGAAACTGTGATGCCACTCGCCGAGGCTCTCGGAGTAGAGATCGGGATCGAACCCCTTCTGAGCGAAGAGGGCTACGCGGAAGATCCAGCGGCTGCCCGTGCGCGGGTACTGGAGATTGCGTCTGCAGGCGGCACACCGGTCATCTGCAGCCAAGGAGGCGTCATTCCGGATCTGATGGCCTGGTGGAGCGAATCAGCCGGTGTAACACTGCCCTCAGCGCGCAACCGCAAGGCCAGCACCTGGGTGCTCTCGCTTGTGGGCGACCGACTGATTGCGGCTGATCATCTCGACAGCCCGCTCCCGAAAGTCGCCAATGCGTAAAGAGTTCTGAAAACAAAGCAAGAGGCCCAGTTGCGATCGTCATCGCAACTGGGCCTCTTGCTTTTACTGCTTGCTTTCCAGCGTCAGGCTTTTCGCCCGAACGAGACTACTTGGAAGCGCGCTTGGCCGGAGCCTTCTTGGCCGGAGCCTTCTTGGCCGGAGCCTTCTTGGCGGGAGCCTTGGCGGCAACCGTCTTCTTGGCTGCAGTCTTGGCCGGAGCCTTCTTGGCGGGAGCCTTCGCGGCAACCGTCTTCTTGGCTGCAGTCTTGGCCGGAGCCTTCTTGGCGGGAGCCTTGGCGGCAACCGTCTTCTTGGCTGCAGTCTTGGCCGGAGCCTTCTTTGCTGCCGTCTTCTTTGCTGCTGCCTTCTTGGCTGCTGCCTTCTTGGCTGCTGCCTTGGTGGCCGGTGCTGCTACGCCGCGCTTGACTGCCGGGCCGCTGGCCGGAAGCTTCTGGCCGCCAGCAATAACCGCCTTGAACTGTGCGCCCGGACGGAAAGCCGGAACCGACGTCGGCTTGACCTTGACGGTCTCGCCCGTACGCGGGTTACGTGCGACACGTGCCGCACGACGACGCTGCTCGAAGACACCGAAGCCGGTGATGGTCACGCTCTCGCCACGGTGGACGGCGCGGACGATGGTGTCCACGACGTGCTCCACTGCATCGGTTGCTGTGCGCCTGTCCGAACCCAGCTTCTCAGTCAGAACATCGATGAGCTCTGCCTTGTTCATTGAAATTCCTCCGCAAATAATGGTCCACCGTAGGACCGACTGAGAACTACGGTAAACCTGATAACGGCAAGAGTCTATGTGCCACGCCAATTCTCAATCAACGTAGCCCCGAAATCGTGACCTATTTCTCTTCTTGCCCGCTATCCCCGATATCCGTTCAGCCCTGGGAAATTTGGGCCGGGAGGGTAGTCGGTTTCCATGACGGCCTTGACTTTTCGAACTCCGAAATCGCCTCTACCTGGCGCAATGTCAGTCCGATGTCGTCGAGACCTTCGAGCAGACGCCACCTCGTGTAGTCGTCAATGCTAAAGGGCACCACCGTTGTTCCGGCGCTCACTGTCCGATTCTCGAGATCGACTGTCAATTCGAGTCCGGGCTGTTCTTCGAGCAACTTCCACAGCAGTTCGACGTCGCTCTGCTCCACCTGCGCGGCCAGCAGGCCCGCTTTTCCGGCGTTGCCGCGGAAGATATCTGCGAAGCGCGACGCGATCACAACGCGAAAACCGAAGTCGGATAGCGCCCAAACGGCATGCTCTCGCGACGAGCCCGTACCGAAATCCGGGCCGGCAACCAGGACGCTGCCTTTGTCGTACGGCGCGTGGTTGAGGATGAAGTTCGGATCGGTGCGCCAGCCGGCGAACAGTCCGTCCTCGAACCCGGTGCGCGTCACCCGCTTCAGATAAACGGCCGGGATGATCTGGTCGGTGTCGACGTTCGAGCGGCGCAGCGGTACGCCGATTCCCTTGTGCGTGCTAAAGGATTCCATCAAAAATCTCCTCGAGTAATAAGTGCGTCAGACCAGATCGGACGGTGCCGACAACGTTCCACGGACGGCGGTGGCTGCGGCGACGAGCGGAGAAACCAGGTGCGTCCGCCCGCCTTTACCTTGGCGGCCTTCGAAATTCCGGTTGGACGTCGAGGCCGAACGTTCGCCTGGCGCCAGCTGGTCCGGGTTCATACCCAGGCACATCGAGCAACCGGCCTGTCGCCACTCAGCTCCCGCGGCGACAAAGATGTCGCCCAGGCCTTCACTTTCGGCCTGCGCGCGCACCCGCATCGAGCCGGGAACGATGAGCATCCGAACACCTTCTGCGACATGGCGACCCTCGAGAACGCCGGCAACCTCACGCAGATCCTCGATGCGCCCGTTGGTGCACGAACCGACGAAGACCGTGTCGACCGAGACATCGCGCAACGGCATGCCGGCGTCGAGTCCCATGTAGGTGAGCGCCTTCTCGGCCGCTTGACGTTCGTTCTCTTCGACGATTTCTTCCGGATTCGGAACGCGGTCACCGAGCGGCGCACCCTGTCCCGGGTTGGTTCCCCACGTGACAAAAGGCGTCAGAGCGCTGGCGTCGATGTGGACTTCGTTGTCGAATTCCGCTCCGTCGTCGGTCTTCAGCAGTTCCCACGCAGCCACGGCGGCATCCCAATCCGCGCCGGTCGGAGCGTGCGGACGCCCCTTGATGAACTCGTACGTGATCTCGTCCGGGGCGATCATGCCGGCGCGGGCGCCGGCCTCGATCGACATGTTGCAGATGGTCATCCGCGCTTCCATCGACAGTTTCCGGATCGCCTCGCCGCGGTACTCGAGGACATATCCCTGGCCACCGCCGGTGCCGATCTTGGCGATGACGGCAAGAATCAGATCCTTGCTCGTGACGCCTGGCGGCAATTCGCCGTCGACCGTGATCGCCATTGTCTTGAAGGGGCGCAAGGACAGTGTCTGCGTTGCCATCACATGCTCGACCTCGCTGGTGCCGATTCCCATTGCGAGAGCACCGAAAGCGCCGTGGGTCGAGGTATGCGAGTCGCCGCACACGACGGTGGTTCCCGGCTGCGTCAGTCCGAGCTGTGGGCCCACGACATGCACGATGCCCTGATCCAGATCGCCCATGCGGTGCAAGCGAACTCCGAATTCTTCACAATTTCGGCGCAGGGTGTCGACCTGGGTCTTGGAGACGGGATCGGCGATCGGCTTGTCGATGTCGACCGTCGGGACGTTGTGATCTTCGGTGGCGATCGTCAGATCAGGACGGCGCAACTTCCGGCCGGCCAACCGCAATCCGTCGAATGCCTGCGGGCTCGTCACTTCGTGGACGAGGTGGAGATCGATGTAGATCAGGTCGGGACTCTGGCCCTCACCTTTCACCACTACGTGGTCGTCCCACACCTTCTCGGCGAGAGTGCGTGCTTTCTGTGCCATGTCTTCCACCTCTGTACGTAGCCTCGCGTCGACGAACTACGGGCTGGCCCGCCGCGCGTGAAATGTAAGTCCGACCGCCCAACAGTTCTCATGCTGCGCATCAAACTCTCGGAAAGTGGATGTTGCTGACCTCTCGAAGATCATGCGCTACTATCCCACTATGCGAGAATCTGGTATCGACCTATGAGACAGCATAGCGGCATCGGCGTGCTGGACAAAGCAATGGGCGTGCTTCATGCAGTAGCCGAAGAACCGTGCAGCCTGTCCGAACTCTGTGCGCGCACAGGCCTGCCAAGAGCCACCGCACACCGTCTTGCCGTCGGCCTCGAGGTCCATCGACTTCTCGCCCGCGACTCCGACGGCCTGTGGTGCCCCGGCCCCGGCCTCGCCGAATTGGCTGCCACTGCCAATGATCCTCTGATCGCCGCGGCGGGGCTCATCCTCCCCCGCTTGCGCGAGATCACCGGCGAGAGCGTGCAGCTGTACCGACGCGAAGGCACCGCACGCGTCTGCGTCGCATCGATGGAACCGCCGACGGGCCTGCGCGATACCGTCCTGGTCGGCGCGCGCCTGCCGATGAACGCCGGGTCGGGTGCCAAGGTTCTTCTCGCATGGGCAGATCCGCAGACTCAGCGCGCGGTTCTCGCCGACGCGACCTTCGGCGAGCGCGTCCTTCTCGAAGTTCGTCGTCGTGGCTGGGCCCAGAGTGCGGCCGAACGAGAACCCGGCGTTGCCAGTGTGGCGGCACCGGTGCGGGACAGCTCCGGCACTGTTGTGGCGGCGATTTCGGTATCCGGACCGATCGACCGGATGGGTCGGCGCCCGGGTGCCCGGTGGGCAGCCGACCTTCTCGCGGCCGCAGAAGCACTGCACAAGCGCTTGTAAATCAGACACGTAATCATGTAATCCGTGCCACAGTAAGAACTTCAAGAGCACCCGCAGCCGAGGAGATCACTGCCGTCATGACCGGGAAACAACGCAGCCAGATCACGATGACCGAGTCCGAAATCTCGGACTTCGTCGAAAAGAGCCGTACCGCAACGATGGCCACACTGAGTGCGGACGGCATGCCGCACCTCATCGCCATGTGGTTTGCGATCGTGGATGGCGAGATCTGGTTCGAGACCAAAGCCAAATCGCAGAAAGCTGTGAACCTGCGACGCGACTCGCGGATGTCGGTCTTGATCGAGGACGGTCTCACGTACGACGCGCTCCGCGGAGTATCGATGGAAGGTGTCGGAGAAATAGTCGACGACCCCGAGGCCTTGTTCGCGGTCGGAATCAGCGTCTGGGAGCGATACACCGGGCCGTACTCCGACGATCTCCGGCCTGCGGTCGACGCCATGCTCCACAAACGTGTCGCAGTGCGATTCGTCCCCGATCGCACACGGTCCTGGGACCATCGCAAGCTCGGAATGCCGGCGATGCCGCTGTCCGGGACTACAGCTCCCGCCGCTGAAGGCGTAGCTTGACCACAGGACCGACATCCAAGGAGCACACAGATGAGCGAGCAGGACAGCACCAAGCCGGAATCCGAAACAGCGTCTGAATCGGAAACACCGGCGGAGGCCAACAAGCGCAAGTTCCGCGAAGCACTCGAGCGTAAGAACCACAGCAACGCTGCTGCAGCCGATCATCGTGACGGTCAGTCGAAGGTCCACAGCACTCATGGTGCCGCTGATCACAAACGCGAATTCCGCCGCAAGAGCGGATAGTACAGCCGCGTTAGTGAAGATGAGATGACAATCACCCCAGTCGATTTCGACTGGGGTGATTTGTTTTCGGGGCGATTGTTTTGATTCGCGACTTGTCATCTGATCGCAGACATAAGAAAAAGACCCTCCGATCAGATGATCGGAGGGTCTTTCTTTTGTAGCCCCGACGGGATTCGAACCCGCGCTACCGCCTTGAGAGGGCGGCGTCCTAGGCCGCTAGACGACGGGGCCAGGACACGCTTTATGCATGTTCTATTCTTTGCACTTCAAGAACTTCCCTTTCGGGCTGTTCTCTGGAAGCTCAGCAAGCTTAGCTTGTCTGAGTCCGGCTGCAAAATCGACCGGATTTTCGCTGGGGTACCAGGACTCGAACCTAGAATGGCGGTACCAGAAACCGCTGTGTTGCCAATTACACCATACCCCAAAGGTCTTGCTCGGCCTTGCTCGCTCCGCGTCGCTGTAATGCTTGGCGGCTCGTCTCCGGCCGAAAAGAAGATTACCAGTACCCCTGCCCCAAATACCAAATCGTATGGTCACGGCACCTTTTTGCTTCATTTTCGGCCGGCGAGCACCCAAACTAAGCGGTTACCGCTGCCCTACCGGCCCGCAACCGGGCGAGTGAGACATCGCGACCGAGCAATTCCATCGACTCGTACAGCGGAGGGCTGATGTGAGAGCCCGTAATTGCCACCCGCACCGGAGCGAAGGCCTTACGCGGCTTGAGCTCCAGATCCTCGATGAGAGCCTTCTTGAGGGCTTCCTCGATACTTGCTGCCGTCCACTCCGACGTGGCGTCGAGCGCTGCAAGCGACGCGTCCAGAACCGGACCCGCGTCTTCCTTCAGGTTCTTGGCCGCAGCAGCGGGATCGAGAGCAAACGACGCCTCGTCGACGAACAGGAACTTCAGCAGATCCCACGCGTCGGACAGAACGACGATGCGGGTCTGCACGAGCTCTGCAGCAACGGTGAACGTCGCTTCGTCCACGTCGGCGCTGATATGGCCGTGTTCCACCAGGAACGACTTCAGGCGCGACGCGAAGTCCGCCGGCTCGAGCAAACGAATGTGCTCGGCGTTGATCGCGTCTGCCTTCTTCTGGTCGAACCGCGCCGGGTTGGAATTGACCTTGGAAATGTCGAACGCCGCGACCATCTCGTCGAGCGAGAACACGTCGTGATCGTCCGCAATGCTCCAGCCGAGCAGAGCCAAGTAGTTCAGCAGTCCCTCGGGGATGAACCCGCGGTCACGGTGAATGAACAGGTTGGATTCGGGGTCACGCTTGGAGAGCTTCTTGTTGCCCTGGCCCATCACGAACGGAAGGTGACCGAAGGACGGCGTGAAGTCCGCAACACCGATCCGGATCATCGCCTCGTACAGAGCCAACTGCCTCGGCGTGGACGAGAGGAGATCCTCGCCGCGCAGGACGTGCGTGATCTTCATCAGCGCATCGTCGACGGGATTGACCAGGGTGTAGAGAGGAATGCCGTTGCCGCGTGTCAACGCGAAGTCCGGCACCGTTCCGGCCTTGAACGTGGTCTCGCCGCGAACGAGGTCGTTCCACGTCAGGTCGTGATCAGGCATCCGAAGGCGCACTACCGGCTTACGTCCGTCGGCGATGTACGCCACACGCTGCTCGTCGGTGAGATCCCGATCGAAATTGTCGTAGCCGAGCTTCGGGTCGCGTCCGGCTGCCTTGTGGCGCGCTTCCACCTCTTCGTTGGTCGAATACGACTCGTACGCTTCTCCGGCTGCCAGCAGCTTCGCAACAACATCGAGATGGAGATCACGACGCTCGGACTGACGGTACGGCGCGTGCGGCCCCCCGACCTCCGGGCCCTCGTCCCACGTCAGACCCAGCCAGCGCAGGGCGTCGAGGATCGCCTGATAAGACTCTTCGCTGTCCCGTTGAGCATCGGTGTCTTCGATGCGGAACACGAAGGTTCCACCGTGATGTCGTGCGAACGCCCAGTTGAACAGGGCGGTGCGCACCAAACCCACGTGCGGGGTTCCGGTGGGTGACGGACAGAAACGGACGCGTACTTCGCTGTTGGTCATGGCTCACTTGGCTCGGCGATGATGGATGGTCGTACTACAGATTAGTCCCGCCGGCTCTTCGTTTTCCCTGAAAGTGGTGAGCGCGCCAACCGTCAGCGCCCAGGCAGCACGTTTATCCGGTTCATATCGCCGTCGTAGTACGCGAGAAGTCGCTTGTCCATGATCGAACGCCACAGTGGCGGGACCCACGCACAGACGATCATGACCGCGTATCCGGCCGGCAACTGCGGTGCGTCGGCGGCACTACGAAGGCTTTGGTAGCGCAACCGCGGATTGGCGTGGTGATCGCTGTGGCGCTGCAGCTGATAGAGGAACAGATTGCTCACGACGTGATCGCTGTTCCAGCTGTCCTCGGGCGAGCAGCGTACATACGTTCCGTCGTCACGCTTGGCGCGCAGCAACCCGTAATGCTCGAGGTAGTTGGCCGTTTCGAGGAAGGTGAATCCGGCGATTGCCTGCACCGCGAGCCACGGTGCGATCTCCCAGCCGAACACCGCGATGAGCGAGCCGAACAACACCACACTCATCGCCCACGCATTGAGGATGTTGTTCTTGTAACTCCATGTACTCACACCTGCACGCGCGAGGCGGGCACGCTCGATCTGCCAGCCCGAACGCAGTCCCCCGATGACGCTCCGCGGCAGGAAGAACCAGAAGTTCTCTCGATACCGCGAGCTGGCGGGATCTTCCGGAGTTGCCACTCGCACGTGGTGACCGTGGTTGTGTTCGACAAAAAAGTGGCCGTAGAAGGACTGCGCCAGCGCGATTTTGGCCAACCACTTCTCGAGCTTCTCACTCTTGTGGCCCATTTCGTGCGCCGCGTTGATACCGACGCCGGCTACCACTCCGACTGTCATCGCCAGCGCGAACTTCTCCCCCGACGCCATCGGCGAGTTCACCCAGCACCAGCAGGCAAACACGAGGCCTATGTACTGCAACGGGAGAAACAGGTACGTGCACCAGCGGTAGTAACGATCAGCCTGCAGCTCCGGAATCTTCTCGTCCGGGGGGCTGTTCCCGTCCTCACCGGCGAGTAGATCGACGAGCGGAATCACAATGACGATCAGCCAGGCTCCGACTGCCCAGAACAGACCCAGAGTCAGCTTCTCCACCAGGAACCACGCCGCGAACGGACTGAGCGGCACCAGCAGACCCAATGGCCACAGGTAGCGCTTCTTGTCACGCCACTTCGGCGCTGCAGACTCACTCAGCTCGGTCGACCGAGTGCGCCGGTACGCAGTAAAGGCCCCCATGTGCCACAGCCTCCAATTTCCGAAAACTCATCAATACCCCACCGGCATCACACCGGATATCGACAGAATACGGATCATCGTTACATTGGCAAACTTAGGGTTATCAAATGGGAGCTTTGGCCCAATTTGCGTATTAATCCTATTTTCGAAAGGCGCAGGCAGCTGTTTGCGCATAACCACTTGCCGTCCGTCTCAAACAAATGGCTGAATACGACCATAATTGCGACATCCGTCATATTGTCGTTCCGCTCGACAAAACAGCGCAGGCGACCGTCCAGCTATCACCGGGAAAAAGAAAAATGGGGCCCCATCCGAAAGGATGAGGCCCCGGCCGAACCTGGTGGTCAGCGCTTTGCAATCACCGGGTTCGTGAGCGTGCCGATACCGGACACCGTCACCGAGACGGAATCGCCGGCAACGATCGGGCCGACGCCTTCGGGCGTACCGGTGAGGATGACGTCACCCGGCAGCAAGGTCATCACTGCCGAGACCCACTCGATGATCTTCGGGACGTCGTGCAGCAGGAAAGCCGTGCTGCTGTCCTGCTTGACCGCTCCGTTGACCTCGGTCTTGATGTCGACGTCGGACGGATCCAGGGCCGTCTCGATCCAGGGCCCCAACGGGCAGAACGTGTCGTGCCCCTTCGCGCGGGTCCACTGACCGTCGTGACGCTGATGATCTCGGGCAGAGACGTCGTTGGCGACGGTGTACCCGAGCACGACGCTGAGCGCCTTTGCTGCCGGAACATCCTTGCAGGGCTGACCGATGACGATCGCGAGTTCGCCCTCGTAGTGAACTTCGGTTGAACTGGGCGGCAGGACAATAGGCGCACCCGGGCCGACGATGGACGTGTTCGGCTTGAGGAAGATCACCGGATCTGCCGGTGCCTCGCCGCCCATCTCGGCAGCATGAGCCGCATAGTTCTTGCCGATGCAGATCACCTTGCTGGCAAGGATCGGCGCCAACAGGCGCACATCGGCTAGTGGCCAACTACGGCCGGTAAAGGTGGGGTTCCCGAACGGGTGCTCGGCAATTTCCTTGGCAACGAGGGCATCCTCTTCACCTTCGATACTGACAAACGCAACACCATCGGGACTGGCAATTCGACCAAGACGCATGCGCGCAAGTCTATCGGGGTGCCGGAAACGACTGACGCGCGCAAGCCGTAAGGCCCACGCGCGTCAGAGTCCGTGCAGTGTTGATTACAGAGCGGCAGTGATCCGGTCACCGATCTCGGTGGTGACGATCGGACCGTCGCCGCGGGTAGCCAGGTCGGCAGCGACCACAGCCTCGACGCGAGCGGCGTCGTCCTCACGGCCGAGATGGCGAAGAAGCAGTGCGGCCGAGAGAATCGCGGCGGTGGGATCTGCGATTCCCTTACCGGCGATGTCCGGGGCACTGCCGTGCACGGGCTCGAACATCGACGGGTTGGTGCCGGACGCATCGATGTTTCCACTTGCGGCCAAACCGATTCCGCCGGTCACTGCGCCGGCGAGGTCGGTGATGATGTCACCGAACAGGTTGTCCGTCACGATGACGTCGAAGCGCGACGGGTCGGTCACCATGTAGATGGTGGCAGCGTCGATGTGGCAGTACGCCGTCTCGACGTCCGGGAACTCCGCTCCGACGGTCTCGATCGCACGCGTCCAAATCGCTCCGGCATTGGAGAGCACGTTGGTCTTGTGAATCAGCGTGAGGTGCTTGGAACGCGTCTGCGCCAACGCGAATGCGTAACGAACAACACGCTCTGCGCCGAACCAGGTGTTGATCGACACCTCGGTCGCGATCTCGTGATCGGTGCCGACGCGGATGGCTCCACCGTTTCCGGTGTACGGGCCCTCGGTGCCTTCACGAACCACGACGAAGTCGATCTCGGGCTGCGCCGCGAGCGGTGACGTGGCGCCCGGGTACAGCTGCGCCGGACGAAGATTGACGTGATGATCGAGCTGAAAGCGCATGTTCAGCAGCAAACCGCGCTCGAGGATGCCCGGCGCAACGATCCGCGGATCGCCGATGGCGCCCAACAGGATTGCGTCGTGCTGACGGATCTGGTCCAGCTCGTCTGCAGGCAGCAGTTCACCGGTGGCGTTGTAGCGACGGGCACCGAGATCGTATTCGGTGGTTTCCAGATCGGGGACCAACTTGCCGAGCACCTTGAGTGCTTCAGCTGTTACCTCGACACCGATTCCGTCACCGGGAATGACCGCAAGCTTCATTGAATCCTCATTCGGTAGAACTGTGCGCCTTTATTAACCGCCGGCGGTTGATAAAGGCGCACAGTGAAAACAATCAGGAAAGGTCGACCTGGGCGACGCGAGCGTCGAGCTGCGAGACGATTGCCTCGACATCGGCGTCGGCGACAACCTTGTCGACGCGCAGGATGGCCGTTGCGCCTTCGCCTTCGGCGTCCTGGCTCAATGCTGCGGCCAGGATGTCGGTGCCGGCGTTACCGAGAACGGTACCGAGGACACCGAGAACGCCCGGACGATCGTTGTAGTGAACAACGATGTTGTGGCCCTCGGCGCGCAGGTCGAAGCTGCGGCCGTTGATGTTGACGATCTTCTCGACCTGCTGCAGACCGGTGAGTGCGCCCGTGACGGACGTGACGGTGCCGTCAGCGGCAACCGCGCGAACCTCGACGGCGCTGCGGTGAGCGAGTGCCTCGGAGTGCTTTTCGACGGACACAGTGACGCCGCGCTGTTCGGCGAGCGCCGGAGCGTTGACGAACGTGACTGCTTCGTCGCTGCTGGCGGAGAACACGCCGCGCAGGGCAGCGAGGCCGAGGATGTCGACGGTTTCGGCGGACAGTTCACCGGAGGCGACAACCTGAACCGTCTGAACAGCTTCGGGAGACAGCGTCGCAGCGAGGAGACCCAACTTACGGACGAGCTCGAGCCACGGAGCAACTTCTTCGCCGACCGGGCCACCGGAGACGTTGACGGCTTCGGGAACGAAGTCGCCGGCCAGAGCCAGGAGAACGCTCTTGGCGACGTCGATGCCGGCACGGTCCTGAGCTTCGGACGTCGATGCGCCGAGGTGCGGGGTGACGACGACGTTGTCGAGCTCGAACAGCTTGGAATCGGTGCACGGTTCGGTGCTGAAAACGTCGAGGCCGGCGCCGCGAACCTTGCCGGAGACCAGAGCGTCGTACAGCGCGTCTTCGTCGATCAGGCCACCGCGAGCGGCGTTGACGATGATGACGCCGTCCTTGGCGCGGGAGAGACGCTCGGCGTTGATCAGGCCGGCCGTTTCCTTGGTCTTGGGCAGGTGCACGGAGATGAAGTCCGCACGCTCGACGAGCTCGTCGATGCTGACCAGTTCGATGCCGAGCTGCGCTGCGCGAGCTGCAGGCAAGTAGGGGTCGTACGCGATGATGGTGGTTTCGAAAGCGGCGAGACGCTGCGCGAACAGCTGGCCGATGCGGCCGAGGCCGACAACGCCGACGGTCTTGCCGAGGATCTCGACACCGTTGAACTTGCTTCGCTTCCAGGTGCTTTCGCGCAGGGTCTTGTCTGCGGCGGGGATCTGGCGAGCGGTCGACATGAGCAGTGCAACTGCGTGCTCGGCTGCCGAGTGGATGTTGGAGGTCGGTGCGTTGACGACCATCACGCCGCGCTCGGTGGCTGCGGGGATCTCGACATTGTCCAGGCCGACACCGGCGCGGCCGATGATCTTCAGCTTGGTGCCTGCAGCCAGAACCTCGGCGTCGACGGTGGTGGCGGAGCGAACAAGAATCGCGTCGGCCTCGGGCACAGCTGCGAGCAGGGCAGCGCGGTCGGGTCCGTCGACCCAACGCACCTCCACACCGTCGCCCAGTGCCTCGACTGTGGATGGCGCGAGCTTGTCTGCGATCAGAACAACGGGGCGGCCAGGCTGGCTCACGTGCAAACTCCCTGATTAGGTGGGTGTGGGGGTGGTTTAACCCCCAGTAGTTTAGTGCGCGCCGTCTCGGCGTCCACAACTCGGTAGGCAATACCACATAGTGGACACTTTTGCGGGCGAATTCTCAATGAGAATTGCGTCGGACCTCAGTTCGGCCCGACAAAGACCTCCGGCCCAATGACTCTCCGGTCCAAGATAATTGGACCGGAGCAGACATCAGGCCGGAGTGAAGACAAGCTGAAACTACGAATTACGCGGTTTCGGTGATCGGACGATCGACCCAGCTCATCAGGTCGCGCAGCTTCTTGCCGGTGACCTCGATGGGGTGCTCGGCGTTGGCCTTGCGCAGGCCTTCGAGTTCGGTGTTGCCGTTCTCGACGTTGGCAACCAGGCGACGGGTGAACTCGCCGGACTGGATGTCGGCCAGGATCGCCTTCATGCGCTCCTTGGTGCCTGCATCGATGACGCGCGGTCCGGACAGGTAGCCACCGAACTCAGCGGTGTCGGACACCGAGTAGTTCATGCGGGCGATGCCGCCTTCGTACATGAGGTCGACGATGAGCTTGAGCTCGTGCAGAACCTCGAAGTACGCCATCTCGGGTGCATAGCCGGCCTCGACCATGACCTCGAAACCGGTCTTGACCAGTTCCTCGGTGCCACCGCAGAGCACAGCCTGCTCGCCGAAGAGGTCCGTCTCGGTCTCTTCCTTGAACGTGGTCTTGATGACGCCTGCGCGCGTTCCACCGATGCCCTTGGCGTAGGACAGAGCGAGAGCCTGGCCTTCACCCTTGGGATCCTGGTCGATGGCGATGAGCGCGGGAACACCCTTGCCGTCGACGAACTGACGACGCACCAGGTGGCCGGGGCCCTTGGGGGCAACCATGCCGACGGTGACGAACTCCGGAGCCTTGATCAGGTCGAAGTGAATGTTCAGGCCGTGACCGAAGAACAGCGCGTCGCCGTCCTTCAGGTTGGGCTCGATGTCATTGGTGAAAATGCTTGCCTGAGCGGTGTCCGGTGCGAGCACCATGATGACGTCGGCCCACTCGGAAACCTCTGCCGGCGTACCGACCGTCAGGCCGGCTTCTTCAGCCTTGTCGCGGGACTTGGAGCCCTCTTTGAGGCCGATGCGGACCTCGACACCCGAGTCGCGCAGGCTCAGCGAATGGGCGTGGCCCTGGCTTCCGTAGCCGATCACAGCAACCTTGCGGCCCTGAATGATCGACAGATCGGCATCGTCGTCGTAGAACATCTCGACTGCCACAGTTCTCAACCTCTCCTTGGATTATTACGTGTCTAAAGTACTAGCGGGTGGCCGTGATCGACTTCGGCCCTCGACCGACTGCCACGACCCCGGACTGAACGATCTCCCGGATACCGTACGGATCAAGCATCCGCAGCAGTGCATCCAGCTTGGACCGGGTACCGGTCGCCTCGATGGTGACGGACTCCGGGGAGACGTCGATTACCTTGGCGCGGAACAGGTTCACCGTTTCGATGACCTGGGTGCGCACGCTTGCATCTGCGCGCACCTTGATGAGCACAAGCTCGCGAGCGACGGAAGCATCACCGTCTTGCTCGACGATCTTGATGACGTTGATCAGCTTGTTGAGCTGCTTCGTCACCTGCTCGAGGGGGAACTCGTCGACCGTGACGACGATGGTCATTCGAGAGATCTCGGGGATCTCGGTGCCGCCGACTGCGAGGGATTCGATGTTGAATCCTCGACGGGAGAACAGGGCGGAGACGCGAGCGAGCACGCCTGGCTTGTCCTCGACGAGCACGCTGAGGGTGTGGGTGGTGCTCACTGCTTGTCCTCCCCTGTGCCCGCGGCGGGTCCGGCTTGCTCGCGCGACATGGCTTCATGGATGACGGCGGGCTCGGCTGCGGCCTCGTCGTCGTCGAACAGCGGCCGGATTCCCCGGGCCGCCATGATCTCGTCGTTGCTGGTTCCCGCGGCGACCATCGGCCACACCTGTGCGTCGGCGGTGACGATGAAGTCGATCACGACAGGCTTGTCGTTGATGGACTGCGCCTCACGGATCGCGGCTTCGACGTCCTCTTCACGCTCGACACGAATTCCGTGGCAGCCCAAGGCTTCTGCGAGCTTCACGAAGTCCGGGATGCGGATGGCGCCGTGCGTTCCGAGGTTGGTGTTGGAGTAACGCTCGTCGTAGAAGAGCGTCTGCCACTGGCGGACCATGCCGAGGTTGCCGTTGTTGATGAGGGCAACCTTGATCGGGATACCTTCGAGTGCGCAGGTGGCCAGTTCCTGATTGGTCATCTGGAAGCAGCCGTCGCCGTCGATGGCCCACACCTCGGTGTCGGGCATGCCCATCTTGGCGCCCATGGCAGCGGGAACCGCGTAGCCCATGGTGCCGAGTCCGCCCGAGTTGAGCCACGTACGCGGCTTCTCGTAGTTGACGAACTGGGCGGCCCACATCTGGTGCTGGCCGACGCCGGCGCAGTAGATGGCGTCAGGTCCGGCGAGCTTGCCGACGGACTGGATGACGAACTCGGGGCTCAGCTGACCATCGGTCGGACGGTCGTAGCTCAGCGGGTACGTACGACGGATGTCGTTCAGGTACGCCCACCATTCGGCGAGTTCGAACGTGGTGCCCGTGGCCATGTCGGCACGGATGGCCTCGATGAGTTCGGTGATGACCTCTTTGCAGTCGCCCACGATCGGGACGTCGGCGTAGCGGTTCTTCCCGATCTCGGCCGGGTCGATGTCGGCGTGGATGACCTTGGCGTCGGGCGCAAAGGAATCCAGCTGACCGGTGACGCGGTCGTCGAAGCGGGCGCCGAGTGTGATCAACAGATCACTTCTCTGCAGCGCGGCAACGGCGGCAACGGTGCCGTGCATGCCGGGCATACCGCAGTTCAGGTCGTGGCTGTCCGGGAACGCGCCGCGGGCCATCAGTGTGGTCACGACGGGGATGCCGGTCAGTTCGGCCAGCTCGAGCAGTTCAGCCGAGGAGTCGGACTTGATGACGCCGCCACCGACGTACAGGACGGGAGACTTGGCGTCGGCGATCAGACGCGCAGCTTCGCGGACCTGCTTGCCGTGCGGCTTCGTGACCGGACGGTATCCGGGCAGACGCATCTCCGGCGGCCACGAGAACGTGGTCTGGGCCTGGAGGATGTCCTTGGGGATATCGACCAGGACTGCGCCGGGACGACCGCTCGAGGCGAGGTAGAACGCCTCGGCCATGATGCGCGGGATGTCGATGCCGTCGGTGATCAGGAAGTTGTGCTTGGTGACCGGCATGGTGATACCGGAGATGTCGGCTTCCTGGAACGCGTCGGTGCCGATGAGGCTACGACCGACCTGGCCGGTGATGGCCACGATCGGAACGGAGTCCATCTGAGCGTCGGCCAGCGGCGTGACCAGGTTGGTTGCACCGGGACCCGAGGTAGCCATGCAGACGCCGACCTTGCCGGTGGCCTGCGCGTAGCCGGTCGCGGCATGGCCGGCGCCCTGCTCGTGGCGCACAAGTACGTGACGGACCTTGACCGAATCGAAGAGCGGGTCGTACACAGGCAACACTGCACCGCCGGGGATGCCGAATACCGTGTCGACGTCGAGCTCTTCGAGGGCGCGAACGACAGACTGCGCGCCCGTTACCCGCTCCGGGGGGAGCTGGCGACGGGTAGCCGTCTGCGATGCGGCAGCCGCGGTAGTCGGGCTCGGTGTCCCTGACTTGCGCGGCGTGGGTTGAGGCCGTGCTGTTGGTGCGCTCACTGGGAAATCCTCTGATTTGGCTCCGGGCAACAAAAAACCCCCGTCAGCATCTGCTGAGCGAGGGTGGCGCGTCGTTATCTGGTGAGTTGAAAATTATCGACTCAGGCGACGACGCGCCAGTCGATTACGAGCAACTCATTCTGTTTCACGCACTCGACAGTAGAGGCGCTAGTCGCGAACGGCAAACTTGGTGAGTCAACCGTCCCAGAATCTGAGATACATCGGCTGCAATGCGAAGATGTAGAGGTGTCAACTTCGCAGCAGCCCGTGCCACCGGTTCAATCATCCCACACGCCGAAACCACTTCGGCACGTCATCCGCATTTCGCAGCTCGCCTACATGGCGTGCGCCTTCCTGCTCTTCGCGGTCAGCTTCCCGATCTTCGGCTGGCCCGCGGCATTCAGCTGGCTGGTAATCCTCCCGATCATCGCCGTCTACTTCGTCGCCCGGGTCCGCACCACCGTCAGCCCCGACGGCCTCGAGGTTCGTTCGATGTTCTCCAGCCGCACACTGAGCTGGGACGAGGTCAAGGGCTTCCGCTTCCCCAAGCGCAGCTGGGCTCGCGCCGAACTCACCGACGGAACGGAAGTGACGCTGCCCGCCGTCAGCTTTGTCCGACTCCCCGAGATCGCGATCGCCAGTGGCGGCCGCATCACCGATCCCTATGCCGCCGCGGCAGCAGCCTACGACGCCGAAGAAGCGGAACGGGCCGAACAGTCCACAAACGAGCGTGCCCCCGAGCCGGAATCCGAATCCGAGCCGTCGAACGACCAGCCCGAATCAGAACAGAAGTAGCACGCGAGTAGCGTTGAATCGCCCTCGCTTCAATTCTTTTCGCCGCGTGAGCACACAGCCCTGTTGTTCGCGCAGCAGAAGTAGATCAGCAACGATCACATAAGGAACACGCCCATGCCCCCGTTGAGGTCACGCACCACCACCGTCGGACGTAACGCTGCCGGAGCCCGATCCCTGTGGCGCGCCACAGGAATGACGGATTCCGACTTCGGTAAGCCGATCGTCGCCGTAGCGAACTCGTACACCCAGTTCGTACCCGGCCACGTGCATCTCAAGAACGTGGGCGAGATCGTTGCCGAGGCCATTCGTGAGGCCGGCGGCGTCGCGCGCGAGTTCCACACCATCGCAGTCGACGACGGTATCGCCATGGGCCACGGCGGAATGCTCTACTCGCTCCCCAGCCGCGAGATCATCGCCGACTCGGTCGAGTACATGGCAAACGCCCACACGGCCGACGCACTGGTGTGTATCTCCAACTGCGACAAGATCACTCCCGGCATGCTCAACGCCGCGATGCGTCTGAACATCCCGACGGTCTTCGTGTCCGGCGGTCCGATGGAGGCCGGTAAGGCCGTGGTCGTCGGCGGGGTGGCGCAAGCCCCCACCGACCTCATCACCGCGATTTCCGCCTCGGCCAACGACGCCGTGTCCGAAGAAGGCCTCGACGAGGTCGAGCGCAGCGCATGCCCCACGTGCGGATCCTGCTCAGGCATGTTCACGGCCAACTCCATGAACTGCCTCACCGAAGCCCTCGGCCTCGCCTTGCCGGGCAACGGCTCCACGCTGGCAACTCACAAGGCTCGTCACGCACTCTTCTCCCGCGCGGGCACCACCGTGGTCGAAGCTGCTCTCAAGTACTACCGCGACGGCGACGAGTCGGTTCTGCCGCGCAACATCGCGACCCCGGCAGCGTTCCGCAACGCGATGGCACTCGACGTCGCCATGGGCGGTTCCACCAACACCGTCCTGCACACGCTGGCTGCGGCACAGGAAGGCGAGGTCGATTTCGACCTCGACACCATCGACGCGATCAGCCGTAAGGTTCCGTGCCTGTCCAAGGTCTCCCCCAACTCGGACTACCACATGGAAGACGTCCACCGCGCCGGCGGAATCCCCGCGCTGCTCGGTGAGCTTCGTCGCGGCGGACTCCTCGAAACCGACGTCTCCACCGTGCACACCAAGAGCTTCGACCAGTGGCTCGACGACTGGGACATCCGCTCCGGCAAAGCAACCGACGAGGCCATCGAACTGTTCCACGCTGCTCCCGGCGGCGTGCGCACCATCGAACCGTTCTCCACGGACAACCGTTGGTCTGCCCTCGACACCGATGCGGCCGGCGGCTGCATCCGCGACGTCGAGAACGCCTACACCGTCGAAGGCGGCCTGGTCGTCCTGCGCGGCAACATCGCACTCGACGGCGCAATCCTCAAGACGGCCGGCATCGACGAGGAACTGTTCTCCTTCCAGGGCCCCGCTCTGGTCGTCGAATCGCAGGAAGAAGCCGTCTCGGTGATCCTGCAGAAGAAGATCAAGGCCGGCGACGTCCTGGTGGTGCGTTACGAAGGACCCAAGGGCGGACCGGGCATGCAGGAAATGCTGCACCCCACCGCTTTCCTCAAGGGCGCAGGCCTTGGCAAGGAATGTGCGTTGATCACCGACGGCCGCTTCTCCGGTGGCACGTCCGGTCTGTCCATCGGCCACATCTCCCCCGAGGCTGCTGCCGGCGGAGTTATCGGCCTGGTGCAGAACGGCGATCAGGTTCGCATCGACGTCGCGTCGCGCACGCTCGAGATCCTCGTCGACGACGACGTCCTCGCTGAGCGCCGCGCCAAGATGGAAGCTTCGGAGCGTCCGTGGCACCCGGTTGACCGTCAGCGCACCGTCACCACCGCCTTGCGCGCTTATGCTGCGCTGGCAACGTCGGCTGACAAGGGCGCGGTCCGGTACGTCCCGTAAGCAGTACCACGCAGACGCAGATCCCCGGTCACGCTAGAAATCTGGCCGGGGATCTCCTGTTTCACCGCACTACGTGCAGGGGCAGCTGCCGGCTCACCCGCGGGCTCGGCAGCGCGACGGGTATCCGCTCGAGCACTCCGCCGGCGAAGGCGTCGTAGAGCGGTAGCGATTCGAGATGCACGTAACCGATGTGACAGTCGCACAGCGTTTTTGGACAGTCTCGGGCGGTCAGCGTTGTGTCGAGACTGCCGTCGTACAGGTTTCCGATCACCTCGGGAACGAAGTGGCACCGCCGAATGGTGCCGTCACCGTCGACGGAGATAACGGATTCGCCGGTTCTGCAGGCTTTTCCGACACTCGGATGCGGGCTGCGGCTGAACGGGAAAAGCGGATCGAGTTCGGTCCACAACTGGGCTTCGGCGTCCGAATACACCCATCCCTCGGCGGCATTCACCCATAGATAAATATTCTCGGGCAGTTTCTGCCGCAGTTCACGGGCCAGATCCAGATGCTCCGGAAATCCGACGACCCCCACCGAATAGCGGATGCCGCCTCGATCGAGTTCCCCACATTTTGCAAGGAATCGCTCGAGTGAGATCTGCCCCGGATGAAATGTGCACCACAGCGCCAGCGTCGACGGGTCGGCGTCGGCGAGCCATGTGGTGCGAGCGCTGAGATTGGTTTGGACCGCAATCCGTTCGACGTGGGGTAACCAGCTCAGCTCCGCGAGAGTGCGGCGATACCAGGAACGCACCAGCGCCTCACCCCAGGGCGTGAACAGCACGGACAACTGTCGATCAGTCTGCTCGGTGACCCAGGCGGCAAACCGCTCCAACGATGCTCTGTCCGCTCGCAATTCAGCCGGCGGGTCACGACGCTTCGCAAACGGGCAGTACGGGCAGTCGTAATTACAACTCGCCAACGGACCACGGTAGAGAATCGACAGCGGCGGGTTCATTTGGCCTCGTACTCCGACATGTCCCGGCGAACACTCGCAGAGAACAACGCCGGCCCGATAGCGTCGGAGTGCGCCAGACCTTCCGGCGAGAGCATCAGGCGATCCGAATGCAGGTCGCCCGCCAACCAGCCCGCCGCCTCGAAGCCATTCAATTCGTCCGGAAAGTCGTCGGCAGGTTGTGTTCCGAACCGCGCGCGATAGTCGGCTACATCCATTCCTTCGGCCTGAAGCACCGACTGGACGAGGTGCCTGCGACGCGTCTCGTCCGGAGTCATGAATCGACCGACTTCGGCGTAAGCGAACTCGCCCGCCGGACGGGCGATAAACGTGTCGATGATTCCGCGGATCTCCCGCATGTCCACCGCGTAGTCGAACGAATAGTGAAGGTCAGCGGTGTACGAGCGTGCGCCGCACCCCAATCCGATCATGCCGTCGGTCTGGCAGGCGTAATCGGCTGCCCCGTCGATGACCGCGCCTGTGCGCTGGAACATGCGCATCGAGACCTGCTGATATCCCGCCTGCTCCAGATAGTCGCGGCCGAACCGATACAAGCGCAGACGCCGCTCGTCCCACTCCGCATCCGATTCGGCGACCGCTGTCTTCTTACCCAGACCCGTGAGCGCCCGAACGTAGAGCGGATACAGATACAGCTCCTCTGGTTCCCACGCCAACGCAGCATCCAGGGACTGCCGCCAGGTCTGCTCGGTCTGACCGTCGATGCCGTAGATGAGATCGATGTTGAGCACGGGAATTCGAGCGTCCCGGATCCGACCGAGCGCGGCGTCGACGTCGGCCCGCTTCTGTGGCCGAGCCGCTGCCCTGGCCTCGGAGTCGATGAAGCTCTGCACGCCCAGACTCAGGCGGGTGGTTCCGCGGGAAGCCAGCACGGACATCCGATCAGCGGTCACCGTCGACGGTGACGCCTCGACCGAGAACGGAACGGATGAAAGATCGACGCCCATGCGGAGTTCCGCGATGTCGCACAGTCTGTCGAGTTCGGAGGCGTCGAGAAAGGTCGGGGTACCGCCACCGAAGGCCACTGCGTCGTAGTGAGTTCCGTCGCCGACGGCATCCGACACAACACGTGCTTGCCGTTCGAGCGCGTCGAGGTACGCAGTGGTCATCTCACCCGGCGCGCCGATACGGGTGAACAAATTGCAGAATCCGCAGCGAACCTCGCAGAACGGAATATGGAGGTACAGCGACAGTGCGTCTTTCGGCTCTGCCGCCCACAATTTCTGCAACGACGGACGGGGATCAAGCGGCCGGTATGCCGTCTTGTGTGGATACGCATAAACATAATTCTGGTACGGACGTACCGCAACTGCGAGACTCATCGTTGTGGACCTTCCAAAAAGAAGTGTGCATAGGGAACCGTCCACACGCTGTCGTGACCTAACCGGTGCCCGGTCCAGCCGTCGTCGCCGTACGCCGTTCCGTGATCGGAGCAGACGATGGCAAAGCACCGCCGCCGTGAACTCATGGCCTGCAGAAGTTGTGCGATATGCCGGTCGATGTATTCGAGTGCGGCAGCATGAGAGTCAAGGGTGTCTCCCGAATCGGCACTCGCGCCGGCAAGGTGAAACCAATTAGGTTGATGCAGCGCAGCGGCATTGACGAACAAGAATAGCTTCTGGTCCGGTTCCAGCCCGGCGACCACCGTCTCGGCACACTCGACTTGTGCCTCGAAGGATTCCGGAGACGTCACCCCGAAACGCGATTCCCAATAACTCTCGTCGAACATCGAGGGCATCACCGACCCGAGGGGTGCGGCTTTGTTGAAGAACCCGACCCCGCCGATACAGACGGTGCGATATCCGGCCGCTCGCAGGCCGTCCACCACATTGGGGCCCTCGAACACATACGTTCCGTCCGCGGTGGATTCACTCCCCGCAAATCGTGCGGCAAACAATCGTGGGTGTGGACCCTGACTGGCGGGCGTTGGGAGAAAACCCGCAAAGATCGCCTGATGAGAGGCGTACGTGAAGCTTCCTGGCGCGTGCCGCTTCTCCCACACTCCCCCTGGCAAATACGACGCAAGCGTGGGTATGCGCCCACTCGCCGCCAACTCGCACGCAACGTCGTAGCGGAGCGTGTCCAGCGTGAGCAACAGGATGTCATCCTGCCCCACGACCTCATTCATGTCGGGGTGACTCGTATCGAAGTTGTTCACCGGGCATACTCCATGTTTTCCGATTCCATTAGCGAATCAACTTGCGCTTGATACGTAGTCATACCTTCGGCGGGGCAGCCGGGCAGACCGGTGAGCCCGGGCAGGAGATCTCCGAACGCATTGACCTCTCCCACCGTGAAGCGTCGCCACCCGACACCGGGCAGGATGTCGATTCCGACGTGGGGTGCTGCCGGAAAACACGCTGCTGCCCGCTCACTCAATTCCAGGAGCTGCGACCAATTCTCACCCGCAACAGACATCGCGTCGGCAAGTGCGCCGCGGGTACCGCCGAGATGCAGGTTGGTAATCGGAGAAGCACTGGTCCGCACTACTGCATGGGTGGCAACACCCCCGACAACCACCACACGAACGTCGGCGGTCCGGCCGCCGAGTGACGCCTTGGGTATCCACGCTTCGACGTGAAGTCCGTCGGGCGCGAGTCGATCGACGATTGACTCGATGGCTACCCTCGTTCGGTACGTGCGCACGCGGAGTGAGTTGTGCAGCGCACCATCAGCACCTACCTCCACCGACGTGACCGCCCGGACCTGCCCACGTGGACCCCATTGCAGCGCAATCACTCCCGACGCCGACGAACCGTGAGACAGCTTGACGAACACTCGCGGCATGTGTGCGTCGGCTGCGAGCTGCTCGAGTTCGGCATAACTGCGAGGCGCAGAGTCCAACGCTGCGGGGACACGCACCCCAGCAGCGTCGAGGCGGCGATGGCAGCGACGTTTGTCGAACATCACCGCCATCTCGTTCGCGTCGCCGAGAACACGAGCACCAGCACGATCAGCTCGATCGGCAATCTCGCGGATCTCACTGGAGAATCGCCGATACCAAGTGCCGGTACCCTCAACCCGGGTCGGCTCGTCCGTACCGCGAAGATATCGATCGACCACGGAATCTTCGCCGGGCGAATCGATTCGAACAATCTCGCCGGCATCGAAACCGTAATCTCGACCGATAACCTGCCGCCAACCCAGAATCCGCGGCGCCGGAAATCCCGCCGCCGTGACTGCATCGACAAATCCCGACACTCGGCGATTGCCCGGAACTCCGACGACCACCAACCGCGGATGAGAAGAAACCACCGAAGGATTACTCGGAGACAGCAACATATCGCGAGATCTCGTCGTCGTACTCATCCGGCTCGGTCTGATCGGACAGATCGACCCGCACCCCTAGCTCGGCGCAGTGCTTGGTCAACTCTGCAACTGTGGCGTCGCTGAGAAAGTGGTAATGCAGGTCGAGGAACTCGAGACCTGAAAAAGCCGTACTGGCAAGGAGAGCTGCGGCACCGTCATCCGAGAGAGTGCCCATCGAGAGATCCAATGTGGTCAATTGGCGGAGAATCGGAGCCTCGACAATCGCCTTGGCGATGCTGTCCTGGATTTCACTGTTACGTAATCCCAGGTGACGCAACGACGGTAGCCCCGTGCCGCCGAGAATGACAGCCAGATCATCGACAGTAGAGTCTCCGCCGTAACCCTCGGTCCCGAGCCACAGATCGAGAAACTCGAGAGCGGGAAAGCTACTGGATGCCACACCGCGGACAACCGCGGCGGGCAGTCCACCCGACTCGATGGTCAATCGACGCAACGCAGCGTGACGCGCTTCCGGGAACTCCAATTCCGTGCCACCACGAATGCCGAATTCGACCAACTCCGGAAACGCCTCGAGGACAGGAGTGACATCGGACTGTTGAATCCAGGAAATCTCCTGCTGCTCTTGTGTGATATCTGCAAGGAACAGTGCTCGCAGGGATGTCAACCGATGACGTTGCCCGACAATCAGTTCAACGATCGACGACGAGTTGACCTCGTACGACTCACCCCACTGACCGATGATCAGAGCCTGCACCGCCGACAGGTCCACCTTCTCGACAAACCGAGCCCAGGCATCGGAAAACTCCTCCGAATCATCCGCATACGGCTCTACCGAGACGCGCCACGCTACCGCGTCGACGGCCGGCAACGGTGCATCAGTGGCGTCGGCAGCCGGGAAGTCGAAGGCCGGGAGCCCGTACAACGCGTCGAGGTGGGCCTGGATCATCACGATCTCCTTCAATGTCGGGTACCGCGAGCGTCGCGGCCTACGGCCTATTGATAGCAAGACCGACCGACAGGTACTGAAATTGCTCGACTCGACGCGCCGGGAGACCGGCCGGAATGCTCTGGTACCGCGGACAATTCGGACGCATTGGCGCAGAACGTTCGTGATCGAATTCACTTCCCGTAGTGTGCACGGGACCAGCTGATCAATGTAGTTAAGTACGGGGGGTTGATGACGAGTGAAGTGATCATTTTATTCAGTTGAGTGGCCGCGACTTGCGCACTGCGCTCACCAATGGTTCCCTCATCAAGTCGATGAGACCCACATCACATTCGGCAACTGTCAGCCACCTCCCGTCCCCCACAAGGTCGCCGGGAATCAATCAAGGAGCAATACATGCCCGGAGTCGGCATATGGCGCACCAAATCCGTCGAGCAATCGATCGCGGACACCGACGAGCCTGAAACCAAGCTCAAAAAGGAACTGACCGCGAAGGACCTCACGGTCTTCGGAGTCGCCGTTGTCATCGGCGCAGGTATCTTCACCCTCACCGCCAGAACCGCCGGCAACGTAGCGGGCCCCTCGATCTCACTGGCCTTTGTTCTCGCAGCCATCGCGTGTGCGCTCGCAGCCCTCTGTTACGCGGAGTTCGCCTCGACCGTTCCAGTCGCCGGTAGCGCGTACACATTCTCGTACGCCACCTTCGGCGAATTCGCGGCCTGGATCATCGGCTGGGACCTCATCCTCGAATTTGCTCTCGCCTCCGCCGTGGTCGGCAAAGGTTGGTCGCTGTACCTGGGCAACGTGATCGGGGCCAGCGGGAGCACCACAGCCCACATCGGATCGATCAGCTTCGACTGGGGAGCACTGCTCATCATCGGAGCCATCACGCTCATTCTCGCGATCGGCACCAAGGTTTCGTCCCGCGTCTCGGCCGTCATCACAGCGATCAAGATCGCAGTTGTTCTCCTTGTCATCGTCGTCGGTGCGTTCTACATCAAGAAGGAGAACTACTCGCCCTTCATCCCGCCCGCCGAAGGCTCTGAGAGCACGGCAAGCGGAATTCACCAGACCCTGTTCTCCTGGCTCACCGGTGCCGGTGGAAGCAGTTACGGCGCCTACGGCCTGCTGGCCGCCGCCAGCCTGGTCTTCTTTGCCTTCATCGGATTCGACGTCGTCGCCACCACCGCCGAAGAGACAAAGAATCCCCAGAAGTCACTGCCTCGCGGAATCTTCGGCTCACTCGCCATCGTGACCGTCCTGTACGTCGCTGTGACGCTGGTGCTGACCGGCATGGTCAAGTACACCGAACTCAAGGACGGTAGCCCCCTCGTCGGCGACTCGAGCGCCACGCTCGCCACCGCCTTCGAAGCCAACGGAATCGGATGGGCACAAACGGCCATCAACTTCGGCGGCCTCGCCGGTCTGACCACCGTGGTCATGGTCATGATGCTCGGCCAGACCCGCGTCCTGTTTGCCATGTCCCGTGACGGCTTGATGCCCAGAAAGCTCGCCAAGACCACAAGCAAGGGCATCCCGCTGCGCATCACGCTGATCGTCGGCGGCATCGTCGCAGTGCTCGCAGCCTTCTTCCCCATGGGAACTCTCGAAGAGATGGTCAACATCGGCACGCTGTTCGCCTTTGTGCTCGTCTGCGTCGGCGTGATCGTCCTTCGCCGCACCCGTCCCGATCTGCCGCGCGGATTCCGCGTGCCGTGGGTACCGTTCGTACCGATTCTCGCTGTTCTCGCCTGCGGTTGGCTCATGCTCAACCTGTCGGTCGAAACCTGGATTCGATTTATCGTCTGGATGGCGATCGGCGTTGTCGTGTACTTCGCCTACGGTCACCGCAAATCGGTATTGGGCCGCAAGCTGAAGGATGGCACGGCAATCCCGGCCGCCAATGACGCACCGGTGCTCGTCAAGGACTGATCACCACAGATCGAAAACAGAAGCCGTCGCCTTCCAAAGGCGACGGCTTCTGTTGGTTTCGAGATCCGATCAGATGAGCGGGTTCGCCCCGTTCAGGAAGATCCACGTGCACACGCCGGCGCCGATACCCAGAATCAACACGACCAGCGAACCGATGAAGGGCCGCTTCGCCCAACCACGACGGCCATCCAGCGCAATTCGCCCTGGTCCCGTGAGAATGATGACACCAGCGCAGATCCCCAAGAGCATCTCGTATTCGGTTCCGCTGGGCGCAAAGTACTCGAGGCCGGGCTCGGCCAATTGGCGCAGCGCCCACGCATTGATCATCACGGCCAGCACCGACGCTGCGGCAATCGGGGTCAACAGACCCACGATCAACAGTGCGCCACCCGCAACCTCGCCGACCGCACCCAGAATGGCCAACAACTTTGCCTGTTCGAATCCGGCCTCGGCCAACATCGTTTCGAAGCCGCCCAGCCCCGGACCGTTCCAGATACCCGTCAGCTTCTGCAAGCCATGCACCAGCGCGGTGCCGCCCACCGCCAACCGAAGCGCAAGAAGTCCGAGATCCAACGTTCCTCGACTCGGACGCGGCTCTTCGGTCACCGGAATCGGGTCCGCAACCGCGACCGGATCGGCCGGCATCTCGTACGCAGTATCGCGTGTGAGCACCTCAGTCGGTTTATCAGGTGACCCCGGACGATATGTCGGGATTTGTTCGGTCACGGAATTCGCTTGCGCTGAACCGAAATCGAGATCGTCGTCGGTTCGCGGTAACGAATTGCCGGCATTCACCGGTGGAAACTGCTCCGTCGGCGAGTCGTACGGACTGGACACTTTGCCCGTCGCCACGCCGGGTTCCGACAGTTCGCTGGGGTCTTTTCGCTCGTCAGTCACGTAGGAGAGCCTAAAGCGGTTGCACGACGACGTCGGGGAACCTACTCCGGCGTGGCGGCGCAGGGCATCGGTTACGTAACGTCTTCACCATGACAACGGGTGGGCGCAACACGTCGCGCAGAACACGACGCATCGCATCGGCAACCTTGGCACTCGCCTTCACTGCGTCCGTCCTCTCCGGTTGCGCCGACTTCGACGAATCGACAGCCAGCCCGTTCACCCCGGAACCGACCATCCAATCGAACGCGGAAGTTGCCCCGCAGAACCCGCAACCCTCGACAACTACCGCTCCGCCGATAGCACCCACCGGTCCCCTCGGCCCGTGTCAGGATGCCGACCCAGCGGTCATCGCAACGTGCCTCGACACCACCGGCGGACTGCTCACCTTGCCCGACGGAAACTCGGGTCTGGTTGCCGAACGCCGAACCGGCCGGATACTGCAGGTCGCCCCCGGCCAGATCCCCGTCGAGGTGGCCAAGATCGACGTCGACGGGACTGGCGACGGCGGACTGCTCGATATTGCACTGTCCCCTACCTTCGTCGAAGACAACTTGATCTACGCGTACGTGACTACGGGCACGGACAATCGTGTGGTCCGGATAGCGCCGGGCGACACCGCAAAGGTAGTACTCGGCGGAATCCCTCGGGGCGCCAACGGGAACCGAGGTTCCCTGGAGTTTGCCGCACCCGACCAACTCATGGTCCTGACCGGTGATTCCGGAAATCCCTCTGCCGCAAACGATCCCGCCTCGCTGGCCGGCAAGTTGCTTCGCGTTCGATCTCTCGCCCCCAATCCCGCTCCCCCACGCCCCGAAGTTGTCTTGTCAGGCATCGGCAACGGCGGCGGCGTGTGCGTGGACCCCGGCATCGCAACCTGGGTCACCGATCGCACCGCACTCGAAGACCGTCTCCAACGAGTCGGCGCGGACGGCACCGTGACGGCTCCGGCGTGGACGTGGCCCGACCGCCCGGGAGTCGGCGGCTGCGTGGCCGTTCAAGGTGTTGTCGCAGTTGCTTTGAGTGCGGGCAAAGCCGTGGCCTCACTGGCAACCGACCCCGGCACCGGCGCCATCACCACACCGCCGTCTGCTGTTGCCAAGGACACCTACGGACAACTCGAAGGACTCGCATTGGGCGCGGACGGATTGTTGTGGGTCAGCACCGCCAACAAGACCGCGGGCGAGCCGGGCCCGAACGACGACAAGGTCATCAAGATTCCCATGCCCAGCGGTGGCGGCGGAGTCGACTGACACTCGATCATCTTTCGGACGTTTCCGACTGATCTCGAGAACCTCTCGAATTCGAACAGGATTTCGATTACGGTGGAGGAATGTTCGATCCGGGGGTGGGGAGTTTCGGTCGCTCGGCGCAGCTGAGTGGTACCGAAACCGCCTGTGCCCTTGTTGATTTGATGGCCGAGTTGCATGCGTGTGAGGCGATGCTGGTCGAGCGGAAGCTGGCGGTGGTGGCGGAGTTCTTCACCCGCCGTAGCGCCGAGCATGCCGAGGGCGGAACCTGGACGTCGTCGGCGCATGAGTTGGCCGAATCCGAGGTCGGCGCGGTGCTCACGATGGGGCGTGCTGCGGCGGGGAAGCTCATCGGGTTGGGTTTTGCTTTGAGGACGCGGTTGCATCGGACGCGGGCGGCGATGGCGCGCGGTGAACTCGACTTCTACCGGGTGTCGTTGATCGAGTCGGCGACGGCGAATGTCGGTGACGAGTTGATCGACGAGGTTGAACGGCTACTCCTCGAGCAAGTCTTGGCCCCGCCCGTGGACGGTGGGACCGGGTTGACTGGGCGGCGGTTGACGGCGGCGATCGATCGGATCGTGGCTCGGGTTGATCCGGAAGGGCTGCGGGAACGCCGACGCCGAGCCCTCGCCGACAGGTTCGTTGGGGTCAGTGCCGCCGAGGACGGGATGGCCCGCATCCTGGGCAGTATCCCGGCCGAGCAAGCCCGGGCGTTCGACGGGCGGTTGCGGGAATTGGCGATGTCGGTCTGCCGCCACGACTCCCGAACCGACGAGCAGCGCCGCGCCGACGCGCTCGGCGTGCTGGTGAGCGGGTCGACGGTGTTGGTGTGTGACTGCGATCGTGATGATTGTCCGCAGGACCGCAGTGGTCTGATCGTCGTACGTCGGCCGTTGGTGCATGTGGTGATGTACGAAACCACCCTGGATACGGACTCGGATGAGCCGGCCCATTTGGATGGGTACGGCGTGATTAGTGCCGAGCATGCCCGCGACATCGCGAAAGACGCCACCGTGCGGGAAGTACGAGTACCGGCAGACCCCGTACCCGCAGATTCTGCGCCTGCGTCGGCGTTTGTGTACCGTCCCGGCGCGGCACTCGACACCTGGTGACGCGTCCTCTCGGGCAGTTGCCTGTGGCCGCACTGCGATGTCCCGGCCTGGAACTGCGACCTCGACCACCGAGTTCCGTTCAACCACGCCAACCCCACCCGTGGTGGGCGGACGGTGGCGTCGAATCTGGGCGCGTTCTGCCGGAACCACCACCGCCTCAAGCACTCCGGAGCCTGGCAGCTAGACCCGAATCCGGATCGCAGCATCACCCTGACCTCGCAGACCGGGCATCGCTACCGAACCCGAGCGGCCGGGATACTCGCCGGGATGCAGGAACCGCCGCCACCGGACGGCGGCACCAGACGGCGGACACGACTCGAGAACAAAGCTGCCCGCATCCGCAGCGAACGGAAACATCAACGAGCAAAGATCCGGCGTCGCACAGCGAAACAGTCGGATCGGGTACGCCGGCAGACGTTCCCGATCTCCACACCCCGAAAACGGGCGCCCCACAAACCCGTCGACTACGGCGACGACCCGCCGCCATTTTGAGCAGGTTTGCGTGTTCTTTTGTTACCGGGGCAAATCACCGCGCAGATGCCAGGAACGGTTGGCCAACCACGTCGTGGTCTACGGCCCCTGGGACTGCGG
Source organism: Rhodococcus sp. NPDC056743 (assembly GCF_042790355.1). Taxonomy (NCBI): domain Bacteria; kingdom Bacillati; phylum Actinomycetota; class Actinomycetes; order Mycobacteriales; family Nocardiaceae; genus Rhodococcus; species Rhodococcus sp. NPDC056743. The sequence continues at coordinate 312,702 of NZ_JBHTZI010000007.1, read as the reverse complement.
AAACTGCTGGCACTGCTCACAAGGACTCGAGAATTACTGTTCTCGCACACAGGAACTCGACATTCACCCGCCCGGACGGGGCGCCCCCGGTGCACTGGCCGAGTTCACCGCGACGGCAGCGCGCCTGCGAAAGTGGGGTTCTTCCAAAGTCGGTACGAGGCTTCGGTGACACTTCCGTACTGGGGAGCCCGCAACGAGCTAATCGAATTGATCGACCTGGCACACGCCGGCATCTTCGACATTGATGCCCGGCCGAATTCGATTCGGCCGGGCATCAAAGAAGAATCCACCTCGAGGGATCGGCGAGACTAGCTGCACGCCTCCAGGACAAGTTCCTTCACCCGCGCCGCGTCAGCCTGGCCGCGGGTGGCCTTCATAACGTCGCCGACGATCTTTCCGGCGGCCTGAACCTTGCCGCTGCGGATCTTGTCTGCGATATCGGGGTTGGCAGCGAGCGCCTCGTCGACAGCAGCCTTGAGCTTGGTCTCGTCACGTTCGACAACCAGTTCGGGATGCGCCGCCAGAACCTGCTCGGGGTCACCCTCGCCGTCGAGGACGTGGTCCACTACCTGGCGAGCGACCTTGTTGTTGAGCTTGCCACTGTCGATGAGGGCGACAACCTGAGCGACCTGCGCCGGGGTGATCGGCAGCGCGCCGAGTTCGACGCCGCGGGTGTTGGCCTGCTGGGACAGGTACGACAGCCACCAGGACCGAGCGGCCTCGGGCGAAGCGCCGGCTTCGGTGGTGGCGATGACCAGTTCGATCGCACCGGCGTTGACGAGGTCACGCATGACCTCGTCGGAGATTCCCCAGTCCTTCTGAATTCGCGCGCGGCGGATCCAGGGCAACTCGGGCAACGTGGCGCGCAGTTCTTCGACCCACTCGGCGCTGGGTGCTACGGGCTCGAGATCGGGTTCCGGGAAGTAGCGGTAATCTTCCGCGGTTTCCTTGCGTCGACCGGCCGAGGTGGTGCCGTCGGCTTCCTGGAAGTGACGCGTCTCCTGGATAACTTCGATCCCGGCGTCGAGCACTGCAGCCTGACGACGCATCTCGTAGCGGACTGCGACCTCGACACTCTTGAGGGAGTTGACGTTCTTGGTCTCGGTGCGAGTACCCAGTTCGGTGGATCCGATCGGGTTCAGCGAGATGTTGGCGTCGCATCGCATCGAGCCCTGGTCCATGCGGACGTCGGAGACGTCGAGGGACTTGAGCAGATCACGAAGCGCCGTGACGTACGCGCGGGCGACCTCTGGAGCGCGCTCACCGGCGCCGTGAATGGTCTTGGTGACGATCTCCACCAACGGCACACCTGCACGGTTGTAGTCGAGCAGCGAGTGGCTGGCACCGTGGATACGGCCGGTAGCGCCACCCACGTGGAGGGACTTACCGGTGTCCTCTTCCATGTGGGCGCGCTCGATCTCGACGCGCCACGTGGTGCCGTCGTCGAGGATCACGTCGAGGTAGCCCTCGGTTGCGATCGGCTCGTCGTACTGGGAGATCTGGTAGTTCTTGGGCTGATCCGGGTAGAAGTAGTTCTTGCGCGCGAATCGACCCCACGGTGTGATGGAGCAGTTGAGTGCAAGACCGATCCGGATCGCGGACTCGACGGCAGCAGCGTTCACCACGGGCAACGAACCAGGCAGGCCCAGACAGACCGGGCACACCTGGGTATTGGGTTCGGCACCGAACTCGGTGGGGCACGGGCAGAACATCTTGGTAGCGGTGCCGAGTTCTACGTGCACCTCCATACCCATCACAGGCTCGTACTTGGTCAGCACTTCGTCGTAATCGAGGATGTCGGGCGCATCGACAGCAGTCATGGCTACTAGTTTATGCGCCGGACGCTCAGCCGAAGAATGCGGCTGCCTCCTCGTAACGCTCCTTGGGCACGGTCTTGAGCTTGCGGGTTGCCTCGGCGAGCGGAACCAGGTCGATGGACGTACCGTGCAGGGCCACCATCTGGCCGAAATCACCGCGATGAGCTGCATCGGTGGCGTGGACGCCGAAACGGGTGGCGAGGATTCGATCGTGCGGTGTCGGGGTGCCACCACGCTGGATATGGCCGAGAACCGTCGTACGAACTTCCTTGCCGATGCGGCGCTCGATTTCGTTGCCCAACTGCTGGGCGACGCCGGTGAAAATCTTGTGGCCGAACTCGTCGATGCCACCTTCGCGCAAGGTCATGGAAGCGGGATCTGGCATCGCGCCTTCGGCAACGACACAGATGAAGTGAGAATCACCACGCTGGAATCGCTTCTTCACCATCGCGCACACCTCGTCGACGTCGAACGGCTGCTCCGGAACCAACGTCAGATGAGCACCCGACGCCAATCCGGCCTGCAGTGCGATCCAGCCGGCATGCCTGCCCATGACCTCGACCAGCATGACGCGCTGGTGCGATTCCGCTGTGGTGTGGAGCCGGTCGATGGCGTCGGTGGCAACGGCGAGCGCGGTGTCGAAACCGAATGTGACGTCGGTGCAGTCGATGTCGTTGTCGATCGTCTTGGGCACTCCGATCACCGGAACACCACTCTCCGCGAGCCAGCTGGCCGCAGTGAGTGTGCCTTCGCCGCCGATCGGGATCAGGACGTCGATTCCGTTGTCGTCGAGAGTTTGCTTGATCTGATCGAGTCCAGCCCGGAGTTTGTCGGGGTTGACGCGTGCGGTTCCCAGGATGGTTCCGCCGCGCGTGAGGATGCGATTGATGCGGTCGTCGGCAGCGAGGGGAACTTTGCGGTCTTCGAGCAGACCACGCCAGCCGTCACGGAAACCGACGACGGTACTGCCGTACCGCCCGTCGGACGTGCGAACCACTGCACGGATAACCGCGTTCAACCCTGGGCAGTCGCCGCCACCTGTGAGGACTCCGATTCGCATTGTAAAAAGCACCTCTCAACAGTTGGGTGGTTCAGGATCTGATGTCCATCTTCCCCCAGCACGCGCAGCGGCGCAGGATTGTCACTTTTCAGATCAGGGCCAGCCGTCAGCCCGGTGTGACAAGTCCACTTTCGTATGCCACGACAACCGCCTGCGCTCGATCACGCAAGTCCAGTTTCGACAACACTTTGCCGACGTGAGTCTTCACCGTCTGCTCCGCGACAAACAGGTGCTCGGCAATCTCGATGTTCGAGAGACCTCGCGCAATCAGTTCGAGCACTTCGCGCTCACGAGGGGTCAACATGTCGAGAGCACTGGAACGAACCCTGGCCGGTGTTCGTCTACTCGTCACTTCCTCGATCAACCGACGTGTCACCGTCGGAGCCAACAGCGCATGTCCTTCGGCGACGACGCGCACCGCCCGGATCAGTTCTTCAGCGGGGGCGTCCTTGAGCATGAAACCGCTTGCACCGATACGCAGAGCCTCGTAGACGTAGTCGTCGATGTCGAAAGTCGTCAGCATGAGAACCCGAACCGGTGGCTCTGCGCCCGTCGCCAGAATCTGGCGTGCCGCATCGAGGCCGTTCATCTCCGGCATGCGGACGTCCATCAACACGACGTCGGGACGCAGACGCGCTACTTCGGCAACCGCAACCTTGCCGTCCGGGGCATCTCCGATGACGCTGATGTCGGGTTGCGCGGCGAGCAGAGCTCCGAATCCCTGTCTGACCATTGCCTGATCGTCGGCGATGAATACTGTGATGGGCACTCCGACAGCCTAGGCGCCCGCTGTCGGCAGCACGGCGCGGACCTCGAACCCGCCGCCCGGCTGCGGCCCGGCGTCGACCGTTCCGCCGACGGCTGACGCTCGCTCGACCATTCCGCGGATTCCATTGCCACCGGCTGTATCCGGAGGTGTCGGGCCACTGCCACCCGCCGACGGACCGTTCACGACCCGAACATGCGTTGACGCGGGGCCGAACTCGACGGACACTTCGATCTGACTGCCCGGCGCATGCCGGACGGCATTGGTGATCGATTCCTGCACGATGCGATACGCCACAAGACCCGTCGACGCAGAAACGCGTGTTCGATCACCATCAACGTTCCACACCAACGGAATTCCCGCACGGGCACTGCCCGCCAGTAGCTCGTCGAGTTGCAACGCTCCCGGTTGCGGCGCGATCTGGGTGGCCTCGGCGTCGCTACGCAGAACACCCAACAATCCACGAATCTCGTTGAGCGCGGCGCGCCCTGTGTCACCGATCGAATCGAACTCGGCGCGGATCTCGGGCGTCACGTCGTCGAGTCGATACGGCGCACTCTGCGCCTGCACCACCACCATCGACATGTGGTGGGCGACAATGTCGTGCAGCTCGCGGGCTATCCGGGCCTTCTCCTCCAACACGGTTCGGCGGGCACGTTCGACCTCATTTACTTCTTCCTGCTTCGCCAGCGCGCGCCGTGAAAGAACGAGCCACCGAATCAGAAAACAGAAGACCACCAAGGCTGTCAGGCCCACCGCCCAGCCGGCACCGTCCTGACCGGGAGTCTCGGCGAAGAACAACAGCACCGTCGAGATCCACGCCACCCCCACCACCGGTACGGCGGCTGTCAGGCTGACTGCGGCAAGCAGAGCCATGATCACCATGATGTGAACAACCTGCCAGGGATACTCGTACCCGGGCACCAGGTCGAATACGTGCGGAATCACCAACGCCGAAATCGCGGAAACAGCCCAACCCAGAGCGGGATTGATTCGGATCAAGACAAAGGGAAACGCGGCCAACGCAGCGACAAACGGCTGAATCGGCGGTGACACCGCATGTGTCAGGTGCAACGTCGGCCAGGCGACCGTAAAGAGAATCAACGTCACGACAACAACAGCCACGTTTGCGAACTGATCCCTGGTCGACCGCCGCGACGCGCGTGTCACCTGCGCCTGCGCTACTTTCATCTTTCCTGCCTTCATCACCTGTCCAGCCTAGAAAGCGAACCCGCGAAAGTCGTCATACTGCGGAGTGAGAAACCCCTAACTCCGCAGTATCAGTCGTCCAGGGTTTCTCTCACCCCAGACGCCGCACAAACCACTCTGCGGAGCGATGCCGGGATGCGCCCGCCGTTCATAGCGTCGACTGCATGCGGATCACACGAGCAACGACGAGCGCAACCTGGGCAGCACTGAGTGTTGTCGCAGCGGCGACGGTCACCATCAGTGCCGCGCCCCGCGATGCGCAGGCGGCAGCGCCGGAGAATCGCCTTGCAGCACAAGCCGTTGCAGCGGTCACGTCTGACGCCACCCCAACCGTGCCGCGCGACTTTGCTGCGTTCTCCGGCTACGAACCCGTCGTCGTCGACGGCTATCTCGCCAATCCGAACGGTGCCTGCTCGTCTCCCGTGCCCCTTCCCGACGAGTTCGACTCCCCCTGCAAGGCCCACGATCTTGGCTACGACCTGCTCCGCTACTCGCATTTCCACGGCGCCGAACTGGGCCCATGGGCAAGGCAAGCACTCGACGGTGAACTCGACCGGCGAATGCACGACGCCTGCGACACGCGGGAATCGCCGGCGTCGCGGTCCTACTGCTTTGCCATGGCCGATATCGCCGTCACTGCCGTGAACGGGAATTCGTGGCGTCAGAACTACCTGACACCGGTTCAGGAATCCGGGTTCGGATACGCCGCCGCTGGTGTGCTCGGCCTGTCCGCACTCGGGCTCACTTTCCTCCGGCCGCGGCGGTCTGCCCCGGCCGGCACCTACTCAACGAAAGCCGTGGCAGCATGAGCGTTCTCGATGTCGTCCACCCGTCGTCGCTCTCTCGGATCGGAGCGGTTCCGCTCCCCCGCATCTCGGCAACGGTTGCCGCGGGTTCGATGGCCGCGGTGTCACTGGCGCCGGGGCTATTGCCGAGAACCGCGGTGCTGCAGGGACTTTTCAGTGGTGTACTCATGGCGGTGGGAATCTTTGTCGCTTGGGCCCTGACTACCGCATTGCAGAAAACGGCGTTGCGAACCGGACCACGGCGGGTCGACACTCGATCCTGGCGGGCGCGAACCACCTTCGTTTCCACCGCCGTGGTTGCGATGTTCGCTACTTCCGCCAACGGCTGGCAGAACTCACTTCGCGTTGCGATGGGAGCGCCGCCGATCGGAGTTCGCTACTGGGTCGAAGTCATGTGCATCGCCGCCCTGACCGTACTGATCCTGACAGCAGTGACATCCGGAATCCGGAAAGTGCTGCACCGTTTGGGTTTTGCCCGCAGTCTGGGCATCGCAGCGATCTGCGCTTTCGGACTCCACCTGGCATTCGGCGGTATCGCCACAGCGTCGGCGCAGTCAGTGGAAGGGCAGAAGTTCCTTGCCGCGGGCACCGATTCGGTGCGTGTCTATGCCGATCTCGACTCCGGACCGAACGCGCGATCACGCGCCGACCAGGCGGTGGCAGAACTTGATCACGTCGGCGGGTTTGCCCGCAGCGCCGTCGTTGTGGCTGTTCCCACCGGTTCGGGGTGGATCGATACTCGGGCCGTCGACGGTATCGAGCAGCGCTTCGGCAGTGATGTCGCGATCGTGGGTCAGCAATACTCCGCTGCCCCGAGTTGGGCGGCATTTCTGTTTCAACGCTCCGACGCCGAGGAATCGGCCCAGACGTTGCTGACCGCTGTCGCCACACGCATCGCGGAACTTCCCGCCGCTGATCGCCCCGACCTCTATCTGTACGGACAGAGTCTCGGCGCCGTCGGCGGCAGCGCTGCCCTGACCGAGACCCTTCCGACGCAACTCTGCGCCGTCCTCTGGGCCGGACCACCTGCCGGCGCCACCCGAGTGGAGGGGACGACAGTTCTGGCCAACACCTCCGATCCCGTGGTGTGGTGGTCGCCTACCCTGATGACAACGCCGCCGGACCTGAGCCACGCAGTCCAGGACGCCCCGATGCCGCAGTGGATTCCGGTAGTCAGTTTCCTTCAGACCAGCGTGGACATGCTCGCCTCTCTCGACGTCCCCGCGGGCCACGGTCATCGGTACGGCACCGAGCAGGGCACGCAACTCGGGACATGCCACTAGAGGGTCAGCGCCTAGAGTGGGTGCAGTGGCCAAAGGAACGCGCAAGACCAAGACTCGCAGCATCACCCCCGACCGCCGAGACGACGGGCCCGTCCCCGGCGTCTTCCCCATCGATACCGGTACGTGTGAACTTGTTCGTGATCAGTACTCGGACACGGGGTGGATTCTGCAGATCAACGGTGTTCCCAGTTCACACATCGACCTGGCCGATCCGAAGACATTGGACTTCGAATACATGCGCTGGATCGCCCACCTGGTCGATTCGGAACGCGACACCACTGAGCGTCTGCGAGTCCTCCATCTCGGCGGCGGCGCCTGTTCGATGGCTCGGTACTTCTCCGCGACATACCCCGACGCCCGTCAAGTTGTCGTCGAAATCGACGGTGCGTTGGCCGAATTGGTTCGCGACTGGTTCGACCTGCCACGCGCACCGCTGCTGCGCATCCGCGTCGGCGAAGCGCGCACAGTAACCGAGACCCTCACCGATTCGACACGCGACATCATCATCCGAGATGTCTTTGCCGGCAGCACAACTCCGGTGCCACTGACCACGGCGCAGTTCACCACGCACGTACGACGCGTCCTCGCGCCGGGAGGGATTTACCTCGTCAACTGCGGCGACACCCCGGACCTGCAGGGAGCGCGCGCCGAAGCTGCAACTATCGGTGCACAATTCGAGCACCTGGCGATCATCGCCGATCCGGCAATGCTCAAGGGCAGGCGCTACGGAAACATGATCATCGCCGGTAGCGACGTTCCGATTGCGCAGTCGCCGGCCCTGGCCCGCGAACTTCTGGGCGGCGGAGTTCCCGCACACGTGTGGGGCGACGCCGAGGTCCGAAAGTTTGCCGCCGCAGCATCCGTCCGGGAGGACTGAACGCTACTCTCCGCCGAACACCCGTTCCACCACGGCCTTTGCCCGTCGCGTGATGCGGAGATAGTTGTCGAGGAACTCCCCCGAGTCGTCTCCGTATCCAGCAACCTGCGCCACGGCGGACAGGACGCGTCCCGGACCTGGCAATTGATCGGTCGGCTTCCCCCGAACCAGCACAAGGCAATTGCGCGCCTTGGTCGCGGTGATCCACGCGTCGCGCAACAACTCGACGTCGGATTCACTGAGCAACTCGGCTGCGCCGATCGCGTCCAGCGTTTCGAGCGTCGACGTGTTGTGCAGCGACTCGACCTTGTCGGCGTGACGCAACTGGATCAGCTGCACGGTCCATTCGATGTCGGCCAGCCCACCGCGACCCAATTTGGTGTGTGTCGCGGGATCGGCTCCACGAGGTAGGCGTTCGGAATCGACACGAGCCTTGATTCGGCGAATCTCGCGAACCGCCGTTTCGCTGACCCCACCCTCGGGGTAACGGGTCTTGTCGATCATGTGCAGGAACCGCAGACCCAGATCGGGGTCACCGGCTACCGGGTGCGCACGAAGTAGTGCCTGAATCTCCCACGCCTGCGCCCATTTTGCGTAGTAGGCGTCGTACGATTCGAGAGTGCGGACCATGGGGCCGTTGCGTCCCTCGGGGCGAAGTCCCGTATCCACCTCGAGCGGCGGATCGGTACTGGGCGCACCGAGCAGCTTGCGGACCTTGTCCGCAATACTGTTGGCCCACTTGACCGCAACGGTCTCGTCGACGCCCTCCACCGGCTCGCACACGAACAGCACGTCGGCGTCTGAGCCGTATCCCAGTTCGCCGCCGCCGAGTCGGCCCATGCCGATGACGGAGAACGCGGCGGGTGCCGGCGTTCCCAGTTCGGCAACACTGGCCCGGATCACAGCGGAGAGCGACGCGTTGAGAACCGCAGCCCACACCGACGACAGTGCCTTGCACACCGCAGGAACGTCGAGCATTCCCAGAATGTCGGCCGACGCGATGCGCGCCAATTCGTGGCGACGCAACGAACGTGCCGCTGCAACAGCGCGATTGGGCTCACTGTGCCGTGCCGAGGCGGTGAGAATTCCGCGCGCGACGTCCTCGGGTACCGGTTCGATCAGACGCGGGCCACTCGGCGAATCCGCGTACAGGCGAATGACGTCGGGTGCCTTGATCAGCAGATCCGGCAAGTAGGCCGAGGAACCCAGCACCATCATCAGGCGTTCGGCTACGGCAGCCTCGTCGCGAAGCAACCGCAGGAACCAGGTCTGATCGACAAGCGCGTCGGACAAGCGTCGGTACGCCAACAGTCCGGCATCGGGATCCGGTGTGTCGGCAAGACATTCGAGCAACGTCGGCAAGAGCAGCGCCTGGATCCGCCCCTTGCGGGACGCCCCGGCAGTCAAGGCCGTGAGGTGGCCGAGCGCATTCTCAGGGGCGGTGTATCCCAACGCCGCCAACTGACGAACAGCAGCTTCGGGCCCGAGAGCCAACGATTCCTTGTCCATCCGAGCCACGGACTCGAGCAGCGGACGGTAGAACAGCTTGGCGTGCAACCGGCGGATTCGATGGGAATTCCGTTTGATCTCGGCGCGCAACACCCCGAGCGCGTCGAGGCGGCCGTCGGGACGCATGTGCGCGGCGCGGGCCAGCCAGCGCAACGCCTCGTCGTCGTCCGGCGGCGGCAACGTGTGGGTGCGCTTGAGCTTCTGCAACTGCAGACGATGCTCGAGGAGGCGAAGGAACTCGTAGGACGCCGTGAGGTTCGCAGCATCGTCTCGGCCGACGTAGCCACCGGCAGCCAATGCCGTCAGCGCGTCGACGGTACTCTGCACGTGCAGACTCTCGTCAGCGCGGCCGTGCACCAATTGCAAGAGCTGAACGGCAAATTCGACGTCACGCAAACTTCCACGCCCGAGTTTGAGCTCGCGCTCACGCATCTCGGGCGGAACCATTTCCTCGACGCGTCGGCGCATTGCCTGCACCTCGGGAACGAAGTCCTCACGTTCGGATGCCGTCCAGACCATCGGGCTCATGGCCGCGGCGTACTGGCGCCCGAGTTCCATGTCCCCCGTCATCGGGCGGGCCTTCAGCAGAGCCTGGAACTCCCACGTCTTGGCCCATCGCTTGTAATACGCGATGTGGGATTCGAGCGAGCGCACGAGTTCGCCGCGCTTACCCTCTGGACGGAGCGCAGCATCGACTTCGAAGAAGGCGGACGTGCCGATCCTCATCAGCTCGCCCGCTACGCGCGACGCGGTGGCGTCGGCGGGTTCGGCAACGAACACGACGTCGACATCGGACACGTAATTCAGTTCGCGCGCACCACATTTGCCCATCGCGATAACGGCGAGCCGGATGGGGCACGTGCCTTCGGGGCATACGGTGGCGATGGCAACCGACAGAGCAGCGGTCAGGGCCGCGTCGGCCAGATCCGAGAGCTGATGCCCGATCGTCTGATACGGCACCACGGGTTCGTTTTCGACGGTGGCCGCCAAATCGCACGCGGCCAGCAACATCAGCTGATCCTTGTACGACTTTCGCAGCGCGACTACGGCGTCCGGACCGGTCATCGCAGCGCGGTACGTCTGCGAGCCGGGGGTTGCACCCTCGTCCAACGTTGCGCCGACGGCGCCGAGCAGCGCCGTGGTGGCAGCGTCCTTGGTCGGCAGCGACGTGCCGTCGAGAATGCGCCAAGCGGACGGATCGGCAACGAGGTGATCCCCGAATGCCGCCGACGCTCCGATCAGCCCGAGCAAGCGTCCGCGCAGGCTCTTGTCCTTACGCAGCGCGTCGTCGAGGTCACTCCAGCCGTCGCCCAACGAATCCTTGATGCGCACCAACGTGCGCAGCGCAAGATCGGCGTTGGCCGAACGTGAGAGCGACCACAGGAGTTCGATGCTCTCCGAGTCCACCCAGCCGAGTTGACGAAGCTCGTCGGCTGCGGTGTTCTCGACCAACCCGAGCCGGCCCGGCCCGGGTACCACGGATCGTGCGGACGGCGGCTTGACCATCACAGGCCGAGGTAGGTCTTGAGCTCGAACGGCGTCACGTGGCTGCGGTATTCCTCCCATTCGCGCCGCTTGTTCCGCAGGAAGAAGTCGAAAACGTGCTCACCGAGAGCCTCGGCCACCAACTCCGACTTCTCCATCTCACGCAGAGCACCGTCGAGGTTGCTCGGCAATTCCTTGTAGCCCATGGCGCGGCGCTCAGCGGACGTCAACGACCACACGTCGTCCTCGGCCTCGGGAGGCAAGGTGTAGCCCTTCTCGATGCCGCGCAGACCAGCAGCGAGCAACACCGCGAACGTCAGGTACGGGTTGCACGCCGAGTCTGGGCTGCGAATCTCGACACGACGCGACGACGCCTTGTTCGGCGTGTACATCGGAACGCGAATCAGCGCCGAGCGGTTGGACGGTCCCCACGACGCTGCCGTCGGAGCCTCACCGCCGTGGACCAGACGCTTGTAGGAGTTGACCCACTGGTTGGTGACGGCACTGATCTCGTTGGCGTGCTCGAGAATGCCGGCGATGAATGCCTTTCCGGTCTCCGAGAGCTGCATCGGATCGTCCGGATTGTGGAACGCGTTCGTGTCGCCCTCGAAGAGACTCATGTGGGTGTGCATCGCCGAACCGGCCTGATCGCTGAACGGCTTGGGCATGAAGCTCGCCCGCACGCCTTCACCGATCGCAACCTCCTTGACGACGTACCGGAAGGTCATCACGTTGTCGGCCATGGACAGCGCGTCGGCGTAGCGGAGATCGATCTCCTGCTGCCCGGGAGCTGCCTCGTGATGGCTGAACTCGACCGAGATGCCCATGGACTCGAGAGCGTCGATCGCGTGACGACGGAAGTTGGGGGCCGAATCGTGCACGGCCTGATCGAAGTATCCGCCGGAATCGGCCGGGATCGGCGGAGTGCCGTCCATCGGGCCGTTCTCGAGAAGGAAGAACTCGATCTCCGGATGCACGTAGCAACTGAAGCCCAGGTCGCTCGCCTTGCTCAGCTGACGACGAAGCACGTGGCGCGGGTCCGCCCACGACGGAGAACCGTCCGGGTTCGTGATGTCGCAGAACATACGGGCCGAATGTTGCGCGCCGTCCTTGTGCGCCCACGGCAGCACCTGGAACGTCGACGCATCGGGGCGGGCAACGGTGTCGGCTTCGGACACTCGGGCGAACCCCTCGATGGCGGAACCGTCGAAACCGATTCCCTCTTCGAAGGCACCTTCGAGTTCCGCGGGGGCGATCGCCACCGATTTGAGGTAACCGAGAACGTCGGTGAACCACAAGCGGACGAACCGAATGTCGCGCTCTTCCAGGGTACGAAGCACGAATTCTTTTTGGCGATCCATGCACGCGAGAGTAAGCAAGCCACGTTAAATCTGTGTTACATCAGCGGCACGAGTTGCGGGAGTGATGCGTCACTCCCACATCGCCCCTGCGTGCGGGCCTACAGGTACTAACATGTCAGCCCGTCCTCCGGGATCTTCAGGTAGACGAGGTAGTTGATCACCGCGTCGTCGACGCATGGCTCGCCGTCCAGAGCAACGGTGTGTTGCGTTCCCTCGAACGTGACGAGCGAGGCTCCGAGTTGTCGCGCGAGGTCCACGCCGGCCTGATACGGAGTTGCCGGATCCTGCGTCGTCGACACGACGACCAGCGTCGGAAGGCCGGCGTCGGCGAGTGCCTGCGGATCGAGCTCATGCGGACTACCGGTCGCCGGAACCGGCCAGAACGCACACAGATCGAGCGGCGCCTGGCCGGTACCTCGCCCGTCGTCGAGGAACGGTGCGGCCTCGCGATACCGGGTGTCGGCTTCACCTGCTTCTGCCCGATCAGTGGTGGCCGGATCGTCGACGCACCGGATCGCATTGAACGCGTCGTTGATGTTGGAATACGTGCCGTCGATGTTTCGGCCCTCGTACTGATCGGCCAAACTCAGCAACGCATCGCCTCGACCATCCGCCAGGCCGGACAGACCCATGCGCAATGTCGTCCACAACTGCTGCGAATACAGCGCCTGCTGCACACCGGTGATCGCATCCTCGTAGCTGAGTCCGCGCGGATCCGTCGTGGCGGCAGGGTTGTCGATCAGTGGTTCTATCAACGCCTGGAACCGCTCTCGTGCCCGGGCCGGATCACTTCCGAGCGGGCAATCGCGCCGCGACGCACAGTCGGCGGCAAAGGCATCGAACGCGACCTGGAAGCCCTGCCCTTGCAGCACAACTTCGTCGACGACGTCCTGATTCGGATCCAAAGCGCCGTCGAGCACCATGGCCCGAACGTTCTGGGGGAAAGTTTCGGCGTAGGTCGCGCCGATTCGCGTTCCGTAGGAGAACCCGAGGAAGTTCAACTCGGGATCCCCGAGCACACCGCGAATCACGTCCATGTCGCGCACCACTTCATAGGTTCCGACGTGCGCAAGGAACTCGGCTCCCGTGTTCTCCACGCATGCCGCGGCGTAATCCCTACTGTCCTGTTCCGCGTCGGAAATCCCCTCGGGGGTCATGTCGATGTCGACATCCGCGCGCTCGGCATCGAACTCCGCCGGCGTCAGACAGCGGACCTGAGGCGTCGACGCCCCCACGCCGCGCGGATCGAACCCGATCCGGTCGAAACGCTCCGCGAGCTCCGTCCTGGAACCTTGAGTCGCCATCGCCAGTCCTGACGCACCAGGTCCACCAGGGTTGATCAGGAGCGATCCGATTCGATCCCCCGTCGCCGCTGCTCGCGAAATGACAACCTGCGCCGTCTCTCCGGTCGGCTCCGCGTAATCGACCGGAACCGTGACCGCGGCGCAATCGACCGAACTGCTGAGCGGTGAATCACCCGGGGTGGCAAATCGTGCACACGAACCCCAGTCGAGAGTCTGCTCGTAAAACGTCTCCAACCCCGCCGGAACCGAACCCGCTGCCGCGGAATCTGCAGACCCCTCGGAAGCGATGGAAGTAGACGAGGGATTGTCACCGTCGGCAGCGGTGCAACCGACAACCAACAGGAGAACAGCGACGCTTGCGGTACACACACCGGAGAGGCGAACGAACTTCGACATACCTCGATGGTGCCAGGAAACGACGGTTACCAGCCATTCGCTACTTCTGCGGCATCGCTTGCCGGTGTGACCCATCGCACCAGGTTTTGCTATTCGCACCGACGGTTTCCGGTGGCAGACTGAGCGTGTCATCACCCACACCCGGGGACCCGACGGCAATCAATGCCTAAGGCCTCGAGGCACGAAAGGGACAACGATGTCCGAGACTCCTTTGTACGGTTCCGCAGCTGCTACCCCGGCTGCTCCGATGCGCAAGACACGCATCCACCACCTCGCCGAGATGAAGCAGAACGGCGAACGTTGGTCGATGCTCACGGCATACGACTACTCGACGGCCCGAATCTTCGAAGAAGCCGGAATTCCGGTTCTCCTCGTCGGTGATTCCGCCGCCAACGTCGTATACGGGTACGACACCACCGTGCCGATCACGGTCGACGAACTTCTCCCGCTGGTTCGCGGTGTAGTTCGCGGCGCTCCCCACGCACTTGTTGTTGCCGACCTTCCGTTCGGTACCTATGAAGCCTCCCCCGAACAGGCTCTGGCTACCGCTACCCGCTTCATGAAAGAGGGCCTCGCGCACGCCGTGAAGCTCGAGGGCGGCGAGCGGATGAGCAAGCAGATTGCCGCTATCACCTCGGCCGGCATTCCCGTCATGGCACACGTCGGTTTCACGCCGCAGAGCGTCAACTCGCTCGGGGGATTCCGCGTCCAGGGCCGCGGCGACGGCGCCGACCAGCTTGTGGCGGACGCCATTGCCGTTCAGGAAGCCGGCGCTTTCTCCGTTGTCATGGAAATGGTTCCGGCCGACATCGCGGGCCAGGTCACACGCAAATTGACCATCCCCACCGTCGGCATCGGGGCGGGCAACGAATGTGACGCCCAGGTCCTCGTCTGGCAGGACATGGCCGGCTACACGAGCGGCAAGACAGCCAAGTTCGTCAAGCGTTTCGGTAACGTCGGTGACGAACTGCGCTCAGCGGCCGCAGCCTATGCGTCAGAAGTTCGCACGGGCGCCTTCCCGGCCGTCGAGCACAGTTTCTGATCCGAGACCGGCGAACGCCGCCTGTCTCTCGAAAAGAAATTCAGGGGTGCGTTCATGATCGGTAACCGTCGTCATTTCACAGCGGCCGGCGTTGGTGCTGCTGCTCTCGTGACGGTTCTGAGCGGATGCGCGGGAGGGACAACGACCTCTCCCGCGCCCAGCTCGGCCACACCGACCACTTCCGCTGCTGCGGCGACTACGACGGCCGCCGCAGCGGGCACATTCACCGACGCTCAGGTGCAGCAGTTGTGCTCGGACATGGAAGCCGAGCTTCAGAATTGGCGAACAGTCACCCCGACGCTGGGCAAGGGCGCGCTCAATCTCCTGGTTGGTACGTGGGCGAGCCAGAACGGCATAAACCTGCTCGACCTTGCGGCTCACCGTGATCGTATCGACACGGCCATGGCAACCACCTGTCCGGAAATCCGAGACGGTGCGCTGTACGCGCTGGAGATCCCCGACCTCGCGTCGGGCATGGTCGGTTTCTGATGGCCGAAACAGGTGAACTCCGCGAGCTCTATCCCCCGATCGAGCCGCACACGTCAGGCTTCCTCGACGTCGGCGACAACCAGAACATGTACTGGGAGATCAGCGGAAACCCCGACGGCAAACCTGTCGTGTTTCTGCACGGCGGCCCCGGCGGTGGGACACACCCGTCGCTGCGGCAGTTCTTCGATCCAGACGCCTACCGGATCATTCTTCTCGACCAGCGTGGATGCGGTCGGTCCACTCCGCACGTCGCTGACGGCGCCGATCTGTCGGTCAACACCACCGACAAGTTGCTGCACGACATCGAAGCCCTGCGTGAGCATCTCGGTATCGAGAAGTGGATGGTGTTCGGCGGATCGTGGGGCTCAACCCTCGCACTGTCCTACGCCGAAACCTTTCCAGCCCGTGTCACCGAGCTTGTGCTGCGCGGGATCTTCCTCCTGCGTCGAAGCGAAATCGACTGGTACTACAACGGCGGAGCGGGTCATCTGTTCCCCGAACGCTGGGCCAAGTTCCTCGAACCGGTGCCGCAGAACGAGCGCGGCGACGATCTGGTGGCGGTGTACCACCGACTCCTGCATTCCGACGACGCCGCTGTGGCAGAGCGCGCTGCCATCGCCTGGTCCGCGTGGGAGGGTGCGACAAGCTACCTGATCCCGAAGCCGGACAAGGTCGAGGAGAACTCCGAAGTGCGCTTTGCGCTGGCCTTTGCCCGGATCGAGAACCACTATTTCGTCAACGGCGGTTTCTTCGACGAAGGTCAACTACTGACCAAGAGTTCCGCCCTGCACGGCATTCCCGGAACCATCGTGCAAGGTCGCTACGACGTCGTCTGCCCCGCCACCAGTGCCTGGGACCTACACAATGCCTGGCCGGAGTCAAAGCTCGTGATAGTCGACGACGCCGGCCATTCCGCGATGGAACCCGGCATCACCCATCACCTGATCGAGGCAACGGACTCCTACCGGTAACTCTGCTCTGTGCCGGAAAGCTCTACGCCGGGAAAGTGAACTCCACAGTTCGCTTGGTCGTGTCGACGGCGGTGAGTCGCACCTTCACCCGCTCACCGTCGTCGGGAGTGCCCACACATTTTGCGATCACGGTTACCGACGGAATGAACACCTCAGCCGCACGCTTGCCGTCCTTCGATCGCATCACGACAGCGTCGAACACCTCGCCGACGCGTCCCTCGAGCAACGTCACCTCGGTCAGATCGATGCAGGCCCGGTCCACCTTGTTGGCAACCGAATCCGATCCACTCATGATCGGCGGCAATTCCGGAAGTGCCGCGCGCACCCAATCCGGTACCGGCGTACCAGCGCTGATCGCCAGACAAATCTCGGTACTGAATCGATCGGACAACCGGCGCAACGGAGCGGTCACGTGAGCGTAGGGCGCGCCGATCCCCGCATGCACTGTCAGATCGGGCAATTGGCCGTCGAACGCCGCATAGTCAGCGCCACGCAGCAAAGACGGCGCTACCGACATCAAGGCCATCGTGGACGGCTCCTGCGCGTCGAGTCCCGCGAGAACTTGGCCAACCGATTTGCCCGGCGGCCACGTAATACCCAGTGCAACCGCAGTTCTCCGCAACGTGTCCACTGCCGATTGCTCGGCCGGCGGCAGCGTCCGCAACAATCCGACACCTGCGTCGATCATCATCCTGCCGGCACACATCCCCGTCAACAGCGATACTTCGGCATTCCAGTCGTCGGCTTCCGTGCGCGGTTCCAACACAATTCGCCACCGACCGGTTTCGTCCGGCCCGGATTCTTCCCGGACCACCGACTGCTCCGGCAACTTCAGTTCGATTGCGCCGCGGGCTACCGCCGAGTCACCACGTAGCCTGCCGAATTCCGGGAGAGCTGCGATCGAGGGGTGCAAGGTACCGGCATCGGCGTCGGCCTGGACCGTCGAATAGTCCAGACGCGCCACGGATTTCACGAGGGCTCTGGTCACGGTCCACGACGTCGGCTCTGCGTTGACGTCGAGTTCGATTCGCCAGAGTGCTGCCGGGCGGACCACATCCGGCAACAGGCTGGCCGACCCTTCCGACAGGGCACGCGGATGCAGGGGTACGGAACCGTCCGGGAGATAGAAGGTTTGGCCCCGCTTACGGGTTTCGACGTCGAGCGCGCCGCCCGGAATCACCACCGCGGCGACGTCCGCGATGGCGTAGTGGACAACAAAGCCGTCGGCCGACTTTTCCAGATGCACTGCCTGATCGAGGTCCATCGATCCGGGCGGGTCGATGGTGACGAACTCGATGTGTGTGGCGTCGACTCGGCCGTCGGCATGCCGATCTCGGGCGTTGTCGGCTTCGCTCTGTGCCGCCCTACCGAACGCATCGGGTAACGAAAACTCCGCCCGAATCGTCCCGAAGTCGATTCCCTGCACCGTTATTCGACTTGCGGGCACGCGTCCTCCACCTTCGATTCGGCGCATCAACCGAACTCAGTTGTTCCAGTCGTCATCGGCCCGATCAGCGGCTTTGTTGCGTTCCGCCGCGATCTGCAGTGCATGCTCTGCCGACTCCCGATCAGGGTACGGCCCCATTCTCGTCAAAGATGAGGGACCCTTGCCTTGAGAGACAGAACCATCGGACACGTCGAAGTACCAGAGTCGATCTTCATCAGTCATGAATACAGTGTGGCATTTCAGTGGGAGTCAAGCTTGTAGATCGCTGTGAGACTGCTATTCTTTCGACTTGGCCTGGCAGGTGAAAACCGGACAATCGAACGGTGAGTTCTGCTTGATCGCCCTCGACAAGCTACGAACAGAAATTGGAGCGCGCAATGTCCGCAATTCTTTACGATTACCTCCTCCCGCTCATGGGCCATGACGCGGCGACCTACTGGGCGACGCTGTTGGTCATCAAGCCCATCTGATCCACCGCCACACGATCTACGACAGACAACCCCCATCGGCCATGCCGACGGGGGTTGTCTGCGCTTGCGACGCCTTGAACAAGTCAGGGCGAACGAGTTGGCGTATAAGCCGGATCCTGTCCTCGACACCGAAGTGACGAGTGGCGACCATCCATCTGGACACACCGTCGCCGGGTGCCTCACGCGGTTCACCCGCAAGCTCGGGCGAGCAGCCCTCGAACACTTGCGCAGCCGCACCGCACGCGATGCGACCTTCAACCTTGCTCCGGGCGGGGTTTACCTAGCCACCCCGGTCACCCGGGGTGCTGGTGCGCTCTTACCGCACCGTTTCACCCTTACCTGCCCCGAAAGGCAGGCGGTCTGTTTTCTGTGGCACTGTCCCGCGAGTTGCCTCGGGTTGCCGTTAACAACCGCCCTGCTCTGTGGAGTCCGGACTTTCCTCGACTCGGGGCCTGTGCGCACGACGCGCTGGTTCCCTGATCCGCGGCCGCCCGGCCAACTCGTCCGCCCCAGTAGGTTACCGGGTCGCTGTCGGTGACCCGAACTATGGTCGCCTTATGACTCGGTACGTGGCCCTGCTACGCGGCATCAATGTCGGCGGTATCAACATCAAGATGGTGGACCTTGCGCGCGTCTTCACCGAACTCGGATTCGAGCGTGTGAAGACGGTCCTGGCCTCGGGCAATGTCCTCTTCGACAGCGCCAGTGCGAATGTGCCGGCGCTGAAGAAAACCATCGAAACAGCTCTGAACCGCGAATTCGGGTACGAAGCCTGGGTGTTCGTGCTCGACACCTCAGCCTTGGCGGCCATCGTCGACGGATATCCTTTCGACCCCGACCGCGAGGGTTGGCATGCGTACGCGATGATCGCGTCGGAACCGTCGGTACTCGCAGAACTCGTCGAATCGGCGGCGGGGCTCGATCCAGCAGTCGAACGGGTCGCCCCGGGTGACGGTGTCTTGTACTGGGAGGTCGAGAAGGGCATGACCATCAAGAGCACATTCGGCAAGAACACCGGCAAGCCGAAGTTCAAGGCGTACACCACCACCCGCAATCTGAACACTCTCCACAAACTTCTGAAGTGAGTCTTCTTCCGATCGTTCTGGTCGGGCTCGTGCTTGTGTTCGCGATTGTTCGCCCGCGCGGACTGCCCGAGATCGTGGTGGCCGGCCCCGCCGCCCTGGCTGTCGTTCTGGCCGGGGCGGTCACGCTCGGTGAGGCACGCGATGAAGTGACGGCGATGGCGCCGACCGTCGTGTTCCTTGTGGCGGTGCTGATCCTCGCTCATGCCGCCGACGCACTGGGTGTTTTCCACTGGGTCAGTCAGATTCTGAGGCAAGGTTCGCGCCGCGATCCGCGGCGCCTGCTCACCTATGTGTTCGGCGCAGCGGCCGTGACAACGGCCGTACTGAGTCTCGACGCGACGGTTGTGCTGCTCACCCCGGCAGTGATCGTCGCCGCCCGATCCATCAGCGTCAGCCCGCAGCCGCACTCGTATGCCGCTGCGCACCTCTCGAATTCGGCGTCGACACTTCTCCCCGTCTCCAATCTGACCAACCTCATTGCGTTTTCGGCAACAGGACTGACTTTCCTGCACTTCACCGCGCTGATGGCGCTGCCGTGGATCGTGACGATCGTGATCGAGTACGTCATCTTTCGATGGTTCTTCCGATCGGAGCTCGGTCCCGTGGCTGCCCCGGTTCGAGAAGTTCACCACGCACCGGCTCCCGTCCTGCCGTTGGTTGTCATCGGGGCAACGCTGTTGGGCTTCGGCGCTTCGGGATTCGTCGGCATCGAACCGGCGTGGGTGGCGGTTGCCGGGGCCGCAGTGCTGTCTGCGATCGCCCTTCGCCACCACAGAACCGACTTCACGCGGATCGTCTACGCGGCCGATCTGTGGTTCTGCGCATTTGTTCTGGTGCTCGGCATTGTGGTGGCGGGCGTCGCGAACGGTCCCGTCGGGGATGCCGTGGCCCGGATGCTGCCGTCCGATACCAGCTACGTCTCACTGCTCGTGGTGGCAGCGGTGGCGGCTATCGCGTCCAATCTCGTGAACAACCTGCCGGCCACCTTGCTGATGATCGCGGCCCTTGGGCCCTCGGCCCCGGCCGGTCTGATCCTGGCCATGCTCATCGGGGTGAACCTAGGCCCCAACCTCACCTACGTCGGATCACTGGCCACGATGCTGTGGCGGCGAGTGGCTACCAGCGTGGACGCTGCGCCCACGCTGGCAACCTTCACACTGCTCGGTCTGGCAACCACGCCGCTGACCCTGCTCGGAGCGGTCAGCGCGCTCTGGCTCGTTCTGTAGCTAGCGCAGGTGCGATGTGTCGTTCACCAGTCGCACCGATGCTCCCCCGTCCGGGTAGAACTCGGCGATACTCAACGACGCCAAATCCAGGTGCAAGCGATACAGCAACGACGGGCCCGCATCGAGCGCCAATTGCACCAGAGTCTTGATCGGTGTCACATGCGAGACCACGAGCAGGGTCGATCCACCGTAGGTTGCGAGCAGATCGTCACGGGCGGCAATCACCCGCTCACGAACCTCGTCGAAGCTCTCACCGCCAGGCGGCTTCACGGACGTGTCGGACAACCACGCCGTGTGCAGTTCCGGATCGCGCTGCGCCGCTTCACGAAACGTGAGCCCGTCCCACTCACCGAAATCGGTTTCGATCAGACCCTTGTGCTCGATCACCGGCAGGCCGAGAACCCGCGCCGATTCCTCGGCCGTTTCGCGCGTGCGGCCCAACGGAGACGAGACAATGGCGTCGATGCCGCCGCGACTGCCGAATCGTGCTGCTGCACCGGCAGCCTGGGCCCGCCCCAGTGCCGTGAGGATCGGGTTACCCCGACCCGAGTACCGGCGATCGACCGACATCGCTGTCTGGCCGTGGCGCAGCAGCAACATGCGCGTCGGCTTACCCACGCTGGCCGTCCACCCGGGCGAACCGGCGATCTGCGGCTCGGACGAGGTCTCGGCGGGCGCGGTTCGCGGTGTCGACACCGGGACAGGGTCGCTTGCGGTGTCCACACCGGCGGCCGCGTCCATAGCCTCGTTGGCCAGGCGATCCGCGTGCGAGTTCTCGGCGCGGGGAATCCAGGTGTACGTCACGCTCGCGAACTGCGCCGCCAACTCCGCGGCCTTCCGCTGCAGCGGAATCATGTCCGGGTGCTTGACCTTCCAGCGCCCGGACATCTGCTCGACAACCAGTTTGGAATCCATCCGGACATCAACGTCGGAGGCGCCGAGTTCGCCGGCAGCGGTCAAACCCGCAATCAACCCGCGATACTCCGCAACATTGTTGGTGGCGGTGCCGATGCTTTCCTTGCGTTCTGCCAGCACCGTGCGGGAGCTGTCGAACACAACGGCGCCGTAGCCAGCCGGACCTGGGTTTCCCCGCGATCCACCGTCAGCCTCGACGATGACTCGTGACAAACTCACAGACCGGACTCCTTGGTACGCACCATGATTGCGCCGCATTCGGGGCAACGGACGACAACATCGGACGCCGTGCCCGCAATGCGCGAAATCTCGCCGCGGTCGATTTCGATTCGGCAGGCGCCGCAGCGGCGAGCCTGAAGCAGGGCTGCGCCGGGTCCGCCGAGAGTGCGCTGCTTCTCGTAAACCGCCAGGAAATCGGCGGGGAACTCGGCGACCAAACGCTCACGGTCCGCGGCGCAACGCTCCTGCGCCTTGTTCAGATCGGCGACGGCGTCGTCGCGACGACGCTTGGCGTCGACCAATTCTTCTTCTGCCTGCGACAGCTGCGCGCCGGCGTGATCGTAATCTGCCTGCAGCGCCTCACGCTGCTCCATGACCTCGAGCAACTCGTCTTCGAGAAGCCCCTGTCGACGCACGAGGCTGCCGAGTTCGTGTTCGAGTTCGGTGAGCTGCTTGGCAGCTACCTTGCCGCTCTGCAAGAGAGTGCGGTCTTTGTCTTCACGCTGACGAACAGCGTCGATCTCACCTTCGAGCTTGCGGATATCGCGATCGATGTCGTCGATCTGGATTTCGACGCCGACGGACGCATCCTTGCGGCTGACGCGCTCAGCCTCGAGACGGTCAACTTCCTGCTGCTCGGGAAGGGCACCGCGTCGATGTGCGATCCGGGTGAGCTCCGCATCCACGCCGGCGAGGTCGAGAAGCTTGGCTTGCACCTGTGGTTGGACGTTCACGCTGTGTAACTCCTGCTGTATGTCCGGTGACGGGTCTGCTGTTGAAATGTTCGTGCAACCGTACCTTGATCGGTGGCCACCTACGACGCACTCAGGCACCACGGATCGGTGCGGATGGTGCTGACTCGGCTGTGCCACTCGGGAACGGACCCGAAGGCGGCGTCGACCACCGACTTCGCCTGGGCGCACCACGGATATTCACTGGCCCAGTGTGCAACGTCGACGAGTGCCGGTCCACCAGCCCGCAGGTGCTCGTCAGCCGGGTGATGCCGCAGGTCGGACGTCACATACACGTCGACGCCCAGCGCGGACACCACGCCGAGATACGAATCGCCGGAACCGCCGCAGACCGCGACGGTACGCACCATCGCGTCGGGGTCACCGGCGGCTCGAACACCCCATTCCGTCGACGGCAAACCTCCCGCGACGCGCGCGGTGAACTCGCGCAGCGATTCGGCGTGCGGAAGCTCACCGATGCGGCCGAGGCCCAGTGAGCTCGCGAAGGTGGCTAACTCGAACACGTCGAAGGCCGGTTCTTCGTAGGGGTGTGCGGTGCGCAGAGCCTCGAGTACCGCCGCGCGCTTGGGGCGCGGCGCGATGACCTCGATCCGATCTTCCGAGACCTGCTCCAATGCTCCAACGCTTCCGATGGCCGGAGTTGCATTGTCGCCGGGACGGAATTGTCCGGTACCCGTGACGGTCCAACTGCACTCGCTGTAGTCGCCGATGCGGCCGGCACCTGCCTCGAACAACGCGTCCTGCACTGCGGCGGCGGTCTCGATCGGCACCATGACCACCCATTTGTCCAGGGGCTGCGAAGGCTTCGGTTCGATCGGGCGCAGCACTGTCAGACCGAGCGCATCGGCCAGAGCGTCGGAGACGCCGGGATCGGCCGAATCGGCGTTGGTGTGCGCCGAGAACAAGGCGCATCCCGCTTTGATCAGCTTGTGCACCAGGGCGCCCTTCGGCGTGTGCGCGCCGACGGTATCGACTCCGCGCAGCAGGAGCGGATGGTGCACGACCAGCAGGTCCGCGCCCGAGGCGATAGCGTCGTCGACCACGGATTCGGTGGGATCCACGGCAACGACCACCCGGGTTACCGAATCGGCCGGGTCGCCGCACACCAATCCGACGGAGTCCCACGACTCGGCGAGTGCCGGTGGGTACGCGGCCTCGAGTACCGCTATGACGTCGGCGAGGGTTGTGCTCACAAAATCTCCTTCATTGCGTCGATCAGGATCGACACCTGATGCGGCGGGCGAACTGCCAGGCGTAGATGATCGGGGCCGAGTCCGGGAAACGTATCGCACCGACGTACAGCGATTCCGCGCTCACGAAGGTGCAGACGCATCGCTTCTCCGTCGGCAAGCTCGAGAAGAACGAAGGGCGCCGACGCGGGTTCGTGGACCGAGATTCCGATACCGCGCAGTTCGCGGCACATCGACTCCCGATCGCGGGCAATTTCGATTGCCTTCTCTTGCGACTGCCTCACCGCCGATGGTTCACAACACGCCCTGATCGCTTCGATCTGCAAGCTACCGAGCGGCCAATGCGCCCGACCCTCGGTGAGCCGCGCCAGCACGTCGGGTGCTCCGAGGGCGTAGCCGCATCGCAAACCTGCCAGCGCCCATGTCTTTGTCAGACTTCGCAGCACCAGCACGTCCGGCAACGACCGATCGGCCACGCTCTCGGATTCTCCCGGTACCGCGTCGCCGAAGGCCTCGTCCACGACCAGAATTCGGCCCGGCCGACGCAGCGCCAGCACATCGTCTTTCGGATGCAGCACCGACGTCGGATTGGTGGGGTTACCCAGAACCACAAGATCGGCCGATTCGGGCACGTCCGCGTCACGCAACAGATACGGCGGTTCCAACGTCACTTGCGTCACGGGCACGCCGGCCTCCCGCAGAGCCAGCTCGGGTTCCGTGAACGACGGATGGACCAGCGCCGCCGCTGTCGAGCCGAGCCGTGGCAGCATGGCGAATCCCTCGGCCCCACCGGAAAGCAACAACACCTCGTCGGGCCGGCGGCCGTGCCGCGCCGCGACGGTTTCCCTGGCCCGCAGTTCCGCTGCCACAGAGGGGTACGCACCGAGCGTCGACAACTCGTGCGCCAGGCGCTCCTGCAGCCACGCCGGGGGGCCGCTGCCCTGAACGTTAACGGCAAAATCGAGAAGCCCCGGCTGCGCGTCGACGTCTCCGTGGTGACGCAAACTGTCCAGGTTGTCCGCTGCGATACTCACGGTGACGAGACTACGGGCGCGGACAGGGCTCCCCACGTGCGGGATAATGAGCTTCTGTGAGCTCACTTCCCCTCGATAGATTTCCCGTAGTCCTCTTCGACCTCGATGGAACCATCACCGATTCGGCCCCCGGAATTCATCGCGGGTTCCGTCATGCACTGGCTGCCGTCGGCCGGCCCGAACCCACTGAAGAGATGCTCGCCGCAGTCATCGGCCCGCCCATGATCGACACGTTTCGCTCGATGGACATGCCCGCCGACGAGGTCGACGCAGCGATCAGCGCGTACATCGAGCGCTACGACGCCGTCGGATGGAGTGAAAACTCGGTCTTCGACGGTATGGACGACGTACTGGCCCGGGCCAGCGCGCACGGCACCCGGTTGGCGGTCGCGACGTCGAAGTCGGAGCGGTTCGCGATCCGCATCCTCGAGCATTTCGGCCTCGCCCACTATTTCGAGTTCATCGGCGGCGCCAGCGACGACGGCTCCCGGCGGGCCAAGCCGGACGTCATTGCACATTCGTTGACCTCACTCGGACTGACTCCGGTGAGCGCAACCGACGGCGGCACCGCGGATGTGATCATGGTGGGCGATCGCGATCACGACATTCTGGGAGCAGCCAAGTTCGGGATCCCGGCGCTGTTCGTCGAATGGGGTTACGGTCACGCATCCGAAGCGGACGGCGCTCATCACTCGGTTGCGTCGACCAACGAACTGGGAGGACTACTCGATGGCCGACACTGACTCGTCAGCGCTGCACGTGACGTTTGTCTGCACCGGCAACATCTGCCGGTCTCCGATGGCGGAGAAGATCCTGCTCGGCCATCTGCAACGCGAAGGTCTCGGCGACCAGGTTCGGGTGACCAGCGCCGGCATCGACGGCTGGCACAGCGGCGAGGAAGCCGACTCACGCACCAACAAGATTCTCGTCGCGGCGAACTATCCGACCGGCCACAGCGCGGCTCAGGTCAACGACGACCATCTGTCGGCAGACCTCGTTGTCGCCCTCGACACCGGCCACGATCGTGAGCTCGCTCACCTCGGCGTTCCGACCGAGCGTCGTCGGCTGCTGCGTTCTTTCGACCCCGACGCAGACGGGGATTCCGTACCGGACCCTTACTACGGTGACTTCTCCGGATTCGAACTGGTCCAGGATCAGATCGAAGCGGCAATTCCGGACATCCTGGTCTGGATCCGCGAACGGCTGTAGGACGCGGAGCTGAATTCACTCAGTTCGGAAGAACGGATACCGTAGTAGTCGTGCGGAGACTCAGATTCTTGTTGCGGCCCGGTTGGTTGGTATTGGCAGCTGTGGTCGGCGTCTTCGCCTACATGTGCTTCACCGTGCTGGCGCCATGGCAGCTCGGAAAGAACACGTCCACCGAGTACCGCAACGATCTGATCTCCAACTCCATCAACGCCGAGACAGTGCCCATCGGCAACGTCATCGCCGACGGCACCATCGCGCCGGCCGACGAGTGGCGAAACATCACGGCCGCCGGATCTTATGTGCCGAATGCCGACATCCTTGTCCGCCTTCAGTCCGTCGAGGGTGCACCGGCCTACGAGGTCTTGACTCCGTTCGCCCTCGACGACGGTCGAACCATTCTCGTCAATCGCGGCTACGTTCGCCCGATCACGGGCGCCGAGGCACCCCCGATTGCCGCACCGCCCACCGATCCCGTCACCTTGAACGGCCGGGTTCGCTTGTCGGAAGGCACAGCCCCCGGCCGCGTTCCGATGTTCGAAGACGGCGCGACGCAGGTCTACTCCATCGACGCCGGTCCCATCGGCGATTTCATCGGTACCGATCTTGTCAACGCCTACATCCAGCTCGAGCCCGACCAGCCCGGCGGACTCGGCACCATTCCGCTCCCCCAGCTCGACGCCGGCCCGTATCTTTCCTACGGCTTCCAATGGCTCGCGTTCGGCATCATGGCGCCGCTCGGACTGGCGTACTTCATCCGCGCGGAATGGCGGGAACGACGCAAGGAGAAGGAAGAGTCCGACGACGTGCACGATGACGAACCGGGCGATGACACAACTCCAGCGCCGGCTCCGACCCCGGCCCGCACCATGGGGCGTCGCAAAAAGCCCGAGCCCGAATCAGTCCCGCGGACGGCGAAGGAAGTCAAACTTGCCGACCGCTACGGCAATTCCCGCTGAGGTCACCGCCGCTCCGATCTGAACTACCGAGGACAGCCTCGACGCCCGACGCAAATCCGTCGGCGTCGGGGCTGGCCCGTTTCCGAGCACCGGACGCATTTCGACGCCGTGCGCGTACTGCGTGCGTCCACCAAGCGAGATACCCAAGGCTCCCGCAGCGGTGGCCTCGGCCACGCCCGCATTCGGACTGGGATGCGCCGACGCGTCGCGTCGCCAGGCCGCGAGCGACTCGCGCGGCGAACCGCCGACCAGCGGTGCCGATGCGGCCGTGATGACGCCCGTCAATCGGGCCGGCGCAAGATTGACCAGATCGTCGAACTTGGCTGCGGCCCATCCGAAGTTCCGGTACTTCTCGGAGCGGTAGCCGATCATCGCGTCCAATGTGTTCGCGGCGCGGTAGACGAACAGGCCGGGGATACCGAGCACGGCGCCCCACAGCAGTGCCCCGACTGTGGCGTCTGACGTGTTCTCGGCCACCGATTCGAGGGCCGCTCGGGTGAGACCTTCCTCGTCCAGAACCGATGGATCGCGTCCACACAGTGACGGGAGAAGGTCGCGCGCAGCGGTGAGGTCCCCACTTCGTCTGGACCCCTCGAGGCGCACCGCCATGTCGTTCCCAGTCCGCGCGAGCGATGTCCCACCGAGCACTGCCCATGTCGCTGCAGCCATGACGCTCGTGTGTACGAGCCACCCGCCGCGGCGAGCAACGCTCTCGGAGACCAGTCCGAGTACCCCCACGCCGGTGAGCAACACCGTCACGTGCCCAGTGCCGGCAGCCTTGCTGTCGGAATAGGAAACCCGCTGCAGAGCAATCGCACTCGTACCGAAACCGGCGACGGGATGAAATCTGGCCGGGTCGGCAAAGTACCGATCAGCGGCAAAGCCGAGCAGCAGACCCGCGGCGCGAGCAGTGGCAGGAGAACAGTTCTTGGACGCGTTGAACACAGAACAGTTCTACCCGCGCCCGCTACCGTCAGGTTCAGACGGCCTGGAAACGCATGGTTTCCGCAGTGAGGCCCGGACCGAACGCCATCGCACAACCGGCCTTCCCGCTGTGCTCACCGTTCTTGTTCTGTTCCATCATCTCGGCGAGAACGAAGAGCACGGTGGCCGAGGACATGTTTCCGTAGTCGTTGAGGATCTTTCGTGATGCGGCCAAATCAGTCGGAGCCAACTCCAGCGACATTTCGACGGCGTCGAGAACGGACCGACCGCCGGGATGCACTGCCCACAGGCCGATGTCACTCTTGTCAGCACCGGCAAGAATCAGCTTCATGCTTTCGTCGTCCAAAGCACGCGAGAGAGTTCCGGGCACCTTGCCGGACAACACCATGTCGAAGCCGAGCTCACCGATTCGCCACGTGATCAGCTCTGCCGAATCGGGAACCATCACTGCCTGGAACGAGTTCATCGCCAGCCCTTCGGACTCCGCGGAGATCAGGACGGCGGCACAGCCGTCACCGAACACGAGGAACGAGAGCATCGTCTCGAGATCCTCGGACTTCTGAAGATGCAGCGAGCAGAGTTCGGTGCTGACGACCAGAACCCGCGCCTTCGGCTCCGAACGAACGATGTGATGTGCCAGCTTGAGTCCGTTGATACCCGCGAAGCAGCCCATGAAGCCGATCTGAGTTCGCTCGACGGACGGGCTGATACCGCACTGTTTGATGATTTCGAAGTCGATTCCAGGAGAATAGAATCCAGTACAGGTGATGACGATCAAGTGGGTGATCTCGGAGGCGCGGTCACCGAGATTCAGACCGTTCACGGCGCGCACGGCCAGCGCCGGTGCGGTGCGTTCGAACTCGATCATGCGGGTTTCGGTGTTGATTCCGTTGGGATCACCGCTGTAAAAGGCGTCAACAGAACTGATCCCGGAATATCGGTGCGAGATCTGCGCTCGATCGGCCATCCGACGGAACAGCAACTGCTTCCGCCGAAGTGTGAAGGAATTATCTGCGAACTCCACGAAGGCGTCGTGTATGTCATGCTCTGGCACGACCGTCGAGATCTTGTTGATGTAGGCGGTAGTCATGTCGAGCCTCCGAGGCACTTGGTTGAAGCTTCTACAGTGTGCAGAAGTCAGATGAAATCACATCCGAGAACATAATGGGGACCTACGTCAGTTGGCGGACTGTCCAGTCTCACAATGGATCCGACCCCCGGCGTGAAGAAAAAAGGAGACCGATGAGTTCGATACTGCTCTGCAGTGCACCCCTGACCGGCCACGTGGCGCCGATGCTCGCAGTCGGGAAATCACTGGTCGAGACGGGCCACACCGTATCGATACTGACCGGCCGGAAGTTCGCGCAGCGCGCCGGCGCACTGGGCGTCACACACATCCCCCTTCCTGCCGAATGTGATTACGACGAGCACAACATGGACGCCGCATTCCCGGGACGCTCACGGTGGCCCGGCCCACTCCGCGCCCGCTTCGATCTCGACAAGATGTTTGTCGCAGCCATGTCCACGCAGTTCAGGGCAGTTCAACGCATCATCGAATCCACATCAGTCGATGCTGTCGTCGGCGAGAATTTGTTCATGGGCCTGATCCCGCTCCTGAGCGAATCACCCACTGCCCGGCCACGCGTATTCGCAGTCTGCACATCGCCACTCATGTGCACCAGCGTCGACACCGCACCCTTCGGGCCAGGGTTTGCGCCATCCTCGACCCGCGCGGGACGCATCCGGAACCAAGCGCTCAACAAGATTTTCGAGCACGGCATTCTGCGCACCGCACAATCGTCCGCCAACCGTGTGCACCAACAACTGACCGGCGCTCCGATCCCGGATTTTGTTCTGAACTGGCCGCTACTCGCCGACAAAACCTTCGTGCTGACCACCGAAGCGTTCGAGTATTCGCGCAGCGATCGTGACCACCGATTGACGTTCAGCGGCCCGATCCAGTCGACATCGAGCAGCGATTTCACGCCGCCCACCTGGTGGGACGACCTCGACGGCGACCGCCCGGTAGTGCTGGTCACCCAGGGAACCCTCGACAACGACGACCTGAATCGATTGATGGAACCCACAATTCGAGGCCTTGCCACTCAGGACGTACTCGTGGTAGCCACAACGGGTGGCCGCCCGATCTCCGACGTATCCACCAGCGCCGACAATCTCCGCGTCGCAGAGTTCCTCCCCTACGATCAACTTCTTCCCAAGGTCGACGTCATGGTCACTAACGGAGGCTGGGGCGGCGTTCACTACGCCCTCGCACACGGTGTCCCCTTGGTGGTTGCCGGAACCACCGAGGACAAAGCCGAAATCTGCCGCCGGGTGGAAATCTCCGGAACCGGCATCAACCTGCGACGCGGCACCCCGCGTTCACAATCCATCACCAAGGCCGTTCGCCGTGTCCTGGGCGACAACTCATTCCGCACGCGCGCGCAGCAATTGCAACGAGACCTCTCCGAGCTGTCAGCCGGCACGAGCATTGCGGCGACCATTGCGGAGGCGTCCGAAAACGTAACTCCCCCATCTGGTTCACAATTGCACTAATCTTCGCCCTCATGAACAAACGATGGTGGTGGGTGATCGGCTCCGCAGTGGCCGTAGTGGTGGCAGTCGTACTCGCCGGACCCTGGGTGTACGCAAATTTCATCCACGGCGATCAGCCGGACGCGCTCGGACTCAGCGACAACGCTGCTCCCGCTGACCCGGCGGCAGAGATCGACGGCACGTGGACTGTCGGCCCCGGATCGAAAGCCGGCTACGAAGTCTGGGAAACACTCCAGGGCCAACGGGTCTTCGTCCGCGGACAGACCGAGAAACTCAGCGGCAGCGCGACCGTCGAATCCGAGAAGCTGACTGAGGGAACCGTCGAGGTCGCCGTTGCCACTATCGCCACCGACGACGGCCGACGCGACTTGCAGTTCAGCAACGCCGTGATGAACGCCAGCAAGTTCCCCAAGGCGACGTTCACGATCACCGAACCCGTTGATTTGAGCACCGTCCCCGCCGACGGCACCATCACCACCATCCCGATCACCGGCGAGCTCACACTCAAGGGCGAAACCCGGCCGGTGACAACCGATTTCGAAATTCGCAGGTCAGCAGCAGGAATCGAAGCTGCCGGCGCCATCGATGTCACGTGGACCGATTACAAGATCGACAAGCCCACCATGTTCGCCAACATCATCGTCGAGGATGCCGGGCAGATTCAGTTCTCGATCATCCTGTCCAAGTAGTTCGCCGCGGCTCGGGAACCGACCAGCGCACGCGCCCACGTGGATTCGCGTGTGGGTCCGTCCCCGAGCCCGACGTAGTCTGCCACCACCCTGTCCGGACGCACGAGAACCGCCCGTGCTCGGTGCCGATCCATCCACGACGACACCGCGCGCCCGGACCCATCGCTACCGACACGCACTTCCGTCGCTCCGAGCGTCGACGCGAGAGTCCGCAGCCGAGAGTCCATCTCGTCGCGGTACACCAGTGCATAACCCGCGCCCAATCGATCGTCGTCGCCGGGTTGTGGTTGCGGAAACATCAATCCGACAGGGTTTCTCGCCAGCACTCGATGCCGGGCCAGCAGTCCGGCCCGCAACCTCGGAGAAATCGACTTCATTGCCGGGCCGCTGAACCCCGGCAGTCTGCACACCGCTGTCAGGATTGTCTGACGCGCCTGCGAGATGAATCCCTTTCCGCCTGCCATCACCCAGCCGATTGCCACAGCCGCTCGGATGATCTGCGTCACATGCGGTTTCCGCTCCTCCTGATAGCTGTCGAGTATCGACCGCTCAGCAGTTCCGTCGACCACCGCTGCCAGCTTCCACGCAAGATTGGCCGCGTCACGCAAACCTGCGCCCATGCCCTGCCCGATGAAGGGCGGCGTCAAATGCGCGGCATCACCGAGCAGGAAGACGCCGTCGCGCCCCCATACGTCCGCTACAGCGGCCCGAAACGTGTATCCGGTATGACGCAGCACTTCCGCTGCCTCCCAGGGAACGTCACGGAACCACGGCGCCAGCAATGCGCGCAGTGAATCTTCCGACGCGAGGTCGTCGACGTTCTCGCCGGGATTGATCCGGAACTCCCACCGGTAGCGGTCGGGGCCGATCTGCATGAACGTCGACGGTCGCGCCGGGTCACACACTTGGTAGACGCCGTCCCACACGTCGAGAGAGGTGTCGCATCGCACATCGACGACCAACCAGGGTTCTTCGAAATGGAGATCACGCATCTTCGTGCCGATGAACTCGCGGGTCCGGCTGTTCGCGCCGTCGCACCCGAGCACGAAGTCGGCAGTGACGATGCGCTGATCCCCGGAATCCTGTTCCACGAGTTCAACTTCGACGACGGACCCCACGGACCGCGTGATAGTCGCCTCCACCCCGGTGATCACAGTGGCCGCGGAAAAGCCTGCAAGATTGCGCCTGAGCAGGTTTTCGAGGTCAGGCTGATCGAACATATTCGCCTGGGGCCAGCCGTGTTCTCCGACGCCTTCACGGCGCAACTCCAGCAGTGTTTCCAAATCACCGTCCACCAACCGCATCCCTCTGGCGGTCTTGCTTATCGCAGCGAATTCGTCAGCGACACCGATCTTTTGGAGTATCCGATGGACCTCGTCGTCGAGGTGCACCGCACGAGGTAGCGGGTAGATGCCGCGGTGGCGTTCCACGACGACGGTCTCGACACCACGTTGGGCGAGCAACGTCGCGGCGGCAATGCCAGTCGGCCCGGCTCCGATGATCAGTACAGCTACATGTTGGGCGTGCGTTGGCACCGATGCTCCAGAGTTCGACGTGCAAGAGTTCGATCATCTGTGGGCGGGCCCGCTACGTCAAGGGGTTCGATCTCGAGGAGTTCGATGCGTCGTAGTGTGTTTAGCTGGCAATATGACCTTCTCCGCTGTTGACGTCGATCACCACCAGTTCTTTCTCTGCGCTTCGGGCGCTGACCCTTCTGCGGTTTCGAGTCGAGGCGATGTCTTCGATTCCGGGCCCAATCTTGTTGTCGTCCATACCGGAATAGCCTCGGGACGGGCACGGGTTGCCCTGTCGATTCTGAAGGAACCGTCTGTCGGTAAGTCGGACAGCTGGGACAATGTAAACCAGGCAACCTTGGCCGTAACGCAACCTCTGGTCATCTTGACGACATTGGGCGATGTCACAGTGGATCTTGGCGCAGTCGATCCGCCTGGCACGGGATACCTGACTGTCCGAGTGTCGGTGCGAGGGCGGGCCGAGAATTGGGACTTGGATGTCGAGGATTCAAGCGAGGAATACTTGATCGAGACTTGGCCCGGACGGGGTCCGGCGGTGCATGAGATCGTGAAGAGCACAGACTCGACGTGGGCTGATCACATCGACAAATCACCTTCACCAAAGGTTGATGCGTCAGACAGACGTATTTCCGACGCAACGGTGCGGCTACGAGGTCCAGTGCGCTGGGATCCAGAAATGATG
The DNA here is from genome assembly GCF_042790355.1 of Rhodococcus sp. NPDC056743. Classification (NCBI taxonomy): domain Bacteria; kingdom Bacillati; phylum Actinomycetota; class Actinomycetes; order Mycobacteriales; family Nocardiaceae; genus Rhodococcus; species Rhodococcus sp. NPDC056743. The sequence continues at coordinate 279,417 of NZ_JBHTZI010000007.1, read as the reverse complement.
TCCAACAAATAGTCGTGATGTCTTATCGGAATCCCTGTGACAGTTGAGGAGACCGTCACAGTGAAGCCACGTCCTGGAAATCCTCTCGCGCGCCTCAGGCGACCTGGGCGATGATGTCCGACGACGCTTGCAGCGGGATATGTCCGTCGATGAGGACACGCTGACACCCGTCGATTTCGATGAGCACCGGAATTGTCCCTGCCCCCGCTAGCGACAGCGACGTGCCGGCGGTGACGCTCGCGACCGCCGCGCATTCATCTGCAGACGGGAGATCGGTGAACAGCTGATCAAGGCTTTCCTCGAGTAATTCAGCTCCAGCGAACGCGGTGTTTCCGTCCGGCCCGGTGATGTACCGGCACACTGCATCTCTAACCCAATACTGGTTGGCAATCAACGTTTCACGGCCGATTTCGGGCACTACCCGAATCATGGTGCATCCCATCCACTCCGGGACCGCGTCCGGCGTGAGCTGAACTACGTGTTCGATCCGACTGACCTCGTCGAGTTTCTCGATTTCGGCGATACCGCCAACCTTGGGGGAACCGCACTCGTCGAGTGGGTAGGACGCCCGCATGCTTCGCCCCTGTGCATCGACCAGCCACACGTCCGGAAGTGGCGCTGTGCTCCCATAGTCACCACACCCGCTCTGAAAGTTGCGCTGCCATCGTGAGGGTGCATTGAGCTTGTCGATCACTGAGGTCAGATCGCCCTCCCAGCGACGCTCGAAGCTGAGACCGGCTCGAAGTCCGTCGGAATAGCTCCTGCACGCACCTCACGCATCAATTCACCGGGCGCGAGGACGCCGCTCGATTCGCCTCCTCGAGGGATCCGGCAGAGCACTGCGTCCACGACCTCAGCCGGCTCACGAGGGGGTGCCGGTTTCCGGACAAGACTGCATCCCGTCGCGAGCACCGTCAGCGCCAGTATTGCTACAAGTCCGCGGCGAGTGTTCATGCCGCAGAACACTACTGCGAGAAGAAAAAACCCCGATCGCGCTGAAGCGCAGATCAGGGTTTTTGTTATTCGGTGGGCGCGGAGGGTTTCGAACCCCCGACCGCTGGTGTGTAAAACCAGAGCTCTACCACTGAGCTACACGCCCGAACTCCCGGCGAGAACCTCACCGGGAGTGCTCTAAGACTCTAGCGCGGCAATCGCATTTGCCCAAAGCGCGTGGTCACGGGCCTCTCCGGGACCATTCATCTCGGCGAAACGAATGATTCCGTCCTTGTCGATGACAAAGGTTCCACGGTTTGCGAAGCCCAGCTTGTCGTTGAAGACGCCGTACTTCTGGGCAACCTCACCGTGCGGCCAGAAATCGGCCAGCAACGGGAAGGTGTAACCCTGCTCAGCGGACCAGATCTTGTGCGTCGGGGAAGCGCCGACGGAAATGGCGAGGATTGCCGTGTCGTCATTTTCGAACGTCGGAAGCTCGTCGCGGACCTTGCAGAGTTCGCCCTGGCAGGTTCCGGTGAAAGCCAACGGGTAGAAGACAAGCAGAACGTTCTTCTTACCGCGGAAGTCTGCGAGCGAGACTTCCTGGTTGTTCTGATCCTTCAGCGTGAATTCCGGTGCCTGAGCACCAACTTCGAGTGGCATGGATTTCATCCTTCACTGACGATAGGAAAAGGGTCGGAAAATACGACAGTGCATCGGACGTCGCGATTGCGTCATCCGATGCACTGTTGCTTATTGCTGGCTTGATCAGCGCTTGCCGGCCGGGCGAGCCTTCGGCTGAACGAGTCGGCTTGCCGACCAGTCACCGAGGTTCGCAGCAGACGTCTGAGTGAGTCCTGCTGTAGGGGCAGATTCAGCGATCTCGCTGGGCTCGACGTGTCCGTCTCGCCCTGTCTTAGGTGTGAGAACCCAGACAAAACCTTCGTCTGCGAGAGGACCGATGGCATCCATCAGAGCGTCGACAAGGTCTCCGTCTTCGTCGCGCCACCACAGCAGCACGACGTCAATGACTTCGTCCGAATCCTCGTCGAGCATTTCCCCGCCGATGGTTTCCTCAACCGCGGCACGAATGCCGTCGTCGGTATCCTCATCCCAGCCCAGTTCCTGCACCACCATATCGGCAGTAATCCCGAGTTTCTGAGCGTAGTTCTGGGCATCCGCCGCGGCGACCACGGTGGGGTCCTCCTTTTGTTGATGGCGCACGGAGTCCCCGTGCACCGACCGTTTAACGTTCGATTAGGGAAAGCGAACATGGTCGAAGGCGTTAGCGCAAGCCGACCACGCCGAAAACTTTTCCAGATTTGTGTCCGCAGACACGCCCGGAACCTTACGCCTCCGAAAATCCGCAGGTCACAGGGCTCCGCATTCGGTCCGGATCGAATCTCGAATTGAGTTGGTCGTATCGGTGATCGAATTGATTTCGTCGGCCGAATGATCGCGTTCGACGACGCGGGCAATCAACCGCAGGTTGTCGGCCAGGTCGGCGAACAGTCCGGACAGCGAGGCGGGGACGTCGGAGGTCGCGGTGTCGAGCCACCCGGCGAATTCGTCTGCCGAGGACGCAGCTGCCTGCGCTTTGCTCATCACGTCGGATGCGTCGTTGTTGTTGGCGTCGATATAGGCGTTGAAAACGGTCACGTCGTCCTTCGATCGGAGCAGTAGCTGTTCGCAAGCCTGGAATGCAATTTCGGCCGCGTCGGCCGCAGCTTTCGACGACGACGCCGCAACGGAAGCCGTCACCTCGGCCTGATAGGCGGCAACCTGCAACCTGTTCGAAGTCGGCGACCCCTCGACGGCACCCGAACACCCCGCGATTACCACCGACCCCACCGTCAACGCACCGATCGCAATAACGAGTCCCCGACGTCGATACCGGTCCGCGCTCTTTTCCGATCCCCTGACCGGCTTCCCCTTCAACACCGACAAATCCCCCTCACATCGCGTTGCCACCGGCAACTATTTGCAGCCTGCAGCCGAACTCGAGAACGCTACCCGACGGTAACCGGGGCCACAGTGTGCCAGGCCGACCGGGATGGTGAAAGATGAGGTACGCGCCATATTCGTCATGGAAGTGGATCGGGCCTAACAAGGTCCCGATCACCTACGTAAGGACGCCCAACCACGCGTCCCAAACCCCTCTGAGGAGCACACGTTGTCTGACCTGATCCAGGGTCCTTCGTCCGAGCCGAACGCCGAGTCAGGCGGCACGGGAGTGCCAGGTTCACCCCCTGGAGCGGACGGCCGTGTCCGCGTCATTCGAGAAGGCGTCGCGTCGTACCTACCGGACATCGACCCGGACGAGACCACCGAATGGCTCGAATCGTTCGACGGGCTTCTTGATCGATCAGGCCCGACCCGCGCCCGCTACCTGATGCTGCGCATGCTCGAACGCGCCGGCGAGAAGCACGTCGCACTGCCCGCTCTGACGTCCACCGATTACGTCAACACGATCCCGACCGAGAACGAGCCGTGGTTCCCGGGTGACGAAGAGGTCGAGCGTCGCTACCGCGCCTGGATCCGCTGGAACGCGGCCATCATGGTGCATCGCGCGCAGCGCCCCGGTGTCGGAGTCGGTGGCCACATCTCCACGTACGCGTCCTCCGCTGCCTTGTACGAAGTGGGCTTCAACCACTTCTTCCGCGGCAAGGATCACCCGGGCGGCGGCGACCACATCTTCATCCAGGGCCACGCCTCCCCCGGCATCTACGCGCGAGCATTCCTCGAAGGCCGCATCCCGGCCGAACAGATGGACGGCTTCCGCCAGGAGCAGAGCCACGCCGACAAGGGCGGCGGACTCCCGTCGTACCCGCACCCCCGCCTGCTCCCCGACTTCTGGGAATTTCCGACGGTATCCATGGGCCTCGGCCCGATGAATGCCATCTACCAGGCACGTTACAACCACTACCTCAATGATCGCGGTATCAAGGACACCACCGATCAGCATGTGTGGGCGTTCCTCGGCGACGGCGAGATGGACGAGCCGGAGTCGCGCGGTCTCGCGCACGTGGCTGCGACCGAAGGCCTCGACAATCTGACGTTTGTCGTCAACTGCAACCTGCAGCGCCTCGACGGCCCGGTTCGCGGTAACGGCAAGATCATCCAGGAACTGGAGTCGTTCTTCCGCGGCGCCGGCTGGAATGTCATCAAGGTCGTGTGGGGCCGCGAGTGGGATTCACTGCTGCACGCCGACAAGGACGGCGCGCTCGTCAACCTGATGAACGTGACCCCGGACGGCGACTACCAGACGTACAAGGCCAACGACGGCGCGTTCGTACGCGATCACTTCTTCGGTCGCGACCCGCGCACCAAGGAACTGGTCAAGGATCTCACCGATCAGGAAATCTGGAACCTCAAGCGTGGTGGCCACGACTACCGCAAGGTTCACGCTGCCTACGCCGCGGCAATGGCTCACAAGGGCCAGCCGACGGTCATCCTCGCGCACACCATCAAGGGCTACACGCTCGGCAAGCACTTCGAGGGCCGCAACGCGACGCACCAGATGAAGAAGCTGACGCTGGACGACCTGAAGGCCTTCCGCGACATGCAGCACATCCCGATCTCGGATGCCGAGCTCGAGAAGGATCCGTACCTGCCTCCGTACTACCACCCCGGCAACGATGCTCCCGAGATCCAGTACATGCTCGATCGTCGTAAGGCACTCGGTGGTTTCCTGCCGTCCCGCAACACGGACGTTGCACCGCTGAAGCTTCCCGAGGACAAGACGTACGACGTCATCCGCAAGGGTTCGGGCAAGCAGGAAGTGGCCACGACCATGGCCATCGTCCGCATCCTCAAGGAACTTCTGCGCGACAAGGAGATCGGCAAGCGCATCGTGCCGATCATCCCGGACGAGGCTCGTACCTTCGGTATGGACTCGTGGTTCCCGTCGCTGAAGATCTACAACCGCAACGGACAGCTCTACACGTCCGTCGACGCCGAACTCATGCTCGCCTACAAGGAGAGCCCGGTCGGCCAGATTCTGCACGAGGGCATCAACGAAGCCGGTTCGACGGCGTCGTTCACCGCGGTCGGCACGTCGTACGCGACGCACGGCGAACCGATGATTCCGCTGTACATCTTCTACTCGATGTTCGGTTTCCAGCGCACCGGCGACGGCCTGTGGGCAGCAGCCGACCAGATGGCCCGCGGATTCGTTCTCGGCGCAACGGCCGGTCGCACGACGCTGACCGGTGAGGGCTTGCAGCACGCCGACGGACATTCACTGCTCCTGGCGTCCACCAACCCGGCCGCGGTCACCTACGACGCGGCGTTCTCGTACGAGTTGGCGCACATCGTCAAGGACGGCCTGCGTCGTATGTACGGCGGTACCGAGGGTGTGGCCGGCTTCGGCGGCGAGAACATCTTCTACTACCTCACCATCTACAACGAGCCGTACGTGCAGCCGGCGGAGCCTGCTGATCTCGATGTCGAGGGACTGCTCAAGGGCATCTACCTCTACAAGGCGTCCGCCGTGCAGGGTCCGAAGGCTCAGATCCTCGTTTCCGGTGTTGCCATGCCGGAAGGCTTGCGGGCTCAGCAGATGCTCGCGGACGACTGGGGCGTCTCGGCTGACATCTGGTCCGTCACGTCGTGGGGCGAACTGCGCCGCGAGGGTGTCGAGTGCGAGCGCCAGGCTCTGCTCAACCCGGCTGCGGATGCTCCGGTTCCCTTCGTCACCAACGCTTTGGCGTCGGCGCAGGGTCCCGTTGTTGCGGCTTCGGACTGGATGCGCGCTGTCCCGGATCAGATCCGCCAGTGGGTTCCGGGTGACTACATCACGTTGGGCACCGACGGTTTCGGATTCTCCGATACCCGAACGGCCGCTCGTCGTTACTTCAACGTCGATGCCGAGTCGATCACCGTCGCCGTGCTCAACGGTCTGGCCAAGGAAGGCTCGATCGACCGCAGCAAGGCCGTCGAGGCAGCCACTCGGTACCGCATCGACGATGTGAACGCTGCTCCCGAGCAGACCGGGGACACCGGTAGCGCATAAGTATTGCCGCTTCACCGCTCCTTCCGCCCATTGCTGCGGGTGTCATCACGACATCCGCAGCGATGGGCGTAGGTTTTTGTCATGCCTGATCCTGATTCTGACGTACCTGCAGCCGGGGTACCTCCGGTAGGAGTACGACGCATCCGGTCGTCGACTTCCGGGTTGCAGGCGTCGCTGTCGCGGCGGCGTCAGGTTCGTGATCCACTCCCCGAGGCTTTGCTGCGTCGGGTAAAACAGTTCTCCGGGCGGCTGGCAACCGAAGCCGTGACGGTCATGGAGGAACAGCTCCCCTTCTTCGACAGTCTCGACGCGTCTCACCGCGCCGACGTTCAACTGCTGGTGCAGACGTCAGTGGTGAACTTCCTCGAATGGCTCCGGCAGTTGGATTCCGAGATCAGCTTCGGATATGAGTCGTTTCCGGTCATTCCCCAGGAGTTGGCGCGGCGGTTGACCCTGCGGCAGACGGTCGACATGGTTCGCGTTGCCATGGAGTTCTTCGAGAAGTGGCTGCCGGCGTTGGCCCGCAACGATCAACAGCTCATTGCGTTGACCGAGGCCGTTCTCCGGTACGGACGTGAACTCGGATTTGCGGCCGCATCTGTGTACGCCAGTGCCGCCGAATCCCGTGGCGCCTTGGACAGCCGACTCGAAGCGCTGGTGGTCGACGCCGTGGTGCGCGGCGACACCGGCTCCGACATGCTCTCTCGCGCAGCCACATTGAATTGGGATGCAACGGCGCCGGCAACTGTCATCGTCGGATCACCGCCGCCGGATGAACGCGTCTCGGTCGCAGGAACCGTCCATGCCACGGCTGCGGCTCACGGCCGACCGGTACTGGCAGTCGTTCAGGGCAGCCGCCTGGTGATGGTTGTCAGCGGCGACGTGACCAGCAAGTCCGCGGAGAGCGAGTTCATGCAGGATCTGCTGCGGAGCTTCGCAGGTGGCCCGGTGGTGATCGGCCCGACCACCCCGAGCCTGAGCGCCGCACATTTCAGTGCGTCTGAGGCTTTTGCCGGCATCAAGGCGGTCGCGGGGTGGCGGGGAGCTCCGCGTCCGGTGTTTGCAACGGAACTCCTGCCGGAGCGCGCACTACTCGGCGATCAGGCTGCCGTCGACGCTCTCCAGGATCATCTCGTCACTCCGTTGGCCGAAAGCGGCTCGGTTTTGACCGACACTTTGGACACATATCTCGACTGTGGAGGTGCGGTTGAGACTTGTGCACGCCAGCTGTTTGTTCATCCAAATACCGTGCGGTACCGCTTGAAGCGAATTACCGAAGTGACCGGTCGGGATCCAACCAATCCGCGCGACGCCTACGTGTTGCGTATAGCCGCTACGGTGGGCCGATTAAGCGAAATCGATAACAAATCGGACACAACGTTCACTCCAGTCACACCGTTCACAGTGTGACAAATTGCCTTGTAACCCTTTCGCGTCCAATTCCGATGAGGAAACCCGACGTGGGAATTTGTGGGAAACCTACAAAACACACGACCAGAGTTCATGGTCACCGACATCTCGAACTACACCGCTGCCAGTGTTCTCTTAATAAGTGATTTCCTTGCTTGCCCCCGGACAGGGCTCTCAGACACCCGGCATGCTCAGCCCCTGGCTGGCATTGCCCGGAGCGCAAGACCGCCTGGAAATGTGGTCGAAAGCCGCAGGTCTCGACCTCGTCCGCCTCGGAACCACCGCGACCGCGGAAGAAATCACGGACACCTCCGTGACGCAACCCCTGGTCGTCGCATCAGCACTGCTTGCCTACGAGGAAATCGAATCACAGGGCCTCCTCGGAGCTGACGTCATTGCCGCCGGTCACTCGGTCGGTGAACTCGCTGCCGCGGCTATCGCCGGCGTCATCACTGCTGACGAGGCTGTCGCGCTCGCTGCACTGCGCGGCGCGGAGATGGCTAAGGCCTGCGCGCTCGAGCCCACCGGAATGTCCGCGGTACTCGGCGGCAACGAGGCTGAGGTACTGGCTCGCATCGAGGAACTCGGCCTAGAAGCCGCTAACCGAAATGCCGCTGGTCAAATTGTTGCAGCTGGTTTACTCAGCGCCCTCGAAGAGCTTGCCGCCACTGCACCCGAGAAGGCTCGCGTGCGAGCACTGCCCGTCGCCGGCGCCTTCCACACCCGATTCATGGCTCCGGCTCAGGATGCCGTTGCTGCTGCTGCTGCCAAGATCACCCCGAATGATCCCACGCGCACGCTGCTGTCCAATTCAGACGGCGCGCCGGTCACCTCCGGTGCCGACGCCCTCACCAAACTTGCCGCGCAGGTAACTCGTCCCGTCCGCTGGGACCTCTGCTCCGCGTCGTTGCGGTCCGCAGAAGTCACGGCGATCGTGGAACTCCCGCCGGCCGGAACCCTCGTCGGTATTGCCAAGCGCGAAATGCGTGGCACGCCGACGGTGGCCCTCAAGAACCCGGAGGACATCTCCGCTCTGTCCGGACTGACTTAGCTCGGACGCTTCACCCCGAATTCAGCTGCCCAGAAGCTGGACTTGGTTTACCACCTCAATCGATTAAGAAGGGAGCCACAACAGTGGCCCACACTCAGGAAGAAATCATCGCGGAACTCGGCCAGATCGTCGAGGAGGTCACCGGAATCGAGCCTTCCGAGGTCACCGCTGACAAGTCGTTCGTCGACGACCTCGACATCGACTCCCTGTCCATGGTCGAGATCGCAGTTCAGACGGAAGACAAGTACGGCGTGAAGGTTCCGGACGAGGATCTTGCCGGCCTGCGCACCGTCGGCGACATCGTCGCGTACATCCAGAAGCTCGAAGCCGAAGGCGCCGAAGCCAAGAACGCAGAGTGAGCCGACCGTGACTTCCGCTTCTACCCGCAGGGGGAAATTTCCCGACATCGTTGTCACGAGCCTCGCGACGACGACGTCGGTGGCTGGTGATGTGGATGGCACGTGGAAGGCTTTGCTCGCCGGCGAAAGCGGCATCGGAGTCCTCGACGACCCGTTTATCGACGAATTCGACCTTCCGATTCGCATCGGCGGGCACCTCAAAGTTTCACCGGACGAGGGTCTGTCGCGAGTGGAAATCCGACGGATGAGTTGGGTCGAGAGACTCGCGCTGACCCTCGGCCGGACTGTGTGGAGCAATGCCGGCAGTCCCGAGGTCGATCAGGACCGCCTCGCGGTTGTCATCGGCACCGGACTGGGCGGCGGCGACACCCTGATCGACGCAGTCGACAAGCTTCGCGGGGGTGGATACCGCAAGGTGTCCCCATTCTCGGTGCAGATGGTCATGCCGAACGGGCCGGCGGCAACAGTGGGACTCGAGCTCGGCGCCCGCGGTGGCGTCATTACTCCCGTCTCCGCGTGTTCGTCCGGTTCCGAAGCCATTGCTCACGCGCACCGCATGCTTGTCATGGGTGACGTGGACATGGTGGTGGCCGGCGGTGTCGAGAGCTTCATCGACGCCGTTCCCATCGCAAGTTTTGCCATGATGCGTGCGATGAGCACCAATAACGACAATCCGACTGCGGCTTCGCGTCCGTTCGACAAGGACCGCGACGGATTTGTGTTCGGTGAAGCCGGCGCGCTGATGATCCTCGAAACCGAGGAGCATGCAAAGGCACGTGGCGCGACGATCCACGCACGTTTGTTGGGTGCGGGAATCACGTCCGACGGTTACCACATCGTGGCGCCGCATCCCGAGGGTCTGGGCGCGGCGCGAGCCATGACGCGGGCAATCGAGATGGCCGGTCTGTCGAAGGCCGACATCAAGCACATCAATGCTCACGCCACCGCGACGCCGATCGGCGACATCGCGGAGGCAACGGCAATCAACGCCGCCGTGGGCAACCACGCGGCGGTGTACGGACCGAAATCCGCACTGGGACACTCGATCGGCGCTGTCGGCGCCCTCGAGTCGGTTCTCACGGTTCTGGCTGTTCGCGACGGAATCATTCCGCCGACGCTCAATGTCGACAACCAGGATCCAGAAATCGATCTCGACGTCGTCAAGGGCGAAGCCCGAACCGGCAGTTTCGATTTCGCACTGAACAACTCGTTCGGTTTCGGTGGGCACAATGTTGCGCTCGCTTTCGGCCGGGCATAGCCAGTCGTTGACCTTGTCCGCGGGTGATGTTGAAACGCACACGACAACACCACCCGCGGGCACACCGATCGGCATTTCTGCCGAAGGCACGTATTGAAGGAGGACGCGATGACCATCCTGGCCCCCGTGACAAAGTCCGAATCGTCGACAGATCCGCGTGATCCCCTTGCGCGCCTGGAGAATCTGTTCGATCCGGGAACCACGGTTCCGCTCCACCCGCGCGACAAGTCAGGTGTGCTCGCCGCATCCGGAAAGATCGACGGTGTCCGCACCATCGCCTACTGTTCCGATGCCACCGTCATGGGCGGCGCCATGGGCCTCGACGGGTGCAAGCATCTTGTCGACGCCATCAACACCGCCATCGACGAGCAGACCCCCATCGTGGGACTCTGGCATTCCGGTGGTGCCCGCCTCGCTGAGGGCGTCGAAGCACTGCACGCTGTCGGACTTGTCTTCGAGGCAATGGTCCGCGCATCAGGCCTTATCCCACAGATTTCCGTTGTCCTCGGATTTGCCGCCGGCGGCGCAGCGTACGGGCCGGCCTTGACCGACGTCGTCATCATGGCGCCCGAAGGTCGAGTGTTCGTCACCGGACCAGACGTCGTACGCAGTGTGACCGGCGAGCAGGTCGACATGGTCTCACTCGGCGGCCCGGACACCCACAGCAAGAAGTCAGGCGTCGCCCATATTGCCGCGCACGACGAGTCCGACGCCCTGCATCGGGCACGCCGACTCGTCTCCATGCTCTGCGACCAGGGCACGTTCGATCAGCGCGCCGCCGAACTCGGTGATTCCGATCTGCGGGCAATGATGCCGGCGTCGGCGAAGCGCGCGTACGACGTGCGTCCGATCGTTCACGAACTGCTCGACAACGTCGAAGGCGAATCGAGTTTCGAAGAGCTGCAAGGTAACTACGCCCGCAGCATCGTCACAGGGTTCGGCCGGATGGCCGGCCGCACTGTCGGTGTCATTGCGAACAATCCACTGCGACTCGGTGGCTGCCTCAACTCCGAGAGCGCCGAGAAGGCCGCACGATTCGTTCGCCTGTGCAATGCCTTCGGCGTGCCGCTCGTTGTGGTCGTCGACGTCCCCGGATATCTCCCGGGTGTGTCGATGGAGTGGGAAGGCGTCGTCCGACGCGGGGCAAAGCTGTTGCATGCCTTTGCCGAAGCGAGTGTCCCCCGCGTCACCGTGGTCACCCGAAAGATCTACGGCGGCGCCTACATTGCCATGAATTCGCGGGCGCTCGGCGCCACGGCAGTGTTCGCGTGGCCGAATTCCGAGGTCGCCGTCATGGGTGCAAAGGCCGCGGTGGGCATCTTGCACAAGCGCGCGCTCGCCGCTGCACCCGACGACGAGCGTGAAGCGCTCCACGACCGTTTGGCTGCTGAGCACGAAGCCATCGCCGGTGGCGTTGACCGGGCCGTCGAGATGGGTGTGGTGGATCAGGAAATCGATCCGGCGAAGACTCGCAGTATCGTCACGGCCGCCCTCGCCGCCGCTCCGAATGTGCGTGGGCAGCACAAGAATATTCCGCTGTAAGAACTTGTCGAATGCAAGGTGAGCCCCGCCGACAACGGCGAGGCTCACCTTTTTCATTCATGTTTGTCGATCAGCTGACGCGGCGGTGCAACCACATCACTTCAGCGCCCTCGCCGGAGCATCGATACGGTTCCAACTCTTCGTCCCACGGGGCACCCATCGCCCGGTCGATTTCTCCGACGATGTCGCCGCCCGCGTCGATGATGGATCGCAGCCGCAGTTCGCCGACGACAACGTCCCCGTTGGCACTGGTGGAACCGCGCCACAGTCCGAGGCCCGGCACGTGGCTGTAGCGCTCACCGTCGACGCCGTCGCTGGGGTTCTCGGTGACCTCGAATCGCAGCTTCGGCCACGCACGTAGTGAATCCACCAGTCGGGCACCGGTTCCGACGGGCCCCGACCAATCCGTTGTTGCACGCAGCAGTCCATTGTCTGCCAACTGCGATGTCCACCGCAGTTTGGCAGGACAACCCAACGCGGCGGACAAAGCCCAATCCACGTGCGGGCACAGCGCTGCGGGTGACGAGTGGATGAAGACCACACCAGTCGTCAGTTCCGCGAGGTGATTCGGTTGCACTCGAGCCTCCTGCTTCGACGAGGGACGTCTTCCCCAACGACCTCTGTCGAATGTGTGGAGCAGGCTCGATTGAATAGTGTGCCTGTGTTACTCGTGTTGCGCCAGTGGAACAAGAGAAAATTGTTACCGAATGTCCGTTATTACGCGATCGGACAATTCAGTCCATAGCGGCTTTGCCCAATCACCGAAGGCTCGATCGGTCAGAACGACGCAGGCAGCGTCGATGCTGGGGTCCACCCAGAGGAAGGTTCCGGATTGACCGAAATGGCCGAACGTCGACGCAGAATTCTCGAGTCCGGTCCAATGCGGATTCTTTTGTCCACGTATCTCGAAGCCCAATCCCCAATCATTAGGGCGCTTGGAGCCGTATCCCGGCAATATGCCATTGAGCCCGGGGAATTGCACCGAGATCGCGGTTTTGTACGTCTGCCGCGAAATCAGAGTCGGGGCGAGTAGTTCAGCGGCGAACCGGGACAGGTCGGCTGCAGACGCCTGCGCTCCGTGGCCTGCGGGGCCGACCAGTGCCGCGGTCGTCATCTGCAATGGTTCGAACACCGCCTCGGCCAGATAGTCGGCAAAGGGAATCGAGGTTTCATGTTCGATCAAATCGGCGAGTACCTCGAACCCCGCACTCGAATAGATCCGCTTCGACGCGACGGGAGCTTGGACAACTCGCTCCCCGAAAGCCAGTCCCGACGCGTGAGCCAGCAGATGCCGCACCGTAGAACCTTCGGGGCCGGCTGGTTGATCGAGTTCGACGGCACCCTCTTCCGCCGCAACGAGAATTGCATAGGCGCACAGGAGTTTTGTCACCGACGCCAACGGAAATACTCGGCTCTGGTCTCCGTGCGACGCAGAAATGCGGCCGCCCCCGCCGGAAGATTCTCCCGTGAGGACGACCGCTGCCGCGTTGTCGACGGGCCACTGATCGATGACGTCAAGACTGTGCACTCGATCAGACTACTGGCCCGTGATTTCAGCTCTGGATCACCAGTCCGCTTCGGTGTAACGGATCACGCCGCGGATATTCTTGCCGTCCAGCATGTCCTGGTAGCCGTCGTTGACACCTTCGAGGGTGTACGTGCGAGTGACCATGTCGTCGAGGTTGAGCTTGCCCGCCTTGTACATCGCGAGCAGGTTCGGAACATCCTGACGGGCGTTGCCGCCGCCGAAGATGTTGCCCTGAAGATCCTTCTGCAGCATCGACATCAGGAACAGATTGAGCTTGACGTCCATGTCCGTCAGGTGGCCCATTGCGGTGACAACACAGCGTCCGGCCTTGGCGGTGAGGATCATCGCTTCTTCGACGTACTCGCCCTTCATCTCACCGACGGTGATGATGGTCTTCTGTGCCATGCGTCCGTGCGTCGCCTCGATGATGGGTTGAATTGCCGCAGCAGCACTCTCGAACGCATGGGTGGCACCGAACTTCAGGGCCTGCTCACGCTTCCACGGCACCGGATCGATGGCAAAGATGTACCGCGCACCGGATGCTACGGCACCCTGCAGCGCACTGATGCCGACGCCGCCGACGCCCATGATCACCACGTCTTCGCCCGGCTTGACGTCGGCGATGTGCGTCGCCGAACCCCAACCGGTAGGAACGCCGCAACCGACAAGCGCGGCCACCTCGAAGGGGATGTCCTTGTCGATCTTCACTACCGAGGACTGGTTCACCACCATGTACGGGGCAAACGTTCCAAGCAGGCACATCGGGATCACGTTCTCGCCGCGAGCCTGAATTCGGTACGTGCCGTCACTGATTGCCTGACCACTGAGTAGTCCCATGCCGAGATCGCAGAGATTCTGATGTCCGGCCGAACACGCCGGACAGGTTCCACAGGCCGGGATGAAGGACAGCACAACGTGGTCGCCGACCTCGAGACCGGAGACCTCGGGGCCGAGCTTGGTGATGACGCCCGAGCCTTCGTGTCCACCCATCACGGGGAACGACGGCATCGGCGTAGCGCCGGTGACGATGTGGTGATCGGAGTGGCACATTCCGGCCGCTTCCATGCGGATCTGGACTTCGCCGGCTACCGGATCGCCGATCTCGATCTCCTCGACGGACCATTTCTCGCCCAGGCCCCACAGGATTGCACCCTTGGTCTTCACGTCAGTTCACCCTTTCATTCGCACACCCGCATCTATCACTGTGACCATAGCCACAAATAGCCGAAATTGGAACGTGTTCTAACGAAAGTTTTCGTGCCGCAGGTCAGACGTCCAATTGAGCTGGGAAAACACGTGCCCGGCATTTCGGAAACGACCCGCTCAGTGGGACAAACTCTCAGTGGGACAACTCCGCCGACCACGGCGGGTCAGCACCTGGCCGTGACACCGTGACGGCCGCCGCCCGCGCCGCGAACTCCAGCGCCGCCTCCCATTGCGGTGCCGTAAAGCTGCGAACAGCGGCGGGATCGAGTGCGTCATGGCGCTCCAGATATGCCAACAGCGCACCGTGCACCGTGTCTCCCGCTCCGATGGTGTCTGCGACCCGAACCGTCGGCGCCGATACCGATACGTCGAATCCCGGTGTCAGCACTGTCAATCCATCGCCGCCGCGCGTCAACAAGATCGCCCCCACACCTTCGTCCAGCCACTCACGACCGTCGACCGAGCCCAGCCACAGCGCGTCGTCATCGCTCACTTTGAGAATGTCGACGGACGGCAACCACGTGCGGAAGCGTCGACGGTACGCGTCGGGGTCAGCGATGACGGCCGGGCGGATATTGGGGTCCACCATGGTGAGTCGTCCACGTGCGTGCGCCTCGATCAGCAGAGCTTCGTACGCCGACGCCCCGGGTTCCAGCACCAGCGAGAGGGTTCCGAAGGAAAATGCGCGGGCATCGGGAAGTTCCGGCGCACTGAAGAGTCGATCCGCCGTCCCCTCCAGATAGAAGCTGTACCGGGCGCTACCGTCGTCGGAAAGATTGACGACGGCAAGTGTGGTCGGCTCCGGTCCACGGTCGACTCCACTGGTGTCGACGCCGGACGCGGTCAGGGAGGCGATCATGCGATCACCGAACGCGTCGGCCGACAACCGGGAGACAAAACCCACAGCCGACCCGAGCCTGCCCAACGCGAGTGCGACGTTGAACGGTCCGCCGCCCAGCTTGGGTGAGAAATTCTCCCCCACCGGCACCAGATCGACCAGTCCCTCACCACACACCACGACGGATCGATTTCGGGTATCACTCATCGATAGACCTTAACTTTGAGGCGATCATGGCAATGCCCTGCTCGGCGCGATCGAGTTCGAGCGCCGAGCAGGGCACGATTTCGGATGGGCTCAGTTACCTACGCGCTCACCGGTCGTGGGGTCGAAGAGATGAACCGGTCCTTCTACCCGCTCGAATCCGAGCGTCTGGCCGTACTGCAGTTGTGATCGTCCACCCGTACGAGCGACGAGTGAAATGGGATCGGCATCCGTTCCCGGCACGTGCGCGTAGATGTACGACTCGTTGCCCAGTTCTTCGACCAGATCGATCTGAGCGGCGATACCGGTTCCCGCGGGAACCACCTGGAATTGTTCCGGCCGGATTCCGACGGTGACGGAGTCCAAGCCGGCGGCCGCAATTGCCGTCATCTGCTCGCGGTCGAGCGAAACGTCGACGGACCCGAACCGAACGCCACCTGAAGTGACCGGGGCCGTCACCAGATTCATGCCCGGCGAACCGATGAAGCCGGCGACAAACGCGTTTGCGGGACGATCGTAGAGTTCGGTCGGTGACGCAAACTGTTGCAACTTGCCACCTTTGAGCACTGCGACGCGATCGCCCATCGTCATCGCTTCCACCTGATCGTGGGTGACGTACACGGTGGTGGTTCCGAGCCGACGCTGCAGCGCCGCGATTTGCGTACGCGTCTGGACCCGCAGTTTTGCGTCGAGGTTGGACAGCGGTTCGTCCATGCAGAACACCTGAGGTTCACGAACGATAGCGCGTCCCATGGCAACTCGCTGACGCTGGCCACCGGACAGTTTGGCGGGTTTGCGGTCCAGGTACTCGGTCAGGTCGAGGAGCTTTGCCGCTTCGGCAACCTTCTTCTTTCGTTCCTCCAGGGGAACCCCACGCATCTTCAGCGCAAAGCCCATGTTCTCGCCGACGGTCTTGTTGGGGTACAGCGCGTAGTTCTGGAAGACCATCGCGATGTCGCGATCCTTCGACGGGACATCGGTCATGTCCTTGCCGTTGATGGTGATTGCACCCGAGTCGATGTCCTCGAGCCCAGCCAACATGCGTAGCGCAGTGGACTTTCCCGATCCTGACGGTCCGACGAGGACGATGAACTCGCCGTCCTTGATATCGAGATCGAGCGAATCGACAGCGAGGGTCCCGGCACCTTCGTAGATGCAAGACGCTTTCTGGTACGAGATTTCAGCCATGACGAACTCCTGAAAGTGTGAGGCGAGCTAGTGGATTGCACCGGGTCATTTGATGGCGCCGAAGGACAGACCGCGCACGAGTTTGTTCTGGGCGAACCACCCGGCCAGGATGACGGGAAGCGCCGCCATGGTTGCCGCTGCGGACAGCCGGGCCCAGTAGAGGCCCTCACCGGTGATGAATCCGACCAGGAACACCGGAATCGTCTGCGCTTGAACAGCCGTCAGGTTGACTGCGAAGAAGAACTCGTTCCACGAGAAGATCACGCAGATCAGCGCTGTGGCAGCGATTCCGGGCGAGATCAGCGGCAGGATGACCTCACGAACCGAGGTCCACAAGCTCGCGCCGTCCATGCTGGCGGCCTCGAGGAGTTCGCCGGGTACTTCGAGGAAGAACGAGCGCATCATCCACACCGCGATCGGCAGATTCATCGACGTGTACAAGATGACCAGCGCCCAGATGTTGTCGAGCAATCCGATGTCGTTGACGATCACGTACAGCGGCACGATCGCTGCCACGACGGGGAGCATCTTGGTGCTGATGAAGAAGAACAGCACATCCTGCGTCTTCTTCACGGGGCGGAGAGAGAGCGCAAACGCTGCCGGAACACCCAGTAGCAGAACAAGAATCGTGGACATTCCGGTTGCGAATGCCGAGTTAGCCAGCGTGGTACCAAGACCCGAATCGAGAACGGCACGGAACTGCTCGAGCGTCGGGGTGAAGAACAACTTCGGTGGATCCGTGTACGCGTCGGCCTCGGTTTTGAAGGCCGTCAGAACCATCCAGAAGACCGGAAAGAAGAAGCCGAGGGCGACAATCCACGCCACCACCGACCATGGGCTGAACTTGCCGCTTTTCTTCTGCTTGACAATCGGCTTGTCGGTTGTCGTGTGTGCGGTAGTCATCACGCAGCCTCCTCATTACCGGTGAAGCTCTTGAAGATCAATCGGAGCGCGAGTGTCGACACGATGATGGTCGCGATCACTGTCACGACGCCCATCGCCGCGGCTTGACCGACGTCGAAGCCGAGGAACGCACGCTGGTAGATGTAGAACGGCAGGTTCGAGCTGGCCACTCCTGGCCCTCCCGACGTCATCATGTACACCGCGTCGAAGGTGTTCACGAGGTAGATCGCACCGAGTACCGCGCCGAGTTCGATGAAGCGGCGCAGATGCGGCAACGTCAATTCGCGGAACATCGCGAACGGCTTGGCGCCGTCGACCCGTGCGGCTTCGAGAATGTCGCGGGGCATGGACTGCAGCCCGGCCAGGATCAGCAACATCATGAAAGGGGTCCACTGCCAGATCAGATTGATCATGACCGCGGCGAGCGGGAACTTGCTCACCCAGTCCACCTGGCCGACGCCGAACGGCTGGAGAACGAAGTTCACGATGCCGAACACGGGGTCGAACATCGTTGTCTTCCAAAGCAATGCGCCGGCGACCGGGGTGATGAGGAACGGCGTGATCAGCAGGGTTCGCACAATTCCGCGACCCAGGAACGCTCGGTCGAGAAGCAGTGCCAGCGCCAGTCCGAGGATCACGGACACGATGACCGTACCCACGATCATGATGACCGTGTTGACAGCCACCTCACGGAACTGACTGTCCTTGAACACCTCGATGTAGTTGTCCAGGCCGTTGAATTGCCGTGATCCCGGCCGCACGAGGTTCCACGACTGCGTGGAGTAGTACAGCGTGAACAGGAAGGGGATCTGAGTGACGACGATCGAGAAGATCAACGCCGGCAGCAACGGACCTCGCCGACGCCACCCCTCGGCGCGAGAGATCTTCTTGTCGATTCGGACCGGCGGCGCGTCGTCCACCGCAGTTCTGGGCTCAGCAACCGTAGTCATCGGTTCTCCTGATAGGTCTTGCCGACCACCTCGGCATACTGCTGCGATTGTTCGAGTGCTTCTTTCACACTCTTCTGACCCGCGATGGCAGCGCTGATCTGCTGGCTGACGCGAGTGCCCAGGTCCTGAAACTCAGGAATGGTGAGGAACTGGACGCCGGTATACGGAACCGGTTGCACTGTAGGGTTTTTCGGATCTGCGTTGTTGATAGATTGGAGTGTGATCTCACCGAACGCCTTGGCTGCTTCCTGGTACTCCGGAATCTCGTAGGTCGAAAGACGACTTCCCGGCGGCACCCTCGACCACCCGAGCTCCGTACCGACTCTCTGGATGTAATCCTTGTTTGTCATCCACGAAACGAACTTCCACGCATCGTCCTTGTTCTTGGCCGACTCCGGGATACCGAGCGCCCAGGTGTACAACCATCCTGGATCGGATTTCTCGACCTTCGGAGCCTTCGCGTAGCCGATGTTTCCGGGCACCTTCGACGACGCGGGGTCTTCCAGCACCGAGACAGCCGACGTCGCGTCGTACCACATCGCCGTATTTCCCTGTGCGAATTGTGTTGCGCACTCACCGAATCCACTGGTCGCCGGGCCCGGCTGACCGTGTTCCTTGACGGTGTCGACATAGAACTGGACGGCGTCTTCCACCTGTGGACTGGTCAGCTGCGCATTCCAATCTTCGTCGTACCAGCGGCCGCCGAAGGTGTTGATCACGGTGTTCAGTGGTGCAAGCACCTCACCCCAACCTGGCTTACCACGAAGGCAGATGCCCGACATCTTTGCGTCGGGGTTGTCGAACTTCTCGGCCCACCCGGCAACTTCCTGCCAGGTCGGATCTTCGGGAACCGTGATGCCGGCCTGGTCGAACAGGTCTTTGCGATACATCAGGAACGACGACTCACCGTAGAACGGGACGGCGTACATGCTGTCCTCGTAGGACAGCGACGTCTTGATCGACGGAATGAAATCGTTTTCGTCGTAACCCGGTGTCGCATCGGCATACTCGGACAGATTTACGAGCCAACCGTTGGCAGCCCATTGCGGCGTCTCGTAGTTGCTGATCATGACTACGTCGAATTCACCGCCACCGGTAGCTGTCGATGCCGTGATCTTGGCGCGCGCCTGATTCTCGGAAAGGCTGACGAACTTGAGGTCGATCCCAGGGTTCTCGGCTTCGAAAGCGGGCGCCAATTTGATGGCGTCCTGCATTTGCGAGTTCGACACCATCGCAATGGTGACGGTTCGTTCGCCGGAACCACCGAGTGCGCCCGCACCCGCACATCCCGACACCAGGAGGCAGAGAGCTGCAGTAGCAGCGCCCCACACTCGTCTTCCTGTTTTCACGGATTTACCTTCCTTCACACTCACGTGTCAGTTGCACGCTCGGCCGGCTGAACTCGTAAGAGCGCTAGCTTTCGAGCAGCCACTGGGCGCACTCGACATCGGTGACGAGTACGTGTGCCAAACCTCCGCGCAATGCGCCCAGAACGGCCTGGCGTTTGTGTGTTCCCCCCGAAATCAGAATGGTCTGATCACAGGATTTCACTGCTTCGAGCGATACGGAGACCGTGCGCTCGGGCAGTGGCCCCTCCACTGGAGTTCCGTCGATCGTGTAGAAACGGCCCCCGATTTCACCGACCGCGCCGCGACTGTCCAACTCGTCGAGCATCGTCGAATCGACAAAGCTGCCGGCAAACAACGTGGTAGCCGTCGATACGGCGCCAACACCGAAAACCATGATGTCGGAATCAGTTCCGGCCTGCAGGGCCTTCGATATGACCGAATCGTTTCGCATCGACTCCACAGTCGCCGGATCGGCGTACAACGGAGCATTGAGGCGAATCGGATTGGCCTGCAACTGTTGTGCACATCGGCCGATAGTGAAGTCAACGCCGGTTTGATAGTCGGTCACCGTCATGGAGCCGTCAAGTTGTACCACAGCCGAGCACTTTGCGGCCCGGTCCGGCAAAGAACCAGCCACCGCAACGGTTTCCGGTCCCCACGTGAATCCGAGAACGCTCGACGGTTGCAGACGCCGAACCAATACGTCAGCAGCGCGGCGGCCCAGCGCATCGTAGTCAGGATCGTCTGAATCCGAATTTGCTTCGGGGACAACCAGAACTTCAGCCAGCCCGAAATGCTTCTCGAGTTCGGACTCCAGTTCCGTGTTCACCGAACCTTCCAGCTCCGGTGGAACCAAAATTTCGACCCTGACCAAACCTTGTGACCGTGCCCGAGCCAACAGGCGACCCGCCGTCGGCCGCGAGACGCCGAGTTTTGCAGCGATTTCCGCCTGAGTAGCACCTTCGAGGTGATACATCGTTGCCGCCCGCAACGCGAGTCGGACATCCTCGGACGCCGGCGTCTTCGACGTCTTGAGTCCTGTTGGCTGTGCCGACTGGTTCACGCGTTCTCCTTGTTGATTCATTTGACGCTGCTTCATGTGATCGTGAGCAGATGCTCACTAGATGTTCTTATGCTCATTAAGCTAACATCTACGTTGTGACCCACACAACAGTTTCCGGTGAATCACTCGATCTACCTGCAACAATTCGGGCAAATGTCCTGATTGAAGTCGGAAAGATGCAGATGGAGGAAAGACCGCGACCGTCGCCCGGACCCGGCGAAGTCCTCGTCCGCGTCCACGCAGTCGGCGTGTGTGGATCCGACGCGCACTATTTTCGTGAAGGCCGTATCGGGCCCTATGTGGTCGACGCTCCCCTCGTTCTCGGGCACGAGGCGTCAGGCCGGATCGCAGCCGTCGGGGACGGTGTTGATCCCAGTCGCATCGGACAACGGGTTTCCATCGAACCGCAGAAGCCCGATCCGACCAGTTCGGAATCGAAGGCGGGAAGGTACAACCTCTGCCCACACATGGAGTTCTTTGCGACGCCTCCCATCGACGGTGCGTTGACGGACTACGTCACGATCGGTGCCGACTTCGCGCATCCCATCGCTGATTCCGTGTCCTATGAAGCCGCGGCGCTGTTCGAACCCCTCTCCGTAGGCATTGCGTCTGTCCAGAAGGCGGGCATCACCGCAGGGTCTCGAGTCCTCATCGCCGGCGCCGGACCCGTCGGAATCGTGACCGCGCAGGTAGCCAAGGCTTTTGGTGCCACCGAGGTCATCGTCTCGGACATCGATGCGGCCCGGCGCGAGGTGGCACTGAAATTCGGCGCAACCACCGTGGTGGATCCCCGCGAGAGCGATGTGCGTTCCCTCAGCGTCGACGCGTTCATCGACGCGTCGGGTGCCACGGCCGCCGTGATCGACGGCATTCACGCCGTTCGGCCCGCTGGCACAGTCGTTTTGGTAGGAATGGGCGCCGACGAAATCCCTTTGCCGGTCCCGATCATTCAGAACCGCGAACTGATCCTGACCGGTGTGTTCCGATACGCCAACACGTGGCCGATCGCCGCCGCACTGGTCGCTGCCGGCCGTGTCGATCTGGATTCGATGGTCACAGCCCGCTTTTCACTCGAACAGTCGCAAGAGGCCCTGGTAGCTGATCGCGTTCCCGGCAGCATCAAAGCCATTGTCATCGTCGCCGAAGGAGACTAGAACTTTCATGGAACTCAACACGAAGACCCTGCGCGACTTCGATGCTTCACTCGAAGTGCCGAACTACGACCGGAGCAAAGTCACAACCGGCATAGTGCATTTTGGCGTCGGCGGCTTTCACCGAGCACATCAGGCGATGTACATCGACACCCTCCTGCGACGCGGCGAAGGCTTCGACTGGGGCATCTGTGGTGTGGGAGTGATGCCGTCGGACAAGCGGATGAAGGATGCGCTCGGCGCCCAGGACGGTCTGTACACCTTGGCGCTCAAGCATGCTGACGGAACGCTCGAGGGCCGGGTCATCGGGTCCATCGTCGAGTACCTGTTTGCTCCGGACGATCCACGCGCGGTCATCGAGAAGATGGCGTCGGAGTCCACAAAGATCGTGTCCCTCACCATCACCGAGGGCGGTTACAACATCTCGCACACGACCGGCGAGTTCGACGTGTCCAATCCTGATGTCGTACATGATCTTCGGCCAGGCGCGCTCCCCCGCACGACTTTCGGACTGGTCTGCGATGCCCTCGCCCTTCGCCGAGAACGCGGCCTCGCACCCTTCACGATCATGAGCTGCGACAACATCGAAGGGAACGGTGCCGTCGCACGAACAGCTTTCGGAGCATTTGCCGCCCTGAAGGATCCCGAACTTGCCGAGTGGATCGAGCAGAACGGCGCGTTCCCCAACTCCATGGTCGACCGGATCACACCCGTCACGACAGCCGAGGTGACCGCCGAGATCGCGCAGGCATTCGGCGTCGACGATCATTGGCCCGTCGCGGCGGAACCGTTTACGGCGTGGTTTCTCGAAGACGAGTTCACCGTGGGCAGACCACCTTTGGAAAATGCCGGCGTGAACATGGTGCCGGACGTTCGCCCGTACGAACTCATGAAGCTACGCCTTCTCAATGCCAGCCATCAGGGCATTGCGTACTTCGGCTACCTCGCCGGATACCGTCTCGTTCACGAGGCATGCCAGGACGAACTCCTGTCCGGTTTCCTGCTCGACTACATGAACCTCGAAGCGACCCCCACCCTCGACCCGGTGCCAGGCGTCGATCTTGACCAGTACAAGAAGACGCTCATCGAACGATTCTCGAACCCGCAGGTCCGCGACACGATTGCGCGTCTGTGCGCCGAATCGTCCGATCGAATTCCCAAGTGGCTCCTGCCGGTCATCCGAAAGCAACTCGACACCGGGGGCCCCATCAATCTGTCCACCGCAATAGTGGCCAGCTGGGCTCGCTACGCCGAGGGTGTCGACGAGCACGGCAACCCGATCACCGTTGTCGATCAAATGGCCGACACGTTGGTGCCCCTCGCTCAGAAGCAGTCGGTCGACCCTCTCGCCTTCATCGGCAACCGCGCCGTTTTCGGCGACCTGGTCGACAATCGACGATTTGTGGCGAGCTTCCGAACAACTCTCGATTCCTTGCACTCCGTCGGTGCCCGGAAAACTCTGGAGGAGGAGCGCGGGCTCTGACTACTCCGAAACGTCGTGCAGGTGATGGATCGGGTCATGGATGAAGTACATCGCCAATGATTCGACGGTGAACGCCGATCCGTCACTGCGAAGCCCACGCCTATCCAGCTGGTCGTCGGCAACTGATTCGAATGCGCTCGCAACGGCTTCGGCTGCGACGGCCAATTCCGAAGCGACTTTTCCCGGATCCTGCTCGTTGTAGCGATCGGCAATCGCTGTCGCGTCCTGGTCCCAGTTCTCGAACTCCGGATCGTCGAATTCGAGCATCTGCTCGAGCCGAATCTTGAAGATCCTGAACACGTCACGCACGTGGGCGGAATACTCCAACGCGGACCAGGTTTCGCTGTTCGGCCGTATCGCCACGTCCTCGCGCTGCAGCACCTCACCCCAGGCCGCCACGTTCCTGCGGACTAGGTCGGGAACATCCGCGAAGGTGATGGTGCTCGAGTCGAACCCACACTCCGTGCAAGGGCGCTCGAGCACCCAGGTCCAGTTCTTCGTGTCCGGCGTAATCGGCATAGCCCGAGACTAGCCCGACTGCCTATGAGAAGAAGTTCACTTACCACCCAAAAGGTGTAACGACCGGTCTCTTTTTTGCTACCTATTTCCTATGACACAACCTCAGCCGCCGTTTCAGCCGGACTCGAACATCGATCACGCGTGGCACGACGGCTACAACCTCGGCGTCAATCACGGCATTGCACTGGCACCCAAGCGAACACACCCTCTGATCTGGGTTCTCGTCGGCGCGGTTGGAACTATGGCAGTCGGTGGATTTATCGCCGGTGCGATTGCACTGGTCAACAAAACAACCAAACCCGGCTCCTTTGCAATTACAGGGACGATGAGCTTGTCGTCGAGCGATGCACAACGGATCGGATCCGGCTGCGTCGGAGACGGTGGTTACGACGACATCCGACCGGGCGCCGAGGTGAAGGTCACCGACGAAGCCGGAAAGACGCTGGCAACCGGCCGCCTGGAGGGAGGCGAAACTTCGAACGGTGAGTGCGTCCTACCATTCACCGTAAGCGGTGTTCCCGCCGGAAGCACGTTCTACCAGGTCGAGATATCCCATCGTGGCGGGCTGACTTATTCCGAAGCCGAAGCGCGTGAGCCGCTGGCATTTTCGCTCGGAGAATAGCCGGCACGCTACAGCAACCATGCCAACTGCCGGAGCGCTACGAGAGCTGAGATTCACACAAGTAGAAGAAGACCCTGCCTCGACCTACGAGACAGGGCATCTGACGTGGGGCGGGCGGGGCTCGAACCCGCGACCAATGGATTATGAGTCCACGGCTCTAACCGACTGAGCTACCGCCCCATCCGAGTTGCATGACATCTCGGCGAGTCCGAATGTTACCGGCACCGCCGACGCGAATCACAACCGGGCAGGGTGTGACTGGTTCAACTCATATCGAAGCAGGTAGCTCGACTTGGTTCGCACGGGTGCCGGAACCCGATAACGTTGGAGAGCACACCCCACTGAACAGGATCATCACATGAAGCTTGCACTCTCTGAATTCAAGAACTCCAAGGCCACGATCCGGATCATCATGTCCGACGGCGCGAAGCTCAACGGCACCGTCAAGGACTTCACTGAGGACACGTTGGTTCTCAACTCCCCCAACGGGGTCTACTACATCAACCCGGCCCACATCGTTCGCTTGTTCGAGCCTTCGGACCGCGCAGCGAAGTAGACGCTCGCACCACGAACACCGAGGCCCGGCGCAGAAACCTGCGCCGGGCTTTCGTATCGAACGACCATCAGCTTCGAACAACCACCGACCAGAAAGGCATTCCATGAAGGTCACCGCCACAGTCACAAGATCCGGCGATTGGTGGGCAGTCGAAGTGCCCGAGGTCGACGGAGCATTCACCCAAGCTCGCCGACTCGATCAGATTCCCGAAATGGTCGCAGACGCCGTACACCTTCTCGCGGGTGCTCCCGCGGAGGATATCGAGGTCACGCTCGACATCAACCAAACCCACAGCCCCGGCGCGCAATTCGAGTAGCCTGCGGTCGGCCAATTCGACCCATGGAGGTGGGTCACAATTGCGTTGCAGGGATCTTTCATTCACGCATCGCGGGACAAAAGTCCAGTGCGTCAGCGCGTTACGTGCGAAGCTCCTGCCATGTGGTGGATTGCCGAAATTCTTGTCGGGTGGGCTGCTGCCGGCGCCTATGTTGCGATCTGGCTCGGCCGCGCCATCAACAATGCCGAACTGGAGGAACCGCACCGCTTCTCGCGCTGAGTAATTCCGCCGGCACCGAGGCGCAGGACTACGGTGGACATGCGGGGTCAGCCCGGCACGGATAAGGGATTCCTATGTTGTGTGCTCAACGTGGATGACGACAAAGGCCCCCACTCTCAGCGATGAGAGCGGGGGCGTCGTTCATCTTGCGGGAGGCAATCCGAAGAGGAAGTAGTCCCAAAACGACAGCGGCTCTCGAGGGCTGTGTGCTCAACCGACAAGAACCTGAACCGCAAGGCTGCGAGACCGCATGCTAACCCCGACCGTCGCGGCCTGCGAACCGTGTACCCACCTGGTCGTGATCGAAACGAGACATAGGCAACCTTGCCCAACAACCACACGTGAGCAATTCAGGATGGGTGAAATCTGAGGTAACCCAGCGACCGGGCCTCGACCTCCATCCTTGCTGTGGCACACTTTCAGCTATGTGGTGGATTGCCGGAATTGTCGCTATCTGGGTCCTCGCGGCCACGTTTGCCGCACTCTGGATCGGACGAGCAGTCAGCCACACCGAACTCGAGGAATCCGCCGCCGAACTTCGACGTGCCGAGAGGCACGAAAAGCAGACGAATCATCGCCGCGAATAATGCTGGAACAGCCCAATGCGGAGGCCGGCGATCAACGGGCTACGGACCGAGGGAACGCCACAATCAGAACGCCGTCGTTTTTCATCGGCCGGCGGCCCGGAACGAATCCGTCCACCTTGGCTTGATTGTCCACAATGAGGGTTTCGATTTCGAACCCATTGGTTACATAATTGTTGTGAAGGACTGAGCGCGGCTCTGCCAGTACGTCCAGCAACGGGCTGTTGACGCCTTCGGGATGTTGACGTGCCGGCTGGCGTGTCCCGTCCCCGATTCGTCGGGGGCGGGGCATCAGAGCAATCCCGGGGGGCTATTTGCGGTACCGGTCGATCATCCCGATCAGCCACTCGGCACATACCCGGTTGGCGCAATGCACTCGAATATCTTTTGGCCACACACTGTTTTCGCGCATCCAGCGGATAACCGGGCGCGTGGTGTCGTCACCACCCAGCTCGTCACCGAGCGACAGGCGTTCCACCATGCCGAAACAGAGTGCGTCGATGGCCCCTGAGCTCGTCTGTGCCCATACCCAGCCATCGGGCGGCCTGCATGAGTTGTCGACCCAAAGGTTCATACTCAAGTCCTTTGTTCGTTCAACTCGGTTTGCCGCTGAGCACTTCTGGACCGAACGATCCGGCTCGAGTTGTTTCAGTGTGGCCCTTCGACAGCAATTCGTCCACCCCTAGCGTGACGTTCGGCTCTACTGTGAGCAATTCGCTGCCGGCTGGACGGTTGGCCTGACCGATTATCGAACCGGTGCTTTTGCCAAGTTCGGGATCAAATTGTGTTGAACCAAAAAAGTCCCTGACCCGCTGTTGCGGATCAGGGACTTCTCTGAACGCTCCCCCGGCTGGACTCGAACCAGCAACCGTCCGATTAACAGTCCAGGTCAAAGACATTCTGGGGCGGGACTGGCCGGGTGAAGCTGGAGATGTCGGGGTCGAACGGGAGTGGTCGGGCAGTGCCGGTGCATGACTTGTGACAACTGTGTGACAATTTTTAGTCCTGCGATCGTGCGACACCATCGTCCTTCGTCCGGACTGTCTGGTATGCATTACGGACACTTCCCGAAAGGTCAGTCATGGACGGCAAACGTGTACGCGGCGGTCTCTACCTTGCAGGTGTCATGGCCTTCGCGATAATCGTCGGCGGCGGCGCCATGGGCGACACTTCTCCCGCACAGATCATGCTCTTCCTGATCTTCATCGTTCTGCCCATCGCATTCGTCGTTCTCGTTGTCCGAGCCCTTATCCGAGTCGGCGACAAGCGGCCGCCACCTGTCCAGTTCGTTGCGCCACAGGCGGGGCTTGGACCAGGATGGTATCCAGATCAGCAAAGCCCCGGATTCATTCGTTGGTACGACGGCACACAATGGACGTCCCACGTGCAGCCCGCGAACACACCTCCCCCGCCTCCGAGTTACTGATTCAGGCAACCTGGTATGCATTTGCAATGAAACGAACGTTCCTTGCTGCAATTGCCGCCGCTGCCTTATTAACAGGATGCGGAACGGACAGCACTCCTGTTGCAGTGAACAGTGAATCGGCAACCATAGTGCCCAGCACTACGGTTGCCGCCACCGTCGAAGAAGTCGAAGCTCTCACTTCCACTGCCAACTTCCCGAACAACAACGACCCTGTCGGAGATGGCTTAGACAAGGAAGCACGCCAGAAGGTTCAGGAAGATCCGGAGGGCTCAGCGAAGCTCGCTATCGAGACATCAAAAATTGTTGGCGAGCCAGCCACTCCGGTCGAGGCGCAAACACTCGCAGGAATCGTGTGCGTAGGAATCAAACTAAACGACCTGGCAGAAGAATGGGGAGCTGAGGAACAAGAAGATATCGCCACCCAACTCGGAAACGAGATGGGGATGTCGCAAAGCGATACCCTACGGTTGATATCTCTAGCAGTGAAATACCACTGCCCCGAAGTAGCGAACTGATCGCAGTCCACAGTGAAGGCCCCACCGATTGGTGAGGCCTTCAGTCTTTTCAGATGTAAATTCTGGGGTGAAAATAGACCAGGAAATAGCCTACCCAGTCACTTCTTCCAGACGTAAACGATGCGCTCGTCATCAAGCCCACCCGGGCCGCGGCGGTCCGTCGGTTTCACAGTCACGTGGTCGAGAAGGATAGACACAACGTCTCGATACTGACGCAGCCCGGCCTGCTCCCGCCATTCAACGATCGCCGACGGATCAGGCTCAGGTAAATAAGCGAGCACTTCTTGCTGCTTCATCTTCAGTTCAGTCGCCGCGATATTCGCCCGAACTTTATCGGTGCCGGCGCGCATCGTTTCACGTTCGATGAGTCCGTCAGCGAAGTCTTCCCCGAGCGCGGTGTACCGGGATTGGAGATCTTCAATGCGCGCTTCTGCGGCGTCGCGTGAGCCGAGCTCATTGATCGACTTCGTCAACGCCGCCCGAAGTTTCGGTGACGACAACCGAGCGAGGACACGTTCAGTGACATCGGCGTCGAGGAGTTCCGCTTGAACGGACACCGTCGCGGGGCATTCACCACTACGAGTCGAGCAAGTGTAAACAGCTGCGCGACCGGTGGACGCTGACGAATACAAGGCCCGACCGCAGCCACCGCAGCGAGCGATACCACCCCCGAGCAACGCGACCTGAGTGCGGCCACCGGTGAACTTCGCACGCTCCGGATCAAGCAGAAGTTTGCACAGCCGGTTGTAAGTGCGTGTCTGGAGGATCGGCGGCACGTCAGCTAGTTCGACAAGTTTGTCGCCGACCTTCTTCTTCCCGATCATGCGAGGGTTGGTGAGGGCTCGTTTGATGGTGACCGGCTGCCACGTTTTCCCTGAGACGGTGGCGATGCCTTCTGCTTTGAGGTGTTCGACGAGGCCTCGGAGGGATCCGCCTTCGAGGAGGGTGGTTGCCATCATGCGGATTACGGGTGCTTCGTCTTCGATGGTGGCGTTGCCTTTGTCGTTCCAGCCATATGCACGGCTCACTGTGCCCCCTTCGATCACTGTATGTACTGCAACTGTAGCGGACGTGAGAAAGGGGAGAGACCACAACGGTCCCGCCCCTCACTCGCATACCTAGTTCAGCCGCGGAACTCCGTGATCGAACCTGTCGGATTCAAAACCAGAGGAGTCTCCACCGGCGCCGCGCTCGGCAGCCCCTTCGCCGATCCGAGATTGATCGTCAACAACGAAGTAAGCACGGAAACAACAACGGCGGTACCAGCGATGGTGAGGGCTTCAGACCAGTTGATGTCCGCGATGCTTCCAGTCAGCGGTATCGCCGCGACAAGTGAACCTGCACCGGTTCTCAGTGCACGGTCAGCGAGGTCGATGACAAAGTTCCCGGAGGTGATCGCAGTCGCTGTCGAGATCGCCAGGATGAACGACACGAAGGCTGCCAAGCCGGCGGAACCGAGTAGCGCTGCCCAGGACACCGAGGTGATAGTGACGCCGGCGCGTGACGGTGTCCAGATCATGAGTTTGGCGTTGGGTGTGTCTTTCACCTAGGTGAGTGCTTCGTCGATGAGTTCGAGGTGTGGGCGTTGGACTTGGATGGTCGGTTCGTGGCCGACTGCGAGTGCTCCGGGTGTGGGGGTCCGCCGATGGGGTTTCCGTTGCGGGCGTGCTGTTCTGCCAGCTTGTTGCGGAGGTGTTCTTTGTCGGCGGCGGGTAAGGCCCGCCACGCCCCGGACTCGAGGATGCTCATCGAATGCACCGCCGGACAGCGCCGGCGCCTCATGGAGGCAACCGGATGGTCTAATTGTCTGCTTGCACGACTGTGTCCAGGCATTCACAGAGGGAGACAGCCGTTGTCCAAGAGGGTGTATATCGGCATAGCGCTTGTCGCTTTCGTTGCAGGTTGGATCGTGCTGACAAGCGGTGCAGACATGGGGGCTCACCCCACGTTGTCCAAGCGGGATGATGCCCTTGTTGTGTGTGGATCCGCCCTGAACCCCGACACAGACTCTCCGAAATTCGCTGACAATTCTGTCTATTACACGGAGAACACGCCGGAAAGGACCCTGCCGAGGGGCCGGGAGTACGCGATTGGATGCGAAGACCAGCTGGCGCCTCGTAAGTGGATCGGCTGGATCCTTGTCGTCGGCGGTGCCGTTGTTGCCGGCGGAATAGCAGCGACCCATGTCAGGTCGCGGCCGGATGAGATTCGGATCGTCTAACCGGGAGCTTTGTTGATGCTTCAGGCCAATCCGTCGTCCGTTGGTCGCGCGCCCAGTCGATCCGGCCATTCCTTCGTCACGCCGATTCGCACGTTGTAGTACTTGGCCGCCTGGGGCAGGTTTGACACCGGCTTGTTGACCTTCGCATAGACCCAATGATGAACCGTCCATTCGCCGCCGTCCTTGACTGCGATCAGCGCCGGCGTCGACCACCCCCGCCGTTTCGCTTCTGCGACAAGTTCGCTCACTGAGCCAGCTGTGACGGCCGGTGCCTTCTCCCCACACATGTAGTACATCTTCGATTTCCACAGTCCGTACGTCGCCACTGAATGTCCTCGCTATCTGGTCACTTTCAAGGGTGACGGTACAGGTCATGAGTCAGACCTCGAGGCATTCGGCGGCGGACTGTGAGAGCTCCGCATCGAGGGCGGGCCGCATCACCGCGAGGCTGTCTGCGAGGGCTTTGCATTTGTCGGGGCTGTAGCCCTGCCAGTGCGTGTCGCCGCACTCGACGACGGGCGTGCTGAGATATCCGAGTTCCTGCACCCGCGCTTTCGCTTCCGGGTCGGTGATGACATCACAAACCTCGTACTCGACGCCGTGCTTGTCTAGCTTCGTCTTCGTCGCATCACACGGTGGACACCCTGGCTTCGTGAAGACTGTCACCTTCACTTGTTTTCCTCGGTTTCGGTTTGCTCGCCGGCCAAAATGCCGCCATGGACGAGCAATGTTTCGATCTCTCAATCGATCTGCGTGCGAGTCACCACGGTGACCTCTGATTTCGATGCGGCTTGCAAACCCAACATCTTCGACAACGAATCCAACGACGCCCGAGCAGACGCGATCAGTTGCGACTTCCCCACCAACTGCCCTTGCTTGTCCGCCGCTGTGATCGCTTCCCATGCCTTCGCGTAGAGGGCTTCGTAGCGGGCGACCATGATCTCCCGATAGTCTTCGGCGGTTTCACCTTCGACGCGTTACATGACACGTTTGACGGTCTTGTGGGCGTCTTGCCGACTCGAGTACCCGACCTCTGTGGCGATTTCGTCCCACGTTTTACCGTCACGACGCAGGCGCATCGCTTCGAGTGCGGTTTCTCGGCGGCCGAGGTCTTCGGGCCAGGTGCCGTCTGGGGTGTTGGGGTGATTTGTCATTCGCCTTTGTGTCATCCATTTCGGTGGGTACAGATGAGTGTATCTACTGCAATTACAGTGACGCGTTGTTGTTTACGACCTTCGAAGCAGCCGAAGTTCGACTGCTTGTTGGTCGATGTAGTTCAATAGCTTCGGGACGTCGAGCGAGTAGCGGAGTCCGCACATCGACAGCATTTATGCGGCATCGCCCGGTAGCGAACGCTGTGCGCGAACGTGACCCAACGGGCATGATGCGCGAATGAACTTCGCAGCCGCAGCCGCAGCCGCAGATAGTCCGTGGTGGCAGTCAGCCTGACCCCAATCGGATACGTCCTCGCCGCAGCGATCGCGGGCAGCGCCGCGATCAGGCTCGCCCGCAAGACGCCGCATGAGAACCTGAAGGTACTCGTCGAAATCAGGCAGGCCATGCCGCATGGCCGCTCTAATCTCGACGAGAACGGTGTACTCGACGCGGCAGTCCGGCACGAACTCGACAACATTGCGACACTCACCGCAGCCCGCGGCCGAGGGTTATCGGCGTACGCGTGGGCGAGAATCAAGGTCGCGTTCGCCCGAACTTATGATTCCCCTGGCCTAACAGGTTTGGCAATCGGAGCGATTATGTTCGGCGGTTGGGCGGTTGGGCAACGCTTCTTCTGACTGACCTACCCCGAACGCGAGAACGCCCGCCAGACACGAAGTCTGGCGGGCGTTTGTCATATTCAGGCGTATCTCGGTAATGCGTGCATATCGAGCGCATTGCCGAAGTTAGCCTGCTGGCACGAAAGCAGAAAGCTCCACTTTGCCAGCGGTTTCCTTCTCAGCCAAAATCTCTCCGCCATTTTCGTCCGTCAGTGAGGTCGCGCAAGTCCCACGGGTTGGATTCGTTGACACTGTGAGTGTTGCGCCGTCGCCGTCATCCGAAGAACCATAGTTTCTGGAAAGCGTTTTATAACCACCAATCGACTGGGTGGTGGAGTTTCGGCCAACCATGAACTCGTCGTCGACGACTCCGTAGGAGACCTTAACGACACCGACGCCGTCTTCTCCGCAATCGACCAACAAGATAACGCCCGCATCCGGACCTGTGGCTTTAGGGACAGACGAATCCTCGCCTGACGAACATGCAGTGAGTGCCGCAGCAACGCTGACTACAATCGAAGTGGCAAACAGTAGTCGTCGTGTATCACGTTTCATATATAGCTCCCGATTTGGTCATGCCGATAAGCGTTCTTTTGCGCAATCTTGCATTAGGGAACTCTGTGAACCTAATTCGTCCATTCGTAGTGTTCGCACGGTTCACGATCGCCTGAGTCAATCTTGGTCCAGCTCATGGTCATGCTTCTTCGAGTAGGTGATTGAGGTGCGGTTGGTGGTTGCGGACTGCGGTGCGGGCTGCATCGAATGCACTGCGTTGGTGTCGGAGTTGACCGCCGCCGACTTTCAGTTGCCAGTTCTTCGCCCTCCGTTCGGCCGCTGAGACGAGGTCAGGTGGGTAGGCGCCGAGGGGTTGGGATCCGTTTTTGTCGGGCTGCACAGTGACTATGGGGACGGGCCAGGGGTGGGCGAGGACGGCTCCGAGTACTTGCGCGGTCGCGAGGAGTGCCGTGGGGTTGGCGGCTGCGCCTCCACGTCCCATGTGCCAGTTCGGTTTCGTGATGGTTTCCACAGCAACAAGGGTGGGTTCGTCAGCGAAATCGACGAAGTCCGTGAAACCTGGCGTGAAGCAGCTTCTGACAGCCGCGACAACCGCTTGAAGGTAGTCGCGATCTGCTGGGAACAACTCCCCGACTGTCGTGACTGTGTGGGAGGCGAGGACTTCGCGGCCCCGGACAACGCAGACGCCGGTGTCTTTCGCGCCTGGATCAACACCAACCACGATGATGCCCATACTGTGACCTTCATGTTCTGGATAGTGGCGTGCTGTGGCTCAGCGGACTGCTGCGCGCGTTCCGGGGTCCTGTCCGCATAGATGTCTGGATAGGCACCCTCGATCGCCTGGAGAGCCTTGCGGGCAAGGACAGAAGCACCATCAGCGATGGCGTGCCAAATCTCCACCGACCGCGACTGCTCCCCGGGAGGAGTCACCGACGCCCGGTGCTTGAAGATCCCTTCCGGATAGGCCGGCGGAACCTCATACTCGACACCAGCCGTGACATCCAATTCGCGGCGAGCCTCAACCCGCTCCGACTTCTTCTGCTTGGCGAGACTCTTTCCGTAGACCACTTCGGCTGCTGCGGTGACGGATTGCGGCGCGAAGCGGCGACTCATGGAGGGTGTGACGTATTGGCTGACGGCAGGCCCGCGGGGTGTGCGACTGTTTCGGAGTCTGCCCTCCGCATGAGTTGACGCCGGCGCCGTGGGCGTCATTCGTTCGGCGATGGCGTGGGCTGTGCTGTCGGGGCGGCGTGTGCGTATCAGTCCACCTCTGCAGATCCGACGAGAATGGCGGCGGTACCGATGAGGTACGACACGGTGAGTGCAGCGGTGGCGATGATGAATGCGGGATGCCACCCGTAGAACCATGCGAGGGTGAACATTCCGCCGCTGATGTACATCGACATGCACCACGGGCACGTGACGAGATAGGCGAGGTCATTGTCGGGCCCGTACCGGCGGATGAAAAACGCGCGGAAGTGGCGGGTGATGTAGTCGTCGGTGACGAGTCGGGTTAGCCGCGCGGCGGCACCGAGCGTCAGCAGAAAGATCGTGATCGACACGATGCGCAGCTCCTCTATTTCGGTGGACAGAGTTGAGTGTATCTACCGTAACTCGCGATTCGCGAGAAGCCTGTGGCTACAAGGACCGCGATAGGTGTGAGATTCTCTGAACAACATGAAGCGAATCGGGGCGATGTGACGTGGCGGGAAGACGCCAGACCAAACATATTGGAAGCGAAGGCAAGCAAATCGACGCATATCTTGGAGCCGCTAACCAGGTTCTAAATTGCAGCCTTGCAAAGCGAGAGGAACTCGAAACTCTGGGCCAGAGTTTCACAATAACGCCAAATCTCGCTGGTAGCCCCGAACGACCATGGCGCATAGCCGTGGACCGACCCCATGAAGAAGAGATCGAAGCAGCGGCAGCGCGGTTGCGAAAAATAATGGTTGCGCAGGAAGAAGACGTGTACCTGGGCAAGATCCTCAAAATCATCGGTCGTTACACCGATGTGGAAGCTCGAGAGAATTGGGTCTCTCCGATCCTCCAAATGTGGGACGGCTTTACGGATATGCACTACTTCTCGGCTGGCGGGATACCGATTTCAGAAGGCGAGGGTGCGACCTTCCCGTTACTCAAGGATCGGCAGATCGCCATCGATTGGCTGTACGGCGAACTGCTCCACTATGACGTCGAGCGTCGAGAACGAATCAAACATGTCGGGGAAGAAACAAAGTTTCAGGCCGGCCTGCTGTGGGCAAAGGACTCGATCATCCTGGTCTGGTCGGTCAAGAATCTGATTGTTGCGTTGCAGGATTCGTCTCGACTGAAGGTTCCGCGCTAGTCGCGCTCACTGGTCGCAGAAAATCGAGATGCTCCCCCATACGTGAAGCGAGCGCAGTGAACAGACCCTCCGTTTCATGAATCGCCGCTTCGTCCAGCAGTTCTCCAGCCGCCGCCCTCGTGCGCTTCCTATCTGCGTTGATTTCGACCTTATCCACTACTTCTTTGTATGCCTCGTTCACCTCTGGTGAACTCACCATCGTCAACTCTTCATCCATTACCATGACCTCTGCCAAAGCCTCGTTGAACCTCGCGCCGATATGCTCAACATCCACGGCCGCACGTCCCGATCGTTCCGCTCTGTCAAGTTCAATCGACAATATGTGCACTTTCCGTGAGGCTCGAATTGCGGCTCGATACACCCCTCGAACTTCATCTCGGTATGCCCGATCCGAAACCGCCTTATGCTCGGCAGCCCAACCCTCGCGCTGAACATTCAGTTGGTCTATGTGTCGCTGCCGCTCATCGAGTCTGTTCTGTTTCTGTCCATGAAAGGCGATCCACGCTGCAGCGACGAGGAAAAACCCGCTCGCGAACCCCGCGATTAGTACGGCTTGCGGCTGCGTGAGATCCCAGTCGTGTAGGCGCGCGAATCGTCCGAGCGCGAAGCTGATCACCGCGGAAACGACAACGCCCCCTCCATATGCAGCACGTAGTAATCGCTTCTTTGTCCTCGGTTCCATGCGCATATCTCTACCTGAGCAGAGGGGCCAAGCGATAATCTCCCACCCAAAACGGACTGCGGATCTTCAGATGAAAGTTCGCAATGAGACTGGCAGCCCACCTAGTCGGGCATGATTACCTGATGACGAATGATGCAATTGCAGGGCCCTATCGAGTCGTCGAAGGTACGTTCAAACTGCCCGAGAACGCACTATTCAGCTCCGATCATCTCGGCACGTTCCATACGACAATTAACGGTCTCGCAATCACTCTCACTTTGCCGTCGTTTGAGGAGAACACGTCCGCTTCTTACGGGCACTACATTGTGGGACCTTCAAGGCACTACCCGAACCTGGAACCGCAGGACGACGTGGACAGCTTTTACTGGGGGTTCGCGGGTAGCCAAGCCAGGAATGACGACGGAACGCCCAACTCCAGCTGGACGATTATGGTGACCCGGTTTCGGTTTTCGACATGCGTTGAGGATTCGGACGAAGCCAGCAAGCAAGCTGCCCAGACGCTTTACGACGCACTAACGCAGTGGTGGGTCTGCGTCTCAAGTTGGATCGAACTGTTCACCCAGCAGGACCTAAATCCTCCAGTAATGAGCAGGCCTCAGGGTATCGGTCAGAACATTCCGTTCTGGTCGAGTCGGGATGGCAAGACTCCGCACTTCGTTGGTGTGGCAGATAGCGGAATTCTGAGGTGGCCGCGCTCTGCCCATTTGCTTGATGCCGAGTCATTTCAAAAGTGCCTTGACCTGACAGCTGCCGGTTGCGAACCGCCATTTGAATGGATGTTGATCAGAGACGCACGATCACTCATCCAGGCCGAGCATCACCGGCGTGCTGTTATTGATGCGGGTACTGCCGCGGAGTTGGCTTTGACCCGTTACATCGATGACAAGATGCGAACTGCAGCCGAATCCGAGAAACGTCGGCACTTGCTCGGAAAGATATCGACCCCTTCCCTGAAGCTGGACGAGGTGTTGCTTGCTCAACACCAGACACTCAAGGGGCGTTCCGAGTTGTTTGAAAAGCTTGGAGGGAAACTCCCCATCCAGTTTCTCGATGGTCTAGTTTTCCTGCGAAATAGCTGTGCGCATTCTGGCACACAACCGACTGAAACTAATGCCTGGCAAGCGGTTGAGATCGCAACTGAGGTCGTCGAGACTGTGCTCCCTCGCTGCTCCTTCAAACCGTAGATTGCTATCTCGCAGCAGGCCAGACTCACAGCGTCTCTTCGTTTCGGATGAAGTCGTCGGGTTGCATGAGTTGGTGGCAGGCGCCGCAGACGATTCGGCGGCCGGGTTCGATTTGGGCTTCCATTGCTTTGTATCCGGCGAGGCGTGTGCCGCAGAGCGCGATGCGAACCATGCCGGTCTGTTCGTGGACGTGGACGTCGGCGATGTGGGTGGCTGGGTTTTCGCACAGTGTGGTGGTGCGGACGTCGTACAGCGCGCATGTGGGTGCGAAGTCGAGGTGCCCGATCGGATCGTCGGCCATTACCCACACCATTTTCCGGTGGCGAGGAACGTGCCGAGTTCGTCGATGCACTGCTGCCAGGCGGGGAACACTGCGATGGGGTCTGTGTTTTCGGCGTGGTAGACGCCCCACCATCCAGACTCATCAGGAAGAACCTTGCCGCTACCCCAACCCTCGCCGACGAACTCAAAGCCGCCAAACGACAACAAGCGGCTGAAAGCTGGCCTTCGCCGAAGAGTACGGCGAAGGCGGATATGTCGTCTGCAACGAAGTCGGACACCTCTACACCCCGACCAAGCGATAGAAAGTGATCCTCGCAGATTTGGACGTCGCTCAGGTGCGACTCCACGATGCCCGCCAGACCTGCGGAACCCTCATGCACCTCCAGGGAGGCCCGATCGCGGTCATCGCAGCCTGGCTTGGTCACGCCGACAGCTCATTCACAATGCGCACCTATACCCACTCTCAGGCTGATGCTCTCGCAGCGGCTGCGACGAGTTTGGGATCACTTGTGACAATCCGTGAAAATCCTCGAAATTGTCGTGAACCAAAAAAGTCCCTGACCCGCTGTTGCGGATCAGGGACTTCTCTGAACGCTCCCCCGGCTGGACTCGAACCAGCAACCGTCCGATTAACAGTCGGAAGCTCTGCCAATTGAGCTACAGGGGATTGTCTTGCTCGCTTCGCCCGTTCCGGCGTTGCCTGAGAAACTGTAGCGAATCCACCGCCGAAGTACCAAATCGCCTGCCCAGCGAGCCATCAGGCAGGATGGAGGCAGGACGATCGGTGCTGGAGGGAAGCAAGAATGATGCGTTTGTTGATCGGTGTTGCCGCTGGGTACGTCCTGGGGACGAAGGCAGGCCGCGCCCGGTACGAACAGATCAGTAAGGCCGCGAAGGCGGTGGCGACCAGTCCTGCCACGAAGAAGGTGCTCGACGCGTCACGGCAGAAGCTGGCCGACTCGCTCAGCACGCAACCGAAACTCGAGCCCATGAAGCCGATCAACGAGGAAACCACGATCCTGATCCCCCATGACCAGTTGAAGAAGAACCGCTAGGTCAGACGCTGTTGTCGCCGACGGCTTGCTCGCGCAGCTGTCGGCGGTACTGCTCCAGGGCTACGAGGTCACCGAACAGCGAGTTGTACTCCTCGGGTGCTGCGGCGGGTGAGATGCGCTGCAGTTTCGATTTGAGGTCTGCGACCTGCTCGCCGACCCATGCCTCCTGCAACCGCGCGAGCACTCCGCTGATGTAGCGAGGAACTGTGTCCTCGTCGCACGGCATCGGTTCGACAGCCAGTTCGGAGATAACTGAGGCAACGGTCACATCTTCGACGCCCTTGGTCACGACCTCGATCCATTCGGCGCCGCCGTAGCCCTTGCTGGTGCCTCCGGAGTCGGACATCGACTGCCTGATTGCCACGTAGGCGGGATGGGTGAACGTCTCGACCGGCAGTGAGTCGAAGACCGTTCCCGCGATCCCTGGGTACTGCAGGGCCGCTTTGAGCACTGCTCGCTGCGTCGACAGCCCTGGGTCGTTGGGCCGGGGCCGTGAGATGCCGATCGGCAGTGCAAGCGCGTCGTCGCTCGGCTCTGGAATGACCTGACGACGCTTCGGTGCGGGTGAGGAACCTCGGGTGGAGGCACGTTTGCGAGCTTCGTCACGGACGCGTCGACGCACGGACGGAAGGTCGTCCCAACCGACCCATCCGCACAGCAGGTTCGCGTAACTGTCACGCAGAGTCGATTCCTTGATCTGCGCGACGACGGGGACGGTTCGGCGCAAGGCCTCGACGCGGCCTTCCGCGGTGTCGAGATCGTGTTCGGTGAGTATCGACTTGACCACGAACTCGAACATCGGAGTTCGACGGGCCACGAGGTCGCGGACCGCAGCATCGCCCGACGCCAGCCTCAGATCGCACGGGTCCATTCCGTCGGGTGCGACGGCAACAAATGTCTGCCCGGCCATCTTCTGGTCACCTTCGAAAGCCTTCATCGCGGCAGCTTGCCCCGCGGCGTCACCGTCGAAGGTGTAGATGATCTCGCCGCGAAAGTAGCTGTCGTCCATCAGGAGTCGGCGCAGCATCGCGAGGTGTTCCTCACCGAATGCGGTGCCGCACGACGCGACGGCGGTCTTGACGCCGGCCAGATGCATCGCCATGACGTCGGTGTATCCCTCGACCACCACAGCCTGATGTCCCTTGGCGATATCGCGTTTCGCGAGATCGAGCCCGAACAGAACCTGAGACTTCTTGTACAGGATGGTTTCCGGGGTGTTGACGTACTTGCCCGGCATGGTGTCGTCGTCGAAAAGTTTGCGGGCGCCGAAGCCGATCACGTCACCGGCGACGCTCCGGATTGGCCACAGGAGTCGACGATGAAAACGGTCGATCGGGCCGCGTCGACCCTCCTTGGACAGGCCGGCAGCTTCGAGCTCCTTGAACTCGAATCCCTTGGCCATCAAGTGCTTTGTGAGTGTGTCCCAGCCCTCGGGGGCGTAGCCGCAACCGAACTGCAATGCCGCAGCGCCGTCGAAATTGCGCTCGGTGAGGTAGTCGCGCGCAGCTTGAGCGTCTGGCTCCCGCAGGCGCGCCGCATAGAACTCCTGCGCAGCCGCGTTGGCCGCGATCAAGCGCGCTCGTGTGCCACGATCCCGCTGCACCGAGGGGCCGCCGCCCTCGTAGGAAATCGAGTAGTTCAGCCGGTCGGCCAACTGTTCGACGGCCTCGACGAAACTGATGTGGTCCATCTTCTGCAGGAAGGAGTAGACGTCGCCGCCCTCGCCGCAGCCGAAGCAGTGGTAAAGCCCATGGTTGGGGCGAACGTGAAATGACGGCGACTTCTCGTCGTGGAACGGGCACAGCCCCTTGATGGAGTCGCCACCCGCGCGCTTGAGCGAGACGTACTCACCGACGATGTCTTCGATGCGTGTGCGTTCGCGAATGGCCGCGATGTCTCTGTCAGAAATTCGGCCCGCCACGTATGTCAGTCTAGGCGGTCCACGAACTGCGCCTGACACGGCAAGTTCGTCACGGGCGGTCTGGATGTCGGCGGTAGGAGTTCGGCGTGAAACCGAGGACGTTGCGGAAGTCTGCGGACAGGTGGGCGTGGTCCGCGTAACCGAGATCGGCCGCCACCTGCGCGATCTTCACCGACGGATCTTCGCGTAGCCGCTGCGCGGCTTCCTGAAGTCGGTAGCGTCGAATGATCGCCAAGGGTGGCAGCCCGACGTATCGCTGGGCAAGGCGTTGGACACCACGCGTGGAAGTGCCGAGAAGTTTGGCGATATCACCGACACGCATCACTGTCCGGTCCGAAGCGATCAGGTCTTCCATGACATTTGCCAGTCGGCCACTCTCGTCGTCCGGCGCAATGTGCTCGGCCGCCCACTCGGAGAAAGCCGCAATCGCGCGCTGCCTACCTACCTCGTGGTCAGCCTCACCCATCGCCGACATGACTGCCTCATGCAAGTCCGGCGCGGCGATCTGCACTACGGAGTTCTGGATGGTCTGCGGATCAGCTCGCAACGACGCGAGGCCCGCCGGCCGCAACAGTGCGCCCACCGCCCATCCACTGCCATACAGGTCACGGTGCGACGCCCCCGTCGACGGGCCGACCAGAGACACCCCGCCCGGTTCGACCACCAGATTGGAAGCGGGGAACGGCAGCACTTCCTGGCGAACCGTTCGGCCGGGCGCCAGCTGCCATCGCGGAATCCAGAACCAGCGGATGCGCCCTTCCAACGAGGCGTCGGCCGGTTCGCGGTGGAACGTCGGGAGCTTGGTGGGGTACAGAATCCCGCGACTGTCACCGGGCGTGACCAACTGTCGTCCTCCTCATTCGTCGCGAATCTTCAAGCCACAACCCACCTGACGGCGATACCTTCGGTTCATGAACCCAGACAGCATTTCCCAGCAGGGCGTGACCGGCGAACACACAACAGACGGCATCCCACACGGCTCGACGAGCCTGACCCCGTTTCTGGCGATCAAGGGAGCCGCCGACGCGATCGAATTTTACCGGTCTGTGTACGGCGCACGCGTGGTCGACATAACCGAGTTCAGCGGCGTCGTCGTCCACGCCGACCTCGATTTCGGAAACGGTCGGCTCCAACTCGGCGAACCCAACGCCGATTACGGCCTCGTCGAGGCACCTGCCGGCGATGCCGACTCCTACTCGATGGGGCTGTACTGCTCGGATGTCGACGCGGTCGTCGAGCGAGCAGTGCACGCCGGCGCGACCGTTCGTGAATCGGTGAGCACGTTCGTCTCGGGCGACCGGTTTGCCTCGATCCGCGATCCTTTCGGCGTGCGTTGGTCCATCATGACGCGTGTCGAGGACCTCAGCGAAGCCGAGAGCGCGCGGCGCGTCGCAGAATGGGCGCTGACGCAAACGCCCTCGAGTTGAGCAGTCAGCCCCAACTGGCCTGCGCGCCGAGGCTCGCTTTGTCGACCCGCTCGAGGCGACTCTCGGTGTACGACGCGATCTGATCCACGACAACGCGAGTGCGTGCCGCGTCGTTTTCCGCTCGCTCCCAGGCCGGCAGCAGAATGGGGTCCAATCCGGCAGGCGCCGTTGCGAGCAGCCATTCCGCGACGCGATGAACGCGGTCACGTTGACGGTCTTGGCGCGCCTTGTGCCCGTTGTCGGACATCACGTAATACAGCGCAACGGTTTTGAGCAGCGCGACTTCGGATGCCACAGCTTCGGGGATGTCGAGGTCTGCTTG
Source organism: Rhodococcus sp. NPDC056743 (assembly GCF_042790355.1). Lineage (NCBI taxonomy): Bacteria > Bacillati > Actinomycetota > Actinomycetes > Mycobacteriales > Nocardiaceae > Rhodococcus > Rhodococcus sp. NPDC056743. The sequence continues at coordinate 237,480 of NZ_JBHTZI010000007.1, read as the reverse complement.
GTATCGCGAGAGCGGCCGGTCGCCGTTGGTCAGTCGGGTGCGGGCGATAGCTGCCGTCGCAAAGCGTCCGACCAATTCACTGGTCAGGTTCTTCAGTGCCACGGAACTGTTCAGGGTCCCGTCGTAACTGCCGACGCCCTGAACTACTGGCAGCTCGGACAGCCGCTGTGCCGCGTCGATCAGATCATCGATCACCAGGCCACGGAATTCCGAGGCCCCCAACTCGGCGAGTGCGCGCTGTTCACTCGGGTCGGCCAGTGACCGCAGATCGATCCGGCCGGCGATCACGCCGTCCTCGACGTCGTGCACCGAGTAGGCGACGTCGTCGGCCCAGTCCATGACCTGAGCTTCCAGCGCTTGCCGACGCCCGGGCGCACCGTCGCGGACCCAGGCCAGCACATCGGCGTCGTCGTCGTAGGCACCGAACTTGGCTCCAGGGTCCGGCCGGGTCCACGGGTACTTGATTGCGGCGTCGAGGGAAGCTCGGGTGAGGTTGAGCCCGGCGCTGCGGCCGTCCGGACCGAGAATTTTGGGTTCGAGGCTGGTGAGGATACGAAGATTCTGGGCGTTGCCTTCGAATCCACCGCAGTCCTTCGCGACTTCGTCGAGAGCTTTCTCACCGTTGTGACCGTATGGGGGATGCCCGATGTCGTGGGCGAGGCCGGCAAGGTCCACGAGATCGGGATCACAGCCGAGGCCGTCGGCGATACCCCGACCGATCTGCGCAACTTCCATCGAGTGTGTGAGCCGAGTACGCGGGGTGTCGCCGTCGCGAGGACCGACTACTTGGGTTTTGTCGGCGAGACGTCGTAGCGCCGCGGAGTGCTGCACGCGAGCACGATCCCGCGAAAAGTCGGACCGATGTTGGGCGGCGGCAATTTGTGTACCCGGCAATCCTGCTCGCTTGGGCGCCTCGACAACAAAGCGCTCCAGATCGTGCTCGGAGTAGGTTCCGCCGCCGTACGTGGTGTGTGCCGTCATCTCGGTTGTTCCTATTGCCCTGCCGTGTAGGGGAAGTCAGCGGAAAAGTGTGTCAGTTGGTACCAGAGCAGGGCGCCGGTTTCGCGCGCGATGCCGTGAAGTTGGGATTCGCGGGTGAACACCGCCGGACCTTGCCTCGTGGGCGCAGTCCAGGCTTCGAGGCCGGTGTCGCGAGCCATGGTTCGGGTGCGCAGGGAATGCCACGGGTCGCTGACCAGAACTGCGGAACTGATTCCCTGCGAGGCCATTTCGTCACTGACAGCATCAATACTCAGCAGGGTGTCCGAGCCGGTTTCGACGGCAGTGATCGCACTCGACGGAATCCCGCGGTCGGTGAGATACATCTTTCCCGACGCGGCTTCGGTGTACTCGTCACCTTCTTGCTTGCCGCCGACCGTTATGATCTGCGGCGCCACCCCACGCTTGTACAGCTTGTACGCCTGCTCGAGCCTCGCTTCGAATACCGACGACGGTGTTCCCGAATACTGAGCGGCGCCGAGAACCACAATCGCGTCGGCGGGTGTCGTGTCGTCGATCCGCGCAACCTGCCAGACCCGGACCGCCGTTCCGCCGATCAAGACGAATGTCATCAGTAGAGCCCCGGCGATAAACCGTCGGGTCCATCGCGCCAGACCTTCGCCGAAGCCGCCACCAGCCCCGGAGGGCGCAGAGTTGCGGGAGCGGTTGCCGAAAGCTGGTTTCACTCCCGCAATTGTGCCAGCCCGGATCGCTCCCCCGCGCTGCCGACGCGCCCTAGCGGTTAGATTTGCGTCATGGCCTTCGCAGCACACATCGAGCAGTCGTCTCCAGCAGACCACGGCCGGGTATCCGTCCGGCTGATCCGGCGTTGGGGAAGCGCGAGCGCCGTAGCGGCGATCCTCGCGATCCTGGCATTGATCTTCAGCCCCGCTGCGGCGTCGGCGGATCCGCCGTTGGTCCTTCCCAACCAGATCACCGACACCTCGGGCGTCCTGGGCAACGGACAGAAGGACGACATCCAAGCTGCGCTCGATCAACTCAGAGAAGACCATCAGATCGATCTGTGGGTTGCGTTCGTGCCTGACTTCAACGAGATGGGCGGCCAGGCGTGGGCCGATCAGACTGCAACGAAGTCGACTCTCGAGGGTAATGACGTCCTGCTCGCAGTCGCGACCACCGAAGGTGCGTACTACCTCGACGTGCCGCCCGGACTGACCAACATCACACAATCCGACATCGACTCGATCAAGTCGGATGCGTTGGAACCGGCGCTCCTCGACGATGATTGGGCCGGAGCCGCGATCGCTACCGCAGGTGCGCTCGGTGACGCAAACGCCAAGAGCGGCGGCATGTCCGTGAGCGCACTCCTCATCGGCGGCGGCGCGGTCATCGTCGGAACCGGCGGAGTGGTTCTGTATTCACGCAAACGGAAGAGCGATCGGGACAAGGCCAGCCTCGAAGCCGCGAAGAATATCGCACCCGACGATATCGCCGGTTTGACTGCACTTCCGTTGCCGACGCTCGACGATCGAGCTCAGGCCATTCTCGTCGAGACCGACAACGCAATCTCGTCGAGTCAGGAAGAACTCGAACTCGCGCGAAGCGAATTCGGCGATGCGGCAGTCGCGCCGTTTGCCCAGGCGTTCGACAAGGCCAAGGCGACGCTCGCCGGCGCCTTCGGCATCAGGCAGAAGCTCGACGACGCCATCCCGGAGTCCCCTGATCAGCGACGCCAGATGCTCATCGACATCATTTCCTCGTGTGGCCGTGCCGATCAGGAACTGGAAGCGCGGGTCGAAGAGTTCGACAACATGCGTGACCTTCTCATCAATGCGCCTGCCCGCCTCGATGCTCTGACGCAGGCCGTTGTGGCTGTCAGCGTCCGTCTGCCGGAGTCGGAGAAAATCCTCAACGAGCTGAAGAACCAGTTCCCGGCTCCGACGTTGGCGCCGGTGGCCGGCAACGTCACGATGGCCGGTGAACGGTTGACGCTGGCCGAGCAGTCCATCGAGCAGGGCCGCGATGCCGTTGCCTTGCCCGCCGGTAAGCAGGGCGCCGCTGTCACAGCGATTCGGACCGCGGAGGCCGCACTGGATCAGGCTCGCAAACTTCTCGACGCCGTGGATCACGCGGCGGACGATATCCGCAACGCCATCGCTACCCTCCCCGCCGCGATGGACGACGTTCAGCAGGGCATCACCGCTGCCGACGCCTACCTGGCCCAGGGCGGCGATCGATTGGCCGCAGCCAAGGCCGGCGCGCAGGCCGCGTTGACTCACGCGCAGACAGCGAAGGACAGCGATCCGCTCGGCGCGTTCAACCAGATCGTGGCCGCCGACGCACAGCTCGACGCGTTGCTCGCGGAGGCTCAGGAGCAGAAGCAACAGCTCGAACGGGCGCAGCAACGCCTCGCGCAGGACATTCTGGCGGCCCAGGCGCAGGTCACCGCTGCCGGCGATTTCCTCAATACCCGACGTGGCGTCATCGGCGCCGAGGCCCGCACTCGCTACGCCGAAGCCCAGCGCCATCTGCAGGCCGCTCAGCAGTTGCAGGGCACCGATCCGTCGACGGCCCTGCAACACGCGCAAGCCGCAACAACGCTGGCCACCCATGCTCTGCGGGCAGCCCAGAGCGACGTCAGCACATGGGAGGCAAACCAGCGTCCCCGCAGCGGTAGCGGCGGCGGCAACAATGCGGCCGGCGCCATTCTCGGCGGCATCCTCATCAACAGTGTTCTCCGTGGCGGCGGGGGTGGACCGCGCTCGTACGGCGGTCCGAGCAGCAGCGGACGAGGCGGCGGATTCGGCGGCGGCGGGTTCGGTGGCGGCGGCGGAGGCCGCGGCAGTCGAGGAGGTGGCGGCGGCGGCCGGTTCTGAGTCAACTACCCGAGGTAGTAAAATTCTGACTTTGTTCGCGACCGACCTCGTCGTACGCTTCATCCGGCAAGTCGGGATCACAGATCATACGAAGGTGTTATGAACAACGTCGCTCCGCAGATTACCGTCGTGGTACCCACGTACAACGAGCGTGAAAACCTGCCCAAGCTCGTCGATCGTCTCGCCGCGTTGGAGATCCCGAACCTGGCTGTCCTGGTCGTTGACGACAACTCCCCCGACGGAACCGGCGAGGTCGCGGACAAACTCGGCATCGACGGCCCCATCCCGGTGGGTGTTCTGCATCGCACCGCCAAGGACGGACTCGGCCGCGCCTACGTCGCCGGTATGACGCGGGCCCTCGCCGAGAATGCCGACATCGTCATTCAGATGGACGCGGATCTCTCCCACCCGTCCGAAGTGATCCCCGCCATGATCGAGATTCTCACCACAACCGATGCCGCGGTGGTGCTCGGTTCGCGTTACGTCGAGGGCGGCGCCGTGGCCGGCGACTGGCCGTGGCACCGCAAGGCACTGTCGGCGTGGGCCAACTTCTACGTCAACGCAATCCTGCGGTTGCACGTCAAGGACGCCACCGCCGGATTCAAGGCGTGGCACGCAAAGACGTTGCGCGCCATCGACGTCGAATCGGTGCAGAGCAACGGTTACGCCTTCCAGGTCGAGATGAACTACCGAGTTGTGCAGCGCGGTATGAAGATCGCAGAAACCCCGATCCGTTTCGAGGAGCGCACCGACGGCGTCTCGAAGATGAGCCTGGCCGTTCAGCTGGAATCGGCCCTGGTTCCCTGGAAGCTGAAGTTCGGCAAGAAGTCACTGTAATTTCGCTCGGAAGAACTCCGCGGTCTCGCGGTCGGACGGATAGAAACATTCGATAGCGATCTCGGCCAAGGTGACATCGCGCGGCGTACCGAACACGGTGGTGGTACTGAACATCGCCAGTTCGGTGTCGCCCGCGCGAATCCGCAAGGGCACCAACAGAGAACTCGTTTCGTCCTCGTACCACTCACCGCCGCTGGGGTATGTCCGCAGTTCTTCCAGCAGAGCGCCCAATTGCGCGTCGGCGGTTACCTCGACTTCGCGGCGCAGCCGGGCGATCACGTGAGTTCGCCACTGCGCCAAGTTCGCGATGCGCGGCGCCATACCTTCGGGGTGCAAACTCAGTCGCAACACATTGACCGGCGGTTCCAGAAGAAACGACGCTGACCCATCCGTCAGGATGCTTACCGCCCGATTACCGACGATCAGATCCCACTGGTGATCGACCACCACAGCCGGGTACGGGTCATGGGCGTCGACGATGCGGTTGATGGCGTCACTGACCGCGGACATCGGTGTTTCCGCCAACGCACTCTCCGAATAGGCCGGCGCGTGACCGCCCGCCAACAACAGCGTATTCCGCTGCCGCAGTGGCACTTCCAAACACTCCGACAAGTGGATGATCATGTCCTTGCTCGGTTTCGATCGACCGGTTTCGATGAAACTCAGATGCCTCGTCGAGACTCCCGCAGCTGACGAAAGCCCCAACTGAGTAAGCCGCCGCCTCTCACGCCACGATCTCAGTTGGGCTCCCACATTCGCGCTCTGGGTCATCCACTCAACGTAGCGACAAGGTGTAACCAGCGCCATGACCTCCGAGGTAATCGACTGACGTCACATCCTCTTGGCACAGTGATCTCAGCCGGGAAGCCGACCCCCGGACCTCGACAACCAGGAGGATTGATCATGAGTGACTTCGACGCAATCGCACACGCCTACATCGACCTGTGGAACGAAACCGATGCCTCAGCACGCCAGGAACGAATCGAGCAGTTGTTCGCGCCCGACGGCCGGTACACCGATCCGCTGGCAGACGTGACCGGTCACAGCCAGATCGACGCGATGATCAGCGCTGTGCAGCAGCAGTTTCCGGGCATGATCTTCACACTTGCCGGACCGGTGGACGCACACCACAGCCAAGCTCGTTTCGGCTGGAAGCTCGGACCAGCCGGCGAGGACTCCCTCATCGACGGATTCGACGTACTCGAGCGCAATGACGACGGCCGGTTGACGCTTGTTCTCGGGTTCCTCGACAAGGTGCCGTCAGCCTGAATCTCGGGCCGACCGACAGCGCTGCACCGTCAGCACTGTCGGTGGCCTGTGTCATCATCGTTGCCGATGAACGCTGACGGATGTACCTGGTCCACACCGATTCCCGAATCCGAGGGCGCTGTGTACCGGCGTGCTAAAACGACTCCCACCAAACTCGGGCAGTTCGTGACATTGTGGCAACGCTCGGATGCCGGGCCCATCCGCCCATTCGATGTTTCCGACGGCGTCGAATTGTTCGTCGTGGAGGTATACCACGAAGAACAGCTGGGGCACTTCATTTTTCCCGTCGACGCCCTGGTTCGACGCGGCGTCGTATCCACTGATTTCGCAGGCGGTAAACGTGCCATCCGCGTCTACCCGCCGTGGGTGACGCCGACCAGCGCCCAGGCACTGAAAACTCAGAGCTGGCAACTGGGATTCTTTCACCCCACTCACTGCAACTGATACGTCGCGATGATGACTCCCGTTGTGGTGGATACTGTTTCGGTGAGAGTGAACCGGGAGAGTGTGGCACCGTCGGGAAACAATCTGCGTCCAGTGCCGAGGACCACAGGGTGGATGAGCAGAATGTAGGTGTCGATCAATCGGCGCTTCGCCAGCGAATTGATCAGTTCCCCGCTACCGAGGATGACCAGGTCCGGCCCCTCGGAGTCCTTCAACTCGGCAACCGCGTCGGAGGCGTCACCGCGGAGCAGGGTCGAGTTCTTCCACGGTAGTGGTTCGGTCAATGTCCGCGACGCAACGTATTTCTGCGTGTTGTCGAGGACATCGGTGAAGGGGTTGTCGGTCTGGTGCGGCCAGTACGACGCAAAACTCTCGTACGTCCGTCGCCCGAAGAGAAGCTGCGATCTCGCAGCCATTCCCTCCCCCATTTTTCGCGCCATGACCGAGTCGCTGAACGGCGCAGCCCATCCCCCGTGTTCGAAGCCGCCGCGACGGTCTTCGTCCGGCCCACCCGGCGCCTGCATGACACCGTCGAGAGTCACGCTGTTGGTCACGCTGAGGTTTCTCATATCTCTGTTCCTACGCCTCGAACGCGCTCGGGAACAGAGAAACGGGCGACCTCCCCCGTTATCGAGGAAGGCCGCCCGTGACAGATTCGGTTTACGAACCGATCAGGCGTGCAGCCAGGTAGCCCTCGACCTGGTCGAGTGCGACGCGTTCCTGCGCCATGGAGTCGCGCTCGCGCACGGTGACTGCCTGGTCTTCGAGGGTGTCGAAGTCGACAGTGATGCAGAACGGGGTGCCGATCTCGTCCTGACGACGGTAGCGACGACCGATGGCGCCGGCGTCGTCGAATTCGACGTTCCAGTTCTGACGCAGTTGCGCTGCAAGATCTTTTGCCTTGGGCGTGAGATCCGCGTTACGCGAGAGCGGCAGGACGGCAGCCTTGACGGGAGCGAGACGACGATCCAGGCGCAGCACTGTGCGCTTGTCGACACCGCCCTTGGCGTTGGGGGCTTCGTCTTCGGTGTAGGCGTCGACGAGGAAGGCCATGAGCGAACGGGTGAGTCCGGCTGCAGGCTCGATGACGTACGGCGTGTAGCGCTCGCCGGTGGTCTGGTCGAAGTAGTTCAGCTCGGTGCCCGAGTGCTTGGAGTGCGTCGAGAGGTCGAAGTCGGTGCGGTTCGCGATGCCCTCGAGCTCACCCCATTCGCTGCCCTGGAAGTGGAAGCGGTACTCGATGTCCGTGGTGCCCTTGGAGTAGTGCGAGAGCTTTTCCTTCGCGTGCTCGTACAGGCGAAGGTTGTCTTTGTTGATACCGAGGCCGGTGTACCAGTCCAGGCGGTAGTCGATCCAGTACTTGTGCCACGCGTCGTCCTCGCCGGGCTTGACGAAGAATTCCATCTCCATCTGCTCGAACTCGCGGGTGCGGAAGATGAAGTTGCCCGGTGTGATCTCGTTGCGGAAGCTCTTGCCGATCTGGCCGATGCCGAACGGCGGCTTCTTACGCGACGTGGTGAGTACGTTCGCGAAGTTCACGAAGATGCCCTGCGCGGTTTCGGGACGCAGGTAGTGCATGCCCTCTTCGCTCTCGACGGGGCCGAGGTACGTCTTGAGCATCATGTTGAAGTCGCGCGGTTCGGTCCACTGGCCGACGGTGCCGCAGTCGGGGCAACCGATGAGGTCCATCGTGACGTCGTCCGGGTTGTCGAGCTTCTTCTTCTCCGCGTACGCCTCCTGCAGGTGATCCTGACGGTGACGCTTGTGACAGTTGAGGCACTCGACCAGCGGGTCGTTGAAGACGCCGACGTGTCCGGATGCAACCCACACCTCGCGGGGCAGAATCACCGAGGAGTCGAGGCCGACAACGTCCTCGCGGCTGGTAACCATGTTGCGCCACCACTGACGCTTGATGTTCTCCTTGAGCTCGACACCCAATGGGCCGTAGTCCCACGCGGACTTGGTTCCTCCGTAGATCTCACCGCACGGGTAGACCAGGCCTCGCCGCTTGGCGAGATTGACGACGGCTTCGATCTTGGACTTGGGTGCCACTGGATTGCTCTCCATCTGGGTAATAGATGCACGGTTTTCCTGCGCTTTTTGCATGTCCAGACTAACCGGCCCCAGAAGTGGACTTCGCGCCACGGTTGACATGCGTACTTGTGCATATCAAAATGAATGTGATTTGCAATAGTGTGGTCAGATGGCTACGCAGGAACGTTGTGACACATCCCTCGAAGGAGCCTCGCTGTGAGCATTGCGGATACCGGCGATCTCCACAACCACCACGATCACGCTGATCTCGATCACACCCACGACCCGTTCGAACCCGTCCCCCCGGCGGTGGTTCCGCCCAAGGAAACCCTGGCCGCGGCCGGCGAGATCCTGCGCGCACTCGCCGCACCGGTCCGCATCGCGATCGTGCTCCAACTCCACCAGTCGCAGCGGTGCGTCCACGAACTTGTCGGCGCCCTGGGCGTCACCCAACCGCTCATCAGCCAGCACCTTCGTGTCCTGAAGGCCGCGGGCGTCGTACGCGGCGAACGCCACGGACGCGAAGTTCTCTATCGACTGGCCGATGACCATCTAGCCCACATAGTCGTGGACGCTGTCGCCCACGCAGAAGAAGGATGATCACCACCAACATGAACACCACCGGTCAGTCTGCATTCAAGCGCAGCGCCACTGTCGGCATTCGGTCGACCAAACAGCGCAGCGCGATTTCCGCGCTGCTCGACGACATCGGCGAGTTCAAGTCGGCGCAAGAGCTGCACGACGAACTACGCAAGCGTGGTGAAGCTATCGGCCTGACTACCGTCTACCGCACCTTGCAAGCTCTTGCCGACGCCGGAACCATCGACGTCCTGCGCACCGATACCGGTGAATCCGTCTATCGCCGTTGCTCTTCCGGCCACCATCACCACCTCGTGTGCCGCAATTGCGGATACACCGTGGAGGTGGAGGGCGCGATGGTCGAGCAGTGGTCGCAGACCATTGCGGACGACAACGGTTTCACCGAAGTCAGCCACACCGTCGAGATCTTCGGCACCTGCCGCGATTGCGCAGCGGCCGTTTAGACGGCACGTTTCAGTCGGCGAGCGAGAACCGAAGCAGATTGGATTCGCGCGGCTCGAAACCGAGTTTCCGGTAAAGCTTGTTCGCGGCTACCCGCGAGCTCCGAGAGGTCAGATCCACAGTGCGGGCACCGAGTTCGCCGGCTCGGGCGAGCGCTGCCGTCGTCAGCGCAGATCCGACCTGCCGGCCTTGAGCCGCCGAGTCGACCACTACATCCTCGATCCACGCTCGGTGGCCGGTCGGGGTAGGAAAGACGACGAGCGTCAACATTCCGACGATGTGACCGTCAAGTCTGGCCACGAAGAGTGTGTTCGTCGTGCAGCCCACGACCGTCTCGAGCATCGCCGCGGTGACAGGTGGTGCCGACTTCGACAGCTGCGGAACGAGTCTCGCGCAGGCATCGACCAGCTCGTCTGTGACTTCGGAGGCCTCGTGGATTTCGAGCGCCATCAGGGAAGTAGTCCCTGCCTGGCCGTATCGGCTCCGGTGAGCGCCAGCAGCAGCATCGTGGTGAGCGCTTCGTCTTCCAGTCCCGCCGCCGGAAACGTGTACCGCAGAATGACATCCGCGAGACTGCCGTGCCCGAACACCGCAATGGATCCGAACTGGATGGTGCGGTTGCGCTCGGCCACCTTGCGGTGCAGCGCGGCGCTGACCGGACGGTCCCACGCCAGCACACACGTCATCGACAGAACGTCGAGACCTTCGGAAAGATTCATCGCCTGAACCGAGCACAGCGCCCCGGCGTACTGGAATCCCAGTGAACCGTCCTCGGCCACGTCGACGGTCACAAAATGCGCCAGCGCTTCGGCCGCACGCTCTTGCAGTCGCGCGGCGTTGTCGGAGGTCTCGGTCATGTTTTCACCTGTCATTTCACGCTCTGTCATTTCACTCCGCCGAACCGGCGATCGCGTGAGGCGTACTCGACGCACGCGGCCCACAGGTCACGACGGTCGAAATCGGGAAACAGCTTCTCCTGGTACACCATTTCGGCGTACGCGGACTGCCAGATCAAGAAGTTGGACGTGCGCTGCTCCCCCGACGGACGCAGGAACAAGTCGACGTCCGGCATGTCGGGTTCGTCGAGATACTTGGCAACGGTCGCCTCGGTGATCTTGTCTGGATTGATCTCGCCGGCGGCAACGCGCTTGGCAATTTCCTTGACCGCATCGGCAATTTCGGCGCGCCCACCGTAGTTGACGCACATCGTCAGATTCATCACCGTGTTGTTCTTGGTGAGTTCCTCGGCGATCTCGAGTTCCTTGATGACACTCGCCCACAATCGAGGCTTCCGGCCGGCCCAGCGAACCCGAACACCCATCTCGTTCATCTCGTCGCGTCGACGGCGAATCACGTCACGGTTGAAGCCCATGAGGAAACGCACCTCGTCCGGGCTGCGCTTCCAGTTCTCGGTGGAGAAGGCGTACGCGGAGAGCCACTCGACGCCCATCTCGATGCAGCCGCACACCGTGTCCATCAGTACGGCTTCGCCGCGCTCGTGACCGGCTGTGCGCGGCAGTCCACGCTCCTGAGCCCAGCGTCCGTTGCCGTCCATCACCAGCGCAACGTGGCGCGGGATCAGTTCGGTTTGCAGGATCGGCGGTTTTGCTCCGGACGGGTGGGGGTCCGGTGGCCGGATCACCCGATCTGCAGCAGAGTCAAGCGGGGTGCGCGGTTCGCGTCGTCGAATCACGCGTTCCATCCTGCCCCACCGCAGCAGCGACCTCGACGACCGCATGCGGCCTTGACCGTTCGATGAGCGGTAGCGTGCGCAATTGCCGCTCGAGATGCCACTGCAAATGCGCTGCCACCAGGCCACTTGCCTGAGTACGCAGAGTGGTCGGCACCACGTCGGTACCTTCCCACTCGCCCCGCAGCAACGCTTCCATCAGATCCAGGACACCCGGTGACGGCGTCGCAGATCCGGGCGGGCGGCAGTACGTACAGACCGCCCCGCCGGCCGCGACATGGAAAGCGCGATGCGGACCGGGAGACGAACACTTGGCGCATTCCCCGAGTGCGGGCGCCCAACCCGCGTATCCCATGGCCCGGAGAAGGAAAGCGTCAAGAACAAATTCGACGGGACGACCCTGCTCGGCGATAGCCCGCAGGGCACCGACGGTGAGCCGCTGAAGCTGCGGCGCCGGGGCTCGTTCTTCGCCGGCCAGCCGTTCCGCAGTTTCGAGCACCGCGCAGGCCGTGGTGTACCGGCTGTAATCGTCGACGATGTCGGTGGCAAAGGCGTCGACCGTTTGGACCTGCGTGATGATGTCCAGATTTTTGCCCGGCAGGAGTTGGACGTCGATATGCGCGAACGGTTCGAGCCGTGCCCCGAACTTGGAGGTGGTTCTGCGGACACCCTTGGCCACGGCACGCACCAACCCGAATTGACGGGTGAGCAATGTGACGATGTGGTCGGCTTCGCCCAGCTTATGCAGGCGAAGCACCACCGCCGTGTCTCGATACAACCTCACCGAACCAGTGTCCCACGTGGCACCGACGGTTTATACGACCGCTAGCGCCGCGATTTTGTCCAGCGCCGCGGTTCACCGCGATACCTGGCCTTGTCGCCGGCGATTCCAAACTTCTTCCACGCCCGCCGCGAGACGGGATTCATCAGCCCCAACTCGTCTGCCAATGCGCGCATTTCACCGAAGTAGTTGCCCAGGATGCGACGCGACGTCGGACTGCGCCAAAATGCTTCCCTCATCACCGAGTCGGGAATGCCGAACTTTTCCGCAAATTCCTTGGGCGGTGCCATGATCTCGCCGGAGAGCCACCGCATGGTGCCGGGAAAGGCCACGGACGTCATCGCGCGGCCGAACGGACCCATTCGCGGAACATGCGTGCGCAGGAAATCGTGTGCAAAGGAAATGTGCCTGGCCTCCTCCGCGATGTGAATCTCCATGGTGCGCAACATCACCGGGACGGTGTCCTTGCCTTCGCGGATGAGGTCCTTCTGGAAGTGATCGATCGGTTCTTCGCCGGCCAGGATGCCGATGAAGAAAATGACCGGGAACTTGGCGCCCAACAAGCCGACGTAGGGGGACAACCGGCGAAACAGCGGGCGCATCCCCGGCACGTCGACGCCAACCCGATTGACAAATTCCTGGAACATCTGGATGTGATTGCACTCTTCGGTCATCTCGTGCAGGCAGTACCGAAACTCCGGGGATTGGTTCGGCAACGCCATGATGTACTGCATCATTCCGCGGATCAGAATGCTCTCGAACGCCGAACCCACCTTGGTGACGTTGGCTTGGCGCCACTTCCCCATCGCGATACGGCGTTCGAGCGACTGCGCTTGGTACCAACTCGTGGCACCGAGCGGATCGGACACCGACGAGAGAACCCAGCGCGGATCATCGGGATCTATCGCGTATTCCGGTGCATCCCAATCGATGTCGAGGTAGGGGTCGAACCGCCGGTGCACTGAGCCGTCGGACAGCGTCGCCAGCAACTCGCGATACGGCTGATCCATGACAATCGATGTCGACCTGGCCATCAGTGTCTCCTCACAGTGCCTGTAACTCGATGTGGCTCAACTTAGTGCTACGCCGAGTCTCACACAACCCCCTACGGGGTCTGACCGCGTTCCATCGCCGCGATCGCCTCCTCCTGAATGCGCGGAAACTGCTCACCCATCGCCGCCGCAAGCGCATTGGCGCCGGACAGTGGCCGGACCATCACCGTGAACTCGTCGATCAACCCGTCGTCGTCCAGATGCAGAAAGTCGCAACCGTTTACAAGTTTGCCGTCCACCGTTGCCTCGAAAACCAACGCATGATCGCGCCCGTCCACCGACTCGATCTCGCGGACATACCGGAAGTCCTCGAACACCCGCATCACACCGCGCAGAATTGACGCCGTGATCGCCTTGCCGGGATACGGCTTGAAAGCGACGGGACTGGTGAAGACGACGTCGTCGGAGAGCAGCGCCGCCATGGCGTCGGTGTCACGCGATTCGACAGCACTTCGGAAGGACTTCATGGTGACTCCTCGGTATTCGATTGAACAGGTCGCACGTTCGGCGCCTGAGTAATCATGCGCGCCGCGGCGCGCATCCACGCAGCAATCGAATACCGCCGTTCAGCCCTATCGCACGCGTCGCTCGACCGAGGACAATGGAACATAAGCCGAAGGGGGTCAGAACATGAACGAGAAGCACTGGTCGGTGGATATCACCATCGACGAACACACATCCGAGACGGCAAACCGAACTCGCGCAATCGCACGGCTACGGGCACAGGAAGACACACACTTCGCCGGAGCGGGTTTCGCTCGCTGCAATCCCGTCGACCGAGATGTGCCCGAGATCGGTGACGAACTCGCGGTCGCACGTGCGTTGGCCGACCTGTCTCGCCAATTGATCGAAGCCACGACAACGGATCTCGCGCGTACGACTAGCGAACCGATTCGGCTGACGTCCTGAGCGCACTGACGTCCTGAGCACAGCGGGCTAGTCCGGGAGCAGCGGCACCGAGATATCGGGATCGCGGCCGATCAGCACCGCACGTGTGAGCGCTCCCGAGCCGAATTTCTTCCGCACACTGTCCATCGCGGAGTCGAGGGCAGCGGTATCCGGTCCACCGTCGAAGGACAGTTCCAACTGCTCGGCGCCGCTGCGGTCCAGATTGGATACGGCAACACCGATCAACGTGATGCCCTTGTCGGCGATGAGGGGCGCCGCGTCACTCAGCAGCACCATCGCGGCATTCAGTAGATCGGTGGTTTCCGCCGTGGATCGGCGCATCGTGTGGGAACGGGTGGCCCGCGTGAAATCGCCGAACCGAAGCCGGAGTGTGACGGTGCGGCCGGTCTGCTGCGCCGAACGCAGGCGCCGCGACACCCGATCGACCAGCGACATCAACGACACCTCGAGTTCGGATCGCGAGTGCACACCCCGACCCAACGCGTGTTGAGCGCCCATCGAGCTTCGGCCGCCGTACGCGCGCACCGGCCGCGGATCCCGATTGTGCGAGAGCGCGTACAGGTGTTGGCCGGCGCCGCGCCCCAGAATCGCCACGATCGACGACTCGTCGTGCCGCGCGATGTCCCCCACCGTCGCGATGTCGAAATTCCGCAGCTTCTGCGCGGTGATCTTGCCGACGCCCCACAGCTTTTCGACGGGCAGCGGGTGCAGGAATTCACGCTCACCGTCTGGTGGCACCAGCAGCAGTCCGTCGGGTTTGGCGTAGGCGCTGGCAACTTTTGCCAGGAACTTCGTGCGGGCGATGCCGACGGTGATAGGCAGGCCAACTTGCTCGGCCACATCTTGCCTGAGATTGGCGCCGATCTGCAGCGGTGTTCCGACGATCCGTGCCAATCCCCCGACTTCCAGGAAAGCTTCGTCGATCGAGATTCCTTCTACCAGCGGCGACGTGTCGTGAAAAACCTCGAACACGTCCTTGCTCGCCTGCGAGTACGCATCCATGCGAGGCGGAACGACAATTGCCTGCGGGCACAGCGCACGCGCCTGACCCCCACTCATCGCGGTCCGGACCCCACACGCTTTAGCTTCGTAGCTCGCGGCCAGCACCACCCCGCCGCCCACGATGACCGGCCGGCCGATCAAATCCGGCTGGTCTCGCTGTTCGACCGACGCGTAAAACGAGTCGAGATCAGCATGCAGGATCGTGGCGCCACCGGACCGGTGATCGCCGCGAGCATCTGACGACATCGACACGAACAGATGTTCGCACAGACCACCGACACACTTCGCCCTCTTCCACGGGGCACCGCGCAGGCGCACGATAAAGGGGTGGACGCTTTCTCCGGAACTTCGATGCCGATGACCTCATGGCAGGTACACCAGCCTGGGCCGGTCCGAACGCATCCACTGGTCGAGGTACAGAGATCGCGCCCCATCCCGACCTCGAGTGAACTGCTCGTCCGGGTTCTCGCCTGCGGAGTGTGTCGCACCGATCTGCACGTTGCCGAAGGTGACCTGCCCGTGCATCGCGCAAACGTGGTTCCCGGCCATGAAATTGTCGGCGTGGTCGAAGAGGTCGGTGCCGCGGTTCAGGACTTCTCCCCTGGTGATCGCGTCGGGATCCCGTGGTTGCATTCCACGTGCGGCCAGTGTGAGTACTGCTTGCGCGGACGGGAGAATCTGTGCCCGAACTCCACGTACACGGGCTGGGATATCGACGGTGGATACGCCGAATATGCCGTGGCGACAGCCGAATTCGCGTTGCGTCTGCCGGACGGATACAGCGATGCCGAAACCTCGCTGCTGCTGTGCGCCGGCATCATCGGATTTCGTGCACTCCAGCGTGCCGAGGTCCCGGATGGCGGACGCCTGGGGATCTACGGGTTCGGTGGGAGCGCACACATTGCCGCGCAAGTCGCGATGGCGCGCGGCGCAGAAGTCCACGTCATGACCCGTAGCGAATCGGCGCGCGCGCTGGCCACGCAACTCGGCGCGGCCTCCGTGCAAGGTAGCTACGACCGTCCGCCTGCCTTGCTGGATTCGGCCATCATCTTTGCTCCCGTCGGGGACCTTGTTCCGACTGCACTCGCCGCGTTGAATCGTGGCGGAATCCTGTCGATCGCCGGGATACACCTCTCCGACATACCCAGCCTGAACTATCGGCACCACTTGTTCTACGAGCGCGAAATTCGTTCGGTCACGGCAAATACGAGGCAGGATGCTCGGGAGTTCCTTGCATTTGCCGGCGAGCATCACCTCGAGATCACCACGAACACGTATCCACTAGCCGACGCGAATCGCGCATTGGTCGACCTGGCCGAGGACCGAATCACCGGCGCTGCCGTCTTACTGCCTCAACTTCTCGACTCAGGAGGACGAGCATGAACGCACCAATTGTCGTGGGAGTGGACGGTTCGACCCGCTCGTTGGACGCGGTTCGCTGGGCGTCGCACGAAGCAGTTCTCCGGGGACGGCCACTACATCTTGTTGCCGCGATCCGCGGCGAACCGAGCACGTACGGAAATGCCTTCACACTTGGTGCGCCGCAGTTTGCCGCGAAGCGCCGAGAAGGAAAACTGCGGCTCTCCCGTGGGCGTTCGGTGGCGCAGCCTGCAACAGGCGGCGGCCCGCTTGTCACCGAGCATCTAGGGTTCGGTCACCCTGTCGACATTCTGCTCGAACAATCGGAGGACGCCGCAATGCTGGTCGTGGGCTCGCGTGGCCTGGGCCGGTGGGCAGACGGGATTCTCGGTTCTGTCAGTACCGCGACGGTCCTCCATGCGCGGTGTCCGGTTGCCGTGATCCGAGAACTACCGCCGGCGGACGAACCACTGCGAGGCGGTCCCGTTGTTGTCGGCGTCGACGGTTCGGAGCACAGCGAACCAGCCCTGGCCGAAGCCTTCGAAACAGCGTCGCTGCACGGCGTCGAACTTGTTGCCGTGCACGCCTGGAGCGATTCGCACCTGTCGACAGCATTCCGCACCGATCCCGACGGTGAGTCTCTCGACTGGGATGCCATCGCCGTTGCCGAGCACGCGGTTCTCGCCGAACGGCTTGCCGGATGGACGGACCGGTATCCCGACGTTGCGGTTCGTCGAGTTGTCGTACACGACAACCCCGCCCAAGAACTGATCACCGAGTCGAAGTCGGCACAACTGGTTGTTGTCGGCCGACGGGGACGCGGCGGTTTCAAGTCCATGCTGCTCGGCTCGACCAGCCGAAACCTCCTACACCGGGCGATGTGTCCACTGCTGATCGTGACACACCCCTGATTTCACGCGCCCTGATCTCACACCACGAAGCGGTAACCCATCCCCGCTTCCGTGATCAGATGCTTGGGGTGCGCCGGATCGTCTTCGAGCTTGCGACGCAGTTGAGCGAGATACACGCGCAGGTAGTGGGTCTCGGTGTCGTAAGCCGGTCCCCACACCTCGCGGAGAAGTTCCTTCTGTCCGACCAACTTTCCGCGATTGCGCACCAGCATTTCGAGCATTCCCCACTCGGTGGGTGTCAGATGCACCTGCTCACCGCGCCGGCTGACCGTCTTCGCCGACAAGTCGACGGTGAACGACGCCGTCTCGACCGACGGTTCCGACGTGTCGGTTGCCGATACTCCGCGCCGCGCCGCCGCACGCACTCGCGCCAGGAATTCGTCCATCCCGAACGGCTTGGTGACGTAGTCGTCCGCACCGGCATCCAACGCTTCGACCTTGTCTGCCGAGTCGGTGCGTGCTGACAGCACGATGACCGGCGCAGTGCACCAGCCTCGCAGTCCGGCAAGCACTTCGGTGCCGTCCATGTCCGGCAGACCGAGATCCAGAATTACCACGTCCGGCGGCCGTTCCGCTGCAGCGCGCAGCGCACCGGCACCGGTGGATGCCGTCACCACGTCATATCCGCGCACCGTGAGATTGATGCGTAATGCCCGCAAGATCTGCGGTTCGTCGTCGACAACCAGTATCCGGCTCATGACTCGCTTCCCTTCGTTCCTGCACCGGCCAGTTCGACGATCATCGTCAGCCCACCACCCGGAGTGTCGGTCGCACTGACCGTTCCGCCCATGGCCTCGACAAATCCGCGAACAACGGACAGTCCGAGACCGACGCCGCCGGTGTTGTCGCGGTCCCCCATTCGCTGGAACGGCTGAAACATCGATTCGGCTTCACCACGGGGTACGCCCGGTCCGGTATCCGCGACGGTAATGACGGCACGGTCTCCGACGCGTGCCGCTCCCACCCGCACCGGTGTTCTGCCGCCGTATCGCAAGGCATTGTCCACGATGTTCGCAATCACCCTCTCGAGCAAACCCTGATCGGCTTGCACGGCAACAGTACCCACGTCGACGATCACACTGCGCGAGTCGGATCGGCCGCCGATCCCCAGCCCGAGCAGCGCCCGGTGCACCACTTCGTCGAGGTAGACCGGCCGCAACGTCGGTTTCACCACTCCCGCAGCCAGTCTGGACGAATCGAGCAGGTTGCCCACCAGAGCGGTCAACTGATCCGCCGATTCCTCGATGGTGGCCAGCAGTTCTGCCGTGTCCTCGGGTGAGAACTCGATGTCGTCACTGCGCAAGCTCGACACAGCTGCTTTCACTCCGGCGAGCGGTGTCCGAAGGTCATGGCTCACAGCCGAAAGCAGTGCTCTGCGCAGTTGATCGGCCTCGGTCAGGGCCGCCGCTTTGCTCGCTTCGACCGTGAGCTTCTCCTGACGGATCATGCCGACTGCCTGGTGCGCAACAACGGTCAGCACCCGTCGATCCCGCGCACTCAACTCCGGCCCGGACAGCAGCAGTGCGTACTCGCCGTCGTTGACCTCGCACGCGGTATCCGCGTCAGCCTCACGAGTCGGCGGCTCGGCGCCCACCGCCGCGACAACGCCGTCCTCGTGATGAACTACCGAAACCCCACGTTGACGGTAGATTTCGCGAGCCTTCTCCAGCAGCGTCGAGAGGTCAGCGCCGCGGAGCACCGACCCCGCAAACAGCGTGAGAAGCTCCGCTTCCTCCGAAGCCCGCTTCGCTTCCCGCGCCTTTTTGGCGGCGGCGTCAACCAGAACGGCCACTGCCACAGCCACTATCAGCAGAACCACCGTCGTGATGAAGTTGTCCGGCTCGGCGATCGTGAAGCTGTATTTGGGATCGGTGAAGAAGTAATTGAGTAGCAGTCCGGAGATGAGTGAGGACGCAATCGCCGGCCCCACACCACCGAGCAGGGCGACAAGAACGACCACCACGAAGAAGAGCGCGTTCTCGCCGTTGACGCCGGACACGCGATCCACCAACCCCATGAGCCCGGCCGCCAAGGTCGGAACCACCACTGCCGCAATCCACGACAGCAAGCGGCGCTCGGACCGGCCGAACAACGAGATCCGGCGCCGGACGGTCGCCTCCTCGTGAGTGACCATGTGCACGTCGATGCCGCCGGACTGCTGAACAACCGCCGCGCCGATTCCCTCGTCGAGAATGCGGGCCACCCGCGACCGCCGCGACGTTCCCAGAACCAACTGGGTGGCGTTCTCCTCGCGAGCGAACTCGAGGAGCGTCGACGGTACGTCGTCGCCGACGACAGTGTGCAGGGTCGCGCCGACCCCGGTGGCAAGTGCGCGCACCTTTCCCATCTCCGGTGCGGAAACTCCGGTGAGGCCGTCACCGCGGACGACGTGCACGACCATCAGTTCGGCACTCGACTTGGACGCGATCCGAGAAGCGCGTCGTACCAGGGTTTCCGACTCCGGTCCCCCGGTCACCGCGACGACAACGCGCTCACGCGCTTCCCAGGTGTCGGTGATCTTGTTCTCGGCCCGGTACTTCGCCAGGGCCGCGTCCACCTGATCGGCTACCCAGAGAAGCGCCAACTCGCGTAGCGCGGTGAGGTTTCCGCGCCGGAAGTAGTTGCCGAGTGCCGCGTCGACACGTTCGGGAGCATAGACGTTTCCGTGGGACAGTCTGCGTCGCAATGCTTCCGGCGTGATGTCGACCAACTCGACCTGCGCTGCGCCGCGGACCACTTCATCCGGAACCGTTTCCTGCTGAGTCACTCCCGTGATGTGCGCGACAACGTCGTTGAGGCTCTCGAGGTGTTGCACGTTGACGGTCGAGAGGACGTCGATCCCGGCGTCCAACAATTCCTGGACGTCCTGCCACCGCTTGTGATTCTTGCTTCCCGGGGTGTTGGTGTGCGCCAATTCGTCCACCAACACCAAGGCGGGACGACGGGCCAGAACCGCCTCAACATCAAGTTCCGGCATCCGGGTGCCGCGATATTCGACCAGTTTGGGCGCGATGATCTCGAGGTCGCCGATCTGCTCGGCGGTGCGGGCGCGGCCGTGTGATTCCACAACGGCCGCGACCACATCGGTTCCACGATCCCGGCGGCGATGAGCCTCCCCGAGCATCGCAAAGGTCTTTCCGACGCCAGGTGCTGCGCCGAGGTAGATGCGCAGTTCACCTCGTTTGCGCGTACCGACCTTCTCCGAAGAACTCACGTGACAATCATCCACCAGCAGGCGACGTGGCACACGTAGGCGCCGTCAAACCGAGAGCCAGATTCAGCGCGAGGACGTTGACGCGCTCTTCACCGAGGAACCCGAGTTGCCGCCCGTCGGTATTCTCACTCACCAATTCCCGTACCGCGTCTTCGGATATCCCGTTGATCGCGGCAACCCGGGGCACCTGCAGCAGAGCGTAGGCCGGGCTGATGTGCGGATCGATGCCCGAGCCCGAACCGGTGACGGCGTCGACCGGGACAGCGGACGGCTCCACACCCTCACGATCCGCGATCGCGGCCCGACGCGCATCGATGAAGTCGGCAAGAATCTCGCTGCTGGGACCCTGATTCGACGGCAGCGCAGCGGCAGGATCACCCGTCGCAAACGGATCCTCGTCCGAGACCGATCCCACAACCCGGTTGTGGAAGAACGGATCGCGCGCTCCCTCCGGTACCTGCGGATCGACGCCTACCCACGCACTTCCGACGACGCATCCGGCCGCGTCGGTCACGGGTGATCCCTCAGCGGAACCGGAACTGATCCGGCCCACTCCCCACACCGCGGCGGGATAGATCACGCCGAGAACCACGGTGAGCGACAGCAGAACAAGAAGGCCCGCCCACACCTGTTTGGCAAAACCGATACTGAAACGCATAGCAGGTCACCCAATTCCGGGAATCAAACGAACAACAAGATCGATCAGCCAGATACCGATGAACGGCGTGACCACACCGCCGAGCCCGTATACGAGCAGATTTCGGCCGAGCAGCGCCGACGCCGTCGACGGCCGGTAGCGGACACCCTTGAGGGACAGCGGAATCAACGCGATGATGACCAGCGCATTGAAGATCACGGCCGAGACGATCGCCGACTCGGGAGTGGCCAGTCGCATGATGTTCAGCGCATCCAACTGCGGATAGATACCGCTGAACAGGGCCGGCAGGATCGCAAAATACTTCGCGAGGTCGTTTGCCAGCGAGAACGTGGTCAAGGCGCCGCGAGTGATCAGCAACTGCTTGCCGATCTCGACGATTTCGATCAGCTTGGTGGGATCGGAATCGAGATCCACCATGTTCCCGGCCTCTTTGGCCGCCGACGTACCGGTGTTCATCGCAACGCCGACGTCCGATTGCGCCAGGGCCGGAGCATCATTGGTACCGTCGCCGGTCATCGCCACGAGGCGACCACCCTCCTGCTCCTTCCGGATCAGTGCAAGCTTGTCTTCCGGAGTGGCTTCCGCCAGGAAATCGTCCACCCCGGCTTCGTCCGCAATGGCCTTGGCGGTCAACGGATTGTCTCCGGTGATCATGATCGTCCGGATGCCCATGGCTCGCAGTTCCGCAAACCGCTCCGCCATACCGGGTTTGACGACGTCCGAGAGTGCGATGACCCCCAGAACCGTTGCCTTCTCGTCCTCTTTTGCCGCTACGACGAGTGGTGTTCCGCCCGCTTGGGCTATCTCGTTCACGGCGTCGGTGACGGCAACGTCGGCAGTTCCGCCGCTTCGCGCGATCCAGCCCATCACGGCATCGGCTGCGCCTTTTCGGATCTCACGCCCCGGCAGGTCCAGGCCGCTCATGCGCGTCTGCGCTGTGAACGGAACGAACTCTGCCCGGTTCTCGTCCGCTGTCGGTTCGATCCCCGAACCGAATTGCGTAGCGCACAGTTCGACGATGCTGCGGCCCTCGGGTGTTCCGTCTGCCAGGCTCGACAACCGTGCTGCGGCAGCAAGTTCGAGCGCCGAGACACCCGGAGCGGGGTGCAGTGCCGTTGCCCGGCGATTACCGAACGTGATGGTTCCGGTCTTGTCCATCAACAGGGTGTCGATGTCGCCGGCAGCTTCGACGGCGCGTCCGGACATGGCAAGCACGTTGCGCTGCACCAGACGGTCCATCCCGGCGATACCGATGGCCGACAGAAGCGCACCGATCGTGGTCGGGATGAGGCACACCAGCAGGGCGATCAACTTGATCGGATCCTGCTCGTGCCCGGCGTACAGACCCATCGGGCCGATTGCAACCACCGCGAGCAGGAAGATCACCGTGAGCGACGCGAGCAGGATGTTGAGCGCGATCTCGTTCGGTGTCTTCTGACGCGACGCCCCCTCGACCAACGCAATCATGCGGTCGACGAACGACTGTCCCGGTGCCGCCGTGATCTCCACGACGATACGGTCGGACAGTACTGTCGTACCTCCGGTGACGGCGCACCTGTCGCCTCCGGATTCACGCACCACGGGAGCGGATTCCCCCGTGATGGCGGACTCGTCGACGGACGCGATACCTTCGACGACATCGCCGTCGCCGGGGATGACCTCCCCCGCCACCACGATGACCCGATCACCGACAACGAGGTCGGTGCCGGATACCACCTCGATAGCACCGCTCTGCGTAATGCGATGGGCAGTGGTGTCCTGCTTGACCTTTCGCAGGCTGGCGGCTTGCGCTTTGCCTCGCCCCTCTGCCACGGATTCGGCGAGGTTGGCAAAGATCACCGTGAACCAGAGCCAGAGTGTGATCACCCAGGAGAACACGGACGGTTCGGCCACGGCCATGACCGTCGTGATGACGGACCCGACAAACACTACGAACATCACCGGGTTGCGCGCCAGATGCCGCGGGTCGAGCTTGCGTACGGCACCCGGCAGCGCCGTGATCATCTGCCGCGGGTTGAAGGCGCCGGCCTTGACGTGACTGGACTGACCGGCGTCCGGGGTGCTGTCCACCACCACGGGTTTCTCTTCGGTATTCAGGATCATTGGAGCGCCTCCGCGATGGGTCCCAGCGCGAGAGCCGGGAAGAATGTCAGTGCGGCAACCAGGACTACGGTGCCGGTGAGGAGTCCGGTGAACATCGGACCCGAGGTGGGCAAGGTGCCGACGGTAGGCGCCACCTTCTTCTGCGAGGCCAGCGCTCCCGCCAAGGCGAGAACGAAGATGATGGGTAGGAATCGTCCCAGCAACATGGCGATACCGAGCGAGGACTGGAACCAGTCACTCGTGACGGTCAAACCTCCGAAAGCGCTGCCGTTGTTGTTCGACGCCGAAGCGAAGGCGTAGAGCACTTCACTGAAGCCGTGAATGGACCCCGGAGTTCCCGGATCTCCGCCGTTTCCTTGATACCCCAAGGTCGACCCGAGTATCACCGTGATGCCGGTGCCGATGAGAACCAGCGCGGGCATGACCAGAATCGAGAGGGCGGCGAGGGTGATTTCGCGGCGGCCGAGTTTCTTGCCGAGATACTCGGGTGTGCGGCCAACCAGGAGTCCGCCGACAAACACGGCGATCAGTGCCAGGACCAGGATCCCGTACAGACCGGTTCCGACGCCGCCGGGAGCGATTTCTCCGAGCAACATGTTGAGTAGGACCGCGCCGCCGCCCAACGGCGACATGCTGTCGTGTGCGGAGTTGACTGCGCCGGTGGAGGTTCCGGTCGTGGATACCGCGAACAGCGCCGAACCGGGAATCCCGAAGCGGACTTCCTTGCCTTCCATCATCGAACCTGCTGCTGTCGCCGCGACACCGCGGGCGCCCGATTCAGCGGCCAGAGTGACGGCCAGCAAGCCGCTCCACAGCAGCCCCATCACGGCGAGCAGGGTCAGTCCCTGGCGCCGGTCACCGACCATTGTTCCGAAGGTCCGTGTCAGACACACCGGAATCAGGAGGATCGCAAGAATTTCGACGATGTTGCTCAGCGGCGTGGGGTTCTCGAAGGGGTGCGCCGAATTGGCGGCCAGGATGCCGCCGCCGTTGGTGCCGAGTTCTTTGATCGCTTCCTGAGACGCGACAGGAGCAAGCGCATTGGTCACGGAATTGCCGTCGAGACCGGTGGAGGCGAATCCGTTGTGGAACGACTGGATCACGCCCTGGCTCAACAGAATCAGTGCGATCACGAAGGAGAACGGGAGAAGGATACGCAGAGAACCGCGAGTCAGGTCGACCCAGAAGTTGCCGATCTCACCGGCCCTCGCCACCCTGATGAAGCCGCGCACGAGTGCAATCGCCACGGCCATACCGACAGCGGCGGATACAAAGTTCTGAACAGCCAATCCCAGCGGCTGAACGACATTGCTCATCGTCGTTTCCGGCGTGTAAGACTGCCAGTTCGTATTGGCCACAAAGGAAATCGCCGTATTGAAGGCGACAGCAGGGCTTACCCCTGACAGCCCGTCACTGAGCGGCAGTACACCCTGGAACCGCTGCAGGAAGTACAGGAACAATGCGCTGGCCAAGGAGAATCCCAGGACACTGGCGGCATAGCCGTACCACGTCTGCTCGGCTCGCGAATCGATCCGGCCGACGCGGTAGATCACGCTCTCCACCCGCAGATCACGGGCCGAGGTGTACACCCGAGCCATGTAATCGCCAACGGGGACGTACGCGATCGCCAGCACGACCAGGACAAATGCTATCTGCAGTCCGGCTGCCAGAGCGGGCGACATCAGAACCTCTCAGGATCTACGAGTGCAACAAGGAGATACACGACCAAGGCCGCGGCCACGGCAATCAGCACGACGCTGACAATGCCGGCGACGGTCATTTGGGAGCGCTCGCCGCTAGGGCGCGAAGAACCAGCGCGCACACGAGAAAACCACCAAGAATCAGAGCAACGTAGGCCACGTCGGCCATGAGCTTCCCTCTTCGACATCAAAAACCGTGCTGCAGTTCATCGCAGCCATGACGCACTAGGAGCGCTCTCCCAGCTTTGACCTGAAAAGGTCCGCTTTGACGCTCTCTGACGATCCGTTTACACACCGAACAGGCGTCTTGACGGGATCTTGACGCACCCACCACCGTCGTCGATACTGAAATGCGTTGCTGATCGGTCGCTCGACCAGTTCCGGATAAAGGAGTTCTATGCCGCCGAGACCGCACACGGAACTGCGTCATGCCCCTACCTTGATCGATCAGGTAGCCGGCTTGGCGTCCGGCGCTTCGTCGTCCGTCACAGCCACGACCGAGGCACTCGACCGCATCGATGCAGATCAGCCGACACTCAACGCATTCAAGATCGTTCGCCGTCAGCGCGCCCTCGAGGAAGCCGCCGACGCGGATCGCCGGCTTGCCCGCGGCGAACGACTCCCACTCCTCGGCGTACCCATCGCGGTCAAGGACGACGTCGACATCACCGGCGAACCCACAGCATTCGGTTGCCCGGGCGACTTCCCCGCCAAGACGGAAGACTCCGAAATGGTCCGACGGCTGCGAGCCGCCGGCGCCGTGATCGTCGGAAAGACCAACAGCCCGGAACTGGGTCAATGGCCGCTCACCAGCGGTAGCGCCTTCGGGTACACCCGCAATCCGTGGTCGCGTGAGCACACGCCCGGCGGCTCGTCCGGCGGTACGGCAGCTGCGGTTTCAGCCGGATTGGTCAGCGCCGGAATCGGTTCCGACGGAGCCGGGTCGATCCGGATACCGGCGGCCTGGACCAATCTGGTCGGTATCAAACCGCAGCGCGGACGCATCTCCACGTGGCCCGACGCCGAAGCCTTCTACGGCCTGACCGTCAACGGACCACTCGCACGCACGGTCGCCGACGCCGCGCTCCTCCTCGACGTGGCAGCCGGAAACCATGACGGCGATCTGCACACGCCGGCGCCGGTCACCGTCAGCGACGCTGTCGGTGACGACCCCGGAAAGCTGAACATCGCTCTCTCCCTGCGTAATCCCTTCACCGCCACACCCGTCACACTCGATCCCGAAGTGCGGCGGGCCGTCTATTCCGTCGCCGACACCCTGCGCAGCCTCGGCCATCGCGTCGTCGTGGACGATCCGGCCTACGGACTGGTCTTCGGCCTGAACTTCCTGCCACGCTCACTCGCCGGTGTGCATGATTGGCTCGGGCGACTCCCCGACCCGGCGCTGGCAGATCCTCGAACTCGCGGAAATGCACAGAGCGGCAAGCTACTTCGTGGGGCGCCGTTGCGCGCCGCCCGGGCAGCCGAGCCCCGAATGCGCCGGCGCATCGGCGCGATCTTCGACAAGTACGACGTTGTTCTCGCCCCCACCACGGCGACTCCGCCGATCCCGGTCACCGCTATCGACGGCATCGGCGGATGGGAAACCGACAAGGTCATGACCGCGGCCTGCCCGTATGCGTGGCCGTGGAATGTCCTCGGCTGGCCATCGATCAACGTCCCAGCGGGATTCAGCAGCGCCGGACTGCCGATCGGAGCACAATTGATGGGTGGCGAGAGCACCGAGCCGCTGTTGGTTTCACTCGCATCGCAACTGGAGTCGGTGCTCCGCTGGGATCAGAGTCGTCCTCAGCAGTGGTGGTGAGCCGAATGGCCGCAGCAGACATCCGAACAAGCATCCTCGACGCGGTACTTCACATCGTTGCCGCCGAAGGCATCTCCGGCGTGAGTAACCGTCGTATCGCATCCGAGGCCGGGGTATCGCTCGGCTCCGTCACGTATCACTTTCCGAGCCAGTCGGACATGCTCCGGGCTGCACTGTCCCGGTTTGCCACCGAGGAGTCTGCTCGCATTCTCGAACTCGTCGACCAGTACCGCAACCAGGATTTGAGCGTCGACGATGCCGCGGCCGCCACGGAAGGCATCGCGCAGGACATTGCCTTTGTCGTCGAGCGGATAGCACCGTTCGAAATGTTCATCGCTGCGGGCCGCGATCATGAACTCCACGAGATAGCGGCGGAGTGTTTTGCCTCCTACGACACGTTGGCTGTCGCTGTGCTGACTGCTCTCGGGGCGCCTGATCCGGAGTCCGTCGCGTCGTACTTGGTCGCGATGATCGTTGGCCTGCAATTGCGGCGCCTGGCAACAGGGATCGACAACGCGGATGTCGCGTCGTCGATCCTGTTGGTCCTGAAAGGTGCTGCGCCCTAGAACCCCAGCCGGCCCAACTGCTTCGGGTCGCGCTGCCAGTCCTTGGCCACCTTCACGTGCAACTCGAGGAAGATCCGCACACCGAGGAGCTTCTCGATCTGCAGGCGTGCGGTGGTGCCGACTTCCCGGAGGCGTGCTCCGCCCTTGCCGATGACGATGCCCTTCTGGCTGGGCCGCTCGACGTACAGCAGAGCGTGGACGTCGAGCATCTCGCCCTGCTTCTCGGTGCGTCCCTCGCGCGGAATCACCTCTTCGATCACCACGGCGAGGGAGTGCGGCAATTCCTCGCCGAGGCCCTCGAGTGCGGCCTCACGGATGAGTTCGGCCATGAGCACCTCTTCGGGCTCGTCCGTCAGTTCGCCGTCGGGATAGAAGGCCGGGCCCTCGTCCATCAGCCCGGACAGCACGTCGACCAGAATTTCGACCTGCTCGCCGGACTGCGCGGACACCGGCACAACCTCGCACTCGGGTCCGAGCAGTGTGGACAGTGCCAGCAATTGCTTGCCGACGGCGTCGCGGCTGACCTTGTCGATCTTGGTGACAATGCCGACCAATGTGGTCTTGGGTGCCATCTGACGGACCTGCTGCACAATCCAGCGATCGCCGGGACCGATGGGCTCGTCGGCCGGAATACACAGGCAGATGACGTCGACCTCGGAGTAGGTGTCGCGAACCAAATCGTTGAGGCGCTGGCCGAGCAGCGTGCGCGGCTTGTGCAGACCCGGTGTGTCCACCAGGATCAACTGGGAATTCTCGCGGTGCACGATGCCGCGGATCGTGTGGCGTGTCGTTTGCGGACGCGAGGACGTGATGGCGATCTTGCTGCCGACCAGCGCGTTGGTCAACGTGGACTTACCCGTATTGGGCCGACCCACGAAACACACGAACCCCGACCGGAATTCCTTGTTACTCATACCTGCTCCTCTTGAACGTCTCGCTCAGTCATCTCGCTCAGTCATCTCGCTCAGTCATCGTTGTCTTCTGCCGCTTCGTCTTCCGAGCGAGGCGCACGCTGCACGAAAACCGTGCTGATGCGTACGCGTCCACGGCCGGTGTTGGTGCCCTCACCGCGCAGGATCAAACCGTCGTACTCCACCTCGGATCCGGGTAGCGGCACCCGGCCGAGCACGTAACCGATCAACCCGCCGACGGTCTCGACTTCGTCGTTCTCGAGCTCCAGGTCGAACAATTCCCCGAGGTCCTCGATGGGCAGGCGCGCCGAGACTCGGAACATCCCGTCCCCGAGATCTTCGACGGGTGGCGTCTCGTCTTCGTCGTATTCGTCCGCGATCTCACCGACGATTTCCTCGATGACGTCCTCGATGGTTGCGAGGCCGGCAATTCCGCCGTACTCGTCGACGAGGATCGCCATGTGGTTGCGGTCGCGCTGCATCTCGGAGAGGAGGCTGTCGAGCGGCTTCGAATCCGGAACGAACACCGCGGGACGCATGATGTCGCAGACATTGACGCTACGGCCGCCGTCGGGCAGGTGGTACGTCTGCTTCACTAGATCCTTGAGGTACACGACGCCAAGAACGTCGTCGACGTTCTCACCGATCACCGGTAGTCGCGAGTGTCCGCTACGCACCGCCAACGACGTCGCCTGTCCGGCGCTCTTGTCGTTCTCGATCCACACCATGTCGGTACGCGGCACCATCACCTCACGCGCGGTGGTGTCACCGAGGTCGAAGACCGACTGGATCATCCGACGCTCTTCGTCGTCCACGACGCCACGGGCCTGTGCCATGTCGACAAGTTCGCGCAGTTCGATTTCCGACGCGAACGGTCCGTTCCGAAAACCTTTACCTGGTGTCAGCGCATTACCCAGAAGAATGAGAATGCGGCTGATCGGTCCAAGCAGAACGCCGATCCACAGCAGCGGCAACGACGCCGTCAGGGCGATCGAGTACGCATGTTGACGACCGAGCGTTCTCGGCCCGACACCGATCACCACGTACGAGACCAGCACCATGACAGCAGCCGTGGTTGCCAGAGCCCATCCCATCGACATGACGTCGATGAGTGCGCCTGCCAACACGACTGTTGCGGTGATCTCGCACAAAATGCGAAGCAGCACCATGAGATTCACGTATCGCGGGCGGTCGGTCAGGATGCGTTGCACGCGCTCGGCGCCTGCCCGCTCCTCTTTTGCCATCTCGTCGATACGCGCCGACGAGATGGTGTTGAGCGCCGAATCCACGGCGGCGAACAATCCACCGACCGGGACAAGCGCAACGGCTAATACCAACAGCGCGATGGCGCTACTCACTACAGATCCCCCGGCTGTTCGATTATCGGTCTGCGCCGTCGACGAACCCGGTCTTGCCGAGCAGTTTCTGATCGCGCTCGGCCAGTGCGGCCTCGCGGTCGATCCGGCGCAAATCCTCGTACCACTCTTCGAGGAGGCTGTTCTGCAGTCCGAACATCTCCTTCTCCTCTTCGGGTTCCGCGTGGTCGTAACCGAGGAGGTGCAGCACGCCGTGAACCGTCAGCAACGCGAGCTCGTGAGCCAGTGAATGCCCGGCCTTGTCGGCCTGATCAGCAGCGAACGACGGACACAGGACGATGTCGCCAAGCATCGACGGTCCGGGTTCCGGAGAATCCGGGCGTCCGCCCGGCTCCAGTTCGTCCATCGGGAAAGACATGACGTCGGTCGGGCCCGGCAGATCCATCCACCGGACGTGCAGATCCGCCATCGTCGCGGAGTCGACGAGAACCATCGACAGCTCGGCCGCCGGATGGACATCCATCCGTGCGATCACGAAACGGGCGACACTGATCAACTCCGGTTCGGAGATGTCCATGCCCGATTCGTTCGAGACCTCGATGCTCATGTGCGACGCTCTTTCCTGGGAAAAGTAGGGATTGGTGCGTCGCTCAGCCTACCGTCGAGGTGAATGAGCATGTGCAGCGCGGCGTTGTGCCCGGTTGCCAAGCCTGGGCTCTCCGTCGCGATCCGTTTCGTGGCGTTCGTAGGCGTCGACGATGTCGGAGACCAATCGGTGACGCACGACGTCGCTGCTGTCGAGCTTCGCGAAGTGAATATCGTTGATGCCCGTGAGGATTTCGGATGCCGCCCGTAGGCCCGATCGCGCGCCGCCCGGCAGGTCGACCTGCGTGACGTCTCCGGTGACGACGATCTTGGATCCGAAGCCGAGCCTGGTGAGGAACATCTTCATCTGTTCGGCCGTGGTGTTCTGCGCCTCGTCCAGGATGATGAAGGCATCGTTGAGTGTGCGACCACGCATGTACGCCAGTGGCGCCACCTCGATGACCCCCGCCGCCATCAATTTCGGAATGGCTTCGGGATCCATCATGTCGTGCAACGCGTCGTGAAGCGGGCGCAGATACGGGTCGATTTTCTCGTGCAGCGTGCCCGGCAGGAATCCCAACCGCTCGCCGGCCTCGACGGCCGGACGGGTCAAGATGATGCGGGAGACCGACTTGGACTGCAAGGCCTGCACGGCCTTGGCCATCGCGAGATAGGTTTTGCCGGTGCCTGCCGGCCCGATGCCGAAGACGATGGTGTTCTCGTCGATCGCGTCGACGTAGCGCTTCTGGTTAAGCGTCTTGGGACGAATGGTCTTGCCACGCCGCGACAGAATGTCAAGCGAGAGCACCTCGGCTGGCGACTCCCCGACCTCGTTGGTGAGCATGCCGATGGTTCTGCGGACGGCGTCGGGGGCGATGGGCTGCCCGCGCCTGGCCAGCACGGCCAACTCGGCAAATACTCGTTCTGCGAGAGCAACGTCTGCTGGTGTTCCGGACAGTGTGATGGTGCCGCCACGAACGTGAATATCGGCAGAAAGCTCACGTTCGATCGCGGTGAGGTTTTCGTCCGTCGATCCCAGGAGTTGACGCACGGTTTCCGGCGCCAGGTCCATACTCGATCGGACGGTGCGCTCTGCGGGCAGAGCGCGCTCGGTAACGGTGGATGTACGGTTGCCGCCGAACTCACTGTGTTCACTCACGTGGAGAATATGGCCTGCTTCCTGGTCCGAAAGAGCCCGCTCGACCCGTGGGCTCCGATACTTCGAAGTCTAGCGTCCGAGTCCGACACCGCCCACTTGTTAATCCGCGGGCACCTTGTCATTCCGCGGGCGCAGCGGGCGGCACCGACTTTCGGATCCATTTCCAGGCGTCCACGACGATCTCCGCGCTCCGCTCCGGGCTGATCCCGACCAGCACGAGGCACACGATCGCAAAGGACTCTCCCGAGTCGGTGATTACCCCGCTGTTGGCCTGGTCGAACAGCGTGATCGTCACCGATTCGGTCATCGCGACCAAGGTTTCAGCCGGTAGATAGGTCGAGAAGGTTCCTTCTCGCTGACCCTGCTCGACCACCCTGATGCTCAAAGCGCGAGCGGGTTCCATCAGGTCGAGGATGCGCTGCTCACCCAATTCCTTGCGGGCGAAACTGAGTAGCACCCGGAACCTGTCTCCCACCGGCCAGGCCAACAATGCCAGTACCGCGGTTGCCAATTCCGGATTCTCGGGAGGCTCCCCCGCGCGACTCAAAGCCGCGACCAGATCAGCGGATGCCTCGTCCACGATGCCGTTGATCAGGGCGTCGCGGCTCTCGAAATGTGCGTACACGGTCCGCCGCACGACGCCGGCGGCTTTTGCCACGTCGTCCATGCTCGCGTCGGGATCGGCCGCGAATGCCGTGATCGCCGCTTCGATGATGCGGCTTCGATTCGCCCGCGCCTGACTGCGACGTTGACGCGTTCCCGGCGCAGCTGTTCCCGATTCCGTCAACGCGCTGTCCACCTTTCCCGATGTGATCTGAATCAATGATAGTTGCACAATGCTGTGCAAGTTATTAACTTACACAGCAGTGTGCAAATTGATCAGAAACGGAGTCGAGCCATGACAACTCTCATGAGCAAACCGGTCGCAGAAATGGACCAGCCGTACTCACGGCGATGGGCAGCACTGGGGGTGTTGTGTCTGAGCCTGCTGATCGCCGTCATGGCAAACACTGCGCTGATCGTCGCGGCACCGGATATGACGCGCGACCTCGGACTCACCAGCACACAACTTCAATGGGTCATCGACGGCTACACCGTCCCCTACGCTGCGCTGATGTTGCTGTTCGGCGTGATCGGCGACAAGTACAGCCGCCGCGGGGCCCTCCTCGCCGGACTCGCTGTCTTCGCCGCGGGCGCAGTCTTCGGCAGCATCGCCGACACCACCAACGCCGTCATCGCAGCGCGCATGATCATGGGCGTCGGCGCCGCGATCATCATGCCCGCGACGCTGTCCCTCCTGGTCGCGACCTTCCCGAAATCCGAACGCTCCCGCGCCATCGCAGCCTGGGCGGCCACCTCAGGTCTCGCGATCGCGCTCGGCCCCTTACTTGCCGGCTGGATTCTCGAAAGTCATTCGTGGAGCGCCACATTCCTGATCAACGTCCCGATCGCCGCGGTCGCCGCGCTTGCGGCTGTGTTCCTGGTTCCACCGAGCAAGGCCGAGCACCTCGGCCGCATCGACTGGATCGGCGGCGCGCTGTCGGTTGTCACCATCGGCGCACTGGTCTACTCGATCATCAACGGCTTTCACTTCGGGTGGACTGCCGGACCCATCGGCGCAGCAGCGCTCGCCGTAGTCGGCCTCGCGATGTTCGTCGTCTGGGAACTGCGTCACCCCCAACCACTGCTCGACGTCCGTAAGCTCGGTCAGCGCGTGGTCGGCGGCGCAACTCTGGCGGTGCTGCTCCTTTTCCTGGCCGCTTTCGGCGCTATCTACTACATCTCGCAGCAATTCCAGTTCATTCTCGGATACGGGGCGCTCGAAACCGGTGTTCGTCTGTTGCCCTTGGCAATTGCCGTGTCGATCGGCGCAGTAGTCAGTGGCCGGATCACCCCGCTGATCGGTGTCCGCGCATCCATCGTCGGCGGCATGTTCATCGCTGCGATCGGCGTCCTCATCCTCACGCAGGTGGACGGCGACTCCGGCTACTGGATGTTCGCGGTCCCGCTGATCCTGCTCGGTCTCGGGATCGGTCTCAGTGAACCACCGGCCACCGACGCCATCATGGACAACTTCTCCGAAGACGATCTCGGAGCTGCGGGCGGTCTCAACGACACCGCCATCGAACTCGGCGGATCGCTCGGCATTGCCATCCTCGGCTCGATTCTGGCTGCGAGCTACAAAGATTCGATTGCGGGTTTCATCGGCGGAATGCAGGTCCCGGAGCTGACCGGCGAATTGGCGCAGCAAGCCGCCTACGCGCTGGAGGTGTCCGGAGAATCCGTCGGCGGCGCTTCCTTGGTCACCGAAGAGTTGGCAGGCAACCCCCTGGTCGCAGCTCAGGCCCAGCCGCTGCTCGATGCGGCCGGTACCGCGTATGCCGACGCGATCTCGGCCGCGAGTTGGGCAGGCGGCCTCGCACTGCTAGTCGGCGCGATCGTCGTCGCGTTCATCCTGCCGGGCAAGAAGGCCACTGTGCAAGAAGGCCCTGTGTCAGTCTGACGTGATCGGGGCCAGCGGGTCTTCGTTGAGCACCAACTCGCGGGAGACCCGCCACGACTGCGTCGTGGGCGAGAGAAATGCGTCGTGCCCCTCGCCCTCGACCACTCTCGAGACCGCGGGATCACCGGCCGCCTGCGCCGCTGTCACATACCGGGCACTGACTTTGGCCGGCACTTGCATGTCGTCGCTGCCCGTCACACAGACGACGGGCACACCGATCGGCAACCGATGTTGCGGTGACGCAGTGCGATACAGATCAGGATCGGATTCGAAGGGAACACCGAAGAGATCCTCGATGTAGCTGATGCGTCGACCACGCTCGGCCGCCGACGCCAGATCGAGTGCGGCGGCTTGAGCGACAACGCGTTCCGGCCGGGTGAACAGGTCATTCTCCCCCGCCAACCAAACGGCGAGGTGCCCACCGGCGGAGTGCCCGAGCAGGCGAACCTGCGTCAGATCGAATTCGACCTCGGACGCCTCGGCCACAATCCCGGGAATCGCGTCGTA
This sequence comes from Rhodococcus sp. NPDC056743, assembly GCF_042790355.1. NCBI lineage: Bacteria > Bacillati > Actinomycetota > Actinomycetes > Mycobacteriales > Nocardiaceae > Rhodococcus > Rhodococcus sp. NPDC056743. The sequence goes on along the minus strand of NZ_JBHTZI010000007.1, from coordinate 203,271 downwards.
CGCAGCTTTCACGTCGGCCGACATCTCCGGCCAGCCGCCGCCGGCTCCGAGTCTGCGGTACTCGATGTTCCACACCGCCACACCGGATCGTGCGAGTTCGACGGCAAATGCGGTGCCGAGAATCAGGCTGTACTGACTACTCCAGAATCCACCGTGTACCTGCATGACAACAGGAACCGGTCCGTCGGCAGTATCGGGAACGTACAGATGGCCGAACTGCTGATTGTGGGCTCCGTAAGCAATCTTGATCCGTGGCACCAGGAAAACCTAGCTCAGGCGAGCGCGCTGCCTGCGGCCCACTCGGCCCACGACAGGGTCCAGTCGCCGTTCTGCCACACCTCGAGCGGTGCGCCACCGGTGTTCTTGATCTCGACGACGTCACCGGGCTGCGCGAAGTCGAAGAACCACTTGGCATTGGCCGCACTGAGATTGAGGCAACCGTGCGACGTGTCGGTGTTGCCCTGAGCCCACACCGTGCTTTCCAACTCGTGCAGGTAGATACCGTCGGTACTGATCCGCGTCGCCCAGTTGATGGACTCCTTGTACCCGAGGCGCGAGTTGATCGGCAGGCCGTACGTCGACGAATCCATGATGACCGGGTTCGCCTTGTCCATCACCGTGTACGTACCGGGCTGGGTCCAGAAGGACAGTGTTGTGTCGCCGATGGTTTCGGTTCCGCCCATGCCCATGGACGTCGGCATTTCCTTGATCACCTGACCGTTTTCGTACACGGTCACCATCTTGGTGTTGTCGTCGGCAATGGAGATGTGCGAGTCACCGATCGTGAAGGCGACCGTGTCGTCCTGCTCTCCGTACAGGCCCTTGCCCAACTCTTTCCCGTAGATGTTCGCGCTCACCGACACCGTGGTTCCCGGCGTGTAGTACTCCTGCGGGCGCCAGTGCACGTTCTGACTGTCCACCCAGTACCAGGATCCGGTGACCGGCGGATTGGTCGTCACCACCAGCGACTTCTCGGCAGCGGCTTTGTCGCCGATCGATTCGTCGAAGTGAACCGCGACGACGGTGCCGACGCCGTACGTGCCACCCTCGGAGATGGACGCGCCGCCGGTGGTGTTGATGTACGCACGCGTCTGATTGCTCGGCGCGACGGTTGTGAGCGTCGTGTTCTTGGTTGTGGCAACACCATTCGCGTCGACCGCATCGACAGTAAGGTCATAGGACTTGCCGTAGCCGAGTGGTTCACTCGGCTTCCACGCGGTCTTGTCCGGGGTGATGATTCCGGAGACGTCCTTACCCTCCGGATTGGTGAGGGTGACGCTCGTCAAGGTGCCCTTGGCGACCTCGACGGTGATGGGGTCGAGCGGATTGATCGGAGTGCCACCTTCTGCAGGAGACACGGAGATGACAGCGACACTGGCCGCCGTGGTGGCAACAGCACTCGCGGCCGGATCGGCCTTGTCGTCGGTGGATACGGTGCACCCCGCAGCCAGCATCATTGCCGCGACGGCAGCCACCGCGACGGCAACTCGCTTATGCGCACGTGAGCGCATCATTCCTCCTGAGATTTCCGAACGAACCCGCGGAATGCCGCCGGGCGATTTCAACGATAGTGCTCCTGGCTGACACTTCGCTGAGCGCAAGGTCTCAATCGGCTTGAAAATCACACGGCTTGAAGATCACACGCTCAGTGCAGTGGTCGTGGTCCCCAGCGATCGGTCAGGACACCGATAGCCCCCAATGCAACTGCACCGGCCGTCGACGTCCGCAGAACAGTCGGGCCGAGCAGAACCGGAGTTGCGCCGGCCGCCGAGAGCGCTGCGATCTCCGAGTCGTCGAGCCCACCTTCGGGTCCGACAACGAGGAACACCTCGTCAGCGCCGGCGAGTGGCAGTGCGGCCAACGGCGTCGTCGCGGACTCGTGCAGAACGGCGACGACGGCGCCTCGGGCCACGGCGTCGCGAACCAGCGCAACCACAGCCGTGGTCTTGTGCAGTTCGGCGATCTCCGGAACGAATGCCCGACGCGACTGCTTGGCCGCCGACACAGCGGCGCTGCGCCAACGAGCGACACCCTTGGTGAGCTTCGCGCCCTCCCATTTGGCGACGCATCGCAGTGACTGCCAGGGAATGACGGCGTCGACACCGGCCTCGGTTGCCAGCTCGACAGCCAACTCGGAACGTTCGGCCTTCGGCAATGCCTGAACGAGGGTCACCAGCGGCTTCGGCTGCTCGAGTACCTGTACGTCACTGACCAGAAGTTCCAGGCGATCTTTCCCGGCGCTGGTCACCTCGGCGTCGGCGACGCGTCCACGGCCATCGGCCAACACAAGCCGCTCACCGACACCGATCCGGCGGACGGTCGCCGCATGGCGACCCTCCGGACCGTCCAGAACTGCAGTCTCCCCGACACCCGGAACGGGGTCGAGGAAAAAGACCGTCGCAGCCACCGTCAGCGGCCGCTGAATGCTTCGCGAAGACGCGAGAACAATCCGCCACTGTTCTGCGAAGCGGTGGAGACAACTTCGGCCTCGTCACGATCGCGGAGCAGCTTGAATTCCTTGAGCAACTTGGACTGCTTGTTGTCGAGACGACTCGGGATGACCACTTCGAGGTGAGCGTGGAGATCGCCGCGAGTACCGGACCGCAACTTCGGCATACCGTGTCCACGCAGGACAGCGACGTGACCGGGCTGAGTTCCTGGTTCGATGGAGATTTCCTTGGGTCCGTCGATGATGGTGTCGACGGTAACCGTCGTACCCAGTGCCGCATCAACCATGGGGACGCGAATGGTGCAGTGCAGATCTTCGCCGTCGCGGACGAAGACCTCGTGCTGCTGCTCGACGATCTCGACGTACAGATCGCCGGGATGTCCGCCGCCGGGGCCGACCTCACCCTGCGCGGTCAGGCGGATACGCATGCCGCCGGCAACACCTGCCGGAACCTTCACGGTGATGTCACGCTTTGCACGCACGCGGCCGTCGCCACCACACTTGTGGCAGGGATCCGGGATGGTCTCGCCGGCGCCGCGGCACGTGGGGCACGGACGTGAGGTCATGACCTGACCGAGGAACGAACGCTGGACCGACTGCACTTCACCGGCCCCGTTACACGTCTCACAACGGACTGGCTTGGAATCACCGTTCGTGCCGGCGCCTGTGCAACTGTCACACAGAATCGCGGTCTCGACGGTCACGTGCTTGCTGACGCCCGTCGCACATTCTTCGAGAGTCAGTTTGGTACGCAGCAGGGAATCGGCACCGGGCTGCACTCGTCCGCGAGGTCCACGGCCCGCGCCACCGCCGCCGCCGAAGAACGCCTCGAAGACGTCGCCGAGGCCACCGCCGCCGAATCCACCGCCGAAGCCGCCACCGCCGCCTCCACCGGATTCGAGGGGATCGCCGCCGAGGTCCACGATGCGACGCTTCTCCGGATCGGTGAGAACCTCGTACGCCGTCGAGATCTCCTTGAACCGGGCCTGCGCTGCCTCGTCGGGGTTGACGTCAGGGTGCAGTTCGCGAGCCAGTTTGCGGTATGCGCGCTTGAGTTCCTGGTCGGTCGCGTTCTTGTCGACGCCGAGCAATCCGTAGTAATCCCGTGCCACGTTTTTTCTCTCGTCCTTCTCTTGCTTCTAGTTTTCCTCGTACCTCACGAAGAGGCGCGTGGGCTGGTACCGACGCACGTCATCGTTCGGAGAGGACTTCGCCGATGTATCTGGCAACGGCGGCAACCGATGCAATTGTTCCCGGATAGTCCATCCGAGTGGGACCGAGCACACCGACACCACCGAAAACGGTACCGGCCGCACCGTAGCCCGTCGAAATCACGGAGGTGCCGCGCATTTGCTCGACCTGAGTTTCTTCACCGATCCGGACGGTCACCATCCCGGCGTTCTGGGTCGAGGCCAGCAGTTTCAGCACCACAACCTGCTCTTCGAGCGCTTCGAGCACCGCCCGCAACGAGCCCGGGAATCCAGCCAGCCCGGAGAAGTCGGAGGCATTACGCGTCAGGTTGGCCGTTCCGCCGAGCACGAGACGCTCCTCGGGATGCTCGACCAGTGTCTCGACCAGGATCGTCGCGGACCGGACAACGGCGTCGCGCAGATCGTCGGGAGCCTCGTCGGCCAGTTCGGAGACGGCGATGGACGCGGCGGCCAGGCGCTTGCCTTCCAGCGCGCCGCCCAGCAGTGCACGCAACCTGGACAGATCCTCGTCCACGAGGACGTCGCCCAACTCGACGATGCGCTGATCGACTCGCCCGGAGTCGGTGATGAGAACAAGCAGCAGCCTCGCCGGGGTCAACGCCACCACTTCGAGATGACGGACCGACGACGCCGACAGCGTCGGGTACTGAACCACGGCTACCTGCCGGGTCAATTGGGCCAGCAGACGCACACCGCGCCGCAGCACGTCGTCGAGGTCTACGCCGGATTCCAGAAATTCCAGAATGGCTCGGCGCTCAGGTCCGGACAGCGGTTTGACGTCCGCGATGCGGTCGACGAACTCGCGATATCCCTTGTCTGTCGGCACGCGCCCCGAACTGGTGTGAGGCTGGGCGATGTAGCCCTCGGCTTCGAGAAACGCCATGTCATTGCGCACGGTGGCGCTCGACACGCCAAGATTGTGACGCTCGACCAGAGCCTTCGACCCGACCGGATCCTGCGTGGAAACGTAATCCGCGACGATCGCCCGCAGGACCTCGAATCGCCTGTCGTCGGTACTCGACATAGTTGCGACCTCCGTTTCCTGCGCTCTGTGCACTGATCTCAACTGGCAGTCTAATCGCCCGAGCGCCAGTCTCGGGTGTTGCCCTTACTGTGGAGTCATGATTTTCAAGGGCGTTATGGACGGCAAGCCGTATCCCGACCACGGACTGTCCCTTCGTGACTGGTCCAAATTTCCGCCGCGTCAGGTCCGGCTCGACGAGATCGTGACCACCACCAAGGTCCTCGAACTCGACCGCCTGCTGTCGGAGGACTCCACGTTCTACGGCGATCTCTTTCCGCATGCCGTCCAGTGGAAGGGCACCCTGTATCTCGAAGACGGCCTGCACCGGGCGGTGCGTTCAGCGCTGCGAAATCGTGTGGTTCTCCATGCTCGCGTCTTCGACTACGACGCGATGCCCGGAATCATCGAAGGTTCGCACTAACCGATCTGCAGCGATGCAAGCAAGGCAGGATCAGCCTGGCCGGGCCACGTACCGGTCAGGGTGAGACCGCCCAACTCCGCTGCGGCGTCGACCACCCTGACCACCGTCAACTCCAACGGACCGGACGTGATCGTGGTCTCCGAATCCACTGTCGAGCACGTCACCGCCGAGCACGTCACCGCATCGATCGCCGGAACCTCGCCGGATCCGCTGCCAACCACGTGTGTTGTGACCGCCCTGGCGCTGCCGGGATTCGCGAACTCCAGTGCCGCTTCCGTTCCCCCGGAGCGGATGGTCGTTGCCAGTGCGAGGACATACGCAGGGTCGCAGCACGCGTCGTAGACCCACCGCTCGCCCAGGACGGAATGGTCCATGGTGGAGATCAGGAAGGCTTCCGCGCCGGCGAGTGGAGCGCCTCGGTACGTGAGCGGAACCTGGAGAACGGAGCCGTCCGCCGTGCGGAGCAGATGGGTCTCGATGCCGACCTCGCCGTCCGGATCATCGAAGCGGTACGCGTCAATGTGATCGAGACTCGACGTATCGGCGGATCCGACCCACGGTTGCTCAGGCACCCACGCCCTGAGTAGGTCGATCTTCGACGGATTCAGTGTCGCGCTGTGTATGAGGGCCACGTAGCTGAGATTACGCGGGCAGTGCGGTTACACGGGCAGTGCGGTCACACGGGCAGCGCGGTCACTGCGATGAGGAGTAGCGCCGCACCGCAATCGGAACCGCGACTGCAAGAAGCACGGCAGTCCAACCGAACGCTGCTGCAACGGGATGTTGCATGGGCCAGGATGCATCGGGCGCAACACCGGCACCCGAACCGAACAGCTCACGCAGGGCCGCTACGACCGCACTGACGGGATTCCACTCGGCCACCGTCGCAACAACACTCGGCATTGTCTCCGTCGGGACAAAAACGTTCGAGAGCATGATTGTTCCGAAGATCAGCGGGGCGAGTTGCTGAAGCATCTGCTCGTCCCGGATTGCGCTGCCGAGCACGATCCCGAGCCACGCCAGTGCCCATCGAAATGCCACGAGCAGCAGTATCGCAAGGGCCACGTCCGTGGCCGACGCATCGATCCGCCATCCGGACAGATACCCGACTCCCGCCATGGCCGCCAAAGCCAGTACGCCGGTGACGGTTTCCGCCAACGCCAGACCCGCCGGCATAGCGACGGGTCGGATAGGCAAAGTGCGTAGTCGGTCGGTGAGACCACTGTGCAGATCCGCGTTCACTGTCGAAGCAGTGACCACCAAGCCCATCGCCGCCACCAGAACAAGCACTCCCGGAGTGAGATACGACCGATACGCGGCCCCGTCGGCACCACCGGACAGTGCGCCACCGAACACGAAACCAAATAGCAGCATCATGCCAAGGGGCGCAGCAAGAGTCACCGCAACCAGTGCAGGCGCGTGGCGATACACCGCAACGATCCGCAGGAACAGGATTCGAGTGCCGGTGAACGCCGAGACGGCAGTTCGGGTGGGTGTAGTCATGCGGAAATCCTCTCGCTGGTGTGGCCGGTGAGGGCCAGGAAGGCGTCGTCCAGTGTTGCCCGGCGACGTCCGATGTCCTGCACGGCAATTCCCGCGTCGTCGAGCGCTCGCAGTATCGGCAGCAGCGCGATCGACTGCCTGTCGAAGGCAAAGGACAGTTCCGTCGCCGACACGTCAGAATCACCTGGCCGGCCGCCGAATCGCCCGATAATCTCGGTGACGTCAACGCATCGCTGCTCGTCGACGATCACCACGTCGAGTCCTGTCCCGGCTACCTGGACGATCTCGTCCGGCGTTCCGGCAGCGACCACCCGTCCCGCGTCGATGATGGTGACGGTGTCCGCCAACTTGTCAGCCTCGTCGAGGTATTGAGTTGTCAACACGACGGTTGTGCCGTCGCTCACGAAACTTCGTACGTAGTCGTAGATCTCGTGCCGGCTTCTCGGATCGAGACCCGTCGTCGGCTCGTCGAGGAACAGAACTGCGGGGCGCACCACCATTCCCGCTACGATGTCGAGTCGCCGCCGCATACCGCCGGAATACGTTTGCACCTGCTGGTCGGCGGCATCCACGAGTTCGAATCGTTCGAGTAGTTCCTCCGCGTGCCGCCGTGCAGCCTTGGGCGCATACCCATTGAGCCTGCCAAACATGGTGAGGTTTTCCGCGCCGGTCAGACGGGGGTCGACGGCATGGAACTGTCCGACCAACCCGATGTTCTTCTTCACCTGCGCGGCGTCGCGGACGGTGTCGAGACCGAGAATGCGAGCACTACCCGCACTCGGCCGCAGCAGCGTTGCCAGCATCCGCACGATCGTTGTCTTGCCGGATCCGTTCGGCCCGAGCAGTGCGTGAACGCTCCCCGCGGGGACGCTCAGATCCACACCGTCGACCACCGTGCATTTTCCGTAACGCCTGGTGAGTGATTCCGCTTCGATAGCCGGCACGTCAACCTCCTAAATTGGGAACAGTGTTCGCAATAAAAGAATAGACAACTGCGAACGATGTTCGCAACTTCCGAAGTGAGGCATGCTTGGTGCTATGACCAACGCCGGACCACCGGCCTCGCTGTGGCTGCGAGGCGAGGACACCAAACGAGGACCCCGCCCCGCCTACACGCTGGAACAACTTGCCGATACCTGTGTCCGAATCGCCGACGCCCAGGGACTCCGCGCGGTGTCGATGCGTCTTGTCGCGCAGGAACTCGGGACTGCCGCAGCTTCGCTGTACCGGTATGTCAACGGCAAGGACGATCTGATGGCGCTCATGGCCGACTCCGTCGGCGCCGAATACGACTACCCAGCTTTGACCGGGGACGTCCGCACCGACATCCTCGCAATCACCGTGCAGTCACGGGATATTCACCGCCGACACCCCTGGCTGAGTCAGATCCAGCCCACCAGCCTCGGCCCGCAGTCGATGCGATACCTCGACCAGATGGTCGGCGCGCTGTCACCGACCGGGTTGAGTGCCCCAGCGACGATGACCGGAATCGCGTTGCTCACGGGATGGGTAACCAGCTTCGCAGCACAGGAAGCCGCCGGCCTGTCCGCCGGTTCCTCGGCCGACAGCGGAGCCGAACACATCAGCGCACTACTCACTCAGGGCGACTATCCATATCTGGTTGCGCTGTATGCAAGCGCCGATATCAACTCGTCCGCAACGGAATCGATCGACAACAACACAGCATTCGAGGCCGGAATCGACGCACTGCTGTTCGGCATCGCCCAATAATCGAGCGCCTCACCACCACTTCTAAAACGGCCATTTTCGTCCACACATACGCACTGGACAAAAATGGCCAGAAATAATGCGTGCTTTTGACCGAACTGTCCGTTATCTTTGCTCAGTGGTTACCGTCGGTGCCACACCGCCCCTGTGCGGAATTTTGCCGCAGAGAGGCACTGCCATGGTTCACCGGCGCCGACTACGCCCCGGCAGTCGTTTACAGGGTCTCGCAGTCATAGTGACTGGAGGTGTGCTCACCGTCGCTGCTGTGGCGATCGCTGCGGCCAGACCGGATGACGTGCCGGTCGAACCACTCGGAAACTCGACGTACTGGGGATGGGACAGTTCCGCGCTGGTCGCGAAAACCCCGCAAGGTAGTGGCTTCACTGCTTATGCCGAGGGCGGCAGCCATTCGCTGGCGCTGAAATCCGACGGCACCATCACCTCCTGGGGAAACGACGGCTCCAAGCTGGTCGCGAACACTCCCACCGGCAGTGGCTTCACCGCCATCGCCACCGGCACCTACCACTCGGCGGCGCTGAAAGCCGACGGCACCATCACCTCCTGGGGCTGGGACACCTACAACCAGGTCACGAACACTCCCACCGGCAGCGGTTTCACCGCCATCGCTGCCGGTGACAGCCATTCGGTGGCCCTGAAATCCGACGGCACCATCACCTCCTGGGGAGATGACGGCTTCAACCAGGTCACGAACACCCCTGCCGGAAACGGGTTCACCGCCATCGCCGCCGGCAACTACCACTCGGTGGCCTTGAAATCCGACGGCACCGTCGTTTCCTGGGGAGGCGACAGCCACCGGGTAGTCACCAACTCTCCTCAGGGCAGCGGCTTCACCGCTGTCGCCGCCGGCGCGCACCACTCGGTCGCCCTGAAGTCCGACGGCACCATTACTTCGTGGGGCTGGGACAACAACAGACAGGTCACGAATACGCCCAGGGGTAGCGGCTTCACCGCCATCAAGGCCGGCGCGAACCATTCATCAGCCCTGAAAGCCGACGGCACCATCGTTTCCTGGGGAGACGACAACGTCACGCAAGTGACGAACATCTACCCGAAGTAGCCACTCAGGTCAGTACCGTGCGGATGACAGCGTCGGCGAGCAGTCGACCACGATCGGTCAGGATCAGATGATCGTCATCGACGATCGCCAAACCATCCGCAACAACCTGATCGGCCGAATTACGTTCGGACACAGTTAATTCCGACAGCGGCAGTCCGGTGCGCAACCTCGCGGTCAGCATCACCCGCTCCATGTGAATGTCGTCGGCGGACAGTTCCTCACTGCCACCGACGGGCAGTTCACCCTGGGCGAGCTGCTCCGCGTAGCGCGCCGGATGCTTGACGTTCCACCACCGCACTCCGCCGATATGACTGTGCGCACCGGGGCCGGCACCCCACCAGTCGCCGCCGTCCCAGTAACCGAGGTTGTGACGGCAACGCGTATCCCCCGACTCCACTGTTTCCGCCTTGGCCCAGTTGGAGACCTCGTACCAGTTCAAGCCCGCCGCGGACAGGCGCGCGTCGATCCGTTCGTATCGCGACGCCAAGACATCGTCGTCGGGAGCGGGCAGTTCACCACGACGGACCTTGCGTGCCATCGCGGTACCGTCTTCAACGATGAGCGCGTACGCCGAAACGTGGTCGACGCCGGCCGAGAGCACCGCGTCGAGAGATGCGTCGAGATCCTCGTCCCGCTCCCCCGGCGTTCCATAGATCAAGTCGAGATTGACGTGCGCGAACCCTGCGGCGCGAGCCTCTTTGGCGGCCGCCACTGCCCTACCCGGCGTGTGGGTGCGATCCAGGATCTTGAGCACATGCTGGGCCGCCGACTGCATGCCGAGAGAAATTCGCGTGAAACCCGCGCTCCGCAGAGCGTCGAAGAACTCCGGCGACGTCGATTCGGGATTCGATTCCGTCGTCACCTCTGCACCAGCCGCCAGGCCGAAACTGCTGCGTACCGCCCCGAGCACCTCGGACAGGCCGTCGCCGCCCAGAAGCGACGGAGTGCCACCGCCGACGAACACCGTCTCCACTGCCGGAGCCCCCGTCATTGCTGCCGCGAGGTCGAGTTCGCGTTTGAGCCCTTCCAACCAAGATTGCGGAGACGCCGAGGTCCCCAACTCGCCGGCCGTGTACGTGTTGAAGTCGCAGTAGCCACACCGCGTCGCGCAGAACGGGACGTGAACGTAAATTCCGAACGGCCGCGTCCCGACGCCCTCGATCGACGCAGCGGGCAACACGAAGGGGGTTGTAGCGGTGGCATTCACTCCACCAGTCTCCCAGCATCACGCGCGCCCGCCTATTCGCCAACCAGGTCCGACCGCCAAGTCCCCTGAGCACGCTATTTCCCCCAAATTTCGTGGAAATAGGTCCCCGAGTCGGAATTATCGAGTTGACGTGGCACAATGGTCCGCATGACCGGACTCGGAGTACGACTTGTGGCGCGTCGCCACGTCGACTTCAAGCGCGTGTGCAGTTCCACGTGTCTGCATTGTTGTTGCTGTTGATCTTCATCTGATCAACCAGCCTTCCCCGCTCATCTCCACCTGTTTCCCCAGCCTTCAGCGTTTTTGCTGCCTGCTTGGTGAGCACATCTGCCGGCCGCAAGCCTTTCGAGCCCGAGGACAGCCCCCTCACTCGACACGGTCCGGTGCACCCCGATCGGACAGAGTCACAACGCTGCAGCGTTTGTGTGCCTCGCGCCTGATCAACACCGCCGAAGATCCAGGAGTTCATCGATGACGTCGACAACCGACGCCGCCCAGACTGCCGAGTCGGCAGCGCCCGCCGCGGCACGGCCTGCACGCGCTGCTCGCCCCACGAAGCAGCGCGCCGAAGGTCAGTGGGCCCTCGGATACCGCGAGCCGCTCAACGCCAACGAGCAGGCCAAGAAGGACGACAACCCGCTCAACGTGCGAGCGCGCATCGAGAACATCTACTCGAAGCAGGGTTTCGACAGCATCGACAAGAGCGACCTGCGTGGCCGGTTCCGTTGGTGGGGCCTCTACACCCAGCGCGAAGAGGGATACGACGGCACCTTCACCGGCGACGAGAACCTCGACCTCCTCGAGGCCAAGTACTTCATGATGCGAGTGCGCTGCGACGCCGGCGCACTCAACGTCGAGCAGCTGCGCACCATCTCCGGTATCTCGAAGGAGTTCGGCCGGAACACCGCCGACCTGTCCGACCGTGAGAACGTGCAGTTCCACTGGATCGAGGTCGAGAACGTCCCGGAGATCTGGAAGCGTCTCGAAGCCGTCGGACTCAAGACCACCGAAGCGTGCGGTGACTGCCCCCGCGTTGTCCTCGGTTCTCCGCTGGCCGGCGAATCGCTCGACGAGGTCCTCGATCCCACTCCCGCGATCGACGAGATCGTGCGCCGCTACATCGGTGACCCCAAGTACTCCAACCTGCCGCGCAAGTTCAAGACCGCCATCTCCGGTCAGCAGGATGTCGTTCACGAGATCAACGACATCGCCTTCATCGGCGTGAACCACCCCGAGCACGGTCCCGGACTCGACCTCTGGGTCGGCGGCGGCCTCTCCACCAACCCGATGCTCGCGCAGCGCGTCGGCGCCTGGATTCCGCTCGACGAGGTTCCCGACGTCTGGGAAGGTGTTGTCTCGATCTTCCGCGACTACGGCTACCGTCGTCTGCGCGCCAAGGCCAGGCTCAAGTTCCTCATCAAGGACTGGGGCATCGAGAAGTTCCGCGAAGTTCTCGAGACCGAGTACCTCAAGCGTCCGCTCATCGACGGTCCCGCACCGGAGAAGCCCACGCGCCCGATCGATCACGTCGGCATCCAGAAGACCCGAAACGGCCTCAACGCAGTCGGTTTCGCACCGATCGCCGGCCGCGTCTCCGGCGACATCCTGGGACAGGTCGCCGATGCGGCGGAGAAGGCCGGCAGCGACCGGATCCGCTTCACCCCGTACCAGAAGCTCATCATCCTCGACGTTGCCGACGAGACCCTCGAGCCTCTCATCGCCGACCTCGACGCACTGGGCCTGCCCGCACGTCCGTCGCACTGGCGCAAGAACCTCATGGCCTGCTCCGGCATCGAGTTCTGCAAGCTCTCGTTTGCCGAAACCCGCAAGCGCTCACAGGTTCTCGTTCCGGAACTCGAAGAGCGCCTGGCCGACATCAACAGCCAGCTCGACGTGCCGATCACCATCAACATCAACGGCTGCCCCAACTCGTGCGCCCGCTCGCAGGTCGCGGACATCGGCTTCAAGGGCCAGCTCGTCGACGACGGCGACGGGAATCAAGTGGAGGGTTTTCAGGTTCACCTGGGAGGCAGCCTCGGATTCGACAGCGCCTTCGGACGCAAGCTGCGCCAGCACAAGGTCACCAGCCTCGAGATGGGTGACTACATCGACCGCGTCGTACGCCAGTTCGCGAAGAACCGCAACGAAGGTGAGCGGTTCGCCGAATGGGCAGTGCGAGCAGACGAAGGAGATTTGCGATGACAGTGGACATTTCGCGAGCAAGCACCGACGAACTTCGCGCAATCGCCGAGCGCGGCGCCGTAGAACTCGACGGCGCCAACGCACAGGAACTGTTGCAGTGGACCGAGGACACGTTCGGTGACTCGTACATTGTTGCGTCGAACATGCAGGACGGGGTGCTGGTTCACCTTGCCGCACAGGTGCATCCGGGCGTCGACGTACTCTTCCTCGACACCGGCTACCACTTCCCCGAAACCATCGGCACACGTGACGCTGTCGAGCAGGTGTACGGCGTCAACGTCATCAACGCTCGCGCACTCGCCAGCGTCGGTGAGCAGGACATCGCGGAAGGCAAGGACCTCTTCGCCCGCGACCCCAATCGCTGCTGCGCACTCCGCAAGGTCGCGCCGCTCAAGCAGACGCTGTCCGGCTACAGCGCGTGGGTGACCGGCATCCGCCGCGTCGAGGCTCCCACCCGCGCCAACGCTCCCCTGATCTCCTTCGACGAGGGCTTCGGACTCGTCAAGATCAACCCGATCGCGCCGTGGTCGGACGAGGAGATGCAGAACTACATCGACACCCATTCCATCCTCGTCAATCCACTTGTCGACGAGGGCTATCCATCCATCGGCTGCGCGCCCTGCACCAGCAAGCCAGCCCCCGGCAGCGATCCGCGTAGCGGTCGTTGGGCCGGTGCCTCCAAGACAGAATGCGGGTTGCACGCATCATGACAGTTGATTTGACACCCTCACGGCCTCAGCTCGACGGCACGCAGTTCGATACCCTCGACGCCCTCGAGTCCGAAGCAATCCACATCTTCCGAGAGGTAGCCGGCGAGTTCGAACGCCCGGTCATCCTGTTCTCGGGCGGCAAGGACTCCACGGTGCTTCTGCACCTGGCCATCAAGGCCTTCTGGCCTGCGCCCCTGCCGTTCACTCTGCTGCACGTCGACACCGGTCACAACCTGCAGGAAGTTCTCGACTTCCGCGACCACGTCGTGGCGAAGTACAACCTGCGCCTGCACGTGGCCAGCGTCGAGGAGTACATCGCGGACGGTCGGCTCACCGAGCGTCCCGACGGTATCCGCAACCCGCTGCAGACCGTTCCGTTGCTGGACGCGATCTCCGAGAACCGCTTCGACGCCGTCTTCGGTGGCGCTCGACGCGACGAGGAGCGCGCCCGCGCCAAGGAGCGGATCTTCTCGCTGCGCAACGCTTTCGGTCAGTGGGACCCCAAGAAGCAGCGCCCGGAGCTGTGGAACCTGTACAACGGTCGCCACTCCCCCGGCGAGCAGGTGCGCGTCTTCCCGCTCAGCAACTTCACCGAGCTGGATATCTGGCGTTACATCGCCCGCGACAACGTCGAACTCGCCAGCATCTACTACTCCCACCAGCGTCCGGTGTACCAGCGCGACGGCATGTGGATGACCCCCGGCGTCTGGGGCGGTCCGACCGAAGGCGAAGAGCTGCAGACCCTTTCGGTGCGTTACCGCACCGTCGGCGACGGCTCCACCACCGGTGCTGTCCTCTCCGATGCAGCTGACAACGAAGCGATTCTCGCCGAGGTTGCCGCATCACGTTTGACCGAGCGCGGCGCGACCCGTGGCGACGACCGAGTTTCCGAAGCGGCCATGGAAGACCGCAAGCGAGAGGGCTACTTCTGATGAGCGATCTGCTCAGACTGGCAACTGCCGGCAGCGTCGACGACGGAAAGTCCACCCTCGTGGGCCGTCTGTTGTACGACACCAAATCCGTTCTCGCCGACCAGATCGACGCCGTGACCCGCGCGTCGGTGGACCGCGGTCTCGACACCCCTGACCTCTCGCTTCTGGTGGACGGTCTGCGCGCCGAGCGTGAGCAGGGCATCACGATCGACGTGGCGTACCGCTACTTCGCGACTCCCAAGCGCACGTTCGTGCTGGCCGATACACCGGGCCACGTGCAGTACACCCGCAACACGGTCTCCGGTGCCTCGACGGCGCAGCTCGTGATCCTGCTGGTCGATGCCCGCAAGGGTGTCATCGCGCAGACGCGTAGGCACGCAGCCGTTCTCGCGCTGCTCGGTGTTCCGAAGCTCGTTCTCGCCGTGAACAAGATCGACCTCGTCGAGAACCCCGAAGAGGTCTTCACCTCGATCTCCGCCGAGTTCAACGAGCTCACCAGCTCACTGGGCTGGGCAAGTGAAGACGTCGTCGAGATCCCGGTGTCGGCTCTGCACGGTGACAACGTCGCCATCCGCTCGGACAAGACCCCGTACTACACCGGCCCCACGCTGATCGAGCATCTCGAGTCGATTCCGGTCGACGCCGAGCCGCATCGCGTCGGCCTGCGTTTCCCGGTGCAGTACGTGATCCGTCCCCGCACCGCCGAGTTCCTCGATTACCGCGGCTACGCCGGCCAGGTTGCCGCCGGCTCGGTTGTCCCCGGCGACGAAGTAGTGATCCTGCCTTCGGGCACCCGTACCACCGTCACCCGGATCGACACCGCCGACGGTGAACTGGACGTCGCCCACGCCGGCCGCAGCGTCACGCTGATCCTCGCCGACGACGTCGACGTCTCACGCGGCGACACCATTGCGTCACCGTCGGATGCACCGGAGCCGATCGGCGAATTCGACGCCACCGTCTGCTGGCTGGCCGAAAAGCCGCTGCGTCCGGGCGCACGTCTGCTGCTCAAGCACGGCACACGCACGACGCAGGCCATCGTGGGCAGCCTGGTGGAGCGTTTCAACGAGCAGGATCTCACCACGGATCAGGGCCCGGAAACTCTCGAGCTCAACGAGATCGGCAAGATCTCGATCCGCGTGGCCGAGCCGATCGTGGCTGACGACTATGCCGTCAACCGCCACACGGGCAGCTTCCTGCTGATCGATCCCGCTGGTGGAAACACCCTCGCCGCCGGCCTGGTCGGCGACGTCATTTCCGCTGTCGAGTTGGGCGAGCGCGTCTAAGCAGATGGTTCCGCTCATTGCTGTTGCTCATGGCAGCCGTGATCCCCGTTCTGCACGGGTGATCGCGGCTGCCGTGGCGACTCTTCGTGAAGCCCGGCCAGACCTCGATGTCCGGTTGGCTTTCCTGGATCTCAATGCGCCGTCGATCGACCAGGTGCTGGACGGTGTCGCGGCGGAGGGTTACACGCAGGCCGCCGTGGTCCCGATGTTGCTGGGCAACGCTTTCCACGCGCGAGTCGACCTACCAGGACTCCTCGCAGCTGCCGCGCTGCGCCACCCGCAGTTGGCAGTGACCCAAGCCGACGTGCTGGGTCGTGACGTTCGATTGGCCGAGGCGGTGCGCGAGAGAATCCTCGAAGCCGGCGCGCATCCGGACGACCCGTCCGTCGGGGTTGCTCTCGCCGCAGTCGGTTCGTCCGACGCTGATGCCAACGCCGCAACTGCAGAGTTGGCGGCCGTCCTTCGTGCCGGAACCAACTGGTCGGGCGTTCACATCTGCTTCGCCACGTCCGCGGAACCGACAGTTGCCCAGGCAATCTCCGCTCTCGAACACGACGGCGCCGAACGTATCGTCGTCGCTCCGTGGTTCTTGGCTCCCGGACTGCTGACCGATCGACTCAGCACTGAAGCAACCGCGGCCTTCCACGGCACGGTCTTCGCGGACACGATCGGTGCCCACACTCTGCTGGTCGAGACGATGATCGACCGGTACACCACCGCGCTCGGAACCCTGCCCGGCCGGTTGGTTCGCTCCGCCTGAGCAATTTCCACAGGCCGTTATCAGATTGTTACCGTACCGTTGGATTCATCCAACGAGCAGGGAGCATGACGATCACTCACAATCTCCGACTCGGCACCGCCGGCGTCGCCTGGGTCCTTTCCGTCCTGTACCTACTGGTCGAGATCCTCACCGCCGGCGCCTGGAAGACTCCCTACAGTTTTGCGCGCGATTCCATCAGCTCACTGGGTGTCACAACGTGCAGCACAGATTCGTGTTCACCACTGCACGACGTGATGAATGCCGCGTTCATGATTCTCGGCGCGCTCACCATTTTCGGAGCAGCGTTGCTGCACAAGTACATTCCGGACGGTCGCACAAAGAAATGGATACTAGGACTGGCCGTCGTCGTAGCCTTGAGCACCGCTGCCACCGGGATGTTCCCCGCCAACGACGGCACCTTCGTCCACTGGACCGCCGTCCTGCCCGGTTTTGTCGCCCGCCACGCCGTCCTCGTTCTCCTCGCTGTCGCTTTCTGGAACCACAGACGGTGGATCGCGGTGTGGTCCGGCCTGTGCGCGGCAACAGGACTCGTCGGTGCCGTGCTTCTACTCGGCCGAACCCTCACCTTCGGACTCGGTGAACGTCTCACGCTCTATCCACTACCGATGTGGATGGCCGTCACCGGCGTCGCCGCGCTCCTCGCCCTGATGCGCCGAACCGTTCTGAAGAACGTCGACATGACACTTCTCGGTAACGGATTCATCACTGCCCTGCTGTCACTGCGGCCACGCCGATCGCTACCCCCGGT
The DNA here is from genome assembly GCF_042790355.1 of Rhodococcus sp. NPDC056743. Taxonomy (NCBI): domain Bacteria; kingdom Bacillati; phylum Actinomycetota; class Actinomycetes; order Mycobacteriales; family Nocardiaceae; genus Rhodococcus; species Rhodococcus sp. NPDC056743. The sequence goes on along the minus strand of NZ_JBHTZI010000007.1, from coordinate 185,991 downwards.
CTCCACCGACGTCCTGGCGCAGCGAGCGAAGGCTTCCGTGTAGCGAACCCGAGGTGAGCAGGGACACACTGGTAGGAGGCGACGCGAGGAGACTCCCATGACCAGTGCATCTGTTCGACACGGAATCGTGGCCGGAATCGACGGCTCCCCCGGCGCGGTGAACGCTGCGCGATGGGCGGCGTCCGCAGCCAGGAAATTCGACGAACCCCTCCGCCTGACACATGTGCTGCCCGGACAGCCGGATTTCAGCGAAGGCGGTGCCGTGACCGACGAAGAGATGTTCGATCGTCACATCCGTATCGAAGGTGCGAAGTTCGTCGAGGAGGCCGAGAACGCCATTCGTGACGACCACACGGACGTCACCATCGAACGTGCATTTGTCGCCGGCACCCCCGCGACAGCGCTCGTCGAACTGTCGAAAACCGCAAGAATTCTCTCACTCGGCCAAGCCGGAACCACCGAGATGCAGTCCGTCTTCCTGGGATCCGACACGATCAGAGTAGTGAACCGCGCCCATTGCCCGGTCACCGTCTTCCGTGGCAGCAGCGACCACGCCACGACCGACTCGCGGCCCATCGTCGTCGGTATCGACGGCAGCAAACTCAGCGAACTCGCTACCGGCCACGCCTTCGAGTTTGCGGCGTTTCTGGGTGTGCCCCTCGTTGCCGTTCACACCTGGAACGAACATGCCTCGCTCGGCGGATACTCCGAAGCGCGGCGATTCACCGATTGGGGTCCGTACGAGGAACACGAGAACGCACTGCTTTCCGAATGCCTCGCCGGTTGGACCGAGAAGTACCCGGAGGTCGAGGTCACTCGCAGTGTGCAGAGAAGTGGACCGATGAAGGCACTTCTCGAGCATTCGGCCGAGGCTCAACTAGTTGTCGTGGGAAGCCACGGCCGAAGCCCGTTCATGGCCTCGATCGTGGGTTCCACCAGCCAGAGCCTGATTCACCACGCGCAGTGCCCCGTGATGGTGTGCCGCGAAGGGTGAGAAAACCCGTCACACCTGGCCGACGAGGCTCACCACCGTCGGAGATTCCACCGGCGATTCCGGAAGGTCGGGCACGCGGGTCGCGCGGGCGTACACCGTCTCGCCGGCTTCCAGATGCAGAGCAGCGCTGTCGCCGCGCGTGACCTGAGCGGAGAACAACTCCCCCGTCGCTTCGTTACGCAGGTCGACACGAACCTCGAAGCCCAGGTACACCACCCGTTCGACGGTGGCACGGGTAATACCGAGTGATTCGGCGGTTCCGGCTTCCTGAGCGAGAGCCATGCTGGGATCGCGGCCGAGACGAATGTCGTGCGGACGCACCAACTGGCCGTTGAGCTTGGCTACCGACCCGAGGAAGGACATCACGAAATCATTGGCCGGGCGGTCGTAGAGGTCGGCGGGTTCACCGATCTGCTCGATCCGCCCCTTGTTGAGCACGGCGATGCGATCAGCGACGTCGAGAGCTTCTTCCTGGTCGTGGGTGACCAGAACCGTCGTCACATGCACTTCGTCGTGCAGTCGGCGCAGCCACGTGCGCAGGTCTGCACGAACCTTCGCGTCCAACGCGCCGAAAGGCTCGTCCAGCAACAGCACCTGCGGATCGACGGCAAGGGCACGCGCCAACGCCATGCGCTGACGCTGACCACCGGAAAGCTGTGCGGGATAACGATGCTGGAAACCGTCGAGTCCGACGATCTCGAGAAGCTCGTTGACCTTCTTCTCGATCTCCGGCTTCGGACGCTTACGGATCTTGAGACCGAAGGCGACGTTGTCGCGAACCGTCATGTGCTTGAACGCAGCGTAATGCTGGAACACAAATCCGATGTCGCGCTTCTGCGGAGAGACGCCGGTGACGTCTTTCCCTGCGATGGTGACTGTTCCCGAATCGAGTTGTTCGAGCCCCGCGATCGAGCGCAGTAGCGTCGACTTGCCTGAGCCGCTCGGCCCGAGCAGTGCGGTCAGGGAACCGGACGGGATGTCGATGGACACGTCGTCGAGCGCCGCGAAGTCACCGTAGTTCTTGCGCGCCCCGGTCACTGTGATCATGTGTTGCTCCTCTTGCGGTCCAGCAGCGTCATCAGCAACAGGACAATGATGGCGATGCCCATCAGCAGAGTAGCTGCCGAATACGCACCAAAGGTGTTGTGATCGTCGATGTATCGCGAATGTACGAGCAAGGTCAACGTCTGGGATACCCCGGGGAAGCCCGACGACACCATGATGACGGCTCCGAACTCACCGAGCGAGCGCGCAACGGTCAACACGATTCCGTAGGTCAGGCCCCACCGGATCGCGGGCAACGTGATGCGCCAGAACGTCTGCCACCCCGAAGCGCCCAGCGTTGCCGCGGCCTGCTCCTGCTCGTCACCGATCTCGTGCAGGACGGGTTCGACCTCGCGGACGACAAACGGCAACGTGACGAAAATGGTCGCGAGCACCATTCCCGGCAACCCGAAGATCACCTTGAACCCCAAGGACTCGATTCCGCCGAACCAGCCATTTGCGCCCCACAGCAGGATCAGCGACACACCGACCACAACAGGTGAGACCGCAAACGGCAGGTCGACGACGGACTGCAGAACACCGCGACCGGGAAAACGCCCGCGCACCAGGGCAAGTGCAGTGACAATTCCGAAGATCACGTTGATCGGCACCACGATCACCACGATGAGCAGCGACAGATTCAACGCCGAAATAGCCGCAGGCGTCGTGATCGAGTCGATGAATGCCCCGATCCCGTTCTCGAACGTGCGCGTCAAGATCACGCCGATCGGCACCACCAGGAGAACGAACAAATACAGAAGCGCAACGGACCGCAGTCCGATCCGCGATTTCGTGGACACCTTCATCAGCCGCGTTCCTCACGTCGTTGGCCCCGAGAAGCGAAGAGACGCAGAACGAACAGCGTCACGAACGCGATGAGCAGCAAGGCCACCGACACCGCAGCAGCATTGGTGGGACGATCGATTTCGATCTGCTGCTGAATGTACTGCGACGTCACCTGCGTCACGCGCGGAATGTTGCCGCCGATGAGGACCACGGAACCGTATTCACCGATAGCTCGCGCAAACGCCAGGCCGGCTCCGGAAATCACGGCGGGAGCCAGCGTCGGCAACACCACGGAACGGAAGATCGTCCAGTTGGACGCACCCAAAGATGCTGCCGCTTCCTCTACTTCACGATCGACCTCCATCAGCACCGGTTGCACCGAACGCACCACGAACGGCAGCGTCACGAATGCCAGCGCGACGATCAGGCCGGGCTGAGTTGCGTTGAGGTGAATGTCGATCGGTGACTGCGGTCCGTACAGCGACAGCAGCACGATCGACGCCACGATGGTCGGCAACGCAAACGGCAGGTCGATCATCGCGTTCACAATTCGCTTGCCCGGGAACTCGTCTCGCACAAGCACCCACGCGATGATCGTGCCCATCACGACGTTGATCAACGCCACGACGATCGAGGCGAACAACGTCACCCGCAACGACGCCAACGCAACTGGTGCGGTGATGGCGTCCCAGAACCCGGCTATACCGTCGTCGAAAGCGGTGACGGTCAGCGCCGCGAGTGGCAGCAGGACGATGACGGAAAGCCAGAGTGTGGCCACGCCGATGCCGAGTGGCCCGACGCTTCCCGTGACCCGCGCGAGTTTGGGTTTGCGGGTCACGGGTGTGCGTTCAATGGTGTCGGTCACGGCAGTCTTACTTGGTTGCGTTGTCGTAGATTACGGCGATGGAACCGGTGTCCTTGGTGAACAGTTCGGCGTCGACGGTCTTCCAGCCACCCAGATCCGTGATGGTCCACAGCTTCGTGGGCTCGGGGAACTTGTCTGCGAACTCGGCGGCAACCGCGGGATCAACCGGGCGGAACCCTGCTTCGGCCCACAGCTTCTGGCCGTCGGTGGTGTAGAGGTAATCCTTGAACGCCGTTGCCTTCTCCAGGACCTTGCTGTTCGACAGCACAGCGACCGGGTTCTCGATCTTGAACGTCGTCGGCGGGGTGACGTGCTCGACCGGATCTCCGTTGCCCTCGATGAACAGTGCTTCGTTCTCGTAGCTGATCAGAACGTCGCCGCTACCCTGCAAGAAGGCTTCCGATGCTTCGCGGCCCGACTTCGGCTGGATCTTGACGTGATCGTTGACGAGCGCGGTGATGTAGTCGAGCCCGGCCTGCGGGTTCTTGCCGCCGTCACTCTTTGCCGCGTACGGCGCCAGCAGGTTCCACTTGGCCGAGCCCGAACTGAACGGGTTCGGGGTGACAACCTCGAGGCCGGGCTGCAGCAGGTCGTCCCAGTCCTTGATGCCCTTCGGGTTTCCCGGACGCGTCACGATGGTGACAACCGATCCGAACGGAATTCCGTTGTAGGCGTCCTGATTCCAGTTCTTGTCCACCAGACCGGCGTCGACGAGGCGCGTGATGTCGGGCTCGACGGAGAAGTTGACGAAATCGGCTTCAGCACCGTCCTTCACCTTGCGCGACTGGTCACCCGAAGCGCCGTACGACGGGTTGAACGCGACGTTCTTACCGTCTTCCGTCTCCTGGAAGGCGGGAATCAGCTTGTCGAAGCCGGGCTTCGGGACCGCGTAGGCAAACAGGTTGATCGTGCCGGCGCTACCGTCGCTGGAAACGGCGTCGGCGCCGACGGTATCGCTCGAGCCACCGCTGCACGCTGTGAGTACCACGGCCCCCATGGTCGCGATAGCAGTGAGGAGTGTGCGGGAACGGCGTTTCATTGCAGATACCTTCCGAGAGGGCTGACAAAAAAGGGCTGACAGAGCGTGAAAGTCCGAGACCTCTGGGGCTGAATCCATCGGGACGTTCGGACATGGAGAGCCGACGGGGCTTTCAGAGGCCCTTGGTCGGGGGGCGCGAACTACGCGCAGAAGAGTTCGAGCGGGGCGCACAGGCGCCGCCGCGGAATTCGAACTACAGGAAAATCAACAACAGGCGACGTCAGCGACGTCGAGCATGCCGACAGCGATCAACGCCAACTGGTGGCGGATCTCAGGAGCTGCTGCTTCGGACACGTCGTGGACTCTAGCAGAGCGTTCCGGCGGTCTCGAATCGAATCTCTACCGAGTGAGAAGCCACGCCACGATACACAGAAGGATCAGGGCGATCAGGGCAAGAGTGACCCGTGAGCGGGGCATCGGTTTTCCTCGACTTCTCTCAGGATTTCTCAGGCGTTTTATCGGAGACCGTCGCCGGGTTGCGTCGCAGCCACTCGAAGACCGGCGACGACAACACCGCTGACAATCCGCGATCCAAACCGATCGCGACGCCGGCGCACAGTGGAAGCACGACGGCAAGGACCAACACGACCTGTGGGATGAAGGGAAGCCCCGCAATCCACAGCTCCACGCCGTCCCACCACCCTGCAATTCGCTCCACGCCCATCACCCTATCGTTCGGGGCCACCGGCACCGAATGCCCGTGGAGTGGACGTGCCTCAGATCTGGCCGGACAATGTCCGAATGAGTGTCGACGACGAAGTAATGCAGGCCGTCCCCTCCACAACGGCAGGCCACCATCGAAGCACCTTCCCACCCATCGACGACTACGCATTTCTGTCCGACTGCGAGACATCCTGCTTGATCGCCCGGAACGGATCCGTGGAGTGGATGTGCGTCCCACGCCCCGACTCTCCGAGCGTCTTCGGCGCGATCCTGGATCGCAGTGCAGGGCACTTCCGGATCGGCCCGTACGGCCAGAACGTGCCGGCCGCCCGCCGCTACCTTCCCGGCGGGCTCATTCTCGAGACCACCTGGCAGACCGAGACCGGATGGCTCGTCGTGCGCGACGCACTGGTTCTCGGCCCGTGGCACAACGTCGACAAGCGTTCGAGCACTCACCGGCGTACCCCCACCGACTGGGATGCAGAACACATCCTGCTCCGCACTGTGAAGTGCGTCAGCGGCACAGTCGAGCTCGAGATGAGCTGCGAACCGGCCTTCGATTACCACCGCGGCGCCGCAATCTGGGAGTACACGGGCAAGGTGTACGAAGAGGCGACGGCTACGTGCCATTCCTCGCGGCCGGGCGATCATCCGTCACTTCGCCTCACCACCGATCTGCGGCTCGGACTCGAGGGTCGCGAAGCCCGTGCCCGCACCCGGTTGGTCGAGGGCGACAACGCGTTCGTCGCATTGTCGTGGTCAGAACTGCCGTCGCCGCAGACATTCGACGAAGCCGCCGAGATGATGTGGCAGACCGCAAAATCGTGGCGTGAATGGGTCACCATCGGCAAGTTCCCCGACCATCCGTGGCGGGCCTACCTGCAGCGCAGCGCACTCACCCTCAAGGGACTCACCTACGCCCCCACCGGCGCTCTCCTGGCCGCCTCCACGACATCTCTCCCGGAAACCCCTGGCGGAGAGCGCAACTGGGATTACCGCTACGCCTGGGTTCGCGATTCCACCTTCGCGCTCTGGGGCCTCTACACACTCGGTCTGGACCGCGAAGCCAACGATTTCTTCAACTTCATCTACGACGTCTCCAGTTCCGACCACGGGAAACCGCACCCCTTGCAAGTCATGTACGGCATCGGCGGTGAGCGCACACTCGAGGAATCCGAACTGAGCCATCTGTCCGGCTACGACGGTGCCCGGCCGGTACGCATCGGCAACGGCGCGTTCGACCAGAAGCAGCACGACATCTGGGGCACCATGCTCGACTCGGTGTATCTCCACATCCGCACCCGCGAACGCGTCCCCGAAGCGTTGTGGCCACTCCTCAAGAGGCAAGTCGAGGAAGCCATCAAGCATTGGCGTCAACCCGACCGCGGGATCTGGGAAGTGCGCGGCGAACCGCAGCACTTCACGTCGTCGAAGATCATGTGCTGGGTTGCACTCGACCGCGGCGCCAAGCTCGCAGAAATGCAGGGCGAGAAGAGCTTTGCCCAGCAATGGACCGCCATCGCCGACGAGATCAAAGCAGACATCCTCGCTCACGGCGTCGACTCACGCGGCGTACTCACTCAGCGATACGGCCACAATTCACTCGACGCGTCGCTGCTACTCGCGCCGCTCCTGCGTTTCCTCCCGGCCGACGATCCCCGCATCCGGGCAACCGTTCTTGCGATCGCCGACGAACTCACCGAAGAAGGCCTGGTTCTGCGCTATCGCGTCGACACCACCGACGACGGCTTGAGCGGCGAGGAGGGCACATTCACCATCTGCTCGTTCTGGCTGGTCTCGGCATTGGTCGAGATCGGCGAACTCGATCGCGCGAAGCACCTGTGTGAGCGTCTACTCGGATTTGCCAGCCCGCTCAAGCTCTACGCCGAGGAGATCGACGCACACACCGGCCGGCATCTCGGAAACTTCCCGCAGGCGTTCACACACCTGGCGTTGATCAACGCCGTGGTGCACGTGATCCGTGCCGAGGAGGCCGCCGAAGCCGGAGCCTTCCAGCCGGCACACAACGCGACGTAATCTCCTGCTGTGCGCCTTTACGGTTAAGAAAGGCGCACAGCAGAGAGGTGGCGCTCCGCATCCGCGCCGATCCGCCGAACCACGTCGGCGGCCGGATGAGTTCCGTGCACCAGCCCTACAGCTTCACCGGCGTACACGACGCCGTTGCGCGGATCGGACGGGTCGTACGCCTTCGCGAGAGTTTCCTCGTCGGCGTCGACGCCGTCCCACGCCGCCGTGAAGTCGTTGGCGATGGCTCGGCCACCCCAACGCTGCGGCCACGGCTGACTACGGGCCCGGTCGAACACAGAGGTGTACACCGTGTCCGCGCTCCCGGCTTCGACGACGCGATCACGCGCGTAGTCCGGGCCGACGGTTTCGGGGCTCGCGAGTAGTGCTGTCCCGATCATGACGCCCTGGCCACCGGCCGCGATGACTGCCGCCAGACCGCGGCCTGTTCCGATTCCACCGGCAGCGAGCACCGGCAGCGAGGTCGCTTCGAGAATCTCCTGCAGCAGCGGCAGAGTTCCGATTCGGCCGGTGTGGCCGCCTGCCTCACCGCCCTGCGCGATGACGGCGTCCACTCCGGCTGCCTCGACGATGCGGAGGTCTTCGATCGTATTGATCTGCGACACAACAGGAATCCCGGCGTCGTGGATGCGTCCGACATACGCTGCGGGATCCCCGAACGACAAGGTGATCATGGTCGGATTGACCGCGATCGCGGTGTCGAGCATCGACTCGTTCTCGGGCAGCGACCACGTCATGAGACCGACACCGAATCTCCCGCCGATCGACCGAGCCACGTCGGCTTCGGACTCGATCCACTCGGGCGTGTTGTATCTGGCCGCCCCCAGCAGACCCAACCCGCCGGCAGCGGAGACCGCGCCGGCGAGGGCGCCACCTGCTCGCCCACCCATGGGTGCCCCGAGAACGGGGATCTCGATTCCGAATTCTCGGGACAACCAGGTGGTGATCATGCGCTCCTACTTCTTGGGCTTCTCGCCGACCGATTCGGATGTCAGAGCCGCCACGAAGGCTTCCTGCGGAACCTCGACGCGGCCGATGGTCTTCATGCGCTTCTTGCCTTCCTTCTGCTTCTCGAGCAGCTTGCGCTTACGGCTGATGTCGCCGCCGTAGCACTTGGCAAGAACGTCCTTGCGGATCGCGCGAATGTTCTCGCGCGAGATGATCTTCGCGCCGATCGCGGCCTGGATCGGAACCTCAAACTGCTGGCGCGGGATGAGCTCGCGCAGCTTCGACGTCATACGGCCGCCGTAAGCACCGGCGTTGGAACGGTGAACGATCGAGGAGAACGCGTCGACGGCCTCGCCCTGCAGCAGGATGTCGACCTTCACCAGATCGGCCTGCTGCTCGCCGGCCTCTTCGTAGTCGAGGCTGGCGTAGCCCTTGGTACGGGACTTGAGCGCGTCGAAGAAGTCGAACATGATCTCGCCCATGGGCAATTCGTAACGCAGTTCGACGCGGGTTTCCGACAGGTAGTCCATGCCGCCGAGCTCACCGCGACGCGACTGGCACAGCTCCATGATGGCGCCGACGTACTCACTCGGCGCGATGACGGTGCACTTGGCGACCGGCTCGTAAACTTCACGAACCTTGCCTTCGGGCCAGTACGACGGGTTGGTGACGATGACCTCGGACCCGTCCTCCATCACGACGCGGTACACGACGTTGGGTGCGGTGGAAATCAGTTCGAGACCGAACTCGCGCTCGAGACGGTCACGGGTGATTTCCATGTGCAGCAGTCCGAGGAAGCCGCAGCGGAAACCGAATCCGAGAGCAACCGATGTCTCGGGCTCGTACGCCAGGGCCGCGTCGTTGAGGCGGAGCTTGTCCAGCGCGTCGCGCAGTACGGGGTAGTCCGAGCCGTCCATCGGGTAGAGGCCCGAGTAGACCATCGGCTTGGGATCGCGGTAACCGACGAGCGGTTCGGTGGCGCCGTTGCGCGTCGTGGTGACCGTGTCACCGACTCGCGACTGGCGAACGTCCTTCACACCCGTGATGAGGTAGCCCACCTCGCCGACACCCAGACCGATACTGGCCTTCGGCTCGGGCGAGATGATGCCGACCTCGAGCAGTTCGTGGGTGGTGCCCGTGGACATCATCGTGATCTTCTCGCGCGGACGGATCCGGCCGTCGACAACACGCACGTACGTGACCACGCCACGGTACGCGTCGTAGACCGAGTCGAAGATCATCGCGCGAGCCGGACCGTCCGCATCACCGACCGGTGCGGGGATCTGCACGATTACCTCGTCGAGAAGTTCCTTGACGCCCATGCCGGTCTTTCCCGAGACGCGCAGGACATCGCCGGGCTCGCAGCCGGTGATGTGCGCGATTTCCTCGGCATAGCGATCGGGATCAGCGGCCGGGAGGTCGATCTTGTTGAGGACGGGAATGATCTTGAGATCCTTCTCCATCGCCAGGTACAGGTTGGCCAGCGTCTGAGCTTCGATGCCCTGAGCCGCGTCGACCAGCAGAATCGCACCTTCACACGCCTCGAGCGCACGCGAGACCTCGTACGTGAAGTCGACGTGACCGGGAGTGTCGATGAGGTGGAGGACAAACTCTTCACCGTTGACAGTCCAGGGCAGGCGGACGTTCTGAGCCTTGATGGTGATGCCGCGTTCGCGCTCGATGTCCATGCGGTCCAGATACTGCGCACGCATCGCCCGCTCTTCGACCACACCGGTGAGCTGCAGCATGCGGTCTGCCAGCGTCGACTTACCGTGGTCGATGTGCGCAATGATGCAGAAGTTCCGGATCTGCGCAGGATCCGTGAACGTCTTGTCGGCGAAGCTGCTGATGGGAGACCCCTTAATCGGACCGGCACCGGCCCGGATCCGGGCCACTGTCAACCCTCAGGATATCCAAGTCTCGCAGCCGCCGCGTCAGGGGTTCCCGCGCGGCATGCGATTATGCTCGGTCGCCATGGCAAGCATGTGGAAGCAGCTCGGCAGAACCCTCGGCAACTTCGCTCTGGACAAGGGGCCGACGCTGCTACGCCAACTGCAGTCGTCGAACGCGCCGAAAGGCGCATCCGGTCGACCCGTCGCCGCCCGCACCGTCCCCACGGCGCATCGCGCCCGCAAGGTCGAGTACTCCCCTGACCTCGACGGCAAAGCCGATCCGGGCGAGATCGTCTGGACCTGGGTCGCTTACGAAGAGGATCCGACACAGGGCAAGGACCGACCCGTTCTCGTAGTCGGCCGAGACGGAAACACGCTCCTGGGTTTGATGCTGTCGTCGCAGAGCAAACGCAACGGCGAGCGGGACTGGGTCGCCATCGGATCCGGCCCGTGGGACAGCGAAGGCCGCCCGAGCTGGATCAGGCTGGATCGTGTCCTCGACGTTCCGGAAGCGGGCATTCGCCGCGAAGGAGCGGTCATGGACCGTAAGAAGTTCGACCTGGTCGCCACAAAACTTCGGGCCGACTTCAGTTGGAGCTGAAGTCGACCCGAGGACGACGCGTGACCGAATCGGTCAACTGTTCAAACGCTCAGCTGTTCAAGCGATTGAATCGGCCGAACAACGCGCGGTAGATGAGTGCGCCGAGTGCACCGCCGATGATCGGGAACACGATGAACAGCCACACTTGGCTCATGGCACCGACCTGGTAGGGAGCGACGGCAAGGCTGCGGGCCGGGTTCACGGATGTGTTGTCGATCGGGATCGAGATCAAGTGGATCACGGCGAGTGTGAAGCCGATGGACACACCGGCCAGCGGAACGTCGGAGATCTGGTCGGTGGACGCCAGAACGACAAACACCAGAAGCGCGGTCAGCAGAATCTCGATGATCATCGTGGCGCCGATGCCGTAGCCGTCGGACACCACCATTCCCAGGAGATTCTTCTCAGCCGACGGGCTGTGCGCTCCCCATCCGTTGGCACCCAGTCCGTCCGCCACTCTGTTGTAAGCCGGAAGGCTGTTTGCGACGGTATAGATGACCACACCCGCGAGCAGGCCGCCGATTACCTGCGCGACGATGTAAATGCCCGCATTCACTGCGGAGATTCGTCCGATGGCAAACTGACCGACAGTTACCGCGGGATTGACGTGACAGCCTGAAATTGGGCCGATGGCATACACCAGAAACAGCAGGGTCAAACCGAAAGCCAGAGCAACTCCGAGATTTCCGACTTTCGCGCCGGCAAATACGGCGGTGCCGACGGCAGAGAACACGAGTACAAATGTCCCCACCGCTTCGGCCGCATACTTTTTCACGTCCGAGATCGGTTCGACCTCGGTCAATTCCTGTGCAGTTGGAGACATATTCCCACCTTCTTCTCAATGAAACGGCAGTAATGCTCACGCGACTAGATTTGCCGGACTTTACGCAAGGCGAGTGATCTCCACAACAACTTCGAGATCTGTCGATCTGCCGCCGGAATAAATCCCCTTCAGCGGCGGCACATCCGAATAGTCTCGCCCTATCCCCACCGCGACGTGTTGTTCATTCACAGCTATCGCATTTGTCGGGTCGTACCCCCACCAGGCGCCCGTCCAGGCCTCGATCCAGGCATGCGACTCCCCCACCACCGTGTCCCCGACAGCGGCATCGCGCGCCGGATGAAGATATCCGGAAACATATCGACACGGGATTCCCATGGTGCGCAGTATGTCGAGCATCAAATGCGCGTAGTCCTGACAAACACCTTCGCGCGCTGCCCAGGCTTCTACCGCCGACGTGTGGACTCCGGTAGTGCCGGGGACGTAGGACATTTCGCCGTTCACCCAGCGCGAGACCGCCACCACCGCCTCCTCCGGTGTAAGCCCCTGTCGCAATTCTTCGGCAATTGCCGTGAACTTCTCGTCCCGCGGTACGTAATTCGTGAAACTCAATTGTTCGTTGAACCGATCCTTGATCGGATTGCCGGCCAACTCGTCCCACCCGACCTTTTCTTCCGGCGCGACAAACGGTTCCGTCTCCACAACGGAAAGGCCGGTGACTTCCAGTTCCTTATGCGGCGCATGAAGATCGAAAGCCGTCACCGCCGTACCCCAGTAATCGGTGTAGCGGTAGGCACGCGAAGCCGGCTGGGTCTCGACTCGGTTCAAGATGACCGTCTGCCGACCGTCGGCTCGCGGAGTCAGCCGAGCCTCGTTGTACGACGACGTCACCGGAGCCTCGTAGGCATATCCGGTGGTGTGCACGACCCTCATTCGCCAACTCACAGTTCCCCCTCCACAGTCGCCTCCGCGTACACAGCACTCGCGTCAGTCCACGCGACCCAGGGCGCGGCATGGAAATACTGCAACGAAATAGCCTCACCCAGTTCGCGACACGTCTCCTGCCAACCGAGCAGTCGCGACTGTAAATCCTCGAGCAGCACTCCTTGCGGAAGGAACTCGAGCTCACTTCGTGCTCTGCCCAGCAATCGAGTGGCCTCAGCCCGGATGCCGACCCGGCTGGACTGCTGCGGGTCCAGCTCCTCGAGGCACTTCTCCGCCTGCCGAATCGAATGGAACACCGATCGCGGAAACAGCCGATCGAGAAGGATGAACTCCACGACGCGGTTCGCGTCGAGAGCGCCACGGTAGGTGCGCAGGTACGTGTCGTGGGCTCCGGCTGAGCGCAGCACCGATACCCACGCCGGAGACGACGGCTTGTCCCCCGCCCGGGCCAGGAGCATGCGCACGATCATGTCGACTCGCTCGATGGAGCGGCCCAACAGCAGGAACCGGTAACCGTCGTCGCGACTGAGCGTCGAATCCGCCAGTCCCGCAAACATTGCCGCTCGTTCCTCGACGTAGCGGAAGAATTCGTGTGGCCCCAGGTAGCGTGATGCCCGCTCACGCTCCCCCAGTCCGTTGTATGTCGTGTTCAGGCACTCCCACATCTCACTGGACGTCACCTCGCGTGCGCCTCGAGCGTTTTCTCGGGCGCTCGACAGCGAATCGACGATCGATCCGACCTGATTGCGACTGAACGCAACAAGATCCGTGAGCGACCGAACATCCAATTCCTCTTCCGGCGCGTCGATTCCGAGGACTCGGAGCAACAACCGCGACGTCCGATCCGGATCGAGGGTCGTGTCGTCGAGCAATTGGTGGACGGTCACGTCGAGGATGCGCGCGGTGTCGTCGGCCCGTTCCACGTAACGGCCGATCCAGTAGAGAGATTCAGCATTTCTGGCAAGCATCCTTACGTCACACTCCGTTCTGTTGATCGCATCTCTGTTGATGGCAGCGGCCTGATCACTGCTGTTGTTGATTCAGTTGCGAGGGTGTCAGTTCCGGACCCTTGTCAGGTTCTGCGAATTCCGGCGGCTCACCGACAAGTCCTTCGCCCGCGAGTTCCCCCGCGTCCGTTGACGTGGCCGCGGCCAATACCCACGTGTCCTTGCTTCCGCCGCCTTGGCTGGAGTTGACCACCAACGAGCCTTCGGGGAGCGCGACGCGAGTCAACCCGCCGGGCAACACCCAGATGTCGTCACCGTCGTTGACCGCAAAGGGACGCAGATCGACGTGACGCGGCGACAAGACGTCGCCGATCTTCGTGGGCACTGTCGACAACTGCACCACCGGTTGGGCGATCCAGCCGCGCGGATCGGCTCTGATCTTCTCGGTGATCGCGGCCAGTTCCGCCGCACTCGCGTCCGGGCCGAACACGATGCCGTACCCACCGGATCCCTCGACGGGTTTGATCACCAGTTCCGCGACGCGGTCGAGCACTTCCTCACACTCCTCGTCGAGCCAGCAGCGGAACGTGTCGACGTTCTGCAGCAGTGGTTTCTCACCGAGGTAGTAGTCGATGATCTGCGGCACGTAGGTATAGACAAGTTTGTCGTCGCCGACACCGTTCCCCACCGCACTCGAGATCACGACGTTGCCGGCTCTGGCCGCGTTGAGTACGCCGGCGACACCGAGAATCGAGTCCGGGCGGAAGTGCATCGGGTCGAGGTACTCGTCGTCTATCCGTCGGTAGATCACGTCGACCTGACGTTCACCTTCCGTCGTGCGCATGTAGACGACGTTGTCGCGGCAGAAAAGATCGCGACCTTCCACCAGCTCGACGCCCATCTGCCGCGCGAGAAGCGAGTGTTCGAAGTACGCCGAATTCGCGACACCCGGTGTGAGAACAACCACAGTCGGGTCGGCTTCGTTCGTGGCCGCCCCGGCACGCAGCGCGCGCAGCAAATGAGTTGCATAATCACCGACGGCACGGACCTTGTGCGCCATGAACAGGTCCGGGAACACCCGCGTCATGGTCCGACGGTTCTCCATCACATAGGAGACCCCGGACGGTGATCGCAGGTTGTCCTCGAGGACCCGGAAATCGCCGACCTCGTCCCGGACCAGGTCGATACCGGATACGTGAATGCGCACGCCGTTGGGTGGCACGATGCCGGCAGCCTCACGGTGGAAGTGCTCACAGGAGGTGACCAACCGGCGGGGCAGCACGTGATCGCGCAGAATCCGCTGTTCGCCGTAGATGTCGGCCAGGAACAACTCCAGCGCTTTGACCCGCTGTTTGATGCCCTTTTCCAGTCGCGCCCACTCCTGCGCCGCGATAACGCGTGGAACCACGTCCAACGGAAAGGGACTTTCCTGCCCGGAGAGTGAGAACGTCACCCCCTGGTCGATGAAGGCGCGGCCGAGCGCGTCAGCGCGAGCCCCGAGGTCCTTGCTGCTCGTCGGCGCCAGCGCGGAGTACACACCCGCATAGGACTCGCGCACCGATCCGTCGGCCGCAAACATCTCGTCGAAAGCCAACTCGTAGCGACCGATATCCGAATATCCGTCGAACACTCCGGAGGGACGCGCCCGCGTCGTGGTCGAGCCTGTATTCACCACATTGTCTGTCATCGGCGTCATAGCAAACATGCTGCTACAGGTCCGCGATTCGAGCAGCGCGGAAACATCCCCGCAAACCACGTGTAACCTTCTCAATCAGGCGCATCGTGCGGCGGTTTGGGATATTCGACCCTGGACTGGTAATCTTGCCAGTCGGTGCATCAGTGCGCCCACAGCTTTCTCGACCGTAACCAGCTAAAGACGACAAGGATTTTACGCGTGGCCAACATCAAGTCCCAGGTGAAGCGAATCCGTACCAACGAGGCGGCCCGACTCCGTAACCAGTCGGTGAAGTCCTCGCTGCGTACCGCGATCCGTTCGTTCCGCGAGGCTGCGGCAGCCGGTGACAAGGACAAGGCCAACGAGCTCCTCGTCGCCACCAGCCGCAAGCTCGACAAGGCAGCCAGCAAGGGCGTTATCCACGCCAACCAGGCTGCAAACAAGAAGTCTGCACTCGCGCAGGCTGCAAACAAGATCTGACACATCCTCGTTGACGGTTCGCCGTCATCAGTGGTGTTTCAATAGCCGCTCCGGTCTACTCGACCAGAGCGGCTATTGTTCGTTCCAAACCCAGTTGCCAGCTAAACCCAACTGCGAGCTGCGTTCACCGAGCGCGCAGCGCACAGACCTTTCGCACTGCTGATTCCAGGGCGTAGGACGAGTCGACGGCCGCACCCTTCACATCTGCGTTGAGTGCGGCAACAATCTGCATCGCAGCTCCGATCGACGCCGGATCCCAGCCCTTTACTTCCTTGATTGCCTTCTTGACCTTCCACGGCGGCATCCCGAGCTCCGACGCCAACCGGAAGGGATCACCGCCGCGGGCATACGGGCCGACCTTCGCGACGGTATGCACCGCGTCGGCCAGAGCGTCGGCCAGAAGAACGTGCGGGGTTCCGATCTGATCCGCCCAGCGCAGCGCTTCGAGCGCGCCCCGGGTATCCCCGACGATCACTTTGTCCGCGACATCGAACCCCGACACCTCCGCTTTGCCGGAATAGTACTGGTGGACGGCGTCGACGTCGATCTTCCCGCCGGTATCGGCGGCCAACTGGGAACACGCCGACGCCAACTCACGCAGGTTGGATCCGACGCTTTCGATCATCGCCCCGATGACGGCGGGAGAAACCTTGACCTTCGCGGCCGAAAACTCGGCCCGAACGAAATCGGTCAGCTGAGACTTGTTGAGTTTGGCGCACTGATGAACAACGGCGCCCAACTTCTCCAGTGCCGGCGCCAGTGCTTTTGCGCGTCCCCCACCGGAGTGCAGGACGATCAGCACCACACCTTCGGACGGTTCGCGGGCAGCCTCGAGCACGAGTGCGACGGCATCTTTACCGGCCTCGGCAGCCGCTTCCAGAACGATCACGCGGTCTTCTGCGAACAGCGACGGGCTCAGCAGTTCGGCAAGTTCGGGCGCATTGGCATCGCCGGCACGCATCCGGGTGATGGGGAGATCCGAGATTCCCTGCCCACGATCACCACGAACGGCCTTGATCAACGTAGACACTGCGCGTTCGATCAGGAATTCGTCGTCTCCGAGAACGAGGTGCAACGGGTCGAGGCCAGCCGGAGTACTCACCCGAAGATCGTCCCACGAGGGACCGACACCACGGACACGGACCCGTCGCCGCTTCCGTACACCACAAGCGTGCCGCTTTGATCGGTACGTGCCACGACGCCACCCAACGATTCCAGTTCGCTCATCACCTGCGGATGAGGATGGCCGAAGGTGTTGCCGGCTCCGGAACTCACCAGGGTCAGCCGGGGGCGAACTGCCTCGAGAAACGCGCGCGATGTGGTTCGCGACCCGTGATGTGGCAGTTTCAGGACATCGGCTCGCACGTCGATTCCGCTACGCGTCATCGATGCTTCGCCTGCGGTCTCCGAGTCCCCCGTCAACAGAATGCGGCCGACGCTCGTGTGTGCCATCAGCACCAGGGATTGATCGTTGGCCGACGCGTCGGCGTCGGTAACATCACGGGGCACCGGCAACACCGGACCGAGAACGTCGAACTGCACCGTCCCGAGAACAAATGTGGACCCGGCGCGCAGGCCGACCAGTGGAACTCCGCGTGCTCGCGCAGCTGCGTCCACATCGCGAAAACCTGATTGCGGCAACAACATAGGGCCGACGCCCACAGCCGACACCGACCGACCGGCCAGTACGGCGTCGAGCCCGCCGATGTGGTCGGCATGAAAGTGACTGATCAGAACGAGCGCAATATCGTCGACCCCCAACATGTTCAGGCATCGGTCCATCGACGTCGGGTCGGGGCCGACGTCGATCACGACTACCCGGCCGTCTCCCGTCGCCACCACCAGACCGTCACCCTGCCCCACGTCGCACATCACCATGGCCCAGCCCGGTGCCAGTCGCCCGCCGGAGAAGACGTGGTGAAACGCCAGTGCCAGTACCAGTCCCGCCGCCACTGCGCCAAGCAGCCACCGCGAGATGCGATTCCACAGCAGGAGAATCGCGACAAGCACCAACCCTGCGGCAACGAGTCCCCCGAGTAATCCTGACGGCACGGTGATGTTTGCCCAAGGAACCGCGGCGGCCCGGTCGGCGACGGAGAGCAGCCACCACATCGGAGGTCTCACAGCCAGGGCCAGGAACGCGGCCGTCGGCGGACTGACCAACGCGAGTAATGCCACCAGTGCGCCCAGTACCGTCAGAATCCCGATCACGGGTGCCACCAACAGATTTGCCGCTATCGACACCAGGCTGAGCGTGCCCGCCATTGCAGCCACCACCGGCGCCGTGACAGCAAACGCCGCGCCGGACACGGCCGTCAACTCTGCCAGCCACCGCGGCCACCCGCGCTTCCGAAGTGCGTCGACCCACACGGGCGCAAGGATCACCAATGCCCCGGTTGCCGTGGTCGACAGAACAAAACCCCAGTCCACGGACAGTTCCGGCATCACGATCACCAGCACGATGACGGCGGCGCCCAACGCGGGCAGCGCCTGTTTGCGTCTACCCGTCACCAAACTGAGCAATCCGATCGTGCCCATGACCGCGGCGCGAAGCACGCTCGGCGACGGCCGCGCCACAATCACGAACGCCAGAATCGTCACTGCCGCAAGTACTGCCCCGATCCGGGAATCGAACGCTGCGGCCCGCACCAGTAACAACACTGCGCCCAGGAGAATGCTGATGTTTGCACCGGACACCGCGGTGAGATGGGAAAGACCGGCCGCTGTGAAGTTGTCCTTGACCACCGGAGACAGCGCCGAGGTGTCCCCCACGACCAAACCGGGTAGCAGCCCCGCCGCATCGGACGGCAACGCCTGCGCGCACACGGCCGAAAACCGTGACCGCACAACACCGGCCCACCGCTGATACCACGGCGCATCGCCGATCTGAAGCGGCCCACCTTCGGTAGTGATCACCGCCAACGTCAGATCCGAACGCGACGGCACACTCACCTTTCCCCGGACCGTAAGCACCTGCCCGGGAAGCATTTCCGGCCACACTCCGCTCGGCGCGCGAACAGTGACCGCGCCGCCCACGTCGTACTGTCTGTCCCCCACCGTCACCGAGCGGACCGACGCCCGGAAATAGACGTGCCCTGGGCCGATCGACGACGCACTCGTCCGCGGATCCTCGGTGGGGCTCACCTCCGCAGTTACCCACCCACCGGACGCCGCCGCGCGCGCCAGTGGATGTGCTTCGACATCTGTCATTCGCCACGCGGTGACAGCACTGAATGCCCCGCCGAATACGCAGGCCACCAGCAAGACCGGAATCCAGCCCGCGCTTCCCCACCGCCACGCGCAGGCACCAAGTCCGACGCAGACCAGACCCGAACCCACTGCGACACACCAGGCAAGTCCGGACCCGAATACGATGCCCGCAGCAGTTGCTCCCCACACCGCCAACGCCGCGGGCACCAGCCTCGCGTCGAGAACCCTCTGCTCTGCCTCCCCGTTCACACCGTGACCAGAGCTCGCAGCTTGTCGAGCCTAGCCGGACCTATACCGTCCACCTCACCCAACTGTTCTACGTCCGTGAACTTTCCGTTGGACGTACGCCACGCGAGGATCGCACTTGCCGTGACGGGCCCAACTCCGGGAAGCGCGTCGAGTTCGGCTTCGGTCGCGGTATTCAGATTGACCGGCGCCCCAGCGGCAGTCGAAGCTGTAGTCGAACTGGTCTGTTGATGCGGCGAATCACCCACCGCACCAACAACCACTTGATCGCCGTCGGACAGTTTCTGCGCCAGGTTCAAGCTGAGAGTGTCGGCGTTGTCGAGCACGCCACCGGCCGCGCTCAGCGCATCAGCGACCCTTGCGGAATCGGGCAGTGTCACCAAACCCGGACTGTGCACCAACCCGACAACACTGACCACTACCGACGCCGGGACAGGAGTAGGAGCACTGTCGACCGTCGTTGGTGGGGCCGAACTGGATGTCGCAACCGGAATCCCCACGGCTGCAGGTAGTACCGGCACGGCCTGGATTGTCGGCGAATCCCACCACAGTGCAAAAACACCGAACCCAGCAGCAGCAACCGCAATGATCACCAACGCAACTGCGCCGCGCCGGTGCGGACTCCATCGCATACCGCGCCAGCGTTCGGGCACCGCGGAAAACCGCGCATCCTCATCGGATCCATCTGCTTCGTCGTCGCCGCCATCCAGCAGCCACTCGGGTACTGCCGGACTGTCGACATCGCCGGTCATCGCAGAAAGCCGATCACGCACCCTCTCCCGCTCTTGATTGCTCCGCATACGTCGACGCTAGCGAGCGAGCGCTGACCTGCGTAGAGGGAGAAATCGAGTTGGGGATAACTGGCGG
Organism: Rhodococcus sp. NPDC056743; assembly: GCF_042790355.1. NCBI lineage: Bacteria > Bacillati > Actinomycetota > Actinomycetes > Mycobacteriales > Nocardiaceae > Rhodococcus > Rhodococcus sp. NPDC056743. The sequence continues at coordinate 165,962 of NZ_JBHTZI010000007.1, read as the reverse complement.
CCTGTGGATAACCGACCGGCTAGGACGCACCGTCCTCTTCCGGAAGTGGGCACACCACAACACCTATTGCCCCCACGCCCACGTGTACGCCCAGCACCGCACTGAAATCGGTGACGACAGTTTCGACGACGTTCGGGATTCGCTCGGACAACTGTGTCGCGATGCTCTCGGCTCGTTCCCGAGCTTTCATGTGATGAACGGCGATGGCCACACGACTGCGCCCCGCCCGCTCCACGGCCGCATCAACCAATCTCGCCAGCGCTTTGGTGCTGGTGCGAGTTTTTTCCTTCAAGACCAACTTGCCATCCACAAGGTGCAGCAGTGGTTTCATCGCCAGCGCGGTGCCCAACAACGCTGCCGCGGTACTGATCCGGCCGCCGCGACGCAGTTGGTCGAGCTTGTCCACGAAGATGAACGCGCGCCCACGTTCAGCGACGTCGACGGCGCGTTCGTACACGAGATCGAGAGGAGAACCGGTCGCTGCGAATCGCGCCGCTTCCAAGGCCGGGAACCCCAAACCCATACCGGTGGACGCTGAATCGACGATGCGTACCTTGCCGCCGAATTCCTCGGCCGCCTGCCTGCCGGCGTCCCACGTGCTCGAGAGTTGCCGCGAGATGTGGACTGCGAGAACACCGTCGCCCTGACTCAGATCCAGTGCGCGGCCGTAAGCCTCGGTCAGTTCTGCCGGTGACGCACCGGCCGTCGTGAGCCCGGACAGATCCTCGGGAACGGCGTCGATGCCTTCGAGGAAATCACAGTCGTCACGCAAGATGTGTAACGGAACAATCTGGAGCCCACACGCTTCGGAGGTTTCGGGTGGGATGCAGGCGGACGAATCCGTGACGACGACAACTGACACGTCGCTACCCGACCTCACTCGCCGACGTGGGCGCACGCTGAGCTTCGGCGGCGCGAATTGCGGCAGTCATGGCTCGGGCAACACCGATGTGTCCGTCCCAGCCCCAATGAATTCCGTCCGGGTTGCCATTGTCGGAGAACACGTTTTCACGTACCGCATCGGCAAGATCCACGACGGGTACGTCTTTGGCCGTTGCCCATTCCGTGATCGCGGATACCGCAGCCGGACGACCGGCATGGACGCTCGCGTACGCGTCACTGCGATGCACGGACGGCAACGTCGCGATCATCGGCAGCTCGGGACGCATGTATTCCAACGCATTTCGTGAGCTCTCGAGGTACTCGACGCTCAGCTTCGGCGGCAGTGCCACCGGGCGGCCGAGTGGTGCCAGGCGCGGTTGCAGCCACTGGTATCCCTCACGCACGACGCGCCGCAGCGCCGGCGGCCGGACGTAGCGGATGGTCTCACGCAGCGCAGTGGGCAACGGCGACGGCAGGGAATCCATACCGCCGACGGCAAACACGACAGCTCCCGCGCGTGGGACGGCAGCCCACACCCGCGGATCCTGGGTCAGCGCCCACCACGCGTCGCGGCACGTCCAGCCGATGCGAGCGACAAGCTCGACGTCCCAGCCCAGCTCCTCGGCGACGAGGTTGGGCCAGATCCGGGGATGGTCGGCAGCCAGTCCACCTTTGGGGCCGAAATACGACAGTGAATCGGCGATAACCAGGAGGACGGGGCGCTGCCCGTCGGCACTCTCAGAGAACGTCATTTGCGACACTCGCAGAAGCATTCCATACGTCGAGTCGCCATTCGATGGAAGCAGGATCTCCGTGTCCGCTGAGCTGAACCCAACTCGTGTTTCCGAGCCCGCCCAGAATCGCCCAGCGGTCGATCGGCAAGTCGAGCAGCGCGGCAGTCAACGCCGCGATCAGACCGCCGTGCGCCACCAGGACAACCGGCCTCTCGGCCCAGTCGGGAAGTGCGGCCAGAAGTTCCGTAACCACCGGCACGCTGCGCTTCGCAACGTCGATGCGGCTTTCACCGCCAGGCGGGGCCAACGTCGCGTCGGCTCGCCACGCCGCCCGCACCCCCGGGGTCAGCCGATCGACGTCGCTGTGAGTCAACCCCTGCCAGTCACCGAGGTGAGTCTCACGCAGACGCATATCGGTGAGGACCGGAAGTCCGGCCGCATCACCGACAGCGACTGCCGTGAAATATGCGCGTTTGAGATCCGAGGACACGATGGTCAACGGCGCCCGGTCGGCGATCACCGGACCGGCACTCTTCGCTTGGGTGCGCCCCAACTCCGACAGGTCGGTGTCGAGTTGCCCTTGCATCCGGGAATCGGCGTTGTACACGGTCTGCCCGTGGCGCAGCAGTATCAGCCGCCGCACAGGATTCGACGCCGCTCCCGGCGCCGAGGAGGTCACAGTGAAGGTTCCTGCGCGTCCGGCTCGGCAACCGTGTCGGTGTCGAACACGGTGTGTGCGTCAGCCGGTCCCGGGATGTTCTGGCCGAGGCCTTCGACCTCGACTGCCGGGCAGTCCTTCCACAGACGATCGAGAGCGTAGAAATTGCGCTCCTCGTCGTGCTGCACGTGAACAACGATCTCGGCGTAGTCGAGCAGTGCCCAGCGGCCCTCGCGAGTTCCTTCACGACGGATCGGCTTGTGGCCGGCCTCGCGGAGGCGATCTTCGATGTTCTCGACGATCGAGTTCACCTGACGCTCCGTGGCTGCGGATGCGATGACAAAGCAGTCCGTGATGACCAATTGCTCGGACACATCGAGCACCACCACTTCAGTGGCCAGCTTCTCGTCGGCTGCCAAGGCCGCGATGCGTGCCATGTCGATGGCTTCGGTTGTTGCGCTCACTCGATGTTCTCCAGTTTCGTCTTCTTGGTCGTGCTTCTAGTTCGAATCGGCTGTCTTGCCAGGCGCCGGCTCCGACATGGTTGTCGCACCGTCACGGCGCTCCGCGTCGACAGGTCGATACAGGTTCCGCTTCGAGATGTACTGCACCACTCCGTCGGGTACGAGGTACCAGACGGGACGGTCTTCGCTTGCCCGACGCCGACATTCGGTCGACGAAATGGCAAGAGCCGGAATCTCGATCAACGTCACCGCATCGGCGGGCATCGTGTCGAGGTGACCGGCCAGGTGTTCGGTGTTGAGGTCGAAACCCGGTCGCGATACTCCGACAAATTTTGCCAATGCGAACAACTCTTCCCAATCTTGCCAGGAAAGGATGCTGGCCAGCGCATCGGCACCGGTGATGAAGAACAGTTCGGCATCCGGATGATAGGCCCGCAGGTCACGAAGTGTGTCGACGGTGTACGTCACTTTTTCGCGGTCGACATCGACCCGGGAGACGGAAAACCGCGGGTTGGAGGCGGTGGCGATGACCGTCATGAGGTACCTGTCCTCGGCCGGGCTGACGCCTCGAGCCTCCTTCTGCCACGGTCTGCCGGTGGGGACGAAGATCACTTCGTCGAGCCCGAACCTGTCGGCGACCTCACTCGCCGCGACGAGGTGACCGTGGTGAATGGGGTCGAAAGTGCCACCCATCACGCCGAGGCGTCGAGCACGTTCCACCGATTGTCCCTTCTGCACAGCTGACGAGCTTACGTGTCTCACACCGGCAACAAACCGGACACCACGTCGGCCAGCTGCTGGGCGGAGCGGCACTCGTGCATGCTGATGACCTCGTTGTAGACCTTGGCGGCCGAGTCGCCCGTCCCCCACTGCCCCTTTGGCTCGGGGTTGAGCCAGTGTGCGTGCTTGGCCACGGCAACCATCTGCGCCAGTGATTGCAGGTTGGGGTCGCGGTAGTTGTTGCGACCGTCGCCCAGTACCAGCAGTGACGTGCGGCTGGTGATGCTCTGGGCGAACTTCTCCTGGAATACCCCGAAGGCGTGGCCGTAGTCGGAGTGGCCGTCGTACGTGATCAGCTCGGCCTCCCGAACCATCCGTGACATCGCGGATCCGAGATCGGCGTTCGAGTCGAAGTAACGGGTGACTTCGTCGGTGGTGTCGATGAACGCGAACACTCGAACGCGGGAGAACTGCTCTCGCAGAGCGTTGACCAACAGCAAGGTGAAGTGGCTGAACCCTGCGACCGATCCGGACACGTCGCACATGACGACAAGTTCGGGACGCGCACGCTTGGGTTTGCGCTGCACCAGATCGATCGGCACACCACCGGTCGACATGGATTTGCGCAAGGTTCGACGCAAGTCGATGGAACCGGCTCGGCTGCGACTACGACGGACGGCAAGCCTGCTCGCGAGCAATCGTGCCAACGGCGTCACGTTCTTCTTGAGCGTTGTGAGTTCCGCATCCGACGCGCGGAGGAAATCGACTTCCTCGGCCAGTTTCGGAACCCCGTACGTGGCGACGCGTTCCTTGCCGAGATTCTCGGCGGTGCGTCGACGCGTTTCCTTCTCGACCATCTTGCGGAAGTCCGCGATGCGCTGGGCTGCTGTTCGCTTCGCAACCTCCGATTGATAGTCGGAGTTGTCCTTGCCCTCACTGCCCGCGCCCTGCTGATTTCCGAGCAGCCCTTCGAGGATCTTGTTGAGCAGTGTGTCCGGTGCGACGTCCCGCAAGGCCTGGTACGCGGAGAAAGACGGCCCGTTGCTCGACTGGTACTGCCCGAGCTCTTCGACCATCGCGGCGGTGAGAAGCTCGGTCAGCTCCATGGCCTCGTCGCTGCCGTCGATCAGCAATTCCGCGATCAACTCGCGCAATGCCTGCAGATCGATCGAGCCGTCGGCCTTGCGAGGCAACGAGACGTCGACGTCGCCAACGGCACGGTCACCGATCGCCTTGGGGAACCACAGATCGAAGACAGCGTCGAACGTCGCGCGGTGGGTCGGGCGACGCAGGAGCGAGCACGCCAGCCCTTCACGAAGTGCTTCCCGATCGAGCAGATCGAGAACCGACATGACCTGGCCGGCGTCGACGGTCTCGGAGGGGCCGACCATGATGCCGCGTCGGCGAAGGGCCTCGACAAAATCGACGAGATGACCGGGCAGACCGTACGGCGCCGCCAAGCCGCCTGGCTTGATCGGTGACGTCGAACCTCCGAGTGCCATGACCAGACCTCAGTTCAGCCGAAGTTCGGCGGTTGCCCGCACCTGGTCGGACTGGTGCTTGAGGATGACGCCGAGTGTTGCGCGGACGGCGTCGTCGTCGAGGGTGTCCATGCCCAGCGCGAGGAGGGTGCGTCCCCAGTCGATGGTCTCGGACACCGAGGGAACCTTCTTGAGCTGCATGCCGCGCAGCACACGGATGGTGTTGACCAGCTGCTCGGCGATGGCTTCGGGCAGTTCGGGGACGCGACTGGCAAGAATGCGACGTTCGAGATCTGCATCGGGGAAATCGAGATGCAGGAACAGGCAACGACGCTTGAGTGCCTCGGACAGCTCACGGGTGGCGTTGGACGTCAGCACCGTGAACGGCTTCCGTGTTGCGGTGATGGTTCCGAGTTCCGGGATGGTGACCGCGAAGTCGCTGAGAACTTCGAGGAGCAGTCCCTCGATCTCGACGTCGGCCTTATCGGTCTCGTCGATCAGCAACACTGTCGGGTCCTCGCGGCGAATGGCCTTGAGCAGTGGACGAGCGAGCAGGAACTCCTCGGAGAACACGTCCGCCTTGGTCGAATCCCAGCTGTGGTCCGAGCCTGACTGAATCCGCAGAATCTGCTTCGCATGGTTCCACTCGTAGAGCGCACGAGCCTCGTCGACACCCTCATAGCACTGCAGGCGCACCAACTCGGCACCTGTCGTCTGAGCTACCGCGCGCGCCAACTCCGTCTTACCGACGCCCGCCGGTCCTTCGATGAGCAGGGGCTTACCGAGTCGGTCGGCGAGGAACACTGCCGTTGCGGTGCCCTTGTCGGACAGGTAACCCGTTTCAGCCAAACGCTCGATCACGTCGTCGACGCTCGAGAAGAACGGTGTTGTATCGGGAAGAGCTCGGTCCACGGTTAACTCCTAAAAGGGTGGGGCAAGTCTGGGTGAACTTTTCAGGCGGGTCGGGTGTGTCCGTCGCCCCAGACGATCCACTTGGTGGACGTCAGTTCCGGCAACCCCATGGGGCCGCGTGCGTGAAGTTTTTGCGTCGAGATGCCGATCTCGGCTCCGAATCCGAACTGCTCACCGTCGGTGAAGGCAGTGGATGCGTTGACCATGACGGCTGCTGCGTCGACGCGAGCGGTGAACTCGCGGGCTGCCGAGAGATCCGACGTCACGATCGCCTCGGTGTGGCCAGTGCCGTACGTGTCGATGTGCTCGACTGCCTCGTCCAAGTCTTTGACGACCTTGAGTGCTACGTCGAGCGTGAGGTACTCCTTCGACCAATCGTCCTCGGTGGCCGGAACGAGTTCGGGCAGATCTCCGTGAACTACGACGTCGTGCATCTGCAGCGCCTGCAGCAGCTTCGGCACTGCCGTGTCCGCGATCGCAGCGTCGACCAGAATCGTCTCGGCGGTGTTGCACACGCTGGGCCGACGGGTCTTGGAGTTGAGCACGATCTTCTCGGCCATCAGCAGATCGGCAGCCGAGTGCACGTAGACGTGGCAGTTTCCGACGCCGGTCTCGATAGTCGGAACCGTGGCGTCGCGAACGACGGCACTGATCAAGCCGGCGCCGCCGCGCGGGATGACAACGTCCACGAGACCGCGAGCCTGAATCAGGTGCGTCACAGTTGCCCGGTCTGCGCTCGGCAGAAGTTGAACGGCGTCTTCGGGGAGTTCCTGCGCAGCCAACGACGCGCGAAGAGCAACCACCAGAGCTTCGTTGGATTTGACTGCCGACGACGAACCGCGAAGCAGTGCAGCATTTCCCGACTTCAGGGTCAGACCGAACGCGTCCACTGTGACGTTGGGGCGAGCCTCGTACACCATGCCGACAACACCGAGCGGGACGCGCTGCTGACGCAGTTCCAGGCCGTTGGGCAGTGTGGAGCCGCGGAGCACTTCACCGATGGGGTCGGGTAGTCCGGCAACCTGGCGCAGACCCGACGCGATGCCTTCGATCCGATCCGCTGTCAGACGCAAGCGGTCGAGCAACGATTCTTCAGTACCGGCAGCCTTCGCCGTGTCGATGTCGACGGCATTTGCCGCCAGGATCTGATCACTGGCAGCAAGAACTGCGTCGGCCGCGGCGTGGAGCGCTTGGTCCTTCTGTGCTGTTGTCAGCAACGCCAGGACACGCGAGGCCTTGCGTGCCCGGCGGGCAGCCTCGTGCACGACGTCGCGAGTGTCCGAGCCGGTGGAAGTTACAGCAGTCATGAATACACATTAGCCATTGGCTCCGACGCGTTCCTTTCGGGAATGATTCCGACTGGTGCCGCTGTTGCACGGGATCAACCGTCTTTCCGTTCTTCCTCGAATCAGGAGTTACTTCGTGAGCGTGCTGTTCGAACCTCTCACCCTGCGCGGCGTCACCTTTCCCAACCGCGTGTGGATGGCGCCCATGTGCCAGTACTCCGCTGATGTCATCGGAGATCAGGTAGGTGTGCCCAACGACTGGCATCGAACGCATCTGGCGAGCCGCGCAATCGGTGGTGTCGGGTTGATTCTCACCGAGGCGACCGCCGTGAGCCCGGAGGGACGAATCAGCCCGGCCGATCTCGGTATCTGGAACGAGCGGCAGGCTCGCGCGTTTGCGGAGATCAACGCGCAGCTCGCGTACTTCGGTGCCGTACCCGGAATTCAGCTCGCGCACGCCGGCCGGAAGGCGTCGACAAAGGTTCCGTGGCGTGGCGGCAGATCCCTCGACGCGGACGACCGTCTGTCGTGGAACACCGTCGCCCCCAGCGCGGCGGCATTCGGCGATTACACTCCGCCGACGGAACTGACGACGGATGCGATTGCCGGCATTGTCGCCGACTTCGCGGCCGCAGCCACCCGCGCTCTCCAAGCGGAGTTCAAGGTCGTCGAAATTCACGCGGCACACGGATACCTGATCCACCAGTTCCTCTCCCCCCTCAGCAACAAGCGAACAGATCACTACGGCGGTAGCTTCGAGAACCGCATCCGTTTCCTCCTCGAAATCCTCACGGCGGTTCGCGAAGTGTGGCCGGCCGAGTTGCCCCTGTTCGTGCGTGTGTCTGCCACCGATTGGGTGAGCGAGGAACGCGGGCTCGAGGGTGAGAGTTGGACCGCGGATCAGACTGTGGCGCTTGCCAACATCCTCACCGACTACGGCGTCGACCTCGTCGACGTCTCCACTGGCGGCAATTCACCGGGGGCACAGATCCCGGTCGGGCCCGGCTACCAGGTTCCCTTCGCCCGTCGCATCCAGAACGAATCCCTGGTTCCCGCGGCGGCAGTCGGACTGATCACTGAACCCGAGCAGGCCGAGAAGATCATCGAGGACGGCAGTGCGGTGGCGGTGCTGCTGGGACGCGAACTACTGCGCGATCCCTACTGGGCACGGCGCGCCGCACGTGAGCTGAATGTCGAGGTGGGGCCGCGGGTTCCGTCGCAGTACGCCCGCGCCTACTGACCCGAATACCGGTTTCTGCGTTATCTCTTGATAGCGTGGGTGTCTTACTTGCCGGACGTCCGGAGCCCGCCAGGGCTTCGGACACTGCCGTGAGCCAGAGCCGTGCGACGGGGGTCGCATCGAGCCACAGGGCCGCGGACGTCACGTTCCCATCCGGCTCATCGGCGAGTGGGCAAGACAAAGATGCGTGCATCAGGTACGTGCCCCGCTCGGTTCGATGATTGCGCTGGGGAGCGCATGTCATGACAACACCAGAGAACTCGATCAGCGCTCTCGAAGTGGCCGAATCACCTGATGTCACCGTCACCGACGATGCATCGGTGAAACGGGCCGTCAAAGCTACCATGCTCGGAAATGCCATGGAGTGGTTCGATTTCGGCGTCTACGCCTACTTGGCCACCACGATCGGCAAGGTGTTCTTTCCGGAGGCCAGTGGCAGCGCGCAATTGCTGTCGACCTTCGCGATCTTTGCCGCGGCCTTCATCGTCCGTCCACTGGGTGGTCTGTTCTTCGGCCCACTCGGTGACCGTATCGGTCGCAAGAAAGTCCTGGCTACCACGATCATTCTGATGGCCGGCAGCACCTTTGCCATCGGTCTCGTACCAAGCTACGAATCCATCGGCATGGCGGCGCCGATACTGCTCGTCCTCCTGCGCCTGCTACAGGGGTTTTCCACGGGCGGTGAATACGGCGGCGCCAGTACGTTTGTCGCCGAATACGCACCGGACAAGCGTCGTGGCTTCTTCGCCAGTTTCCTCGAATTCGGCACTCTGGCCGGCTATGTCGCCGCCGCCGGTATCGTGACGATCATCCAGACCGTGGTCAGTCCGGAAGAACTGCTCCAATGGGGCTGGCGCATACCGTTTCTCATTGCCGGCCCGCTCGGCCTGATCGGCCTCTACCTGCGTCTTCGACTCGAAGAGACACCCGCGTTTCAACAGATGGAACAGGCCGAAGAACGCTCTCTCGCCGACGAATCCACGGGAACGAAACTGCGCGAAACGCTCGTTGAGAACTGGCGGCCACTCGTTCTGTGTATCGTTCTCGTCGCTACGTACAACATCGCTCACTACGGCCTACTCAGCTACATGCCGACCTATCTGACCAATACGCTCGGTTACGACGAATCCCACGGTCTGGTTCTCATGATCGTTGTCATGCTCGTGATGATGGTCGGCATCAGCTACGTCGGCAAGCTCTCTGATCGGGTTGGCCGTAAGCCGTTGCTGCTCAGCGGCTTCATCGGTTTCTTCGTGTTGTCGCTACCGGCATACCTGCTGATCGGAGTGGGCAACTACGTCACCGTCTTCCTCGGGCTCGCCATCCTCGGCGGACTGCTGCTCCTGTTCGTCGGAGTGTTTCCCTCGGTGCTTCCTGCCCTGTTCCCGACCGGAATCAGGTACGGCGGCCTGGCAATCGGATACAACCTTGCCGTAGCGATCTTCGGCGGTACTACCCCCCTGGTGCTTACGGCTCTCGAAAGTTCGACCGGCAGCAATCTTGTTGCGCCGATGTACATGATGATCGCCGCAGTCGTCGGCGGTATTGCCGTCTTGATGATTCCGGAGACAGCGCGCAAGCCACTCGAGGGCTCACCGCCGGCTGTGTCCACCAACGAGGAGGCAAGGCGGATCATCCGCCGGGTTCGACGCAAGAAAGTTGCCGCCGCCGATAACCTGGAGGTATGAGCAAGCCCCGCATTGTTGTCGTCGGCAGCATCAACATGGACCTGACCACCTCGGTCCCCCGCTTTCCCGAACCCGGCGAGACCCTGCTGGGCACTGCCTTTGCCACCGCTGCGGGTGGCAAAGGCAGTAATCAGGCGATCGCGGCCGCAAAGGCGGGCGGCGACGTCACGTTCATCGGCGCGGTCGGCGACGACGGCTTCGCTTCTCAATTGCGCAGCACCCTCATTGAGGCCGGGGTGGATACGTCACTCCTACGTAGCGTGAACGGTGCCAGCGGAATTGCGGCCATTACCGTCGACGCCGACGCGGAGAACAGCATCATCGTTGTTGCGGGCGCCAACGAATCCGTTACCGAGTTGACCGAAGACGACCTCGATGCCATTGCCAGGGCGGACATCCTGCTGTGCCAACTCGAAATACCGCTGGCGACCGTCATCGCCGCGGTGCACCACGCCCGGGACAACGCCACCACGGTCATTCTGAATCCCTCACCGGTACAGATTCTTCCGGAAGACTTGATCAGCGCCGTCGACATCCTGATCGTGAACCGCACCGAAGCGAAGCAACTCGGCCCGGTCACCGACCGGGTCGCACACCTCGTGACGACACTCGGCTCGGGTGGTGCGGACCTACGAGATCACGACACCACTACTCACGCGGACTCTCCGACCGTGACGCCCGTCGACACCACCGGCGCAGGCGACGCCTTCACCGGTGCCTTCGCCGTGGAGTGGGTGCAGGACCAGGAACGCGCCCTGAAGTTCGCTGCCACAGCGGGAAGCCTGGCGACGACGGTTCGCGGCGCCTCGGTGTCGTCGCCCACTCGGGCTGCGATCGAGAAGGTGCTGAACCGGCAAGCTTGACTCTGACACCGTGTGAGGTCGTAAACCTGTAGGTGTCGGGTTTGTGAGGGAGAAACGGGGCTGGTAACCATGTTGAGCATCGGAGACTTCGCGAGAGCAGGTCGGGTGTCGGTGCGCATGCTCCGCCACTACGACGCCATCGGCCTGCTCACACCCGCGAGGGTCGACGCATCCACCGGATATCGGTCGTACACCGCGGGCCAGTTGGCGCTGCTCAACCGCATCGTCGCCCTCAAAGAGTTGGGTCTGACCCTGGCCCAGGTCCAGCAGGTGGTGGAGTCGGCGGTCACCGTCGACGAGATCCGCGGGATGCTCACGCTTCGCCGAGCAGAACTCGAGACCCGAATCCAGGAAGACACCGCGCGACTGGCGCATGTCCAGGCGCGCCTACGCATCATCGAAAGTGAGGGGCAGATGTCCGCATACGAGGTTGTGATCAAGTCCGTTCCGGCGCTGCGGGTCGCGGAGTCGACCGGTACCGCCAAGACGATGGATCCGTCGTCGATCGGTCCGGTGGTTCGCGGGCTGTACGAGCGGCTTTGTACCGGTTTGGATCGTGCCGGTGTCGTCCCGGTCGGACCCGCTGTCGCCTACTACGAGGATGCCGGTGACGACGAGAACGTTGTCGTCCATGCCGCGCTACCGGTCGACGCGGATCCCGAAGGCGACTACGAGTTCGCTGTGGTGGACCTGCGGGCCGAAGAGCAAGTGGCCTCGCTGCTTCACAAGGGTTCGATGGACAACTGCCTGCCCGCCTATCAGGCCCTGGCTCAATGGATCGACGCAGCGGGATACCGCAATACCGGCCCCGGCCGTGAGGTGACGCTGGCGTGCCCGGAGGACGTCGACGGTTGGGTGACCGAACTTCAGCAGCCGATCGCGAAGGCCTGAAACACCCGCCTGTCGGTGGCGTCCTGCACCATGGAGGGCATGACCGCCACCACTGCACCCGTACTGCGCGATGAGGCCGAGCGTCTGCTCCGTGAACTCGCCGGACCAGACGCCTGCTTGCGTGAGGACCAGTGGACGGCTATCGAGGCTCTGGTGGTGCAGCGCAAGCGCGCGCTGGTCGTGCAGCGCACCGGGTGGGGCAAGTCTGCGGTCTACTTCATCTCGGCGAAGTTGCTCCGCGCGTCCGGTCACGGTCCGACGGTCATCGTCTCCCCTCTGTTGGCCCTCATGCGCAACCAGGTTGCCTCAGCCGAGCGAGCGGGTGTGCGAGCCGCCACCATCAATTCCGGCAACGTCACCGAGTGGGACGACATCCACGCCCGAGTGGCGGCCAACGATCTCGACGTGCTGTTGGTCAGCCCCGAGCGCCTCAACAACCCGGACTTCCGGGACCAGGTGCTGCCGTCGCTGGCGGCCGACGCGGGCCTCGTGGTGGTGGACGAGGCGCACTGCGTGTCCGACTGGGGTCACGACTTCCGTCCGGACTACCGCCGCATCCGCACCTTGATCGCCGAACTCGGCGACGGCATTCCCGTCCTCGCGACCACGGCCACGGCCAACGACCGCGTCGTGGCCGACGTCTCGGCACAACTCGGGGTGGGCGGCGAGGAAACACTGATCCTGCGCGGCGGGCTCGAGCGAGAATCGCTGCACCTTTCCGTCGTACACATTCCCGAAGCGACGGCACGTGCAGCCTGGCTCGCGCAGATGCTCGACACCTTGCCGGGTTCCGGCATCATCTACACCCTCACCGTCTCCGCTGCTCGCGATCTGGCGAGCCTGCTGTCCGAGCGCGGGCATACCGTCGCCGCCTACACCGGCCAGACCGACCCCACCGAGCGGGAATCGCTGGAACAGGACTTGCTGGGTAATCGCGTCAAAGCCTTGGTTGCAACGTCGGCTCTCGGAATGGGTTTCGACAAGCCCGATCTCGGGTTCGTGATCCATCTCGGCGCGCCGTCGTCGCCGATCTCGTACTACCAGCAAGTCGGCCGCGCCGGCCGTTCCACCGATCGCGCCGACGTCATCCTGCTTCCCGGCGTCGAAGACAAGCAGATCTGGAGCTACTTCGCGTCGGTTGCCTTCCCTCGCGAGCACCTGGTACGCAGCGTGATCGAGCACCTGGACACCGAAAAAGCCACATCGACACCGGCATTGGAACCCCTTGTCGAACTGAATCGCACGCGCCTGGAGATGGTGCTCAAAGTGCTCGACGTCGACGGCGCCGTCAAACGTGTGAAGGGCGGCTGGATCAGCACGGGCGAACCGTGGATCTACGACGCCGAACGCTACGGCCGTCTCGACGAGGCCCGCCAGGCCGAGCAGGCCGCTATGGTCGAGTACCAGAGCATCACCACCTGTCGAATGACTTTTCTCCGTGAACAACTCGACGATCCTGGGCTCACGCCGGACAACTCTCAGTGTGGACGCTGCGACAACTGCACCGGTCAGCGTTACGACACTACTGTCGACAGCGCAGCGCTCGACGAGACTCGGGCGCGCCTGCAGCGGCCCGGTTTCGACCTCGAACCTCGCAAGATGTGGCCGACCGGACTGAGCAAGCTGGGAGTCAACCTTTCGGGAAAGATCAAGGAAGGCGCCGAATCCGGACGTATCCTCGGTCGCCTGTCGGATCTGGGCTGGGGCCAGCGCCTCCGCGCACTACTCGACGGCCCCGATGCCGAAGTGCCGGACGCCGTGGTCAGCGCCTGTATCAGCGTGTTGGCGGCCTGGGATTGGGCAGAGCGGCCAACCGGTGTGATGGCACTCGAATCCGCCACTCACCCACTGCTTGTCAGCAGCCTCGCCGCAAAGTTGGCTCAGGTGGGGCGACTCACAGATCTGGGAGTGTTGCAGCTACGGCCCGAGCACCCGCCTGTCTCGGCGGCAAACTCCGCTTATCGTGTGTCCGGGTTGGTCGATGCCTGGGATGTCCCGGATATGAGCGCACACAGCGGACCGGTGCTCCTCGTCGACGCAATTGCCGATACCGGTTGGACTTTCACGATGGCTGCGCGCGCATTGCGTCAAGCCGGTGCACATTCGATACTGCCGCTGGCGCTCGCAAGCCCCAAATAGTCGCTCGGGCAACACCAAAAGTTACACAATGTGAGGACCGTCACATCTATAGCCTCACCTGCGCCGTACCCGCTTCCACACGGCCCTAAACGGACATCTGCATGACTTCTGTGTCGATGCTTGTTACGTTCAAATGACCGATGAAGCCAGTTGATACGAGAGCTATCCCGACCACCGCGCCGGACGCGGTGCTGTTACGAAGCCCACAGATCGATGACGGAGTCCGGCTCTGGCAGATCGCACGTGATTCAAGTGTGCTCGACCTCAATTCGAGTTATGCATACCTGTTGTGGTGCAGGGATTTCAGTGCAACGTCTATCGTTGCAGAGGTAGACGGACGTGTGGTCGGATTTGTTTCCGGCTACACCCGCCCCAGCGAGCAGGAAACCCTGTTCGTCTGGCAGGTAGCCGTCGACGAAGACCAGCGCGGCAAGGCAATTGCCGGCCGCATGCTGAATTCATTGATGGATCGCACTGCACCACTGGGTGTTACGCATCTGGAGACGACGATCAGCCCCGACAACGGGGCTTCGATCGCACTCTTCACTGCGCTTGCCCGACGGCGCGATGTGCCGATCAGTAGGCAGAGCCTGTTCTCGCCCAACAACTTTCCCGATGGACACGAAGCCGAAGATCTCTACCGAATCGGCAACTAGCGCGTTTCCGCGTTGGTATACAACCTGCCCCGGAGGAACAAAGTAGATATGAATACCGTAGAAGCAAGCATTTTCGAAACCCTCGAATCCGAGGTTCGCAGCTATTGCCGTGATTGGCCCGCAGTGTTCAGCAGCGCTTCCGGATCCTGGATCCGCGACGAGAACGGCCGCGACTACCTCGATTTCTTCGCCGGCGCCGGCGCCCTCAATTACGGCCACAACAACCCGGTGCTCAAATCCGCACTGGTCGACTACATCTTGAGCGACGGCATCACGCACGGCCTCGACATGTCCACGGTGGCCAAACGCGAGTTCCTCGAAACTTTTCAGCGCACCATCCTCGAACCCCGCGGCTTGGACTACAAAGTCCAGTTCCCCGGCCCGACCGGCTCGAACACCGTCGAAGCTGCGCTCAAGCTGGCCCGCAAGGTCACCGGCCGCGAAGCAATTATCAACTTCACCAACGCTTTCCACGGTATGACTCTTGGTGCGTTGTCCGTCACCGGTAACTCGATGAAGCGCGCCGGCGCAGGCATCCCCCTCGTGCATTCGACGCCGATGCCGTTCGACAACTACTTCGACGGCGTCACCGAGGACTTCCAGTGGTTCTCCCGCGTCCTCGACGATTCGGGTAGCGGAATCAACCGTCCCGCCGCAGTCATCGTCGAAACTGTCCAGGGCGAAGGCGGCGTGAATGTCGCTCGCCCCGAATGGCTTCGGGCGCTCGCAACACTGTGCTCCGATCGCGAAATCCTCCTGATCGTCGACGATGTCCAAATGGGTTGTGGCCGTACGGGCCCGTTCTTCTCCTTCGAAGAGGCCGGCATCGTTCCGGATATCGTCACCCTCTCGAAGTCGATCGGCGGCTACGGCATGCCGATGGCACTCACCTTGTTCAAACGTGAACTCGACGTGTGGGGCCCAGGCGAGCACAACGGTACATTCCGCGGCAACAACCCGGCCTTCGTGACGTCGAAGGTTGCACTCGATCATTACTGGTCGGACGACGCACTGACCAAGAGCACCCTGAAGAAGGGTGCGCGCATCAGCGAATGCTTCGCCAATCTCGCCGATCAGTTCCCCGGTGAGGTCTCGACCCGAGGCCGGGGCCTGGTTCAGGGTCTCGTCTTCGAGCAGCCCGAGCGGGCCGGCAAGGTCTGCCAACTGGCATTCGACGAGGGATTGCTGGCGGAAACCTCCGGCCCGTCCGACCAGGTCGTGAAATTGCTTCCGGCGCTGACGATTACCGACGACGAGATCGAACACGGCCTGTCGATTCTGGCCGAAGCGACCGTCAAGGTATGCAGCTAGAGAAAGGAACTCCCCCATGATCGTTCGCACCACCACCGAGATCACCGATACCGACCGCGACATCACCAGCGAGGACGGCAACTGGCGCAGCAAGCGCATCGTCCTGGGCGGCGACCGCGTCGGATTCTCGTTCCACGAAACCACCATCAAGGCCGGATCGGTCAACACCTTCCACTACGCCAACCACGTCGAGGCCGTCTGGCTCGTCGAAGGCACCGGAAAGCTGATCGACCTGGACAACAACACGGAATACGACCTCGCCCCCGGATCGATGTACCTGCTCAACGGGCACGAGCGGCACCGCGTCGAACCTGACACCGAGATGCGGATGCTGTGTGTGTTCAATCCGCCGGTCACCGGGCGTGAAGTACATGACGAGAACGGAATCTACCCACTCGTCGAGGTGCCCGCGTAGCGTCAAGCCATGACGACTGACACCTCACCACGTGTAGCGATCGGCCCGTCCCCCGATGCACTGCTCGACAGTGCAGTGCTTCGGGGCGGCGGATTGATCAGTCCGCTCGAGTCTGCCGACGCTCTGATCTGGGCCGGGTCACCGGATTCGTTTCCGACGGAGTTGCCGCCGTCGGTCCGGTGGGTGCAGCTTCCGTCCGCCGGGATCGAGGACTGGTTCGAGGCCGGGGTGATTCCGAAGGACACCTACATCACGTGGACGTCGGCTGCGGGCGCATTCTCCTCGTCGGTGGCAGAACATGCCCTGATGTTGCTCTTGGCCGGAGTCAGGCACCTGCCCGCCCACATCGAGGCAAAAACGTGGCGTCAGTTCGAGTTCTTCCCCATGGTCGGCACGCTGCGAGGTTCCACGGTGGGCATCATCGGTGCCGGTGGGATCGGCCGCGCGTTGATTCCGATGCTGGCCGCACAGGGGGCAGACAGCATCGCCGTCAATCGCAGTGGCAGTCCCGTACCCGGAGCAGTGGCTACGTACCCCGCAATGCGCATGAACGAGATCTTCTCTCGCGCAGATCACTTCGTCATCGCGGCCCCGGCAACGCCCGCAACCCGCCACCTCGTCGGAGCGGCGCAACTGGCCGCGATGAAGCCGCATTCCTGGGTCATCAATGTCGCTCGCGGATCTCTGCTGGATACCGACGCACTGGTGGACGCAATCGCGACCGAACGGATCGGTGGCGCCGGACTCGACGTCACCGATCCCGAACCGCTACCAGACGGCCACCCGCTGTGGGATCTGACCAACGCCATCATCACTCCCCACGATTCCAATCCGCCGGGAGTGCGGCCGGCCGCCTTCGCCGATCACGTGTCCAAGAACGTGACGCGGTTTGCCAACGGAGAGACACTCGCCGCACTTGTCGATCCGATCGCGGGCTACTGACCCCTCAGACTTCGCCAAGTCCGGCCAGGGCCTGCGGCAAGGGGCCCTGATGCAGGACGCCGAGGCGTTGGGTGGCTCGGGTCAGGGCTACATACAGGTCGGCCGCGCCCCGAGGGCCCTGCGCGAGGATCCGTTCCGGTTCCACGACCAGAACGGCGTCGAATTCCAAGCCTTTTGTCTCCGACGCCGGCACCGTGCCAGGTACACCGGGTGGACCGATGACAACACTGGTTCCCTCACGGCCGGCTTCTTCGTGTACGAATTCCTCTATGGCAGAATCCAGTTCGCCGCCCTCGACTCGCTTTGACCACGGCGCGACGCCACACGATCGGACAGACTCCGGCGGCGAAACCGACGGCGCAAACTCCGCGAGAACGGCTGCGGCAACGCTCATAATCTCCGCGGGAGTTCGGTAGTTCACCGACAACGGTCGGTAGACCCAGCGCCCCGGCACGTACGGTTCCATCATCGCGCCCCACGTGATCGCACCCGCCGCCGACCGTCGTTGAGCGAGATCGCCCACCACCGTGAAGGATCGGTCGGGGCAACGCCGCATCAACACCCGCCAATCCATTTCGGACAGTTCCTGAGCTTCGTCGACCACAACGTGACGGTACGTCCAATCCCGGTCAGCGGCAGCACGTTCGGCAAGATCCCGAGTGTCGAGCTCCACAAAGCGTTCGGCCAGATCCTCGGCGTACAGCATGTCCTGAGCGAGCAGGTGGTCCTCGTCGTCCATCAGGTCCTCGCGGCTGATCATCATGTCCAGCACGCCGGCAGCGTAGGCGGCTTCTTCCTTACGCTCCTGCTCGGCCGACTGATCTACGGGTTTGTCCCGGCCTAGCAGGTCGACGAGTTCGTCGAGCAACGGCACGTCCGAGACCGTCCACGCGTCACCGTCGACCCGCAGCAGCACCTCGTCGCCGCCCGCCGCTCGCAGCCGCGAAGCTGACGTATACAGCTCTTCCAGAAGCGTTTCCGGCGTCAGGATCGGCCACAATTCGTCCAGCGCTGCGACGAACCCGGCATGTTCCGTCAGCTCCTCGATCAGGTCTTCTCGCAGTTGCTCCCACGCGTCGCGGTCCGACCGGCTCAACCAACCCCGTCCGATCCGGGCTATCGCACGTTCGGTGAGTGCCCACGTGAGTATCTCGGTGAACACAGCCCGGGCGTCGTTGTGCGCGTGACCACTGGCGCGAGCCTCTTCCCTGGCCCACTGCGCAGTCTCGGCATCGATCCGCACCGTCGCGTCCGCCAATTCGATCAGTACAGGTTCTGCGGGCAGTTGTTGCCGGTCGGCAACAGCGGCCGCGAGTACGTCCAGGAACTTCAGGGAACCTTTGATTCGGGCGACTTCCGGAGTGTCCTCGGCGGTGACCCTCAAACCGGGCACCAGATCACCCGTTGTCATGAACACCACATCGGATTCGCCCAGCGACGGCAGTACCCGGCCGATGTGCGTCAGAAACGCCGGGTTGGGCCCGACCACCAGCACGCCGTGGCGCTCCATCCGCTCCCGCTGGGTGTAGAGGAGATACGCGACGCGGTGCAGCGCCACCACAGTCTTTCCGGTTCCCGGACCACCCTCGATCACCAGAACCCCGGAGTGTTCGAGGCGGACGATGTCGTCCTGCTCGGCTTGGATCGTTGCAACGATGTCACGCATTCCGTTGCCACGCGGTGCATTGACCGCCGCAAGCAAGGCCGCATCCCCACGTTCGGTACCACCCGGACGACCGAGCACCTCGTCGGTGAAATCGACCACACAACGCCCACGCGTGTGGAACTGGCGGCGTCGACGCATGTTCTCCGGGTGAGCCGCAGTGGCGACGTAGAACGGACGTGACGCCGGTGCCCGCCAATCGAGAAGCACCGGTTCGTACTCGTTGCCTGAGTCCAGAAGCCCGATGCGACCGATGTACGTGTGCTCACCGTCGAGGCTGTCCAACCGCCCGAAACACAGCCCGTTGTCGGCCACATCGAGCCGCTTTGCCTCGGTGGCAAGCGCGCGTACCTCGTCATCGCGTTGCAAGAGGGTTCCGCCATCTCCCCGCAATGCGGCGGTGTACCTGCCCTTCACCCGCGCACGCTCGGCATCGAGCCGCGCGTAAAGCCCCGCCACGTAACCCTGCTCGGCGCTCAATTCGTCTTCATACCCGTCTTCGTACCCTCGAGTTGGCACGTGCCCCTCCACTTCCATGGCTCTTCCGATCCCTAACACACGGGATCGGAAGAGCCATTCTGCGGCACTACCCCGGCCTTGCCGCAAGCCCCCCAGTCGGCTATATATTGATAGTGGAAGAAAGGGTTTATCCCGGTCACTGACTCCGACGGCCTATCCTGGAACGGTGCCAACCAGTGACAACCGCCTCGATACCCTCACCGAGTTCCTGTCCGGGCGCCGACTCGCGATCTTGACGGGCGCGGGCATCTCCACCGATTCCGGAATCCCCGACTACCGCGGACCCGATTCGCCGCCTCGCAATCCGATGACCTTTCAGCAGTTCATCGGCGACTCCGCGTTCCGGCGCCACTACTGGGCGCGCAACCACATCGGCTGGCGGTACATGGACAGCTCTCGCCCCAACCTCGGCCACCGGGCGGTGGCAACTCTCGAGCGCAGTGGCCGAGCCGTCGGAGTCATCACCCAGAACGTCGACCTCCTGCACACCAAGGCCGGGGCGCGCAATGTCATCGACTTGCACGGCACCTACGCCCAGGTTCGGTGCCTGGACTGTCAGCGACTGATCTCGCGGACAACACTTGCCGAACAACTCGAGGACGCGAATCCCGGCTTTGCCGAAACTGTCGCTGCGGCAACGGGAGTCGAGATAGCACCCGACGCGGATGCGGTCATCGAGTCGACCGCGCATTTCCGAGTCGTCGACTGCGGCGTGTGCGGCGGAATTCTCAAGCCCGACATCGTGTACTTCGGCGAGTCCGTCCCCAAGGAACGAGTTGCCCGCGCATACAGCCTGGTCGACGAAGCCGACGCCGTACTGGTCGCGGGTTCGTCGTTAACCGTCATGTCGGGACTACGATTCGTGCGCTACGCCGCGAAGGCGGGCAAGCCCGTTGCGATAGTCAATCGGGGACACACCCGCGGTGACGAATTCGCCGCCATCAAACTCGATATCGGTTGTACCGAAGCACTTTCCGCTCTAGCGGCACGAGAGCGCTACAGCGCTACCAAGTCGTCGGCATGAACAACCGGACGCTGCATATCCGCCGGCAGATCCGCGGTGGAGCGTCCGAGGATTTCCTCGATCTCCGAGGCGTCGAACGCAACAACGCCGCGGGCGACGGGCTTCTCCCCCGGACCCATCAACGACACCACGTCGCCGGCATGGAAATCGCCTGAGACACCGACGATTCCAGCGGACAGCAAGCTACGACGCTTGGTGACAACCGCACGCACGGCACCTTCGTCGAGATGCACGTCGCCCTGAGTATCGGCGGCATGACGTACCCAGAACCGACGGGCCGAGAGCCTCGTGGGCCGCGCGGCAAACGCGGTTCCCACATCGGCGCCGCTCAGGGCCGCTGCCGCGTCGGACGCAGCGGCAAGGAGAACGGGCACACCGGAATCGGCAGCCAAGCGGGCAGCGGAGAGCTTGGACGCCATACCGCCCGTACCCAGTGCGCCACCCGAACCGGCCACCACACCGTCAAGATCCTCGGGACTGTTGACCTCGGGGATCAAGGTGGCATTGCCCTTGCGGGGGTCGCCGTCGTACAGACCGTCTACATCCGAGAGCAGAATCAGCGCGTCTGCACCGACCAGGTGAGCCACCAACGCGGCTAATCGGTCATTGTCACCGAAACGGAGTTCTGTTGTTGCAACAGTGTCGTTTTCGTTGACGATAGCGACCGCATGCAATGCCCGAAGTCGATCGAGGGTGCGCTGAGCGTTGCGGTGTTGCGTCCGCCGAGCGATGTCGTCGGCAGTGAGCAGAACCTGCCCCACCGTTCGCCCGTACCGCGCAAAGGACGTACCCCACGCATGGGCCAGCGCCAATTGTCCGACGCTGGCCGCCGCCTGCTTTGTTGCGAGATCTCGAGGTCGTTTGGTGAGCCCCAACGGAGCCAATCCAGCACCCACGGCACCGGAAGACACCACAACTACGTCCGAACCCGCACGCATGCGGGCCTCGATGGCGTCGGCCAACAGATCCAGCCGATGGGTATCGAGGCCCGCGACCAAACTGGTCAGTGCGGACGACCCGATCTTCACGACAATACTGTGAGCCGACGCAATCGACTCCCTGGTGGAACCGAGCACAGTCCCGTTCCCTCGCTTCTGGTTTCGCGTGTGTTAGCTGTCTTCGTCGAGCAAGCCGCGGCGAACGCGCCGGGCATGCTTGCGCTCGTCGGCGCCGATGCGCTCGACCTGATCGAGTCGCGGATCGGTACCGCGACCCGTGCGGGTCAGGTCGATACCGGCCGGCGTCTGCGGCTCCCAGTCGAAGCTGACGTCACCGATCGTGACCGACGCTCCGGGCTGTGCGCCCTTCTTGACCAGTGCATCTTCGACGCCCAACCGTGCAAGACGGTCGGCGAGGTAGCCCACGGCTTCGTCGTTGTCGAAGGCCGTCTGACGAATCCATCGCTCCGGGCGCGTACCGCGGACGACGAATCCACCGGGAATATCGGGATCCTTCTCGATGGTGAAGCTGGAATCCTTGACCTTGATGGGCCGGATGATCTGACGCTTCGGCTCCGGCTTGGGGTTAGCCTCCCGGTAGTCGCGCACCATCTTCGCCAACGCGAATGTCAACGGACGCAAACCTTCACGGCTCACAGCCGAAATCGTGAAGACGGGCCAGCCGCGAGCTTCGATTTCCGGTGTGACCATCTCCGCCAACTCGGCAGCCTCAGGGACGTCCGTCTTGTTGAGGATGACAACGCGCGGACGCTTGTCGAGGTCACCGAGTCCCGAGTCGCCGGACAGCGCCGGCGTGTAGGCAGCGAGTTCCGCTTCGAGTGCGTCGATGTCGGACATCGGATCGCGTCCCGGATCCAGAGTTGCGCAGTCGATCACGTGCGCCAGCACAGCGCAGCGCTCGATGTGGCGCAGGAAGTCCAGACCCAAACCGCGGCCTTCGCTGGCACCGGGGATCAGTCCGGGAACATCGGCGACGGTAAACGTGGTGTCGCCACTCGAGACAACACCGAGATTGGGAACCAGTGTCGTGAACGGGTAGTCCGCGATCTTCGGTTTGGCCGCCGACAGGACGGAAACCAGCGACGACTTGCCGGCGGAGGGGAATCCGAGCAGACCCACGTCGGCAACCGACTTGAGTTCGAGAACCAGATCACGCTCGACGCCGTCTTCACCGAGCAGCGCGAAGCCGGGAGCCTTGCGGGCCTTCGAGGCCAATGCCGCGTTGCCGAGGCCACCACGTCCACCTTGAGCGGCGTCGTAGCGCGAGCCGACTCCCACGAGGTCGGCCAGGACATTGCCGTCGGTATCGAGTACGACGGTGCCATCCGGAACCTTCAGGATGAGATCTTCGCCGTTGGCGCCTTCACGGTTGCTGCCGGCACCCTGCTTGCCGTTGGTGGCCTTCGCATTGGGATGAAAGTGGAAGTCGAGGAGAGTATGGATGTTTTCGTCGACGACGAGGACGACATCGCCGCCGCGTCCGCCGTTCGCACCGTCAGGACCGCCGAGCGGTTTGAACTTCTCGCGGTGTACGGAGGCGCAACCATTGCCGCCTTTTCCAGCGCTGACGTGCAGCACAACACGGTCAATGAATCGGGACATGACTGCCGGATCCTTCCTCAGTCAATTGCGGGTCTCACGCGATGAGCTGAACTTCAGGTGAGCAGGGTTGCTCGGATGGAACTAAGGGAATGAATGCACTGCCTAAACAAACAATAGGGGCGGACCGGGTTATTTCAACCCTGGTCCGCCCCTATTGGGAGCTTGGAACGCGTCACGTCGTCACTGAAAGCAGTTGAACCTGTGACGCACAACTAGCGAGAGAGACTAGACCTCAGCCGCAACGACGGCCGGAACGATGTTCACGGTCTTGCGTCCACGCTTCTGGCCGAACTCGACTGCACCGGCAGCGAGAGCGAACAGGGTGTCGTCGCCGCCACGGCCGACGTTGACGCCGGGGTGGAAGTGCGTGCCGCGCTGGCGAACCAGGATTTCGCCTGCGCTGACGGACTGGCCGCCGAAGCGCTTCACGCCGAGGCGCTGGGCGTTTGAATCGCGACCGTTACGGGAGCTGGATGCACCCTTCTTATGTGCCATGCTATTGACCCTCCTCGGGTGAAATTAGCTAGAAAGAACTGGTTACTTGATGCCCGTGACCTTGAGCACCGTAAGCGGCTGCCTGTGGCCCTGACGCTTGTGGTAACCGGTCTTGTTCTTGAACTTGTGGATGCGGATCTTCGGGCCCTTGGTGTGCTCGACGATCTCACTGGTGACCGCGACCTTGGCCAGCTTGGCCGTGTCGGTGGTCAGGTCAGATCCGTCAACCACGAGAACGGGAGCAAGCGAGACAGCAGTGCCGGGCTCACCCTCGATCTTCTCGACCTTGACGAGGTCACCAACAGCGACCTTGTACTGCTTTCCGCCGGTCTTGACGATCGCGTACGTTGCCATCGGAGGGCTACCCCTTGCTTCTTCGAACTTGCTCGCGCTGCTGCCTGAGGCGTCAAATGCATCGCGACTGGTCTGGTTTATGTCACCTCGGCTCGATGCTGATGCACCGGGAGATTCCCGCAGACATTCCCGCACTCTAGGCACACGGAATCTCTACCGCCGGGTGGCGACTATGCAAGGTTACGGGAAAGCAACCGTCATGGTCAAACCGCCCCGCCGAGGGGTGAAACGATCCTACATTTACTGCTTCTACCAGCAGAAACTCCGGTTCATGGCTTCGGCGCCCGCCACAGCGGGTCAGGCACCGAAGCCAATTTCCGAACGAAGGTAGTTCTTACTCGCCGTCAACCGGCGGACCGGCCGGACGTGCTGCTGCGCGGCGTCGACGCGGCCTCTTGACCACCACGACGTCGTCTTCCACCGGCGCCGCTGCAGCGGCGGTGACAGGCTCCGCTACGGCTTCCGCCACAGGTTCGGGCGTCGGCAGGACAAAGACCGTGCCAACCTCGGGTGCCGCGACGCTGGGCGCTGACGCAGCCCGAGACGCCCTGCGGCTGCGACGACGACTTCGCGGAGCAGACTCGGCTGCCACCGCGCTGCCACCGACGTCACCCGACCGGGTGTCACTGGTGCCGTTATCTGTCTGCGCCGCAACACTATCCACAGCACCATCAGTAGCCCGGCCAGAATCGGCAGTGGACGAATCCGCTGCCACCGGCGCCGATTCGGCACTTTTGGAAGCATCGCGCTCCGCCGGAGCCTGCGCCTCTGCGACACTCTCCCCGTCGTGGCTGTGCTCGTCGTGATGCGCCGCCATCGCCAGCGCGACGGGGTGCGCCCGCTTGACTGTCGCGTCGACTGCCGGAACCTCCGGCGTCGGCGCTTCGTGTCCGTTGGACTCACTCGCGTTGGACTTGTCTCCACGGCCCCGCTTGTTCTTGCGTGAACTTCCGGACTCGCTGCGCTGCTGCGAGGAGCGTGCTCCGCCGTCATCGGCGGACTTCACCTCGACCGGTTCGGAATGCACGATGATGCCGCGGCCGTGGCAATGCTCACATGTTGTCGAGAATGCCTCGACCAGACCGGTACCCAACTTCTTACGGGTCATCTGGACCAATCCGAGCGACGTGACCTCCGAAACCTGATGACGCGTGCGGTCACGGCCCAGGCATTCGGTGAGTCGACGCAGGACCAGATCCCGGTTCGATTCGAGCACCATGTCGATGAAGTCGACGACGATCATTCCGCCGATGTCGCGCAAACGCATCTGACGAACGATCTCCTCGGCAGCTTCGAGGTTGTTGCGCGTCACAGTCTCTTCGAGGTTGCCCCCGGCACCGGTGAACTTGCCGGTGTTGACATCGACAACTGTCATGGCCTCGGTACGGTCGATCACCAGCGTGCCGCCGGACGGCAGCCACACCTTGCGATCGAGCGCCTTGGCCAACTGCTCGTCGATGCGACGGGCCTGGAAAATGTCGATGCCGTTGTTCGGCGTGTACTTCTCGAGTCGCGGCAGAAGGTCCGGAGCGACGGAGTTGATGTAGTTCTCCACCGTGCCGTGAGCCTTGTCGCCCTCGATGACCAGCTTCGAGAAGTCCTCGTTGAACAGGTCACGAATAACCTTGACCAGCATGTCCGGCTCTTCGTACAGCGCCTGCGGGCTGCCCGACTTCCCGGAGTCCGCCGCGGCGGCCTGCTCTTCGATTCCCGCCCACTGAGCCTGCAGACGAGTGACGTCGCGCGCCAACTCCTCTTCGCTGACACCTTCGGACGCCGTGCGGATGATCACACCGGCGTCGGCCGGAACGATGTCGCGCAGGATTTCCTTGAGGCGCTTGCGCTCGGTGTCGGGCAGCTTGCGGCTGATACCGGTGGACGAACCACCGGGCACGTAGACGAGGAAACGTCCGGCAAGTGAGATCTGCGTGGTCAGACGGGCACCCTTGTGTCCGACCGGATCCTTGCTGACCTGCACCAGAACCTGATCGCCCGGCTTGAGAGCCTGCTCGATCTTGCGGGAGTTGCCACCGAGACCGGCAGCTTCCCAGTTGACCTCACCGGCGTACAGCACGCCGTTGCGTCCGCGTCCGATGTCGATGAACGCGGCCTCCATGCTGGGCAGCACGTTCTGGACGCGACCCAAGTACACGTTGCCCACCATCGACGCTGCGGCCGAGTTGGTGACGAAGTGCTCGACGAGGACGCCGTCTTCGAGGACTGCTACCTGCGTTGTTGCATGCGGCTGACCACTGTCGGCGCGATCGCGCACGACCATCACCCGATCAACAGCCTCGCGGCGTGCCAAGAACTCGGACTCGGTCAGGATCGGCGGACGACGACGTCCGGCATCACGCCCGTCGCGGCGGCGCTGACGCTTTGCCTCGAGTCGCGTGGAACCACTGATTCCCTGAACTTCGTCCCGCACGACGCGAGTCTTGCTGCGCGGTTCGCGCTCGTGAACGACCGTGTTGGGCGGATCGTCCTCGGATGTCGTGGTGGAATCGGCGCCACTGTCGGAGCCGGTCTTGCGACGACGGCGACGACGGCGGCGACGGTTGTTGCCGTCGGCGTCGAGGTCGGAATCTTCGCTGCTCTCGGACTCGGTGTCACTCTCGGCTTCTTCGGGCGCCGTCTTGTCGGACTTGCCCTCGACGTCCGCCGAAGTGCTCTTGTCATCCGGAGCGGACTCGGAAGTCGATTCATCCGAAGACTCGGACTCGTCCTCGCTCTGCTCCCCCGCCTGCTCACCGCGCCCACGACCACGGCCACGGCGTCCACGACGGCGACGACGCGGCTGGTCGTCGTCTTCCTCGTCGGATTCAGCCTCGGCATTCTCGCCTTCGGCCTGCGGTGCGGTGATGGTCTCCGGTGCCTGTGGGGCTTCGGCTACTGCTGTCTCGACTGCAGCTGTCTCGGCCGGCGTGGTCTCGGCTTCGACCGGTGCGCTCGACTTCTCCTCGACCACCGGCGCTGCCGGCTCGCGACGAGCCCGGCGACGACGCGGCGCGACCTCGACCGCTTCCATGTCGGGCTGCAGGAAGAGCGGAACCTGGGCCGGCGCCTGCTCTGCTTCAGGTGCGTGAGTCTGCGCCGCTTCGAAGGACGTGAATAGATCCGACTGCTCAGGCTCGCTGCCCGGCAACGCTGCGGCCGCATCGAGATCTGCCGCGATCTCCGCAACGGCGGGGTCGACTACGGCCGGCTCTTCGGCGACACCCTTCTTGCGTGAACGACGCACACGGGCCGGCTTTTCCGCAACGGGCGGAGCCTCGACGGCCGGTGCTTCTACAGCCGGTGCTTCTACAGCGGGCGTCTCTTCGACAGGCTTCTCGACCACGGGGTCGATCAGTGCGTCGAGTTCGGCTACTACCGGCTCGATGACATCGGCGACAGAGTGCAACGACGCATGAATACGTTCGGCCACGTCACGGTGCACGCTCGACTGAGCGCTGCGAATCTCGGTTCCGAGAGCAGCAGCCTCCGCGAGGACCTGCTTGCTGGTGATTCCCAGCAACTTGGCCAGCGCATGTACGCGCATCTTGTCCGGAAAGACCGGAGCTTCGTTCGATTCTGAATCTGTTGGGGCTTGATCGGCCACGTAAGTCTCCTCAGCCCCCGGGCGCGTCCAACTCTGCAATCGAGTTGTCACGCGGCCACGCAGGGGCGCGCTGTGTGTACTCGCACTCAGAAGTGAGTGCGAGATTGTAAGGTCTCGCTCCGCATGGTCCGTAGTGCCCGTTATTCACTGCGTACACATGAAGTGCCTGGCTGGATGGCTGTTGTCCGTGAGGTCCGTGGCCCGAGCGCCTGATCATCCAGCGTGCAAAGGTCCAGGGATTTCCTGTTGACCGATAGCAGCGATGAAAGGGCATCGAGCGCAATGTCACGTCGAACCTGGTGTCACATCGAAACTTGGGTGTCATCCGGTTGAACACACGTAGAACAAAAATTGCGCTTCAACCAATAGCAGTATCCCACATCGATGCGCCCGTTACTTGCAAGGGCGCACCAATGTGGGACAAGTACTGCTCGCGGAAACGCGTCGAAGAGTCAGATGGACGACAGGGCCGGGAACCACAGCGCGATCTCACGCTCGGCAGATTCGACGGAATCGCTTCCGTGCACCAGGTTCTGCTGCGATTCGAGACCGAAGTCGCCGCGAATCGTTCCCGGTAGTGCCTTCTCGACGGGGTCGGTGCCACCGGCGAGCTGACGGAATGCGGCGATGGCACGAGGGCCTTCGAGCACTGCGGCAACCAGCGGACCGGAGGTGATGAACTCCAACAAGCTCGGGTAGAACGGACGCTCGGCGTGCTCCGCGTAGTGGCTACCAGCCACGTCTTCGGAAGCGGTGCGGAGGTCGAGTGCTGCGATGGTCAGGCCTTTGCGCTCGATACGACTCAGGATTTCTCCCACGTATCCACGGGCAACGGCGTCGGGCTTGATCAGTACGAGGGTGCGCTCAGTCACGTCGGCCAGCCTAAATGGTCAGTCGCGCTGACCCGGAAGCAGGCCCTCATCCATCCGTCGCGCGATGTCCTTGCGCAGGTAGACCAGGTACGCCCACACCAAGGCAAAGACGATTCCCATGATGCCGATGGAGTAGTGGACGAAGAACCCGAGAATCAGCAGCACCTGCAGAGCGATGTTGTACTTCATCGCCCACGGACGTCCCTGGATGCCGCAGCCCAGGATCATCAGCACTGCCAAGCCCAGGATGTACGTGCCGGAGAACCAGTTCAATCCGTCGCCGACAACTTGCACGACGGGGATAGTCAGCAGAACAACGATCACCTCGAGAATCAAGGTTCCCGACGCAATTCCGCGGAATCCCTTCCACGGGTCCTTTGTCGGGGCGCCGAACTGAGATCTCCCGGACTCCGGGTTCGATTCTGACGGGGTACTCACGCTGGGTCCTTTCCGAACAATGTGCGGGCCGCGCCGGCTGTCACGACTGATCCGGTGACCACAACACCTGCTCCGGATACTGCTTCGCCGGGTTCGGCTACCTGTTCCGCAATTTCGATTGCGGTCTCCAACGCGTCCACCAACTGCGGAGCTACGACCACGCGCTCGTCGCCGAACTTGGCAACGGCAATGTTCGCCAGTTCCTCGACGTCCATCGCGCGCGGTGAGCCGTTATGTGTCACCACGATCTCGTCGAAGACGGACTCGAACGCGGTCATGATCGCGTCGACGTCCTTGTCCTTCATGACGCTGACCACTCCGACGAGCTTGCGGAAATCGAACTCGGCCGCCAGCGCCGCCGCCAGTGCGCGGGCACCGTCCGGGTTGTGTGCCGCATCGAGAAATACCGTCGGCGCGCTCCGAACTCGTTCGAGGCGACCAGGATTGACGACGGAGGCAAAGCCGGAGCGGATGGCGTCCTGATCGAGTTGCCGATCCGGCCCCGCGCCGAAGAAGGCTTCGACGGCAGCCAGGGCCAATGCGGCGTTTCGTGCTTGGTGCTCACCGTGAAGCGGCAGGAAGACCTCGGTGTAGACGCCACTGAGGCCCTGGAGTTCGAGCTGTTGACCACCGACGGCGATCTGCCGGCCCAGCACCTTGAACTCGGATCCTTCGCGGGCCACCGCTGCGTCGACCTCGACGGCGCGGCGCAGCAGCACCTCCATGACCTCGGGCGTCTGCTCGGCGATGATCGCCACGGTGTCCACCGGCACCAGGCTCTCGCGGCCCTTCTTGATGATCCCGGCCTTCTCCTCCGCGATTCCCGCGAGGTCGCTGCCCAGGTATTCGGCGTGATCGAGGCTGATCGGGGTGATGACCGCAACCTGGCCGTCGATGACGTTGGTGGCATCCCACCGTCCGCCCAATCCGACCTCGACAACAGCCACATCGACGGGCGCTTCCGCAAACGCGGCGTACGCCATCGCGGTGAGCACCTCGAACTTGCTCATCGCCGGTCCGCCGGCAGCTTCGGACTGCTGATCGATCATCTGCACGTACGGTTCGATCTCACGGAACGTGTCCACGTACAGACGCGGTGAGATCGGCGCTCCGTCGATGCTGATCCGCTCGGTCGCGATCTGCAGGTGCGGACTGGTGGTCCGGCCGGTGCGGCGATGCAGCGCCGTCATGAGCGAGTCGATCATCCGCGTCACCGAGGTTTTGCCGTTGGTTCCGGTGACGTGCACGGACGGATAGTTGTGCTGCGGCGAGCCGAGCACATCCATGAGGGCCTCGATACGGGTGAGCGAGGGCTCCATCTTGGTTTCCGGCCACCGCTTGTCGAGTTCTGCCTCGACGAGCGCCAACTCGGCGATGTCGACCGGAGTAGGCACCGAACTGATCGGCGGGAAACCGGACTCCCCGAATTCCGGGGGTTCTACCGAGCTCACTTGTCGCCCAGCTCCTTCAAACGGTTGGTGATGCGCTCGATCTCTTCGACGGCGATCTGACGACGCGTCTTGATCTTGTCGACGACGGCGTCGGGAGCCTTCGCGAGGAACGCTTCGTTGGCGAGCTTGTTGTCTGCGGTGACCAGTTCCTTCTGAGCCGCCGTCAGGTCTTTCTCGAGTCGCTTCTTCTCGGCGCCGAGGTCGATGGTGCCGGAGGTGTCGATGTCGACCGTGACGGTCCCCTTGCTCAGGCGCACTTCCACCGAGATGGAGGCCGTGAAGCCTTCTTCGGGTTCGGTGAGCTTGGCCAGTGCCTGCACGTACGCGAACTGTCCGTCCAGACCAGCTTCGGAGAGGCCGGACGCACGCGCCGGAACCTTCTGGGAAGGCTTGAGGCCCTGATCATTTCGGAAGCGGCGCACCTCGGTGATCAGACGCTGGGTGTCCTCGATGCGGGTAGCGGCATCGAGGTCGACGGCAGTGCCGGATTGCGTCGGCCACTCGGCGACAACAACGGATTCACCGCCCGTGAGCACCTTCCACAAGGTCTCGGTCACAAACGGGATGACCGGGTGCAGCAGGCGCAGCAGCGCATCGAGCACGTTGCCCAGCACCGCGCGGGTGTTGGCTGCAACGGTGTCGTCGGCGGCAAACTGAACCTTCGCCAATTCGAGGTACCAGTCACACACCTCGTCCCACGCGAAGTGGAACAGGCCCTCACAGGCCTTGCTGAACTCGTAGCGATCGAATGCCGAATCGGCCTCGGCTGCAACCGTATCCAGGCGGTCAAGAATCCAGCGGTCGGCGTCGGTGAGCTCGCTGCGAGCCGGAAGCGGTGCCGGTGCGGCGCCGTTCATGAGCGCGAACTTGGTGGCGTTGAACAGCTTCG
Organism: Rhodococcus sp. NPDC056743; assembly: GCF_042790355.1. NCBI lineage: Bacteria > Bacillati > Actinomycetota > Actinomycetes > Mycobacteriales > Nocardiaceae > Rhodococcus > Rhodococcus sp. NPDC056743. Next base: position 134,813 of record NZ_JBHTZI010000007.1, on the reverse strand, counting down.
TGGCAAAGTTGCGCGACGACTGGGCGGAATCCTCGCCGACAGAAAGGTCACTGCCCGGGTTGGCACCGCGGGCGAGCGTGAAGCGCAGCGCGTCGGCGCCGAAACGCTCGACCCAGTCCAGCGGGTCGATCCCGTTGCCACGCGACTTCGACATCTTCTTGCCGAACTGGTCACGGACCAGACCGTGCAGGAACACGTCCTTGAACGGAACCTGCGGGCCCGACTTACCGGCCCCGGCAGTGATCGACTCGTCTTCGGACACGTACGTGCCGAACATCATCATGCGGGCGACCCAGAAGAACAGAATGTCGTATCCGGTCACCAAAACACTGGTGGGGTAGAACTTTTCGAGTTCGGCAGTGCTTTCCGGCCACCCCATCGTCGAGAAGGGCCACAGTCCGGACGAGAACCACGTGTCGAGAACGTCGGGGTCCTGGACCCAGCCTTCCGGCGCCGTTTCGTCGGGTCCGAAGCTGGCGACTTCACCTTCCGGGCCGTACCAGACGGGAATGCGGTGACCCCACCACAGCTGGCGCGAGATGCACCAGTCGTGCATGTTGTCGACCCAGTCGAACCAACGTGGCTCCTGGCTGGCCGGGTGAATGACGGTGTCGCCGTTACGGACTGCGTCACCGGCAGCTTTGGCGAGGCTTTCGACCTTGACCCACCACTGCAGCGACAGGCGCGGCTCGATGGCTTCGCCACTGCGCTCGGAGTGTCCGACGCTGTGCAGGTACGGACGCTTCTCGGCGACGACGCGACCCTGCTCGGCCAGCGCTTCGCGAACCTTGACGCGCGCCTCGAAGCGGTCCATGCCGTCGAATTGTGTTCCGGTGTCGGCAATCCTGCCGGTCTTGTCCATGATGGTGGGCATGGGCAGGTTGTGCCGCACGCCCATCTCGAAGTCGTTGGGGTCGTGAGCCGGCGTGATCTTCACGGCGCCGGTTCCGAACTCGGGGTCGACGTAGTCGTCCGCGATGATCGGGATCTGGCGACCGGTGAACGGGTGCTCCAGCGTGGTTCCAAGCAGGTGCTTGTAGCGTTCGTCGTCCGGGTGAACGGCCACCGCGGTATCACCGAGCATCGTCTCCACACGGGTGGTGGCGACAATCACGTGGGGCTCGCTGTCGTCGAGTGAACCGTAGCGAAGGGAGACCAGCTCACCTTCGACGTCCTCGAACTTGACCTCGATGTCGGAGATCGCGGTCTGCAGCACGGGCGACCAGTTGACCAGACGCTCGGCGCGGTAGATCAGACCTTCGTCGAACATGCGCTTGAACACGGTCTGCACCGCACGCGAGAGGTTCTCGTCCATCGTGAAGCGCTCGCGGCTCCAGTCGACGCCGTCACCGATGCGCCGCATCTGCCCGCCGATGGTGCCACCGGATTCGCGCTTCCATTCCCAGACCTTCTCGATGAAGGCTTCGCGGCCGAGGTCTTCCTTCTTGGTGCCCTCGGCTGCCAGCTGCTTCTCGACGACGGACTGCGTCGCGATACCGGCGTGGTCCATGCCGGGCAGCCACAGAACCTCGAAGCCCTGCATCCGCTTGCGGCGGCTCAGCACATCCATGAGGGTGTGATCGAGCGCATGGCCCATGTGCAGGCTTCCGGTCACGTTCGGCGGCGGGAGCACGATGGAGTAGCCGGGCTTGTCGCTGGTGGCGTCGGCGCGGAAGTAGCCCGCATCCACCCAGCCCTGATACAAATCAGCCTCTACAGCACTGGGGTCCCAGCTCTTGGGGAGGGCGTCGGCGGGGGTCTGCGGGTTCTCTGGAGCTGCACTGGTCACGCCTTGATCCTAGTGACTCCCCCGTCCAGCGTGAATTTGCACCTCTCACCGCTGCAATGCAGGGATCGCAAATCAGTAGACGTCACGTACGTAGCGTTTCTCCGCGGCCAGCGCCTTGACGTACGCCTCGGCACTGCGAGGTGCCAGCTTTCCGTATTGCGCGACCACACCGCTCAGGGCGCCGTCGACATCTTTGGCCATCCGCTCGGCGTCACCACACACATAGAAATGTGCGCCGTTCTGCAGCCACTCCCACAGCAGCGCGCCCCGTTCACGCATCCGGTCCTGGACGTAGATCTTCTCGGATTGGTCCCGAGAGAACGCAACGTCGAGTTCTGTGAGGAATCCGTCTCGGCGGAGTTCTTCGATTTCTTCGCGGTAGTAGAAGTCGGTAGCGGCGTGCTGTTCCCCGAAGAACAGCCAGTTCGGTCCGGTATGCCCCAATGCTCGTCGTTCGTGCAGGAAGGCCCGGAAGGGTGCGATGCCGGTACCCGGTCCCACCATGATCATGGGCGCCGCGGGGTCCGCCGGCGGCCGGAAGTGACTGGATTTCTGGACGTAGATGCCGATGTCGTCGCTACCGGCGTAGTCGGCAAGGTACGTCGAGCAGACCCCGCGGCGCGGGACACCCACGACGTTGTACCGGACGGCCGAGACGGTCAACTGCACCTCGTGCGGATTCTCCTTCGGGCTCGAAGAAATCGAATACAGGCGCGGCTGAAGAGGTTTGAGCACACCGAGCCATTCGTCGACGGAAGCCCGCACCGGAGACTGGGCCAGCACGTCGACGGATTGTCGGCCCCACGACCAATCCTTGAGCGCGGCTTTGTTCTCCGGCTTCAGCAGTTCCGCAATATCGCTGTCCCGGGTTCGCTGATGTACGAACCGGAGCAGGTCACCGGTGACGCGGGTGATCTCGAGGCGTTCGGAGAGCGCGGTACGTAGCGTCATCGCACCGTACTCCCCCAGTTCGACTGTGCTCTCACCGTCGAGTCCGGCGACCGAGAGCCATTCGTCGACGATCGGGGTGCTGTTGCGTGGCCAGACCCCCAGTGCGTCGCCGGCTTCGTAACTGACAGTGCCCTCGGGCAGATGAAAACCCAACTGCCGGACATCTTTTGTCGAACCAGGGCGATTGAGGACGACGTTGCGCGACAGGCTGGTGATCAGGGGAGATTTCTTGCTGTACACCGGTGAACTGTCTTGCTGCGCGCTCACACGAGCTGTCCCGACGACGGCGGGGGCGGGCTCATCCCCCACAGCGGTAGCGACCGCGTCCAACCACCCGGCAGCGTCGTCCTCGTAGTCCGGTTCGCAGTCGACACGATCGATGATGCGGGTAGCCCCGAGTTCGGACAGCCGAGCGTCGAGTTTGCGCCCGTGCCCACAGAAGTCGTCGTAGTTGGAGTCGCCGAAACCGATGACGGCATAGCGCGTCCCGGCCAGCGAGGGGGCGTCGTCGCCTGTCAGGGCATCCCACAATCCACTGCCGTTGTCCGGGGGATCTCCGTCGCCGGTCGTGCTGGTGATCAGCAGCAGTTCAGAGGTGTCCGCGAGGTCGGCGACCGAGAACTCGTCCATCCCGTGCATCCGCACCGGCAAGCCCGCTTCCCGCAGCCGAGAAGCACACGTGGCGGCAAATTCCTCGGCGTTGCCGGTCTGCGATGCCCAGAGCACCACGATCTGCGCCCGCTGCTCGTCCGGTCGGCTCTCGGACCGGTCGACTCCGGGAATTGCCGTTCGCGAGTACAGCCCGGCCAGGACACCGTCGACCCACATCCGCTTAGCCGAATCGAAGGGCGCGGTAGGAGGCAAGGTCGGAACGCCCGGTGTGCGGTCGGCATCCGTCCGTAGTGCGGCGAGAAGCCCGGCAAGATACTGCTGTTCGAGTGGATCGAATACTATTGCCGGCGCATCGTTGTGACCGAGGACATCAGCGAGAACGTCGACCCGAGACACGTGCGTTCCCCTCAGGGCGGGAGTTGCTTCCGGCACGGTCACGGCAAGCTTGGTCACGGCAACCTTGGTCAAGGTGACGGCGCAAGCCTTGAACTCCGGTTGCTGCGACGCCGGATCGATTGCGTCGTTGGTGACGGCGTTGATGGTCAGGTACTCGCCGAATGCGTCGTTCCAGTGAAATGGCGCAAAGCAGTTCCCCGGACGCACCCGGTCGGTGATCAGAGCGGGTAGCACCGCGCGACCGCGGCGTGAGGCAACCTCGATCGCATCCTTGTCGGCGATGCCGAGCCTGGCGGCATCATCGGGATGCATTTCGACAAATGGGCCCGGATTGAGTTTGTTGAGTTTGGCGACCTTGCCGGTTTTGGTCATGGTGTGCCACTGGTGCGCGAGTCGGCCGGTGTTGAGCAGGAACGGGTAGTCGTCGTCGGGCATTTCGGCGGGCAGCATGTGCGGCCGGGCGAAGAACGACGCGCGGCCACTTGCGGTGGGGAATGCAAGGCGGGGTGTGCTGCCGTCCTCCCGCACGAGAAGCCGTTGGCTGACGCCGTCATTGAGGTATCGAATGGGGTGGCGGTCCTGATCGCTGCCCGGTGGGCACGGCCACTGGATGGAGTTCTCCCGGAGGCGCTCGTATGTAACTCCCCGCAGGTCGTAGCCGGTCTTCGGATTCCAGAACCGCTTGATTTCCTCGAACACGTCCTCGGCACACGTGTATGTGAATGCGTCGGCATAGCCCATCTCACACGCGATCCGGGCGATGATCTGCCAATCCGGCAGTGCTTGGCCGACCGGGTCCAGTGCCCGCTGGAAGAGCGTCAGGTTGCGTTCGGAGTTGATCATCACTCCGTCCGATTCGGTCCACAGCGACGCCGGGAGCAGTACGTCGGCGTATTCGTTGGTTTCGGTGCCGAGGAACGCGTCCTGAGTGACGACAAGCTCCGCCTTCTCCAGTCCGGCGAGTACCGTCTTTCTATTCGCCACCGTTGCAACAGGATTGGTGCAGATGATCCAGCACGCCTTGATCTCTCCGGCCGCCATCCGGGTGAACATGTCGATGGTTCCGCCGCCGACGTCGGTGCGCAGCGCCCCGTGGGGAATGCCCCACCGGTCCTCCACGAATTCACGGTCGGCGTCGATCATCACCGCACGCTGACCAGGCAATCCTGGACCCATGTAACCCATTTCGCGGCCGCCCATGGCGTTCGGCTGACCGGTCAGCGAGAACGGGCCACTACCGGTCTTGCAGATCGCGCCGGTCGCGAGATGCAGGTTGCAGATGGCGTTGGTGTTCCACGTTCCGTGGGTGCTCTGGTTCAAACCCATTGTCCAGCAGCTCATCCAGTTTCCGGCCTCACCGATCAACCGGGCGGCGGCGCGGATGTCGGCCTCCGCAATGCCGGTGATCTCAGCGACCTTGTCCGGCGAGTATTCCGCGAGGAAGCCGGGCATGCTCTCCCAGCCTTCGGTGAACTCGGCGATGAACTCGGGATCGGTGTGGCCGTTCTCGACAAGGAGGTGCAGCAGTCCGTTGAGCAGAGCAAGATCCGTGCCGGGCGCGATCTGGAGAAACAGATCCGCCTTGTCGGCAGTGGCGTTGCGCCGGGGATCGACGACGATCAAGGTCGCGCCCGCCTTGACGCGCTCCATCATCCGCAGAAACAAGATCGGATGGCAGTCCGCCATGTTCGCGCCGATCACGAAGAACACGTCCGCATGTTCGAAGTCCTGATACGAACCGGGTGGTCCGTCCGCGCCCAGGGACTGCTTGTATCCGGTGCCTGCGCTGGCCATGCACAGCCGAGAATTGGATTCGATCTGATTGGTTCCGATGAATCCCTTGGCCAGCTTGTTCGACAGATACTGGGCTTCGAGAGACATCTGCCCCGACACGTACAACGCAACGGCATCCGGGCCGTGCTCGTCGATCATCGCGCGCAGACGGTGCGCTGTCTCGGTGATCACGGCGTCGATGTCCGCAGCTTCGATCGCACCACCACGACTGGGCCGCAGGTACGCGGACTCCATTCGACCGGGGCCGGCCAGCATGTCCGCCGTCGTGGAGCCTTTGGTGCACAACCGCCCGAAATTCGTGGGGTGAGTCTTCAGACCCGACGATTTTGCCGCTTTCCTACGTCCCGTCTCCGGGTCGGTGATGATGTCGAGCACCAGACCGCACCCCACGCCGCAGTAGGCGCAGAGTGTGTCGACGCTGGTAGTGCCGAGTTGAGTTGTTCCGAGTTGAGCGCCCATCGTTCCTTGCATCCCTTCGACCGAGAATCAAGGTCGATATCGATCATCGGACGCAGATGTTTCGAGACCTCGTACCCGACGTTGCGGGTCAATCACTCTTTCCTCACGGTGGCCCCTACCCCGATGTGAGGGGCCGGCGGCCCCGATCAGCCCAGTACCTTCGGTCAGCCCAGAATCTCCGGAAGCGAGACATCCTCACCGAGGATGTGCTCGGACAGGAAGGCGATCACCACCTCGTACCAAATCTTCGTGTGCGTCGGTTTGAGGACCCAGTGGTTCTCGTCCGGGAAATAGAGGAACCGGTGATCGGTCTTTCCGTCAGCATCGGCGGGTAATCCGGATTCCGCGAGGAGTTCGTACCAGAGTCGCAGCCCCTCACCGATCGGAACGCGATAGTCCTTGTCGCCGTGCACCACGAGCATCGGGGTGTTGATGTCGGCAACGTACAGGTGGGGCGAGTTCTCGACGGCCATTTCCGGGGACATCTCGCGTTGCCAGTACCAGGCCGAATCCGTCGTCGGACCGAATTGGTCCAGGGCCCACAGGCTTGCGTGCGTGACAATCGCGTCGAACCGGTCGGTGTGGCCTGCAATCCAATTCGCCATGTAGCCACCGAACGAACCGCCCATCGCACCGGTGCGGTTGGGGTCGATCTCGGGAAGCGCCACGGCGGCATCGGTGACGGCCATCAAGTCGGTGAAGGGAGCCTTGCCCCACTGCCCCCACCCTCGCTGCACGAAGTCCTGGCCGTATCCCGTGGACAGGGCCGGGTCCGGTAACAACACCGCGTATCCCTTCGCGACCAACAGCCAGGGGTTCCACCGCCACGACCAGGTGTTCCACGAATTCAGCGGACCGCCGTGTACCCACAACAGCAGCGGTACCGGCGCGTGAGCCGCAGCGCCGGTCGGCAACGCCAACCAACTCCGAACCTGCGTCCCGTCTTCGGCCCTCGCGCTGATTTCGGTCAGGGTGCCTGGCAGCTCCGGCAACGCGTCTGGCCCGCGCAACGGCAACACTTCGCCCGAGCGAAGAGTAATGCGAACCACGTGCGGCGGAGCCTCGTACGATGCGCGCAGCGCGTAGATAAACTCACCGTCCGCCGACACGCGAATGTCGGTGTAGGCGGCAGCGTCCTTTGTCAGCCGCACAGGCTGACCCCACAGATCGATCGTGAAGACGGGCCCGCGGCCACCCTCGTCGGCGGTGACGACCAAACCTGATCCGTCGGACAGCCACGCCAGCGACGTCGGCCAGCGGTCCCAGCCGTCCGCAACAGCAGTCACTGCGCCGGTTCGGAAATCGTAGAGCCCCAAGGACACTCGCGGCGCATGCTCCGGAGTAGTAAGAGTTTCACGGATGAACGCGACCCGAGTACCGTCCGGGGAAACGGCGGGACTGTGCACGTCGGCACCGGCGTCGTCCACCAGTGTGACCCGGTTCCCGCTCAGCGTGTCGACCCGCACGACGGTCGAGCGGCGGGCGGCGCCGGAATCCCCGACTGCCCACGTGGACACGACAAACAATCCGTCGGCGCTGATCGACATCGAACCTTCGCGCAGCGCCGCTCCGGCGTTCGGTGTCACGTCGCGCAGAACAACAGCACCTTCTGCATCGGATTCGCCGACGACAAGGTGCGGTTGATCCGGTCCCAGATCGTGATCCCAGTGCCGCACCGGGTATCCGGTGTGCAGCATGGCCGTGACCTTGCCGTCCTTGCGGGCCGTGCGGATCTCGTCGTCGTGTTCGAGACCGCGCGCCGACGCCATGACCGGGGTGTGCGCCACAAAGGTCGGTGCCGACCGCGCAGCCATGATCGACGACATGCCGCTGGTGCGCCGACACACCACGCTCGCCTCGCCGCCATCGGCGGGCAACCGCCATAGAGCTGGTTGCGGCGAGTCCTCCCCCGGTACGGAACGGGTTGCGGTGAAAAGGATGTCTCCGTCGAAAGTAAACGTGGCACCGGACTCGCTGGTGGTGCCCCAGGTCAGCCGCCTGGCCGGCCGGCGACCTTGCGGATCGAACTCCCACAGCGAGGACACGTACTCGGTACCGGTCTCGTCGAGGACAGCCCGCCCGCAGATCAGCATCGAACCGTCCGGTGAGAGTGCCAGACCCGACAACCTCGGTAGGGCGATGTAATCGTCCAACTCGTCGAACAGCGTACCGCCGTGCAGTTCAGGCAACATCACTTCGGCTCCCGCAACATCGGATAAACGGTGGGTCCTCCATCAGGTATCACGATTTCGTCGCTCACCTCGAATCCGAAACGGCTGTAGTACGGGATGTTCTCCTTCTTGCTGGATTCGAGATAGGCCGGTATCCGATCTCGATCGCACCGATCGAGCCTCGAGTTCAGCAGGGCCTTGCCGTACCCGCCGCCGCGCGCCTGCGCCCCGGTCCCGATAGTCGCGAGATACCAGTGCGGGGTCGGTGGGTGAGCCTTCTCGAGGACGCCGCCCACTTCGGCACCGATCATCATGCGGGTCCCCAATGCGCGCACGACAGCCGGAAAACTGATCACGGACTCCCACGTCGACTGCTTCCACCGCCCGGGTGGATCCCAGAGCGCTGCTCCCCCGATCACACCGTTCTCGTCGACCGCTACTTCCGACCCACCGCCGGCCAAGTGGTGATACCGAACTTCGGCGGCAAACAAGCGTGCCAACCGTACTCGTCGAGATTCATCATCGGGCAGTATCCAGACCATCAGCGGATCGTCATCGAACGCGTCTGCAAGAACTTCTGCAAGTGCTGGAATATCCGCAGTTTCGGCCGGCCGCACGCTCACACCCATCGTGCGAGCGTACCGGCAAGGCGCCGCGACACACATTCCCGCTTTCATGGCATACCCGCCGCATTCGGGAGAGTATGGAGTCATGACGCGCCAGGGCCCCATCAACGACATCGACGAATCCGACCTCGAGGTCACCCACCCGAAGGATTACGCCGCGGGCGTTCCCGCCGTCCTCGTCTCCTTGCAACGTGGTGTCGAACAGATGGGCGCACTCCGGACTGCGCGAACCTTGACCCGGCTCAATCAACGCCACGGTTTCGACTGCCCCGGTTGCGCGTGGCCCGAAACCCCGGGACACCGCAAGCCCGCCGAATTCTGCGAGAACGGCGCAAAGGCCGTTGCCGAGGAAGCGACTCTGCGCACCGTCACACCCGAGTTCTTCGCCGAACACTCGATCGCGGATCTCGATGGCAAGACCGACTTCTGGCTTGGGCAACAAGGACGCCTGACGCACCCGATGGTGCTCGTTCCCGGCGCGACGCACTACCAACCCATCGACTGGGACGGCGCCTACGCGTTGATCGCCGATCATCTGACGGGCCTGGCCTCCCCCGACGAAGCCGTGTTCTACACCTCCGGTCGCACGTCCAACGAGGCCGCGTTCCTGTACCAGTTGATGATTCGCAGTTACGGCACGAACAACATGCCGGACTGCTCGAACATGTGTCACGAATCGTCGGGCAGCGCCCTCACCGCGTCGATCGGAATCGGCAAGGGTTCCGTGACTGTTCCCGACCTCGAGAACGCCGATCTGATCCTGATCGCAGGACAGAATCCCGGTACGAACCATCCTCGGATGCTCTCCACCCTGGAAAAGGCAAAAGGCAACGGCGCCAAGATCATCGCGGTCAATCCCCTTCCCGAAGCGGGGTTGCGACGGTTCAAGGATCCGCAGAAGGTGTCCGGCGTGATCGGGCACGGAATCGACATCGCGGACGAGTTCCTGCAGATCCGCCTCGGCGGAGATATGGCACTGTTCCAGGGACTTGGCCGGCTTCTCCTGGAAGGAGAGGACCGCAATCCGGGCTCCGTCGTCGACCGCGCGTTTGTCGAGGAGTACTGCGCCGGGTGGGACGAGTACGAAAAGAACATTCGCGCTGTTGATCTCGACACCGTTCTCGAAGCAACCGGGCTGACGATGTCACAACTGACGGAAACGGCTGCGGCGCTCGCTCGCTCCGAACGCACCGTCATCTGCTGGGCGATGGGCCTGACGCAACAGGCACACGGAGTCGCCACCATCGAGGAAGCCGTCAATCTCCTGCTGATGCGCGGAATGATGGGCAAGCCCGGCGCCGGTGTCTGCCCCGTTCGCGGACACTCCAACGTCCAAGGTGATCGCACCATGGGCATCTGGGAAAAGATGCCCGAAGAATTCCTGGCTGCTCTCGACACCGAGTTCAAGATCACCGCGCCCCGAAAGCACGGTTGGGACACCGTCGATGCGATCCGGGCTATGAACGCCGGCAAGGCCGGCTTCTTCATGGCAATGGGCGGCAACTTCATCCAGGCCAGTCCGGACACCGCCGCCACCGAAACCGCGCTGCGCCAATGCGAACTCACCGTTCAGGTTTCCACCAAACTGAACCGCAGCCACGTTGTCCACGGACGCACCGCGATTATTCTCCCCACCTTGGGCCGCACCGACCTCGATGTCCAGGCCGGCGGCAAGCAGTTGGTGTCCGTGGAGGATTCCATGTCGATGGTGCACCTCTCGCGCGGGCGACTCACGCCGGTCAGCCCCTATCTGCGTAGTGAAGTCGCCATCATCTGCCAATTGGCCCGTGAACTACTCGGCAATGATCACTCCGTCAGATGGTCCGCCTTCGAAGGAAACTACGACCTGATCCGTGATTCCATCTCGCGCGTCGTACCGGGTTGCGAGAACTACAACACGCGCGTGCGCCGACCCGACGGCTTCCAGTTGCCTCATCCGCCGCGTGATTCGCGCGAATTCCGCACGCACACCGGCAAAGCCAACTTCGGCATCAACGAACTGCAGTGGCTACCCACCCCCAGCGGACGGCTGATCCTGCAGACCATGCGCAGCCACGACCAGTACAACACCACCATCTACGGCCTCGACGACCGTTACCGCGGCATCAAGGGCGGCCGCAAAGTCATCCTCGTCAACGCCGACGACATCACCGCACTCGGATTCGACGACGGCGCACTCGTCGACATCGTGTCCGAATGGAACGCCCCTGACGGAACACTCGAAGAGCGTCGGGTGACGGATTTCCGGATCGTCTCCTACGACACCCCACGCGGCAATGCTGCGGCGTACTACCCGGAGACCAATCCCCTCGTCCCTCTCGAACATGTTGCAGCCAAATCGAACACGCCGGTCTCGAAGGCAGTCACCGTTCGACTCGAAGCAGCCGAGCCGCGCTGATGGGCCGGGTCACCGCACGAACACCGGTCGTTCGAATCTCGGGCGATCGAGTCGTCACACGCCCCGACACGCTGGCCGTCGAGGAACCACTCGAAATGAGGGTCGGCGGTCGGGTGCTGTCGGTGACGATGCGAACACCCGGCAACGACGTCGACCTCGTACACGGATTTCTTCTCAGCGAAGGCATCATCGCCACCCGAGAAGATGTGAGCGTCGTCCGCTACTGCGACGGCGTCGACGAAACCGGTGCGAACACCTACAACGTCCTCGACATCGCTCTGGCTCCCGCAGTGCCGTTGCCGGATCACACCACGGACCGAAACACCGTCATCAGTTCGGCCTGTGGAGTGTGCGGCAAAACCTCACTCGACGCCGTCCGGACAACCACCAGACACCCGCTGGTCGGCGACACCACAACTGTCCGCTCGACCACGCTGTCGACGATGCCGCTCACTCTTCGACAACGACAGCGCATCTTCGAGACCACCGGCGGCCTGCACGCAGCCGGATTGTTCACCACCACCGGCGAACTGCTTGCTCTGCGCGAAGACGTCGGCCGTCACAACGCGGTCGACAAGGTGATCGGTTGGGCCATCACCGACGGCCGGGTGCCCCTCTACGACACGATCTTGATCGTCAGCGGCCGGTCGTCGTTCGAACTCGTCCAGAAGGCCGTCATGGCGGGCATTCCGATTCTCGGCGCCGTCTCCGCACCGTCGTCATTGGCCGTCGAGCTGGCGCAGGAGGCAGGACTGACGCTCGCCGGATTCATCCGCGGCGATTCGATGAACGTGTACTCCCATCCGCACCGGGTTGAGGTCGTGTCTACTCCGCGCGCAGCTGAGCCGACAGTCGCACAGCGGAGTTGACCTCTCCGTAACCCTCGTATCCACCCACTCGTTGCACGACCTCGAAGAACAGATCGGCGCCGACGGTCGGGGTGAACAGATGGAAGAATTCGCCGTGAGCATCCGCGTCGTAGAGGATCCCGGCGGCGCGCATCCGGTCGAGCAGTTCGGCGTTGAGCCCGAAGCGGGCTTCGAGGTCCTCGTAGTAATTCGGGGAGATGGGAAGCGGCGCATATCCCCAGTCCGCCATCGCGGCGGCCGCGGCAAATATGTTGTCACACGAGAAAGCAACATGGCTGACGCCGCCCCGGCGGACGGTGGGCAGCCCACTTCGGCTGCCGTCCACCATGTTCAGCGACACGCGCAGAGTGTTTCCCGAACCGTCTTGAACAAGGGTGAGCGCTTGGCTCCGCATAAGTCCGACGGAATCGGTGACGTCCAACCCCTCGTGCGGATGCATCTCGAATACCGACCGCAGGAGCAGCATGACGGAGTCCCAACTCTCGGCCGGGACGGCAAGGGCGACATGGTCGATACCCGTGAGCACCGACGCCTCCGCACGGTTACGGGCGGCCGAGCGTGGATAGATGTCGAAAGCCGATTCCCACGCCGCCGCACTGCCGGGGCCGCGTAGGTCGATCGACGTCGCATCGGTGACCTTCAGGCGGACGACGTCCGGAACTTCGGCGTTCTCGTCTGCCGACCCTGGCAATCGCACCTGTTCGACCGGTACCTCCAACGCGCGAGCCCGCTGCCCCCACACGGCGGGTTCACTTGCGCGGATACCGATCTGAGTGAGAACCGGCAGGTCGGCCGGGAGTCCGGGAGCGCTCCACACTGTCCCGGCCGTCGCGTCGACGGCGATGGTCAGCAGGCCGTGGCGCCACAACTGCAGATCGTGATCGCGGTGCCGCCCGACCAGGTGAAAGCCCACCGAAGACAGCATCGTGTGAAGCTGATCCTGCTTGGCCGGTCCCGCCGCGACGCGCAGCGAGACAATACCTTCGAGAGGTGTCCGCTCCGGCGCGGTGAACAACTCCGGTCCGTCCCCCACCGACACGGCGGCAGCCACCTGCTCTTCCAAGTGGAGCAGCGACCGGTGCGCGTCGACTGCCGTTCGCTGGGTGTCGGCACGACGAAACACGTCGTTGAAGATTTCGAGTGACCACGGTCCCGTGTAGCCGGCGGCGTGAACGTGCCCGGCAAAGGCGCTCAGGTCGAAGCTGCCCTGCCCCGGGAAGTTTCGGTGATGCCTGCTCCACTGAAGGATGTCCATCGCCAGGAACGGCGCGTCGGCCAACTGCAGGAAGAATATCTTCTCGCCGGGGATATCCCGGATTCCGGCGGGATCGTCACCGCGCGACAGGATGTGGAAGCTGTCCAAGCACGTTCCGAGCGACGGGTGATCGACCTCCTCGACGATCCGCCACGCATGACCGTACGTATTGACGTGTGCACCCCAGGCCAGCGCCTCGTATGCCACCTTCTTGCCGTGCTCGGACGCCAACTCTGCCAGTGCCGAGAACTGCTCCACCAGTTGGCCGTCGTCATGGCTGGCCGCCGGCAGCGGCGAGGAACAGACAAGCAGTGTTTCGCAACCCAACTCCTCCATGAGTTCGAACTTGCGCTGCGCCCGAACAAGATTGCGGGCGAACTGGCCGTCGTTCACGGAATCGAAATCACGAAACGGCTGATACAGATCCAGGCTCAGCCCCAGATCCGCTGCCCGCGTGCGCAGTTCCTTCGGCGACCACGGCGAGGCGACAAAATCCGGCTCGAACACCTCGAAACCGTCGAAGCCCGCCGCGGCAATCGCCACCAACTTTTCTTCGAGGGTGCCACTGAGCGACACGGTTGCTATCGACGTCCGAACCGGAGTGTTCATCGTGCTACCGCCGCCTGCTCGCCCTGGACCAAAGCTGTCATGTGGGCGAGCATCCGATCACTGTCCGGCTCGATACCGGTGAAGATCCGGAAGGCGTCGACGGCTTGGAAAACGGTCATCCCGCCGCCACTGAGCGTCGGAGCGCCGATCAAGCGCGCCTGGCGGAGAAGCTCCGTTTCGAGCGGGCGATACACGATCTCGGCAACCCACAGATCCGGGCGCAACAGGTCCGGGGAGAATGCCATACCGGGGTGCGCGGCCATTCCCATCGGGGTCGCGTGAATCAACCCGTCGGCGCCTGCGAGTGCGCCGGCCAGGTCGTCGGTGTGTTTCGCTTCCACGCTTTGGGTGGGAAACTGCACTCCCAACGTCCGTGCGAGTTCCTGCGCCCGCGCAAGACTCGAATCCACCAACGTCAGCACGTGTGCGCCGCGCGTCAACGCGGCATAGGCAACAGCAGCACCCGCGCCGCCGGCACCGAGTTGGACCACCCGGTCCAGCTTTGCATCGGGGAGCCCGGTGTCGAAGTTGCGTCCGAAGCCGGACCAGTCGGTGTTGTGCCCGATCGCTTTCCCACCATCGAAGAGAACTGTGTTGACGGCTCCGAGCTTGGCTGCGTCAGGCGACAATTCGTCGAGGTGCTCGATCACCAACTGCTTGCACGGGTGGGTGATGTTGAGCCCGCGGAAGCCGAAACGCTTGGCGTAGGTGAGCAGTTCACCGATATCCGACGGCTCGAGTCCCATCACGTCGAGATCGAGGATGCGGTAGACGTACGGCAGAGACTGCGCCCGCCCCTCCTCCTCGTGCATGATCGGCGTCAAGGACGCACCGATACCGGTGCCGATCAGACCACAGAGAATTGTCTCGCTCATCAGTTCTCTTCTCCTCGGGCGCAGACGAACTCGACTGCGGCGCTGTACCCGTCGATTCCCAAGCCGCAGATGACGGCATCTGCAATTCCGGAGACATAGGAGTGCCGACGGAAGTCTTCACGGCTGTGAATGTTACTGATGTGGACCTCGACCACGGGAGCTTCGAGCGTGACCAACGCGTCCCGCAAGGCGACCGACGTGTGGGAGTAGCCGCCGGGATTGATCACGATGCCGGCGACCTTCCCACGCGCTTCGTGGATCCAGTCGATCAATTGGCCCTCGTGGTTCGATTGTTTCGCTTCGATGACAGCGCCGAAGTTTGCGGCCGCGACCTCACACCGCGCAACCACGTCATCAAGGGTGCCGCGACCGTAGAACTCCGGTTGACGTTGCCCCAACAGATTCAGATTGGGTCCGTTGAGAACCAGGATCGGTCGTGTTGCTGTCATCGGGTCACCTCGAAGCTAATGTACGAACTAGTGAGTTAATTCATCGGACACTACTCCTCCGACGCGAACTCGACAAGGAACTCACCCAACTCCCTCGCAGATAGAGTGAGGTGCATGGTCTCCGAGCCCTCCGCGAATGCACTGGCATCCAAGCCCGAGAAACGACGTCGAAACAGCGATCTCACCCGCGTGAACATCATCGCCGTCGCGACTGAGGAGTTTGCCGACAAGGGATTCGCCGGAGCCCGCGTGGACGAGATCGCCACCAAGACTCACACCACAAAACGCATGATCTACTACTACTTCACCGACAAGGAAGGGCTGTACAAGTCGGTTCTGGAACACGCATACAGCGTGATCCGCGCCCAGGAGCGTGAACTCGACCTCGAGGGCCTCGACCCCACTGCTGCTGTTCGCGCCCTTGCCGAACTCACCTTCGATCACCACGAGCGGCACCCGAACTTCATTCGCCTCGTGGCCAACGAGAACATGCTGCGCGGCGAGTACATCGAGAAGTCCGAAGTGCTCAGCGGACTCGGCGCTCCCGCTGCGGATCTGGTGTCACAGATCCTCCTCGACGGCCAGAAGGCCGGCACATTTCGAGACGACGTCGACGCTCTCGACGTGCACATGCTGATCAGCAGTTTCTGCGTCTTTCGCATCGCAAACCGCTACACCTTCAAGGCGCTCTTCGACCGCGACCTCATCGCCCCGACGCATCGCGAACACCTACGAACCATGCTCGGCGACGTGGTCGTCGCCTTCCTGACAGCGGCTACACCCTCCTGATCAGCCCAATACAACCGCATACCGAGAGGACACACGTGACCGAGAACCGCGCGCACGAGCTTTCACTCGAGGACCTTTCCCTCGAAGACAAGGCATCTTTGACCTCGGGATCGGATTTCTGGCACAGCCAGGCAGTTACCGGAATTCCGTCGATTCTGCTGACCGACGGTCCACACGGCGTTCGTAAACAACCGGAAGGCGGCGATGCTCTCGGGCTCGGCCAGAGCATCCCGGCCACATGTTTCCCGCCGGCGGTCGGACTCGGTTCGTCCTGGAATCTCGACCTCATTCGCCGCGTCGGCGAAGCGCTGGGCGACGAGGCCAAAGCCGAGCAGGTCTCGGTCCTCCTCGGCCCCGGCATCAACATCAAACGATCCCCGTTGTGCGGGCGAAACTTCGAGTACGTCTCCGAGGATCCCTTCGTATCCGGCCGCGTGGCCGCCGCGCTGATCACCGGCATTCAGTCCCGTGGGGTCGGCACGTCGCTCAAGCATTTTGCCGCCAACAACCAGGAACACGACCGCATGCGGGTCAGTGCCGACATCGACGAGCGAACCCTGCGGGAGATCTACCTCGCAGGATTCGAATATGCGGTCACGACGGCAGCGCCGACCACGGTGATGTGCTCGTACAACAAGATCAACGGCGTCTACGCGAGCCAGAACCATTGGCTGCTCACCGAGGTTCTGCGCGAGCAGTGGGGATTCGACGGCCTTGTCGTCTCCGATTGGGGAGCCGTGAACGACCGAGTTGCGGCTATCGCCGCCGGCCTGGATCTCGAGATGCCGCCCACGGGTTCCAACGATCAGATCGTCGACGCCGTACGCCGCGGCGATCTCGACGAATCCGTCGTCACCACAGCCGCCGAGCGCGTAGCGACGCTGGTCGATCGCACCGCAAACGCCCGGATCGACGGCCACACTTACGACGTCGAACGTCACCACGAACTCGCCCGAACCGCTGCCGCAGAGTCCGCGGTCCTTCTCGAGAACGACGGTGAGATCCTTCCCCTGACGCCGGGCGGGCACACCGTCGCCGTCATCGGCGAGTTTGCCTGCAGCCCGCGATACCAGGGAGCCGGCAGCTCGCAGGTGGTACCGACCACGCTCGACACTGCACTGGACGCAATCCTGGCCATCGCAGGTTCCGACCGCGTGACATTTGCACCGGGATTCACCTTCGACGGCAAACCAGACAGCGAGAAAGTCACCGAAGCCGTCGACGCTGCCCGCAGATCCGACGTCGCCGTCCTCTTCCTCGGCCTCCCGTCAGCCACCGAATCCGAGGGGTTCGACCGGTCGGACATCGACTTGCCCGCCGATCAGATCGCTCTGCTGAAGGCCGTGCACAGCGCCAATCCGAACACCGTCGTGGTCTTGTCCAACGGTGGCGTCGTCTCGATCATCCCGTGGCGCATGTACGCGGCCGCCATCCTCGAAGGATGGCTGCTCGGCCAGGCCGGCGGGTCGGCGATCGCGGACATCCTGTTCGGTCTCGTCAACCCGTCCGGTCACCTCACGGAGACGATTCCCCTTCGGCTGCAAGACAACCCGTCGTACCTTCACTTTCCGGGGTCCGCGCAACATGTCCGATACGGCGAGGGACTGTATGTGGGATACCGGTACTACGACGCGATCGACCGCGAGGTTGCGTACCCCTTCGGCTTCGGTCGCAGCTACACCACCTTTGCCGTCACCGACACCACACTCACCACTGGCGAGAACTCTGCCGAGGTCACCGTGACCGTCCGCAATACCGGAGATCGGGCCGGCAGCACTGTTGTGCAGGTGTACGTCCACGACGCGAACTCGGGTATCGACCGCCCGACCCAGGAACTGAAGGGCTTTGCCAAGGTCCATCTGGAAGCCGGGGAATCGGCAACTACGACGATCACGCTCGACCCGCGCGCGTTTGCCTACTGGTCGGTCGAGGATCAGGACTGGGCGATCGAAGCCGGGGGTTACGACATTCGCGTCGGTTTCTCGTCGCGCGACATTGCAACCACGGACACGATCACCCTGTCGGGAAACATCGGCCCTCGCCCGCTGAATTCGATGTCCACCATCGCCGAGTGGTTTGCGCATCCGGTCGGCGGCGCAGTTCTCGGTGCCGCAATGGCCGCTGCCGCCACTGAGGATTCCCCGCCGATAGCACCCGAACTGATGGCCATGGCGGGTTCCATGCCGCTCGGCAAACTCGCAGCCTTTGGCCTCGGCATCACGGAGGAGCAAGTAGCCGAACTGGTCGCGGCCACGCAGCAGCCTTAGCCATAACCCTCTGAACTGCGCCTTTCATGTTCATTCTCCTTGCAGCTAGATTTTTATGAACTATTTGGTTAATAATCTTGTGTAGTTGGTGTGGCGTCAGTTACATTCCTTGTATCGCTCTCCGCACAAACGTTCAAAGTACGAACGGCACCACAAGCGGATGTAGAGCCTCCACAGTCGCTTCCACCAGGAGATGAGCATGTCAGCTAGTACGGTCACACCGTCGGGACCTGAGGCGGGGCACTTGACCACAACAGACACCACCAAGGTCAAACGCGCCGCCACGTCGTCGTTCCTCGGCAGCATGCTCGAGTACTACGACTTCTACATCTACGCATCAGCCGCCGCACTCATCTTTCCGACGGTGTTCTTCCCCGACAGCGGACACGCGGCACTGCTCTCCCTCGCGACGTTCGGTGTTGCCTACATCGCGCGTCCCCTCGGCGCCGTGGTCCTCGGACACTTCGGCGACCGCGTCGGACGCAAGAAGATCATGCTGCTGACACTCATCATGATGGGCGCAGCCACCTTCTTCATCGGATGTATCCCGAGCGCAGACTCGATCGGAGTGTTCGCCCCGATACTGCTCGTGCTGATGCGCATCGCGCAGGGCATCTCCGCGGCCGGCGAACAGAGTGGCGCGAGCTCACTCACTCTCGAGCACGCGCCGGAAGGTCGACGCGCCTTCTTCTGCAGCTGGACACTCAACGGCACTCAAGCCGGATTCATCCTCGCCAGCCTGGTATTCCTCCCCATCGCCGCACTCCCTGACGATATCCTCTACACCTGGGGTTGGCGAATTCCGTTCTGGGGCAGCCTGATTGTTCTCATTGCCGCGTACATCATGCGACTCAAGCTCGAAGAGCCCGAAGAGTTCATCGAGCAGCAGGACGCCAAGACCGTTGCCAAGCTCCCCGTCGCCGATCTGCTTCGCACCCACAGCGCCAATCTTGTCCGCGTCATCTGCTGCGCCTTCATCGCCGTGGTGTCGACCATCTTCTCCGTGTTCGGTCTTGCCTTCGCAACCACGGAAGAAGTCGGTATCCCCAAGTCGACGATGCTGTGGGTTGCCATTGCCGCAAACGCCGTCGCACTGATCAGCCAGCCCGCCTGGGCGATGCTGTCCGACCGAATCGGCCGTCGGCCACTGTTCATCGGCGGCGCACTGGGCAGCGCGGTCTTCATCTACGTCTACTTCGGCGCGATCGCCAGCGGCAACGTTCCGCTCATCTTCCTTGCCGCGATCGGCTTGATGTCCGTCTTCTACGCAGCGCCCAACGCCATCTGGCCGTCGTTCTACTCCGAGATGTTCAACACCAAGGTTCGCTACTCCGGCATCGCGATCGGAACCCAGGTCGGATTTGCGCTCGCCGGTTTTGCACCAGCCATCGGCAACGCTCTGATGGGCGGCGACAAGACGCACTGGATGCCTGTCGCAATCCTTACGTCCGTCGCCTGCGTCATCTGTGCGATCTCCGCCTTCACCGCCAAGGAAACCTTCCGCACCCCGCTCAAGGAACTCGGCAACCCGATCTAGTCGAACACCCCACATAGAACTGTGGCCCGGTATCTCGCGAGAGATACCGGGCCACAACTGTTTTCAGATTCTACTGCGTGATGTTCTACGCCGTCTTGTCGCGGCGTTCGCCGCGCTCAGGCTTACGCGGGACGATAGTCGGCAGAACGTTGTCGATGACGGTCTCGGCGGTCACCACGACCTTCTCGACGTCGTCGCGACTGGGGATGTCGTACATCACGGGAAGAAGAACTTCTTCCATGATGGCGCGCAGCCCGCGGGCACCGGTGCCGCGGAGGATGGCCTGATCGGCAATCGCGTCGAGGGCTTCCTCGGTGAACTCGAGTTCCACGCCGTCCATGTCGAACAGTCGACGGTACTGCTTCACGAGAGCGTTCTTTGGCTCGGACAGAATCTGAACGAGCGACGCCTTGTCGAGGTTGGTGACCGACGCGATCATGGGCAGACGGCCGATGAATTCGGGAATCAGACCGAACTTGATCAGATCCTCCGGCATGACCTCGGCGAAACGATCGACTGTGTCGAGTTCGGCCTTGGAGCGAACCTCGGCACCGAAACCGATGCCGCGCTTGCCCACCCGATCGGACACGATGCGCTCGAGGCCGGCAAACGCACCGGCAACGATGAACAGCACGTTCGTGGTGTCGATCTGGATGAATTCCTGATGCGGATGCTTGCGTCCGCCCTGCGGCGGAACGCTGGCCTGCGTGCCTTCGAGAATCTTGAGCAGAGCCTGCTGAACACCCTCACCGGAAACGTCTCTGGTAATCGAGGGGTTCTCGCTCTTACGAGCGATCTTGTCGACCTCGTCGATGTAGATGATGCCGGTCTCGGCACGCTTGACGTCGTAATCCGCAGCCTGAATCAGCTTGAGCAGAATGTTCTCGACGTCTTCGCCGACGTAACCCGCCTCGGTCAGAGCCGTTGCGTCCGCAATCGCGAACGGAACGTTGAGCATCTTCGCCAAGGTCTGTGCGAGATACGTCTTACCGCAGCCGGTGGGGCCGAGCATCAAGATGTTGGATTTTGCGAGTTCGACGGTTTCGCCGCGGGCATCGCGGCCCTTGTCGCCGGCCTGGATGCGCTTGTAGTGGTTGTATACAGCCACCGCGAGCGTCCGCTTGGCGGAGTCCTGACCGATGACGTAGTTCTCGAGGAAATCGCGGATTTCCGCGGGCTTCGGCAACTCGTCGAGTTTGACCTCGCTTGACTCGGCCAGTTCTTCTTCGATGATCTCGTTGCAGAGGTCGATGCACTCGTCGCAGATGTACACCCCGGGTCCTGCAATGAGCTTTTTGACCTGCTTCTGGCTCTTACCGCAGAAAGAACACTTGAGCAGATCCCCGCCGTCGCCGATGCGTGCCATCTCGTGAGGTCCCTACTTCCTTCATGTACGTGCACTCGCCAGAACGCAGATCCAGAACCAGCCCGTGATGTGACGGTACCCGTTGTTCCGAACCACGGTCGACCTGTTGTCGGCGATTCGTCGACGGATTATCAAGAATATTGCCGGGAAAATAGTTCAGGCATGTCTTCCACCTGCTACTTCCCGACCAATCCGCCTCGCGTCGCGCACCGAATTTCGGTGGTCGACACGAGGCGGGATTCGACTACTTCTGCGCGCTGAGCTTCCGGTACGCCAGAACGTCGTCGATGATGCCGTATTCCTTGGCCTGCTCGGCCGTGAGGATCTTGTCACGATCGGTGTCGACGCGGATCGTCTGCGGATCCTTGCCGGTGTGCTGAGCCAACGTGTTCTCCATGAGACGACGCATACGCTCGATCTCGGCTGCCTGGATCTCCAGATCGGAAACCTGGCCCTGGATACCGCCGGTGGCCGGCTGGTGAATCAGGATGCGCGAGTTGGGGAGCGCAAAACGCTTACCGGGCGTACCGCCGGCGAGGAGTACGGCAGCAGCCGAAGCCGCCTGGCCGAGACAGACGGTGGAGATGTCTGCACGCACGTACTGCATCGTGTCGTAGATCGCCATCAGCGCGGTGAACGAACCACCGGGCGAGTTGATGTACATCGTGATGTCGCGGTCCGGATCCTGCGATTCCAGAACCAACAGCTGTGCCATGAGGTCGTTCGCGGACACGTCGTCGACCTGCGAGCCGAGGAAGATGATGCGCTCCTCGAACAGCTTGTTGTACGGGTCGGACGTCTTGACGCCGTAGCTGGTCTGCTCCGTGAACTGGGGCAGGATGTAGCGCGACTGCGGGCCCGACGGCGCCTGGCCGCCCAGCGAGTTAGCTCCGAAAAGGTTTGTCATCAGTTCTCCAAAGTATGAATTGGGCAGCGATTGGACGGATCAACCGACTCAGTTGCCGGTGCCGCCGGCCTGATTCGCACGAGAGACGACATGGTCGACGAAGCCGTACTCGAGGGCTTCCTTCGCCGTGAACCAACGGTCACGGTCCGAGTCAGCGGTGATCTGCTCGACCGTCTGACCGGTGTGCTGGGCGATCAGCTCGGCCATTTCACGCTTGGTGTGCTTGAACTGCTCGGCCATGATCGCGATGTCACTGGCGCTACCACCGATACCGGCGGACGGCTGGTGCATCATGATGCGGGCGTGCGGCAGGGCGTAACGCTTGCCCTTGGTGCCGGCGGAGAGCAGGAACTGCCCCATCGACGCGGCGAGACCCATGCCGAAGGTTGCGATATCGCACTCCGCGAACTGCATGGTGTCGAAAATCGCCATACCGGCGGTGACGGATCCACCAGGCGAGTTGATGTAGAGCGAGATGTCTCGCGTCGGGTCCTCGGCCGAGAGCAGCAGGATCTGCGCGCACAGCTTGTTTGCGATGTCGTCGTCGACCTGGGTACCGAGGAAAATAATGCGCTCACGGAGCAAGCGCTCGTATACCGAGTCGCTGAGGTTCAACCCAGCGGTGGCTGAAGTCATGGCGGGACTCTGCAAAGTCTCCAGGTGATTGGAAGTCACGGTACCTGCCTTCTATGTGGATCTTCTTTGCCAAATACGAATTGCTGACACAGACACTAACCAAGTAGGGCGGCACCGGAGTCCCGGTGCCGCCCTACTTCGCTCAAAGCGGAAAACTCATTGCAGCCGATCGTGGTGAAAACACCCGATAACCTGCTTTTTTACTTGTCTTCGCTCTCGGCAGAATCAGACGCCTCTGCGTCCTCGTCGGCCTTGCCGTTACCGAAAAGCTCAGCGGTGTCGACAGCAGCGCCGCTGCTGTCGGTGACGCCGGCAGCCTCGACGACGGCTGCGAGAGCCTTGCCGCGGCGGACATCGGCGAACATCGCACCAAGCTGGTTGGCCTGCTGGATCTGCTGGATGAACTGCTCCGGAGCCATGCCGTAACGCTGCGCCTGGAACAGGATGCGCTCGGTGAGCTCGTCCTGGCCGACGGTGACGTCGTTGGCATCAGCAATGGAGTCGAGCAGGAGCTGCGTCTTGACGGAGCGCTCAGCGGCCTCCAACGTGTCCTTGTCGAACTCTTCGCGGCTGCTGCCCTGCTCTTCGAGAGCCTTGTTCAGAGCCTCTTCGTCGTGATCGAGACCGTGAACGGCGTCGTGCAGCGCAGCGTCGACCTCAGCCTTGACGATGGCCTCGGGCAGCGGAACCTCGACGGTCTCGAGCAGCTGCTCGAGAACCTTGTCGCGGATCTGGCCGGCCTGCTCGACCTTGCGGACGCGTCCGACGCGCTCGCGGAGGTCTGCCTTCAGTTCGTCGAGGGTGTCGAACTCGCTGGCGAGCTGTGCGAACTCGTCGTCCTCATCCGGAAGCTCGCGCTCCTTGACCGTCTGCACGGTCACGGTGACAACGGCTTCCTTGCCTGCGAACTCACCGGCGACCAGAGTCGACGTGAAGTCCTTGGACTCCCCCGCCTTGAGGCCGATGATGGCTTCGTCGAGGCCCTCGATGAGCTGGCCCGAACCGACCTCGTGCGAGAGTCCGCTAGCCGTAGCCTCGGCAACGTTCTCACCGTCGACGGTGGCCGACAGGTCGATGGAGACGAAGTCGCCGTCCTCGACTGCGCGGTCGACGCCCGTGAGGGTGCCGAAACGCTGACGCAGCGAGAGGAGCTGCTCTTCGATGGCCTCATCGGTGATCTCGATCGGATCGACCGTGACGTTGATGGAGCTGAAATCCGGGAGTTCGATCTCGGGGCGCACGTCGACCTCGGCAGCGAATTCGAGGACGTCGCCGTCTTCGAGCTTCGTGACCTCGATCTCGGGCTGGCCGAGTGCCTTCACGCCGGCGCTGGTGACAGCCTCGGAGTAACGCGACGGCAGAGCGTCGTTGATGACCTGCTCGAGCACAGCGGCGCGACCGACGCGAGCCTCGAGGAGGCGGGCCGGGGCCTTGCCCGGACGGAAGCCTGGGAGACGAATCTGCTGCGCGAGGGCCTTGTAGGCCTTGTCGAAATCAGGCTTGAGTTCCGCGAAGGGCACCTCAACGTTGATACGGACTCGCGTCGGGCTGAGCTGCTCGACGGTGCTCTTCACGAAACTTCGCTCCTTCGTCTGGTCTTGCTCATAACTGGCTACTGCAGGTTTGCGGTCTTGCACGACACTCCACTCCTGCGTGTGCAGTAGTGGAGTCTCGTATACGTACTTGTCGGGATGACAGGATTTGAACCTGCGACCCTCCGCTCCCAAAGCGGATGCGCTACCAAGCTGCGCTACATCCCGTTACCGCAAACGTGCTTCTTTGAAACACACTCGCGAAAACAGCCGCGTACTTGCGGCTGCGCCAAACCTTATCGCGCTCTCTACTCTCTCACGAACTCGCCCACCATTTGTACACGGATGGCCTGTACGCGGATAGCCCTAAGCACGTGCAGCCTGCATTCGGCTCGAAACTCCGGTCTGGGCCACCACCACACGGTGAACTAGCCACCACCACACGGTGAACTACAAGCCCTCGCCGAAGATTTCCCTGGTGAGAACGCTTTCGACCCCCCGATTATGAAATCCGCACCCGCATTGGGTACAGTTTCGAATCGCAGACGACGAACACGGCGATCCCGAGTTCGCGTGTGCACGGGGATGTAGCTCAATGGTAGAGCCTCAGTCTTCCAAACTGATCACGCGGGTTCGATTCCCGTCATCCCCTCCATCGGAGGGAAGCTTCCACAAAAATCCGCACCGGCCTCGCCGGTGCGGATTTTTTGTTGCCGCGATCCGTATCCTGGAGTTGTCCGGTTCGATACTGCTCGGAGGCCAACCCCGTGACCACGATTCTTCTCATTCTCGTCGTTCTGGCTGTCGTCGTGTTCCTGGTCATGAAAAGCCAGCAACGCGGTTCTACCCACAGCGCGACACAACTCGACGACGCCAAAGCTGATGCCAGGCAGGCAATCGAGCGACTCGGCGGCCAGGTGTACAACCTCACCGGCACCGACGAACCGTCACGGCAGGCACTGGCCGACGCAGCCGAGCGCTACACCGCGGCGGGCTCACAGATCGATCAGGCTGCGACTCCCGTTCAGGCGCGGCTCGCGAAACAGACTGCGCTGGAAGGGCTTTACTACATTCGTGCGGCCCGCGTCGCCATGGGAATGGACCCGGGCCCCGATGTTCCCACCATCGACGGCCAGAAAGCTGCGGGCGCGGTGACCGAGTCCCGAGAGGTCGAGTTCGAGGGCCGCAAGGTCGCGGCATCACCGACCCCGTCGCCGCGTACCCCCAACTACTACCCCGGCGGCCGCGTCGCCGGCCGGCCCGTTCCGGCCGGTTGGTACTCGGAACCGTGGTGGAAACCTGCCCTCGTCGCGGGCGCCTGGGGTCTGGGTTCGATGATGCTGTTCTCGACCATGTTCTCGGGAATGGCCGGAGTTCCTTACGGCGCAGAAACTTTCGCTGCGGGCGGCGACCAGGGTGCCGCAGATCAAGGTGACGCCGGCGATCAGGGAGGCTACGACCATGGCGATACCGACGACACCGCAGACGGCGGAGGCTACGACGGTGGCAGTTACGACGGCGGCGGTTATGACGGCTACGACGGCGGCGGAATGGACTTCGACGGCGGGATGGACTTCTAAACCGCCTGGCACACGGGGCACCAGAACAGGTTTCGCGCTTTCATGACGGAATGAAGGACCGGTGTTCCGCAGACCCGGCACGGTGATCCCGCGCGCCGGTACACGTAGGTGCGCGGGCGATCCTTGGAGTAGGCCGGATCGCCGTTGTCGTGCTCGGCACGCACGACGTGCATTTTTCCGCGTCGTACGCCGACCTTCATGAGTTCGACCAGGTCTGCCCACATGGCAGTCCATTCGTCGTGGGTGACGAGGTTGCCGGGGCGTTCGGGATTGATCCCGTGACGGAACAGCAACTCAGCGCGGTAGACGTTGCCAACCCCGGCCAGCACTGCCTGGTCCATGAGCAGTGCGCCGATTGCGGTCTTGGACTTCGAGATTCGCGCCCATGCCTTCTGGGGATCGGCGTCGCGTCGCAGTGGATCGGGGCCGAGCCTGGCTTCGATAGCGGCTACCTGCGGCGGCAGCAAGACTTCACAGGCGGTGGGACCACGAAGGTCGGTGCCGAAACCGGCACCGACCATTCGCATCCGGACCTGCCCTACCGGTTCTTCCATCGGGAGGGCGCTGTCGGTGAACTTTCCGTACAAACCGAGGTGTACGTGGACGGTCAGACCGTTGTCGTACGTGTGCCACAGGTGTTTACCCCAGGCATCGGAGCTTGTCAGTACATGCCCGTCCACCAGCGCCGCGTCAGTGGCAAATCGCCCTTGCGGGCTGAGAACGCGGACCGGTGAACCGACAAACTTCTTGGCATGCAACCGTGCCAGTCGATGCAGGGTATGACCTTCGGGCACGGGACTACTTCTCGATCAGGCCTGCGGCAATGCCGGTGCGACGCCGGTCTTCTCGTACTCCGAGAGGATGTCGATGCGGCGCTGGTGGCGCTCTTCGCCGGACCACTCCGTGGCGAGGAAGGCGTCGACGATGGCCAGCGATTCCTCGAGGGAATGCATACGTCCACCGATGCCGATGAGCTGTGCCTTGTTGTGCTCGCGGGCCAGCTTGGCGGTTTCGACGCTCCACGCCAGAGCGCAGCGGGCGCCGGGAACCTTGTTGGCGGCAATCTGCTCACCGTTGCCGCTTCCGCCGAGGACGATGCCCAGGCTTCCCTCGTCGGCGACTACCCGCTTCGCTGCTTCGATGCAGAAAGCCGGGTAGTCGTCCACGGCGTCGTACTCGTGAGCACCACAGTCGATGGCTTCGTGGCCATTGGCTGTGAGGTGTTCGATGATCTCGTTCTTACGTTCGAATCCGGCATGGTCGGCACCCAGGTATACGCGCATGGGGACAATTCTCTCAGGCTCATCCCCCGGCGCGCACCCGGCCCTGGTGCGGTCGAACTCAGTCGAACTGCGGATCCTCGTTGCGTGTGCGCTTGAGTTCGAAGAAGTGCGGGTAGCTCGCTAGCGCAACTGCGCCGTCCCACACTCGGCCGGCGTCTTCGCCACGCGGGATGCGCGAGAGAACGGGACCGAAGAAGGCAACGCCGTTGACGTGGATGGTGGGGGTTCCGACGTCGGGGCCGACCGCATCCATGCCGTGATGATGACTTTCGCGGAGAGCTTCGTCGTACTCGGTCGACTCGGCCGCATCGGCGAGTTCTGCCGGGAGGCCCACCTCGTCGAGTGAACGCTTGATGACGTCGGCAAAGTCCTTGTTGCCTTCGTTGTGGATCTTGGTTCCCATAGCCGTGTACAGGGGCAGCAGAATATCGTCACCCTTCAGCTTCGCAGCGGCGATCGCAACCCGCACCGGTCCCCAGGCCTTGGTCATCATCTCGCGATATTCCTCGGGCAGGTCACGTCCTTCGTTGAGGACGGCCAAGCTCATCACGTGGAATTTCGCGTCGATGTTGCGAACCTGCTGCGCTTCGAGGATCCACCGCGAGGTGATCCAGCACCACGGGCACAGGGGGTCGAACCAGAAATCAGCCCGGTCAGCACTCTTGTTCTCGACTGCACTCACGTAAATAACTCCCTATCGGTCGCGGTCCTCGCGGGAACGAAAAATTTGCGCACCCGCCATGGCAACAATCTTCCCCCACCAATCCTTCCCACATACTCCCGAACCACCTTCTCTCACCAGTAATGTCGAAAGAACACGAGTGCGAAGGAGTGGTTCAACCATGAGCGCAAATCGGAGATTCGTCATCATCGGCGGCGGCTTGGCCGGAGCAAAAACTGCGGAGGCCCTGCGAGAGCGGGATTTCGACGGAGACATCGTCCTTCTGAGCGACGAGGACCATCTGCCGTACGAGCGTCCACCGCTGTCCAAGGAATTCTTTGCGGGCAAGAAGACCCTCCCGGAATTCACGGTCCACGACGGTGAATGGTTCCGCGATCAGCACGTGGACCTGCGACCGGGAACAACCGCAACGGCATTCGACCCCGTCGCGCACACCGTGACTCTCCCCGACGGTTCCACGCTCTCGTACGACAAATTGGCTCTCGCCACCGGTTCGCGTTCTCGACGACTCGATATTCCAGGTGCCGACGCCGACGGTGTCCACTATATCCGCACGATCGACCAGGCGTCGGCGCTGCTCGAGGCGCTCGCCGCGGACAAGAAACTGGTTGTGGTCGGTGCCGGGTGGATCGGCCTGGAAATCGCCGCTTCGGCTCGCGGATTCGGCGTCGACGTAACGATCCTCGAACATGCGAGCCTTCCCCTCGAAGCAACGCTCGGCCCGGAGATGGGTGAAGTGTTTGCCACTTTGCACCGCGCGAACGGCGTAGACCTACGAACGAGCACCGACGTGAAATCCGTCGCGGTCACCGACGGGGTCGCCTCGGGCGTCACCCTCGCCGACGGCAGCGTCGTTCCGGCAGACGCCGTCCTGATCGCTGTGGGCGCCCTCCCCAATATCGAGTTGGCCACTGCCGCCGGTATCGAGGTCGACGGCGGAGTCCTCGTCGATGCGGGTCTGCAGAGCAGCGACCCGGACGTCGTGGCGATCGGCGATATCGCGGCCGCGACGCACCCGATCCTGAATGCACGAATCCGGGTGGAGCACTGGGCAAATGCCCTCAACCAGCCGGCGACTGCTGCGGACACCATGCTCGGCCGGCCGGCCGAGTACGTGAGGATGCCGTACTTCTTCACCGACCAGTACGACCTCGGAATGGAGTATGTCGGGCACGCTCCCCATGGCAGCTACGCCTGCGTGGTGACCCGCGGCGATGTCGAGGGCCGCGAATTTCTGGCCTTCTGGCTCGACGGTGACAACAAGGTTCTGGCGGGCATGAACGTCAACATCTGGGACGCCGGTGATGCGATCAAGGAGTTGGTCGGCGGGGGTGCGCCCGTAGATCCGAAGCGCCTGGCAGACCCTGCCGTTCCGCTGACGGAAGCGTCCGCGATCACGAAGTAGTCCCCGTCATGATGGGATGGACGCATAAAGATCCACACCATCAACGAGGAGATCTTCGTGGCCGCACCGAACCTGACACGCGAGACGGCAGCAGAACGGTCAGCGCTGCTGACCGTCGACAACTACCTGATCGAACTCGATCTCACCGACGGCAACGATGCCCCTGGTGAGGAGACGTTCTTCTCCAAGACCACCGTGACCTTTTCGGCCACCGCAGGCTCGAGCAGTTTGATCGACATCATCGCTGCCCGAGTTCATTCCGCGGTGCTCAACGGCACCCCGATCGATATCTCCGACTACGACGAGGCCACCGGAATTGCCTTGTCGGACCTCGCCGCGCGCAACGAACTGGTCGTCGAGGCCGACTGCGACTACTCGCACACCGGAGAGGGTCTGCACCGCTTCGTCGACCCGACGGACAGTGCCGTCTACCTGTACTCGCAGTTCGAGACCGCCGACGCCAAGCGCATGTTCGCGTGCTTCGATCAGCCGGATCTCAAGGCCACGTTCGATGTCCGCGTCACCGCGCCGACCTCGTGGAAGGTCGTCTCCAACTCCGCCGTCGTGTCGACCCTTGCCGCCGATCCCGGCAAGCACATCTTCCGCACCACACCGAAGATGAGCACGTACCTCGTTGCGCTCATCGCCGGACCGTACGCCGAGTGGACCGACAACTACTCCGACGAGCACGGCAACATCCCTCTCGGAATCTTCTGCCGCGCTTCGCTTGCCGAGTTCATGGACGAAGAGCGCCTGTTCACGGAAACCAAACAGGGCTTCGATTTCTACCACCGAAACTTCGGTGTGCCGTACGCCTTCGGGAAGTACGACCAGTTGTTCGTCCCGGAGTTCAACGCCGGCGCCATGGAGAACGCCGGAGCGGTGACGTTCCTCGAGGACTACGTCTTCCGGTCCAAGGTCACTCGCTACTCGTACGAGCGGCGTTCCGAAACCGTGCTTCACGAAATGGCCCACATGTGGTTCGGCGACCTCGTCACCATGACGTGGTGGGACGACCTGTGGCTCAACGAATCCTTTGCGACGTTCGCGTCCGTGCTCTGCCAGACCGAGGCCACCGAGTACAAGAACGCGTGGACAACCTTTGCCAACGTCGAGAAGTCGTGGGCATACCGTCAGGACCAGTTGCCGTCCACCCACCCCATCGCCGCCGACATCCCGGATCTGGCTGCAGTCGAGGTCAACTTCGACGGCATCACGTACGCCAAGGGTGCCAGCGTTCTCAAGCAACTGGTGGCGTACGTCGGCCTCGACCCCTTCCTCGCGGGACTGCGGGAGTACTTCCGCGAGCACGCATTTGGCAACGCCACCTTCGACGACCTCCTCGGTGCTCTCGAAAAGTCCTCCGGCCGCGACCTCTCCGACTGGGGAACGCAGTGGCTCAAGACCACGGGGCTCAACATTCTGCGCCCGGACTTCGACGTCGACGCAGACGGTAAGTTCACTCGTTTTGCCGTGTTGCAGGACGGCGCAGCCCCCGGCGCCGGTGAGCGCCGCGTGCATCGCATCGCGATCGGCGTCTACGACGACGTCGACGGCAAGCTCGTGCGGAGCCGCCGCGTCGAACTCGATCTCGACGCCACCGACACCACCGATGTCCCCGAACTTCTCGGAGTTCATCGCGGTCAATTGGTTCTCGTCAACGACGACGACCTCACGTACTGCTCGGTGCGACTCGATCCGCAGTCCCTCGCAACGGCGATCGACCGCGTCGGCGATATCGCCGAATCGCTTCCCCGCACTCTGGTCTGGTCCGCGGCGTGGGAGATGACCCGTCAGGCCGAGCTCAAGGCCCGTGATTTTGTCGCGCTGGTTCAGCGCGGCATCAGCGCCGAGACCGAGGTCGGAGTGGTTCAACGCCTCCTGCTCCAAGCGCAGACCGCTATCGGAAGCTACGCAGATCCGGTCTGGGCCGCAGCCGAAGGTTGGGCCGACTTCGCCAACCAGCTCCTCGAACTTGCCCGCGAAGCCGAGGCGGGTTCCGATCACCAACTCGCATTTGTCAACGCGCTCACCGGAGTTGCGCTCTCCCCGTGGCACACGGAAGTCCTGAGCGAATTGCTCGACGCAGATCCCGCGACCGTCGGCCTCGACGGTTTGGTTGTCGACACCGATCTGCGCTGGCGCATTGTCGGAGCTCTCGCCGCGGCCGGCGAAGTGGATGCCGAAGGCCTCGAGACGCCGTTCATCGACGCCGAGGCCGAGCGCGACCCGACTGCTGCCGGCGCCAGACAGGCCGCGGCTGCAGCCGCCGGTCGACCACAAGCTGCGGTGAAGGAGCAGGTGTGGGCAAAGGTGGTCGGCGACGATTCGGTACCCAACATCACGGCGCGGTCCATCATCGGCGGATTTGCCCGAGAAGGACAAGACGATCTGCTCGAACCGTTCGTCTCCCGCTACTTCGACGACATCGCCGCCGTGTGGGAACGCCGCTCGAGTGAGGTGGCGCAGACCGTCGTCGTCGGTCTGTACCCGTCGTGGTCGGTCAGTGCAGAATCCGTCGCAGCGGCTGATCGTTTCCTCGAAGGAGACATTCCTCCCGCACTACGTCGTCTGGTCGTGGAAGGTCAGGCCGGTGTCGTTCGATCGCTCGCCGCCCGAAAGTTCGACGCCGGCTGATGCAGAAAGACCGGTGCCCGCCTCGAGAAAATCGAGGCGGGCACCGGTCTTTGATCACGAAGAACTACGGCGCAGAGATTGCTGCTGCCATGACACGGATTCCGCTGATCAGTCCGTCGATCAGGTTTCCTTCGCTGATGGAGCTCACCGCTGCGGTGGCACCGAGCTGCGCAATGCGGTCGGTGACCCGATCTGCAACGACGCGGCCACTGCGGACCTCGACGACGCGCTGGTTGGGAGATACGGCGATGAGAACCGAACGCTCCGCCTCCGGTGTGGTCGGGAACAGTGCGTCGGCACCGGCCGTCGGATCTGCGCCCAGGTCGCCGACGTACACGTTGAAACGCACCTTGGTAGCACGCGTCGCCTCGGTCAGCGCGACGTCGAGGGCCACGAGATCCTTGGTCGTGAACGGAAGGTCGTCGGTGAACGGCTCCCCTACACGATGCACACCGGAGATACGGCCACTCGCCGTGATGACGCTGCCCATAGGCAGGTCTTCGGGCGCTACTGCGACCGCTGTCGAATGATCACCACTTGCCACTTGCGGTTCCTCCAATCAGATCAGCCGAGCCGGCTTCGATCGCGTGTGCGCTGCCGTGGTGACCGCCGCGAACGGTCACTTCGTCGACAGCACTCCACAGGATGGGAGCGTGATCCCACGACTCACCCAGATGGAACGCCGGCGGAACCGGACCCGGCGTCTTCTTCCCGAGGAAGGACGCACCCGCGAAGAAGGCGGTGATCAGGGCCGGGATCCCAACGTATATCAGTACTACCTCGAGAATGCTCACACCAGATAACGTAGCCCAGAACGCCAGGAAGGACAGCGTCAGGGCCACAAATTATCGAGGCAATTGTTTCGGGCAGTTCGAGTCAGGCGGCACCGACACCGAGATACGGCACCCACGACGGGTGCAGTTCCTTGGTTGCGGCCAGCAATCGCCAGTGCGGACCTGACGGCGGAACCAATTCGGCGCGCAGGGTCCAACCGAGTTCGCTGAGCATCTTGTCGGCTTTGCGGTGGTTGCACGGGGCGCAGCACGCTACGCAGTTCTCCCACGAATGCCCGCCGCCGCGACTGCGCGGTACAACGTGGTCGATGGTTTCGGCTTTAGCGCCGCAGTACGCACATCGGAAATGGTCACGATGCATCAGTGCGGCGCGGGTCATGGGGATGCGCGCGCGATACGGGACGCGCACATAGGTTCGTAGGCGAATGACCGACGGCACCTGCACCGACCAGTCCGCAGAGTGGACAATGGGTCCGAATTCGTCCTCGTGAACCGTGTCGGCTTTACCGCAGGCCATCAAGACCACGGCCCGTCTGGCGGGCAGGGCCGTCAGCGGTTCGTACGTGACATTGAGTAGTAGCACTCGGCGTTTGATCCACTCGGGGACCACGTGATCCGTGGCGAAGTCGGCGGTGTGACCGAATCCGTCAGGAACAACTTCCAGAACAGCCCCTGACGCGTGGTCGTGCCGCGCATCTGCGCGAGCGATGGCACCACGGCCGCCAGCGGGCTGGAGTTGTCGGTGATTTCGTGCAGCGTGTCGGTTCTTCATACGACCTCCGGGAGACTGCCCCCAAGTTGACCACGGAAATTCCGGTTACGCACTCCCATTTCGCACAAAATTGCTCGGATTGCCGGTGAATTTCGGGTGAACGGACCTCCAGCCGACCCGGAAACCGACCACGCCCGCCATCAGGCACAATGGAACACGCCATGAATGACGTACAGCAGACCTTCTACGACGCCGTCGGCGGAGCCGAGACGTTCCACAAGCTCACCGCGCGGTTCTACGAGGAAGTCGCGAAGGACGAGGTTGTTCGCCCGCTGTATCCGGAAGAGGATCTCGGTCCCGCGGAACGCCGCATGCGGATGTTCCTCGAGCAGTACTGGGGCGGCCCGCACACCTACTCCGACGAGCGTGGACACCCGCGTTTGCGGATGCGGCACAATCCCTTCGTGATCGGCCCGATCCAACGTGACGCGTGGCTACGCTGCATGCACACGGCGATCGCGTCCATCGACGAGAAGACCCTGGACGCCGCGCATCGCCAACAGTTGATCGATTACATGGAGATGGCTGCAGCGTCCATGGTCAATTCCGCCATCTGAACAGCTAGCATCTGAATCGCTAGCGTCTGACCATCCGTCCGAGCTTGCGCACAGCCCGAACACCGAACGACACGCTCGGATGCAGCGGCACGCTCAGAATCGCGTGCTTGCGGACGTAATCCTCGACATGCCATTCCGACCAACTGCCGGCACGGAAGAGCGCGGCGTCGCCGACCCGCAACGTGCGCTTCGCGACCCCCTCCGACTCGACCGTCACCGAGCCTTCCAGGATCTGAACGATCTCGTCGGCGCTGAAGTACCACCGGAACCGCCCCTTGGTGCAGTCCCACACATGCGTTGTCGTGGTGCCGTCCTTGCTGGCAGACCACTGCGCGGCACGCGCGACCGGATCCCCGGAAATGATCCAGTCCGCGTTGATCGGATCGTCGTTCAACGGAAGTTGGTCCAAACTCACTGCTTCGATTGCCGACAAGCTCATGATTTTCCCCCCTCGAGAAATCAGTAACACAAAGATTGCCAACGGCAGTGTCTTCGCTCCTGGAAAGTACACCAAGGTGAGGTAAAGAACCACCGAACAGTCGTGTCCAAGTCGTGCGAGTGCTCGAGGTTTGGCACTATGAGAACTTGTGAGTAGCCCCGCGGATTCGACCGTTACCAACCCGTCCACTCCGTCTTGGTGGAACGAGGCGGTTTTCTACCAGATCTATCCGCGATCTTTTGCCGATTCCAACGGCGACGGCATCGGTGACCTCGGCGGAATCGAAGACAAACTCGGATACCTGGAACTGCTGGGCGTCGACGCCCTCTGGTTGAGTCCGGTCATGCGGTCCCCGATGGCCGATCACGGGTACGACGTCTCCGACCCGCGTGACATCGATCCCCTGTTCGGCGACATCGCCGCAATGGATTCACTGATCAGCGCGGCACACGAGCGCGATATCAAGATCACGATGGACCTAGTCCCCAATCACACCAGCGACCAGCACGAATGGTTCCAAGCCGCCCTCGATTCCGCACCAGGTTCCCCCGAACGATCCCGGTACATTTTCCGTGACGGCAAGGGTGAGAACGGCGCGGAACCGCCCAACAACTGGCCCAGCATCTTCGGGGGTCCGGCCTGGACCCGCATCACGGACGCCGACGGAAAACCCGAGCAGTGGTACCTCCACATCTTCGCGAAGGAACAGCCAGATCTGAACTGGGACAACCCCGAGGTTTTCGAGGATCTGGCCAAGACTCTGCGCTTCTGGCTCAGCCGAGGTATCGACGGATTTCGGATCGATGTCGCCCACGGAATGGCCAAGCCCGCAGGTTTGCCCGACCATGACTGGGATCTCAACGAGCTCATGCGCAACGACGACGACGACCCTCGATTCAACAATCCGGAGGTCCACGAGATCCACCGGGGAATCCGCAAGGTCATGAACGAATTCCCCGAGGCGATGACCGTCGGAGAGATCTGGGTTCGCGACAACGAGCGCTTCGGCGAGTACATCCGCCCGGACGAACTTCACCTCGGATTCAACTTCCGCTTGGCAGAAACCGAGTTCGCGGCGGAATCCGTGCGGGCCGCAGTGGAGAACTCCCTCGCCGCAGTGGCCGAGGTCGGCGGTGTTCCCACCTGGACGCTGTCCAACCACGACGTCGAACGTGAAGTCACCCGATACGGCGGCGGCGAGATCGGAACTGCGCGCGCACGGGCAATGGCCCTGGTCGAGCTTGCACTTCCCGGTGCCGCCTTCATCTACAACGGCGCCGAACTCGGCTTGCCCAACGTCGAACTGCCGGACGACACCCTGCAGGATCCGGTGTGGGAACGTTCCGGCCATGCCGAGCGTGGCCGCGACGGATGCCGCGTGCCGTTGCCGTGGGAGGGCACCACTCCGCCCTTCGGGTTCACCACTGCCGCGAGCACGTGGTTGCCGATGCCAGCCGAGTGGTCGGCCCTGACCGTCGAGGCCCAACTCGAGGACGTCGATTCGATGCTCTCGCTGTACCGCAGCGCCCTCGAATTGCGTTCGTCGCGGCCGGAGATCTCGGGTAGCGAAATCGACTGGTACGGGAGCCCTCCCGGGTGCCTGGCCTTTCGTCGACGGGGCGGCTTGATCTGTGCCCTCAACACATCCGATGTGCCGATTTCTCTACCCTCCGGCGACGTCATCCTCAGCAGCGCTCCCCTGGTCGACGGTCTGTTGCCCGTCAACACCGCTGCGTGGCTGATCTGAGCCCTGATCCTAGCGAGCCACCATCAGTGGGATCGAGCCACCGCGGTGGCGGTAGATCGAACCGAAGCGCGCATCGAGGCGAATCCACGACTTGCTTGCCCGAACCCGCACCAGCTCCGACTCGTCGATTCGGTTCACATCGACGAATCCCATTGCGGTCAGCGCAAATATCGCGCGCATCGAGATCCCGGCCGTGATGGTCGGCCCGCTGACCTCGATCACCTCCTGGTCGAGCAGCGAGACGGGCGGCCCTGAGCTGCTGCCATGCTCCTGTGCCAAAGCATTTCCGCGCTGCGCCAATTCGATCAGCACCTTCGCCGGAACATCGTCGAGATGCTCGAATCCCACTGGCGGTGGCAACGCTCCGCGCCACGCCGAGTCCATCGAGAATCCCGGATCGATCAGCTCGCCGGACGCATGGGACAGTGCAGCCAACAAGGCATCGCCCGCCGCCGAGGTGTCGTCCGGGTTGACGGTCCCGACGATGGTGCGCGTCGCCAGGGCATCGAACCCTGTTGCCGCCCAGACACTCACGTGATCGGGTCCGCGTCGACGCATCCTGATGACAGCTGATTCGTCCAATCGCAACGCGTGCCCGATGAAGCCGGCCAAGTTCTTGCGCTCGGCGTCATCGGGCACGATCAGCATTCGCTCATGCACGCTGCCAACGCTCCAAGTACCCACGCTCGGGTCCACTGAGCCGCCGCAGTCGTTGCGTGTCGATGTCGAAGGCAGCAATCTGCGTCGATGCCACGATGGAAGGCGCCACCGAGGGCCCCGCCGACTTCGGGCGCACCTCGTATCCGATCGTAAAGTCCACGGCTCGAATCTTTTCCACCCACATCAACACGTCGAGCGGTGAATCGTCGTGCCGCAACTGCCCCCGATACCGCACATGCAGATCAGCGACAACCGCACCGTCACGCAACGACACCGTCGGGCATCCGTCGTGAAACAGCCACGGAATCCGAGCTTCCTCGAGCAGTGTCACCATGCGCGCATGGTTGACGTGTTGGAAGACGTCCATGTCGGACCATCGAACCGCCACGTCGGCATGAAATCCCTCGCTCAACGCCCTACCTCCGATCGGGTGCCCATGCTGCGCACCATGCTGCGAACCTGCCGCGCCGCTACCGAGAGCGTCGCCAGGTCAAGCGTCCCAGACTCGAAGATCTCACCGAGAGCTGCCCTCGCCCGGCTCAGCCGCGACGCGTTGGTCGCCTCCCATTCGTCGATCTTCTCCTGTGGCGATTCCCCCGGCTCGCCGCCGACGAGCACCTCCATCGTGAGTTGCCGCAACGAGCTGTACAGATCGTCACGCAGCGCCAGGCGGGCCAGCGAATGCCAGCGATCCCCGCGCTCGAGTCCGGACACCGCCGTGAGCAGCCAATCGATTCCGAGGTGTGCATCGAGCGCGTAGTAGAGCTGCGCAACCTCCGTGATGTCGTGCTCGGCAATATCAGCGATGTCCGCGATGTCGAGGAGGCAGTACACGTCCAGGAGCCGGAAGACCTCGAGTGCCAGAGCTTCCGGCGCCCCGCGGTCGATGACTGATTGGGCTCGGGCAAGCAGATCCGTCAATTGATGTCCGGCGAGCAAATCGGGAACAAGAGGTGCGGTCGACCGGTAGGCCGCGGAATAGCGAGACACTTCTGCTCCCACGGCAATCGGTTGCGGCCGGTTAGCGAGGAACCACCGTGAAGCGCGGTCGAGGAGTCTGCACGATTCCACGATCAGATCGTTCTCGAGATCAGCCGCGAGTCCGGCCGAGCGGATCCGCCCCCACACGTCGTCGAGCGCAAACACCTCACGTACAGCTGCGTACGCGCGAATCGAATCCGTACTGCTGGCGCCGGTTTCCTCCGCCAACCGGTACGCGTAGGTAATTCCACCGTTGTCGATGACCTCGTTGACCAGCATGGTCGCCACGATCTGTCGGCGCAGTGGATGGTCCTTGATCTGCGAGGCAAACCGATCGCGCACTGCGCCCGGGAAGTATCCGGGAATCTGCTGCGCAAAGTACTCGTTGTCCGGCAGCTCCGTGGCGAGAAGATCGTCCTTGAGCGCGAGCTTCACATGCGCGGTGAGAGTCGCCAATTCCGGTGACGTCAAACCGGATCCGATGGCCAGGCGCCGATCGATCTCCTTGTTGGACGGCAGCGCCTCGAGTGCGCGATCGAGCCCGCGTGCGGTACTCAGTTCGCTGATCTGCCGCCGGTGGACGCCCAGCATTTGCGGCGCCGTGACCCGCGCAATACCCAACAGCGCATTCTGGGCGATGTTGTCTGCCAGAACGAGGCGGGCAACGTCGTCGGTCATCAAGGCCAACAACGGGTTCCGCTCTTCTGCGGGCAGCGCTCCCGACCGAACCAACGTGTCGAGCAGGATCTTGATATTGACCTCGTGGTCGGAGCAGTCCACACCGGCCGAGTTGTCGATCGCGTCGGTGTTGATGTGTCCACCATTGGCACTGAACTCGATGCGCCCCAGTGCTGTCACACCGAGATTGCCACCCTCGCCGACCACCTTGACCCGAAGGTCCGCTCCGTCGACGCGAACCGCGTCGTTGCTCTTGTCTCCTACTTGCGCATTGGTTTCAGCCGACGCCTTGATGTAGGTTCCGATGCCACCGTTCCACAGCAGATCTACCGGAGCGGACAGGATGGCGCGCATCAATTCGGGCGGTGAGAGTTTGGTGACACCCTCGTCCAATCCCAGAGCAACCCGCACACTTTCGGCGATCGGGACGGACTTGACGGTACGGTCCCACACTCCACCGCCGTCACTGATCAGGCTCGCGTCGTAATCCTTCCACGACGATCGCGGAAGTTCGAAAAGCCGCCCACGCTCGACAAACGATCGCTCGGCATCCGGATTGGGGTCGAGGAAGATGTGCCGATGGTCGAATGCCCCGACCAGTCGGATGTGACGGCTCAGCAACATGCCGTTGCCGAAAACGTCGCCGCTCATATCTCCGACACCCACGACCGTGAAGTCCTCGGACTGCGTGTCGACACCGATTTCCCGGAAATGCCGCTTGACGCTTTCCCACGCGCCGCGAGCGGTGATTCCCATGCCCTTGTGGTCGTATCCCACCGAACCACCCGAGGCAAATGCGTCACCGAGCCAGAAGTTGTACTGCGCGGCAACGGAGTTCGCCAAATCGGAGAACGATGCCGTTCCCTTGTCCGCGGCAACGACGAGGTACCGGTCCTCGCCGTCGAGTCGCACGACCCGATCCGGCGTCACGACTTCCCCGGTCTCGGGATGGACGTTGTCGGTGATGTCGAGCAGACCCGAGATGAAAGTCCGATAGCACGCCTTGCCGGATTCGAGTGTGGCACTGCGATCGGTTGCGGGATCTCCGGTCGGGACCGGCGGGTTCTTCACGACAAATCCGCCCTTGGCGCCGACGGGGACGATGACCGCGTTCTTGACCGCCTGCGCCTTCACGAGGCCAAGCACTTCGGTGCGGAAATCCTCCCGACGATCCGACCACCGCAGACCACCACGCGCCACCGCTCCGAACCGCAGATGCACTCCCTCGACCTCCGGCGAGTACACGAAGATCTCGAAAGCCGGCCGGGGTTTGGGCAATTCACTGATCCGCGAGGGATCCAGTTTGATCGACAGATACTGGCGCGAACGCCCGTCCGTATCCACGACGTAGAAGTTGGTCCGCAACGTCGCCTGCACCAGCGAGAACATTCCCCGCAGGATACGATCGGCGTCGAGGCTGAGCACTTCGTCGATCGAAGCCCGCAGTTGCGTCTCCAATTCCTCGATACGTTCCCCGCCAATGGAGTTCGGATCGAACTTCGCCTCGAAAAGTTCCACGAGTGCCGCCGCGGTCCGCGGATGCGACAGCGCGATCCCCTCGATGTGAAATTGACTGTACGGAAAAGCGGCCTGCCGCAAGTATTTTGCGTATGCCCGCAGGATGACTGCCTGTCGCCACGTCAATCCGGCCCGCAGTACCAATTCGTTGAACCGGTCGGCCTCGGCGCGGCCGAACCACACGGCACCGAACGCCGCGGTGAATCGCTTCTGCACCTCGGTCAGCGCGACAGTGCTGGTTTCGAGGGGCACTTGGGCGTCGAGGTTCGGCTGCACGGACGCTCGTAGTTCCGCCGGCACCGACAACCCGAAATCGTAGATCCAGCACGTCACTCCGTCGAGTCGCTGCACCACGTGTGGCCGTTCGTCGAGCACCTCGACACCGAGCGACTGAAGTACCGGGAGAACCTGGCTCAGCGAAATGCCGTCGCCGCCGACAAACAGCGTGAACCGCCATTGACCGGGTTCGGAATCCTCACCGCGGTAGAGCAGCACGTCGATCGACCCAGGGGCCAACGCTTCGAACCGAGAGATGTCGGACAGTGCGCGGGAGGGCTCGAAATCCTCCTTGTATCCGTCGGGAAGGACCCGGATGTACCGCTGCACCAGTTCGAGATCGAGGTCGGACCGCTCACGCACGAGATCGATGATGCGGTCGTCCCAACTGCGACTGACTTCGGTCAGCAGTGCCTGTACCCGTTCACGGTTTTCCTCGGACACGTCGAGCCGAACCGGCTCGCTGTCCGGCGCGCGCCGGATTGTCACGTGTAGTAGCGCCAGGTCGTTTTCACTCACCCTGGCTGTGTAATCCACTGTGCCCGGACCGAATTCACGCCAGAGCGTGTGCTGCATCGCCAACCGGACACGCGTGGTGTAGCGGTCTCGCGGCAAGTACACCAGGCAGGAGACGAACCGACCGAACGTGTCTTCGCGAACGAACAACCGCACCTGGCGACGCAGGCCGATGCTGTGCACCGCGTGAACGGTCTCGAACAGTGTCTCGGTGTCGCTGGAGAACAGTTCCGTGCGGGGGAAGGACTGAATGACCTCGAGCATCGCCTGGCCTGAATACGAATCGAGGTCGACACCGGCTCGCCGGATCACTTCGCGCACTCGGCGTTCGATCAGCGGAATGGCAAGGACGTTCTCGTGCAGCGCAACCACCGTGAAGACGCCGAGGAACCTGTGCTCCCCCACGATGTTTCCGTCGTCGTCGAGTATCGACACCCCGACGAAGTACGGGTACACGGCACGGTGAACGGTGGCGGGGAACGACCCCTGCGTCAGGACGAGCAGCGGACGGTCCGGGAGATCGGCAACCGGCGGCAAGCTCATCGGGCCGTCGGTGACCGCGTCGGATCGCAACACGCCGAGCCCGCTGCCGTCCACCGTGCGGGAGCCGTCCTCGGTACCGACAAACCGCCGGTAGCCGAGCACCGCATAGTTGCCGGCCGCCATCCACCGCAGGAGGCCGGCGGTGTCGGAGAACTCTTCCGACGAAACGCGGCCGGAGGCGGAGGCCGCCGACACCTCGAGTTCGTCCGCGATACTCAGTTGCAGGGCAGTCATGGACGGGGTGTCGTCGGCGACCACTCGGACGTCGGCCAACACCTTGCCCAGATGCTCATCGATGGCGTCGAGTTCGAAGTCCTGCGCTCCCGCGTCCAACTGCACGTGCATCCAGGATTCCTGGATTCCACTGTCTCCCAAAGACTTCAGATTTCCCGAATTGTCTCGATCAGCTCGAATGATCGGATGGGCGTACTGACTGATACCCACGCCCAACCTGTTGAGCAACGCGGTAATGGATTCGACCAGCAGCGACATGTCGTCGTTGACGATCTGGATTGCTGCACCCAACTTCGCCTGATCCCAGGGACGATAGACCCGCCACACCGCCGTGCCCGGCACCCGAGTGCGCCCGAGTTCGAGATGCGCTTTCAGTACCCGATCGGATCGGTCGTCGATCACATCGCCGCTGTCACCCTCGTCGATATGTGTGAAAAAAGCCTCGCGAAGGCGCGTGAGTAACGTCGCTTCGTCGAGGCTTTCGGAACTGCGTGGTGCTCGGTCGGTCATTCCTGGCTCACATCCTGTGGGTTCTGATCACCGCGGCCAATCTCATGCTCGAGACTAGCCGCGGTGACCGCCACCTAGGGTGAACTACGCCGGAACAAGCGCTGCTTCCAGCACCAAACGCTCGCTGTCGGCGAGCGGTCTGGACTTTTCGGTCACCTGGTCGAATCCGACCATCAAGGCGTCACCGGATGCGCACTCCGTACCCGTGTTGTCGCGGACGACGTGACGGACTGTGAACGAGGAAGTTCCGACATGAGTCGTGAAGATCTCGACGTTCAACGGACCTGAATGATCGGTGACCGGCTTGAGGAACTCGATGGACATCTTTCGGACAACGACGTATCCCGGACGGCCGCCATGGGCGGCAAGCTTCGACGTCAGGAACTGGATGCGAGCTTCCTGCATGTACTCCGCATACCTGGTGTTGTTGACGTGCCCCAGTCGGTCGGAATCACCCCACCGAACCTGAACCTCACACGTGAATACGTCCGACACCGATCAGTCCCTCGTGAGCTTGCGGTGCGTGACGCGGTGCGGACGCGCCGCGTCAGGACCGAGGCGCTGGACCTTGTTCGCCTCGTAGCCTTCGAAGTTGCCCTCGTACCAGTACCACGCAGCTTCGTTGTCGCCGAAGCCACCTTCCCACGCGAGGATGTGGGTACACGTACGGTCCAGGAACCAGCGATCGTGCGAGATCACGACGGCGCAGCCGGGGAACTCTTCGAGAGCGTTCTCCAGTGAACCGAGGGTTTCGACGTCGAGGTCGTTGGTGGGCTCATCGAGCAGGATCAAGTTGCCGCCCTGCTTGAGCGTCATAGCCAGGTTGAGACGGTTCCGCTCACCACCGGAAAGAACTCCGGCCGGCTTCTGCTGGTCGTGGCCCTTGAATCCGAACGAGCTGATGTACGCACGCGACGGGAATTCGGTCTGGCCGACAACGATGAAATCGAGTCCGTCGGACACGGTCTCCCAGACCGTCTTCTTCGGGTCGATGCCGGATCGGTTCTGGTCGACGTAGCTCAGCTTGACCGTCTGACCGATCTTGACCTCACCGGCGTCAGGCTCTTCGAGGCCGACGATGGTCTTGAACAGCGTCGTCTTACCGACACCGTTGGGGCCGATGACGCCGACGATGCCGTTGCGCGGCAGAGTGAACGACAAATCCTTGATCAGAACACGGCCGTCGAAGCCCTTGTCGAGGTTCTTGACCTCGACAACGACGTCGCCCAGACGCGGCGGTGCCGGGATCTGGATCTCGTCGAAGTCGAGCTTGCGGGTCTTCTCGGCCTCGTTCGCCATTTCTTCGTAGCGATCGAGACGAGCCTTGTTCTTGGCCTGACGAGCCTTGGCGCCGGAACGAACCCACGCGAGTTCGTCCTTGAGGCGCTTCTGCAGCTTCTGGTCCTTCT
This sequence comes from Rhodococcus sp. NPDC056743, assembly GCF_042790355.1. Classification (NCBI taxonomy): domain Bacteria; kingdom Bacillati; phylum Actinomycetota; class Actinomycetes; order Mycobacteriales; family Nocardiaceae; genus Rhodococcus; species Rhodococcus sp. NPDC056743. The sequence goes on along the minus strand of NZ_JBHTZI010000007.1, from coordinate 91,305 downwards.
TGCCGGCAACCTCGAGGCGGGCGGCCTTCTGCTCCAGGTAGGTGGAGTAGTTGCCCTCGTACGGGTAGAGGCGTCCGCGGTCGACTTCACAGATCCACTGCGCCACGTGATCGAGGAAGTAGCGATCGTGGGTGACGGCGAGGATAGCGCCGGGGTAGGCAGCGAGGTGCTGCTCCAACCACAGGACCGACTCGGCGTCGAGGTGGTTGGTGGGCTCATCGAGGAGCAGGAGGTCGGGCTTGCTCAGTAGAAGCTTGCACAGTGCGACGCGGCGCTTCTCACCACCGGAGAGGTGGGTGACCAAGTCTTCCGGCGGCGGGCATCGAAGCGCGTCCATTGCCTGCTCGAGCTGGGAATCGATCTCCCAGGCGTCAGCGTGGTCCAGCTTCTCCTGGAGCTCACCCATCTCTTCCATGAGCTCGTCGGAGTAATCCGTAGCCATGAGCTCGGCGATCTCGTTGTATCGCTTGAGCTGAACCATGGTCTCGCCGAGGCCTTCTTCGACGTTCTCGCGAACGGTCTTGGTCTCGTCGAGCTGCGGCTCCTGCATGAGGATGCCGACGGATGCGCCGGGGGCGAGGAAGGCCTCGCCGTTGCCCGGCTGATCCAGCCCGGCCATGATCTTGAGGATGCTGGACTTACCAGCGCCGTTGGGTCCGACGACACCGATCTTCGCGCCGGGGTAAAAGCTCATCGTGACGTCATCGAGGATGACCTTGTCACCGTGCGCCTTGCGCACCTTCTTCATCGTGTAAATGAACTCAGCCATGACCGCCAGCCTATCGGTGTTTGTCGCATTACCCACATTGCGTCGGCGGGTTCACACGCTCTGCAGTTCGGTCGGCAGTTCCAGGGCTTCGCTGGACGAAGCTGCCAGAAGCTGCGCGTACCGTCCGCCTTGTTGCACCAGTTCGTCGTGCGTGCCCTTCTCCACCACAACACCCTGATCCAGAACAGCTATCAGATCCGCGTCGCGGACCGTGGAAAGCCTGTGCGCGACAACCAATGTGGTGCGTCCGACCATCAGTTCGTCGAGTGCGTCCTGCAACGCACGCTCGGTGCGGTTGTCCAGCGCACTCGTCGCTTCGTCGAGAACCAGGATCGGCGGATTCCGCAGCACGGTCCGCGCGATGGCGATGCGTTGCTTCTCACCACCGGAGAATCGGTAACCACGCTCACCGACCATGGTGTCGTAACCGTCATCCAGACCGGAGATGAACTCGTGGATCTGGGCGATCCGTGCAGCTTGCTCGATTTCCTCGTCGGTTGCATCCGGCTTTGCGAACCGCAGATTCTCTCGGATCGTCGTGTGGAACAGATATGTCTCCTGCGATACGACGCCGACCAGATCCGACACAGTCGACAGATCGAGGTCACGCAGATCGATACCGTCGATCGTCACGGACCCGGCCGTCGGGTCGTACAGACGGGCTGCGAGGTAGCCGAGAGTGGTCTTGCCGGAACCAGTGGAACCGACAAGTGCCAAGGTTCCGCCGGCCGGGACCGTCAGATCGATGTTGTCGAGAGTCTTGCTCTCGGTTCCCGGGTACGAGAAGTCGACGTGATCGAACCGCAGTTCTCCCGACACTCCCGATACGTCGAACTCCTTCGACTCTTCCGGATCCGCGATGTCGATGGGCAGATCCAGGTACTCGAACACGCGACTGAACAGTGCCATGGAACTCTGCACCTCGACGCCCGTGTTGAGCAGCATCATGGTGGGCCGGAACAACTGAGTTTGCAAGGTCGTGAACGCGACCAGCGTGCCGACGGTGATGGTGTTGCCGTGATCGAGAGTGAATCCGGCGAACCAGTAGACCAGCGCGGGCATGGCCGCAAAGGTGATCGACATCGACGCCATGCGCCACTTACCGGCCATCATCGCGCGAAGTTCTACGTCGGCAACCTCAGCCGAGCGTTCGGCAAAGCGATCGGTCAGGGCGGACTTCGCGCCGGTTGTCTTTCCCAGCAGAATGCCGCTGACCGAGAGAGATTCCTCGACCTGAACGGACAGATCGCTGAGCAACTTCTGGCGCTTGCCGGAGATCTTGCGACGCTCGTTACCGATCTTGCGGGCGATACGGATGAATACCGGCAGGATCGCCAGCGAGAAGATCGCCAGTCGCCAGTCGAGGAGGAAGAGCGCAACGATCGTGGCTGCGACAGTGGTCGCGTTCTGCGCAATAGATGTGGCGGTGTTGGTGACAACCGATTGCATACCGCCGATGTCGTTGGCGATACGCGACTGCACCTCGCCGGTCCTGGTTCTGGCGAAGAAGCCAAGTGACTGATTCTGCAGGTGCGTGTACACTCGGACACGCAGTTGGTGCATCAGTTTCTGGCCGATGCTGTTGGACATCCAGGTCTGCACAACACCGAGACAACTGGTGATCACGGCAATTGCGATCATGCCGATCGCAAGGATGCTGACCAGTCCGAGGTCTTTGTCCGGGATTGCCTTGTCGAGCATTTCGCGCAGAAGCAGTGGGCTGCCCAAGGCCACGACGGCGCTGAGCGTGATGACCGCGGTGACGACGGCGATCTGCGATCGATACGGCGTGAACAGCTCGAGGACGCGTCGCGGTGATACGGGGTCCGCCGGAGTGGTCTCGACAGCGGAGTTTTCGAAATCTCTGATGTGATCTGGTTTCACGTTTACCTCCTGGAGGCTTTCTCACCCTAGGTTCATATTGATGAGGTTACCTCACTATGAGGCTGACACCAACAACGCTAGACTGGCGCCATGCATTCCCGAGAGCGCGAACTCACCGATGTCGTGTTGTCCGTGGCGCGAACCATTCGACGACGCCAGGTCGCGGCCCTCGAGCCATTCGGCCTCTCCCCGTCACAGAGTCGCGCTCTGAGAGTGCTCACCCGAGTAGGTGAACCGGTCCGATTGGGCTATCTCGCGGAAAAGCTGCGCATCGTTCCCCGTTCCGCAACGGATGTCGTGGATTCCCTCGAATCGGCAGGATGGGTCAAACGCACTCCCGACCCCAACGACCGACGAGCAGTGCTCCTCGAACTCACCGATGCCGGCGCCGCCCTCGCAGCCGAGGTCGCGCAGGCTCAACGCCGAGAATCCTCGGACATCTTCGACGACCTCGACGAATCCGAACGAATGGTTCTCACCGAACTGCTCGAACGAGTAGACGCGGGGCACGACCACGGCCGCCCCCGCGACTGCCCGAAAACTCGCGTCTGACCTACGCCGCCACAGTCACGTCGGATTCGCCTGACTCCTCCGCCGACGTGGTCTTGCTGTGCCGCTCGATCTTTGCGATACACCGGGCAAGGTCGGGTCCCACCGCGGTAGCCCTCATCTCCAGGTCGGAGCGAGCGATGCCCTCCTTCGTGGTGTACTCGTTGGTGCGCAACTCCCCCGTCGCCATCACCGGATCGCCCTTCATGATGGATGCTCCGACGCCGGTGACCAGCCGTCGCCAACACGTGACACTCAGATAGAGCGTGGCGCCGTCGGTCCATTCCCCGGTTACCGGATCCTTACGTCGCGCATTGCTGGCCATCCGAAAGCTCAGCACCTCTTCACCATTGGCGGTCTGCCGCTTCACCGGATTGGTGATGACGGTGCCGACAACGGTTGCAGATGTCTCGTACATATTCCGATCCCCCCTCTAAAACTGTTCAGCCACACACCGATCGATCATCGGTACCTGATGATTCTCAACCGAAAAGCGGTGTGCCTTCGAAATCGAAATCAACCTGTGGATGAACACAGTGCCTGTGGAAAAGCGGCACTGTCACGTGTTGCGGCCACCGTTGACGCCCAGGATCTGCCCGGTGATGTAGCCGGCTTCTTCGGAGATCAGGAATGAGCAGGCTGCGGCAACATCGTCCGGCTTTCCGACACGGCGAACCGGCGTCTTCGAGATGTGGTCCTCGACGGTCCCGCCGAGTCGGTTGAGTTCCTCGTCGCGGCGTAGCAACGGAGTGTCGACAAACCCGGGCGGCACTGCGTTCACCGTGATACCCAAAGGACCGAATTCGAGGGCCAGTGATTTTGTCAGCCCGTTGACCGCGGACTTCGCAGCAACGTAGTGCGCCATGTACGGCTGACCGGAATGTGCACTGGAGGAAGAGATATTGACGATCCGGCCCCACTTTCCCGCGATCATGTCGGGCAGCGCGGCTTGAGTGCAGTGATACGTCCCGTTCAGGCTGACTCCGATCACCTTCTGCCATTCGTCGAAGTCGATATCGACGAAGCGCCCATTCCCGACGATGCCTGCGGCATTCACGAGAACCGTGATCGGGCCGAGACGCTCACGAATCGAGGCCATTGCTGCCTCGACCTGTTCGCGGTTGGTGACATCCGCAGTGTGGGCATTGTCGGAGTTACTCGGCGTCCGATCGATGGTGGCAACCTGGTAGCCGTCCGAGCCCAGACGGCTAGCGATGGCCTGACCTATCCCCGAGGCCCCTCCGGTAACAACAGCAGTCTTCATCACGGCACCGGCTCGAAGATCGCGTCCATGGTTGATGCGCCGGTATCGGGCACTCTCGGTTGCGACCAGGCCTCGATGGGAAACGACACGTTGATCAGCGAATAGCACAGTTGCAGTAGCCGATAGGCGTCGTCAGGCAAGTCGTCGAGCGGGAACTCGTCGAGATAGCTCCCCGCATCCAGCAATCGAGGTAAGGCGGCGTCGTAGAACGTCTGCAGTTCGGTCATGTTGCTGGACAAGCGCTTTGCGTAACGCTGCGCTTCAGTGGGTAGCGCCCACTCCGCAAAAGGCTCGAGGTCCGCGAAGGCAGCAGGCAAAGTGTCGGGCATGTGTGTTCTCCTCATTTCCTTACGTCCGTTGCAAAATCTCGTCGACAAATCGCTGCGACGCGGTGTGCAGGTGCCGGACCAGCACTTCCTGATCGCAGAGCAGAAAATGTGAAACAGCCCTCGACTCGAGCATCGTCTGCGTGGCTTCGAGCGTGTTGCAGTCCTGGAGTCCGAACTCCTTGAAGGTGACCGCAGCCAGTTCCTGCCGCATCCGCTCGGTGGCGTTCTTCGGTGGCGGCATATACAGCGTGCCCTCGAAGGTGTGCTCGTTGTAGGCGGTCGGCCAGTAGTGATAGGTGAGGTACCACCCGGGTTCCCACACCACGATCATGAAATTCGGGAACAGGACGTAGGAGTCGAGACCCCAGGACTTATGCTTCGTCGGATTGAGTCCGGCTGGGAGCGTGGCAAGTTCGGGGAAATCAGGTTTGTCCCACGGCCCGAAGTTGCCACTTCGCAACAGTCGCTCCGTCGGTTTCACCATCATCGGATCCTTCGGCGGAGCCATGCCTCCCCAGGAAGACACCATTCCGTGCGGCCCGTCGATGTCGTATGCAAGCGCCTCGAACCCGTAACTCTTGAGCTTGTTGGATTCGTCGGACACGTACTGCTTCGAATGGAGGATCGGTGCGTGATAGAACTCGGCGAAGGCGTCGATGTAGAGCTTCCAGTTGCTGCGCACGTGTGCCTGATACTGGTAGACCTGAGTCATTCGGCCAAACGGATAGCCCGTCAATCCGGCCGCGAACCTTCCGAGGTAGTCACCCAGCGAAATCGTGTTCGTATCATCGAAATTGACGAATACGAACCCTTCCCACACATCGACCTGCAGTGGAACGAGTCCGTCGCCTGCACTCGACCAGGCAGTCATGGACTCGTCGGCGGCGCGAGTGACAACCACTGACGCGCGGACGGCCTCGATCACCCGGGTGAAGTAACTTCCGGCAACAGGCGCTTGCTCGACTCGACCGACATTGAGCCAGGCGTGGCCGAAGACGGCTTCGCGCTCGACGTCGAAATACTCGGGGCTGATCGAATCCTCGAACGTGATCGGTCCGGTATCCAGCCCGAAATGCTCGGTCCAACTTCCCTCGGGCGGCTTCGGAAAATGCGGCATCTGTGCGTCCCTTCCCAATCCCAACAACATGACCGACGGTCAACTTACGGGTTCCTGTAACATATGGACCGCCGGTCAACTTGTCAATCAAAGGCGTGCTCATGGGTCAGGAATTGAAGCGAGAGCGCAGCGACGCAGCACGAAATCGTCGAGCGATTCTCGACGTGACAGAGTCACTACTCGCGCAGTTCGGGGCCGAAAACGTCTCCATCGACCAGATAGCCGCAGCGGCCGGAGTCGGCAAAGGCACGATCTTCCACCGGTTCGGAAGTCGTGCGGGATTGATGCGGGCACTGGTTCTCGAGCGCGCTCAGACTCTGCGCGACGCGGTCAACGAAGGCGACCCGCCACTCGGCCCCGGCGCACCCGCGGCCGAGAGATTGCTTGCCTTTTTCGACGCGATGTTCCGGCTGATCGTCGACAACGTCGAACTGATGATTGCGTACGACAACGCCACCACCGATTCACAAGCCGAAGAAATCAACGCCTTCTGGCATCGTCACATCACCGAACTGCTCAAAGAAGCCACACCTGAGGTCGACGCCGTCGTGATGTCGAGAGTGCTACTGAGCGTTCTCAATCCCGACGTCGTCCTTCACCACATCCGAACGCGACAAACCGAGCGTCTAGCCGCATCGGTTCACGGCCTCGTCGCAGCGGTTGTCGCACATCGTGATTGATCAGCAGTCACTCCGCTGACGAGGAGGAGTCCTCCGACTTCTTTTCACGCGGGGCCCAGCCCTCACGGTCTCGCCTCGCAAGTTCGGCGAACATCGCATTGTGCGCGGCCAGGTCTGCGTCGTGATCACGTTCGGCAGCACGGTCCGTGCGGACGGCCGTCTTCCGGTCGGAGCGTGACCACTGCACGAGCAGTGCGAGCATGACCACCATCAGCGGGATCTCGCCCGTCGCCCAGGCGATACTGCCGCCCAATTTCTGGTCGCCGAGGAGATCGTCGTTCCAGCCCAAGCCCAGTGAGCGGAAGAACTCGCCGCCCATGATCGTGGTGGTGCTCATCAGCGCAACACCGAAGAACGCGTGGAACGGGAGCGAGCCGAAGACCATGGCCAGTTTGGTCACGGGTTGGAGTTGGCGCGGCGACGGATCCACACCGATCGCCACCCAGTAGAAGAGATAGCCGCTGAGAATGAAGTGCAGGTTCATCAGCAGGTGCGCGCTGTGGGAATCGACCGTAGCGCCGTAGATGCCGCCGAGGTAGAGCACGTAGAAGCCGCCGACGAAGAGAACCGCGGCCACGATCGGGTGCGTGACGAATCGCGAGAACGGACTGTGCAGGGCAACCAGGATCCACTCACGGATTCCGGGCACACCGTCCTTGCCTGCGGGTTCGAGAGCGCGTAACGCCAACGTGATGGGTGCACCCAGAACCAGCAGGACCGGCGCCAGCATGGACAGTGCCATGTGCCCGGCCATGTGAACGCTGAATACCGCGGTCGCGTATTTGCCCACACCAGACGAGGTCGCGATCAGCAGTACCGCGCATCCGATCATCCAGGAAATCGTGCGGCCCACCGGCCAGGAATCTCCGCGCTTCGACAGCTTGCGCAAGCCGAGGAAGTACAGGACCGCAGCCACGATCGCGGCGGTGCCGAACATCAGATCGAAACGCCACTCGGTCACGAACGCCATGAACGACGGCGGGTCCGGCAAGTTGTAGCCGAGTTCGACCTCGGGAATCGTCGGGATGCTCGACGGCGGAGGCGGCGGCGTGCGGCCGAGGCCGATCGCCAACCCGATGGTGGCGGCAAAGATGATGCCTTCGCCGCCGGCAAAGCGAATCAACGCCGAACGGGAGTTCGGGTTCTCGGTGAGCGCAGGCAACGCGCGACTGCGCTGCAGCCAACCGAAGAATCCGAGGACGATCAGCGCAACGATCTTCGCGACAATCAGGCGGCCGTACGTCGTGGTGAACAGGTCGTCGAGTGGGAGACGAACAATCGCGTTGATGACACCACTGAAACCCATGACGACAAAGCAAATGGTGGCAACAGTCGAAAAGCGCTGGGCAGCGACGTCCGTGTGGTCACCGCCGCGACGAGCATGTGCCAGGAGCGCAAACAAACCACCGGCCCACAGAGACGCCGCAACGAGGTGCAATATCAGGCTGTTGGTAGCAATGTCGTGCGAACCGCCCGAAGACGAGTGCCCGGTGAGGGCGAGGGGCATGAGTCCGAGCAGGCCGACCACCAGCAGCAGGGGTGTCCACCACCAGCGCAGTGTCAGCCGAGCCAGAATGGCGAGAACCACCGCAATGACGGCCGTCCACCGCCAGGCACCGGCGATTTCCACCTGATCGAGTCCGGACCACAGGTTTGCCGGTTTGATCGCTTCGGAGAACGACTGACCCGACGTATCGGAGAGCGTCAGCGGAATCAGCACCAGCGAACATGCCGCCCACACGATCGCTGCGTGCGAGGCCGTCCGAACAGCCCGGTAGCCGTCGACGTCGAGTACGCCGGACTTTTGCGGCGGCACGAAAAACGCCGCCAACAGCAATGACCCGATCGCGATGACCGCGGCGACCTCGGCGACAGCGCGAACTGCCGGCAGCCCGTATGTCGTGATCGCGCCGGGGTCGGGAATGCCGAGCAGAGTCAACGCTTGAGACGCGGAAAACCCGACGACGAGAGCTGCGACCATCCCGGCAATCAGTCCACAGACCACGAAGATTGCGGTCGAAGAAGCGCGGACGCCTGGTTGTGGAGGGGAATCAGTCTGCGCAAGGTCGGGTGTAGCCATAGCTACCAGGGTAGGACGTCGGGGATCCTCGACGACAATCCACCTACTACTGTGCGTCGGAGACTGCTGTGAACAGGGCTCGCAGAGCGGTCAATCGGTCTGCCGGGAGCACGGTGTCGCAGTAGGGCAAGGCCGCTGCCATAGAACCGGTCAGGGGTTCGAACCCGGTTGCACCGGCGCGTGGATTGAGCCACACGACTCGGTGGGCGCGACGCCGAACTCGGGCCATAGCTCGCTCGAGGATGTCGGGTTCGTCGCTGTCCCAGCCGTCGGAGGCGATGATCACAACTGCGCCTCGCAAGGTATGCCCATGATGCGAGGCGAGCAGTGACGCGATGGACGTTCCGATGTGGGTGCCGCCGTACCGGTCGACAACTCGGGTATTGGCTTCGGCAATGGCCGCGTCGGCGCTGCGATGCGCCAGGATCGGAGTCAGCCGGGTCAGCGTGGTCGAGAAGGCAAAAACTTCGGCGTCGCCCCGCCGGGCGGCGACTCTCATCAGATGCAGATACATGTCCGCGTATCCGTGCATCGAGCGACTGACGTCGCACAGCACCACAATCGTGCGCGGCCGCTGCTGCGGGCGAGCACGGGCCAGGCGTACGAACTCGAAACCGGTACGTCTCGCGGTGCTCATGCTTGCTCGCAGGTCGATGGTTCCGCGCGGGCCCAGTCTTCGCCTTCTGCGGCGGCGCTTCGGCCAGTCCGGCTCGGCCTGTTCGAGCCACTGTCCGAGGAGTGCAAGATCGCTCGGGCTCAACTGCGCAAAAGGCTCCTCGGATTTTCCGGCGAGCGCGCTCGGCAGTAGCAGACCCGGCCGAACCTGATCCGGCCCGGCTTCTCGCCCACCTGACGTCGCACGCCCGATCCACGGAACGTCGATGATTTCCCGGCCGCCGCGAGAAGCACCACCCACAGCGCGAGGAGCGTCACCGACTGCGCGATCGCAGCCCACCCGGCGCGCAATCGGGTCCAGGCCCAGAGTCGCGCCTACAAATACTCGCGCGAACTGCGCGTCGAAGACCTCGAGATCTTCCTGGCGGTTGATCAGAGTGATCCGCGCGGTCCAGTACAACTGGGTCCGGGTGCGTGGCGATTGGACATGCAAGGCTTCACTGAAGTTGGCAGCCCCGACGGCGGAGACTCCGACACCGTGCCGGCGCAACACCTCGACCAAGGCGGTGGCGAAGGCCGCAACATCCACACCGCGCAATAAAGTGGCGCTCGCACTGGGGATCATCTGCTTCGGCGACGCAGCAGTACGAACACGACGATCGCCGCTGCTACCGCAACAAGTAATGGCAGGGCACGTTTCGCGACAGACCCGCCGGCGAGTTCGACAAGGTCGAGGGGTTCGACAGCCGGAGCCTCGGGCGCCGACACTTCCGTTGCCTCTACTGGTCCGGCAAGTTTCTGTTCCAAGGAGTCCGCAAACTCCCCCATCAGCTTCTCCGAGACCTGCGTGATCACGGAACTGCCGAACTGCGCCAGTTTTCCGACGATCTTCACATCGGTATCCACACTCACCCGCGTCTGCGCCCCTTCGGGATGCAGCTGCGCCGTGATGGTGGCGCTCGCATTTCCGGATCCGCGTTTGTCACGGCCACGGGCATTGATCACGGCTTTGTGTGTTTCTTCATCCCTCTCCACGAATGTTGCGCGGCCGGCGAACTCGCTGAGTACCGGTCCCACTTTGACGGTCACGGTGCCCAGGAAATCGTCTCCCTCCCGTCCGGTCATCTGTGCTCCCGGTAGCAGGGGCGCGATTCCTTCGAGGTCGGTCAGGGTTGTCCACGCCTGCTCGACGGGTGCGGTGACGGTGAATTCGTGTGCGATCTTCATGGTGGCCCTTTCATCAACTCGCCGCGCAGTACCGCGCGATCGTCCGGAGTTTTTGCCAATGCACCCAAGCTGACAATCACATCCTCCCGAACCAGATCGGCCACCCCCAACGTCACGAGTGCCGATACCCAGTCGATGGTTTCGGCGATGCCCGGCGCCTTGTCGAGATCGGCTCCCCGAATTTGTCCGACAAATGCGGTGGCATGCTCGATCAGCGCCGAATTCGCCGACGGCACCATGCGCCGTACGATCGCGACCGCACGCTCCGGTTCGGGGTAGTCGATCCAGTGGTAGAGGCAACGCCGCCGGAGCGCGTCATGGAGGTCGCGGCTGCGGTTCGACGTCAACACCACCACCGGGTGGTGCAGCGCCGTGAACGTACCCAATTCAGGAACCGTCACGGAGGATTCACCCAGAAACTCGAGGAGCAGCGCCTCGAATTCGTCGTCCGCGCGGTCGATTTCGTCGATGAGCAACACGGGAGCGGCCGGCCCGCGGTGTCGCACACACCGCAGAATGGGTCGTTCCTGAAGGAACTCCTCGGTAAACAGGTCAGCTTCGTCGAGCGCATCCCCACGTGCCTCGGACAGTTTGATCGCCAGTAGCTGACGCTGATAGTTCCAGTCGTAGAGCGATTCACTCGCACTGAGCCCCTCGTAGCACTGCAATCGAATCAACGGCGCGTCGAGCGCGAGCGCCAAAGCCTTTGCCGCGGTTGTTTTCCCCACTCCCGGCTCACCTTCCAGCAGCAGTGGCCGACCCAGTTCCAGAGCAAGATACAGCGCTGTTGCCGTGCCCGTATCCAAGAGATAGTCATGTGTGTCGAAGCGGTGGATCAACTCCGCAACGTCGGTGAATTCGCCGCTCATGTCTTCTCGTACTCAATGCGACAACCCGGCGAGCAGAACCACACGTCGACGCCGTCATCCTCGAGATGCGGAGTGTCAGCAGTGACGGTGACCGTCATTCCGCAGATGGGATCGACTGCCGTTGTTCCGGTTGTGTACTCGCGACGTCCGGCGCTCACACCATCGAGACGGATAGCTCGGACCACGTCGACAGCTATGGAAAGCGCTATCTCTGCTGGTGTTTTGGCGCCGATGTACATCCCGACCGGAGTGTGAACTCGCGCCCGCTCCGAATCCGTCAACTCCAGTTGTTCGAGCACCGCGGCGCCCCGCACTCGACTCGCGACCAGGCCGATGTACTGCACTCCGGCATCGAGCGCGGCGCGAATCGTCAGCGCCTCCTCACCGCCAAGACTTGCGATGATCACAGCGGTTGCATCCGGCGTCACAGCGTCCACGGCAGACCCTCGCACAACCTCGAGGTCGAGCACGCGCGCGAACTCGACCACCGCATCCGCGATGGGGGTATCGCCGTACAGCGACAGCACATGTGCCGGCAGAGTGGGTTCCAAGAATATTTCCATCGCGCCACCGGACAGACACGGATTGACCACCACATCCGCGCCGCTGGCCTTCGGAAATGTCGGCGCCCCATCGGGAAGTACTCGCAGCAGCACACTTTCACCGCTGTCCAACGCTCCTCTGGCAGCTTCGCGCACCGAGTTCTGGGCACACTGTCCGCCGACAAATCCCTCGATTGTTCCGTCCGAGAACACAATTGCCGTATCGCCGGGATGCGCCGACGTGGGTTGCTGAGCCCGGACGACAGTCGCGGTCACAAAAGGACGGCGCTCACCGATCAACTGCTCGGCGCGCACACGCACGTCGTGAGTGGTGCCGTTCATCGCCGCAACCTTTCTCGGATCGGGTTTCTCAGATCGGGGGCCTACCTCGACCCTGCATCGCCTCCCACACCCGCGACGGCGTCAACGGCATGTCCGCATGTCGAATCCCGAACGGCTTCAGGGCGTCAACAACCGCATTCACCACGGCGGGCGGCGAGCCGACGGTTGCGCTTTCGCCAATTCCCTTGGCGCCGATCGGATGATGCGGTGATGGCGTCACCGTGAATCCGGTTTCGAGGTTGGGCACTTCCATCGCTGTCGGGATGAGGTAATCCATGAGCGAACCGCCGAGGCAGTTGCCGTCCTCGTCGAAGCTGATGATCTCCATCAACGCCATGCCGATACCGTCGACGATACCGCCGTGCACCTGCCCCTCGATGATCATCGGATTGATCCGGGTTCCGCAGTCGTCCACCGCCAGGAATCTGCGAACAGTGACCTGCGCCGTTCCCGGATCGATGTCGACCACGCAGAAGTAGGCGCCATACGGATAGGTCAGATTCTCCGGGTTGTAACAGATTTGGGCTTCGAGTCCACCCTCGATCCCCTCGGGCAGATCACCGGCACCATGTGCCCGCATCGCGATATCCGCGATGCTGACCGTCGCCGAAGGATCGCCTTTCACATGAAAGGATCCCTTCTCCCATTCGAGGTCCGCGACGGACACCTCGAGCATCCCCGAAGCAATGATCTTGGCCTTGTCTCGTACTTTGCGTGCCACCAGCGCAGCGGCGGCACCGGATACCGGCGTTGATCGACTGCCGTAGGTGCCCAACCCGAATGGCGTGTTGTCGGTATCGCCGTGCACCACGTCGATATCGTCCGGCGGAATCCCCAGTTCTTCGGCCACGATCTGAGCGAAGGTCGTTTCGTGTCCCTGCCCCTGTGTCTGAACCGAGATCCTTACCACCGCTTTGCCGGTCGGGTGTATTCGCAATTCACAACCGTCGGCCATACCGAGTCCGAGGATGTCCATGTTCTTGCGCGGCCCCGCGCCGACGGCCTCGGTGAAGAAGGACATACCGATGCCCATCAACTCGCCGCGTGAATGCTTCTCAGCCTGCTCGCGTCGCAATGCGTCGTAGCCGATCATGTCCATCGCTTTGCGCATGGTTGTTGCGTAGTCGCCCGAGTCGTATTTCCAGCCGGTCTTGCTCGTGTAGGGGAACTGATCCGGCTTCAGCAGGTTTTTCAATCGCAGTTCTGCGGGGTCCATGTCCAAGTCGAACGCAAGGCAGTCCACCAACCGCTCCACCAAGTACACCGCCTCGGTGATCCGGAAGGAACACGCGTAGGCCACTCCGCCCGGAGCTTTGTTCGTGTACACGGCCGTCATCGCGCAGTATGCGGCTTCGAGGTCGTAACTGCCGGTGAAGACGCCGAAGAACCCAGCCGGATACTTGGTAGGTGCCGCCGTCCCGTTGAATGCGCCGTGATCGGCCAGCACATGAGTGCGGATGGCCTGGATCCTGCCTTCCTTGGTTGCCGCAATTTCGCCCAGCATGATGTAGTCGCGGGCAAAGCCTGTGCTGGTGAGGTTTTCGCTGCGGTCTTCCATCCACTTGACCGGTTTCCCGGTCACGAGTGAGGCAACGATCGCACACACGTACCCCGGATAGATCGGCACCTTGTTTCCGAACCCGCCCCCGATATCCGGGGAGATCACGCGGATCTTGTGTTCAGGCAAACCTGCCACCAGAGCGTAGAGAGTGCGGTGCGCGTGCGGAGCCTGACTGGTCGACCACAAGGTCAGCTTTCCCGAGACACGGTCGTAATCGGCCACTGCCCCACAGGTTTCCATCGGAGCCGGATGCACACGCGGGTAGACGATCTCCTGTTTTGTCACAACATCGGCTGCGGCAAACACCGCGTCGGTGGCGGCTTTGTCACCGGTCTCCCAGTCGAAGCAGTGATTGTCCGTCTTGCCGTCGAGGTCCGTGCGGATCACCGGGGCGTCCGGCGACAATGCGGTACGCGCGTCGATCACCGGATCGAGGATGTCGTACTCGACCTCGATCAACTCCAGGGCATCGCGCGCCGAGTACCGATCCTCGGCCACGACAAATGCAACCTCCTGCCCTTGAAAGCGCACCTTGTCAGTGACCAGCACCGCTTGAACGTCGCTCGACAGCGTCGGCATCCAGGCCAGACCCTGTTCGGCCAGATCCGCTCCGGTCACCACTGCCTTCACCTTCGGATGTTCCTGCGCCGCAGTGGTATCGATGCTCACCAGTCGTGCATGTGCCACCGGAGCCCGCAGAATTGCCAAATGCAGCATGCCGGGCAGTTGCACGTCGTCGAGATAGTGACCCTGTCCCCGAATGAAGCGGGGATCCTCCTTTCGGAGCATTCGCCCGTGCCCGCACGGCTTTCCGTCGTTGACCTCGAGCTCGGGAGCCGAGTCCACGGTGGTCATCACGCACCTCCTACCGGATGCGCCGCAGCCCACTGCACCGAACGCACGATCGTCGTATATCCCGTGCAACGGCAGATTTGACCGGAAATCGCTTCCCTGATCGTCAGTTCGTCAGGATCGGGATCGCGATCAAGGAGTGCTCGCGCGGTAATCATCATCCCCGGAGTGCAAAAGCCACATTGCAATCCGTGGCAGTGCATAAAGCCCTCTTGAATCGGATCGAGCACGCCGCCGCGTTCGAGACCTTCGACGGTTCCGATCTCGTGACCGTCGGCCATAGCCGCGAGCATCGTGCACGACTTCACCGGTTCCCCGTCCACCGTCACCACGCAGGTCCCGCAATTGCTCGTGTCGCATCCCCAGTGAGTTCCTGTGAGTTGCAGTTGGTCTCGCAGGAAATGCACCAACAACATGCGCGGTTCCACGTCTTCCGACACCGGCTCGCCGTTGACCGTCATCGTTACCCGCATATCAATCTTCCCCAATCCTGGCCACAGTGGTTCGCAGAGTGCGGACGGTAAGTTCGCCGGCAAGGTGGCGTTTGTAGTCGGCACTTCCGCGCTGATCGGTGACGGGTTCGCAAGCCTGCTCGGCCATCTCCCCTGCGCGCCGATAAACCTCCTCGGACGGCGCTTTCCGCTCCAGATACCCGGAAATCTCGGCAAGCGCCTGCGGATCGGAATTGACAGCGGTAAGGCCGAGTCGGGCTCCTGATATCGCGCCGTCAGCCATCCACACAGATGCACCCGCAGCGGTGATCGCCCAATCCCCCACCCGGCGTTCCACCTTCGCGTAGGCGCTCGAGCTGTGAGCCCGACGCGCAATCCGAACCTCGACCAGAATCTCGTTGGCACCCAAGGCAGTCTCATAGGGGCCGACATGAAATTCCGCCATCGGAATGTCGCGGGCTCCCAAAGGACCACGTACGACGCACGTCGCCTCCAACACCGAGCACACTGTGCTGAGGTCTTCCGCCGGGTCGGCCTGACACAACGAGCCGCCGATGGTTCCGCGGTTTCGCACCACCGGATCGGCGATCACTTTTTCCGCATCCCGAAAGATCGGGAAGGCGTCGGCAAGTTCGTCGGATTCGAGTAGCTGCCGATGGCGGGCCATCGCGCCGATCCGAACGTGTCCACCATCAAAGGTGACGTAGCCAAGCTCCTCGGCCAAATCGTTGATATCGATCAGATACCCGGGGTTTGCCAGTCTCAGTTTCATCATCGGAAGCAGGCTGTGTCCGCCCGCAACAACGCGCGCCTGATCGCCCAGTCGCTCCAGCAATCCGATGGCGTCGTCGATACCGGTTGCCCGCTCGTACTCGAACGGCCCAGGAACCTGCATGTGATGCACCCCACATTCGACTGTTATCCCAGCTTCTGCCGAGCATCACAACGAGTCAAGGGGGCCACGGGTGGCTGCACAATTCCCCAGGTCAGCGAGCCTCCGATTCACCTGAACTGCGGTGAATGGGACCCTCCAACCCACTCAGCGGCTTACCCTCACCGCCCCACCTCAGCGCAATGATCTCCGCAGCGATCGACACCGCGGTTTCCTCCGGCGTCCGCGCACCGAGGTCCAAACCGATCGGACTCGCCAGCCTCGTCAACTCATGGTCGGTGACACCCGCCGCGCGCAATCGCTCGAGTCGGTCCTGATGGGTGCGACGCGAACCCATCGCGCCGACAAACCCGACTTCCGGTAGTCGGAGCGCGACCTCGAGCAGTGGCACGTCGAACTTCGGATCGTGGGTCAGTACGCAGATCACGGTGCGTGAGTCGATTGCCCCGTCCTCCGCCTGCGCTGCCAAATACCGATGCGGCCAGTCGATCACCACTTCATCGGCCGTCGGGAACCGTGACGGCGTCGCAAAAACCTCGCGGGCGTCACACACCGTTACCCGGTACCCGAGAAATGAACCTTGCTTGGCAACTGCGGCCGCAAAATCGATGGCCCCGAATACCAGCATCCGGGCGCGGGGCGCGTAGCTCGCGACAAAAACCCGCATCCCCTCTCCCCGACGCTCACCGTCCGGCCCGTACGTCAGCACCTCCGTGCGTCCCGCTGCCAACAGGCCACGAGCGTCGTCGGTCACCGCCGAATCCGCGCGCGCCGACCCGATCGACCCGTCCGTGGTGTCCGGTCGCACCACCAACCGTCGGCCCACCCACAGCGGATCAGGGTGAGCGATTACGGTTGCCACCGCTACCGGGCGATGCTCCTCGACATCGGCGGCCACACTCTCGAGACTGCCGAAAGTCTCTCTCGACACCGGTTCGACAAATACCTCGATCGTGCCGCCGCATGTCAGCCCGACAGCAAACGCGTCGTCGTCAGCTACGCCGTACTTCTCGAGGGTAGGTACGCCGGATTCGATTACCTCCGTAGCTGTTTCGTAGACAGTGCCTTCAACACACCCACCGGAGACCGAGCCGGTGACGGAACCGTCCGGGGCCACCAGCATCGACGCGCCCGGCATTCTGGGAGCTGACCGGAACGTCCGCACCACTGTTCCGACACCTGCCGTACCGTCGGCGCGCCACACCTTCATCAGTTCGGACAGAACATCCCGCATCTGCAGCTCCCATTCGGCGTCTTCTCCTATCGAGCGTATTCCAGACGGGGGTGATCGAGCGCAGTCCGGCGGGCAGGTAATATCGTCTCCGCGCCTCCGTAGCTCAGGGGATAGAGCAAGAGCCTTCTAATCTCTTGGTCGCAGGTTCGAATCCTGCCGGGGGCACTTTTTTGATTGAATCCCCAGGTCAATTCGTGCGCGCGACCTGGGGCGAAACGGTTACGCCAACTCGAAGTACGTCGGGCGGTGGACGCGAAAAGGTCTTTGCTTTCGCCGCAACCGCAGCCACGATGCGTAGTTCGGCAGTCAACTGTGCAGGAGACTGCCTGAGATAAGACGGCATACATCGAAGCGCTGAATACCCTCACTCTCGCGGTTCCGCCACACGCACAGGATCCCCCGCCCCGAGGTGAATAAGTGGCCATTAATACTCATTGCGACCGGTCTGTCTGGTATGAGTATCTAGCACCCACCAAGCAACGTGTGGGCAAACACTCGAAGGGCAGCGCAGTGACGCAACAGGGGATCCAAACGACGGTTCAGCAAACGACAATCAGGAAGCAGGGGGCATGGGGACTGTGGTGGCTGACCGGCATCACGCTGGGGATCTACTACCTGGTCTGGTACGACCGCATCAACGGCGAACTCGCATCCTTCACCGGCAATGAGCGCGAGGGGTGGACCCGATGGTGGTCGCAGATCATTCCCTTCTACGGACTCGTCGGCCTGTCTCGCACCGCGAAGCGACTCAATCAGGCGCACGGGATGATGAATTCGCCGGTGCAAGTATCGCCGGTAATGACCTGGCTGTGGGCGCCCGCGTGGTTTGGGTCCCACACTCGGTATCTGCAGCGTCGCATAAATGCGCTCGCAGATATCCAGGCAAGTCATAGGGTCTAACGTCGTAGTGAAAATGCCCCGCCCCTTCGCTAGGCAGGGGCATTTTTACTGCCAGGGGCACCATACTTTCTGGTCAGAACGGTGGCGGTTCGTCCACCACCTGGGCTGGAATCGCAGCACGAGCCAGTTTCCGCCTTCGCCGCCATCCCGCCACCGTGGAGTCGAGCAGAAACTCGAGATCTGCCTCGACACCACGGCCGTGGCATCGGAACAATCTCTCGACCACATGATTCTCGGTAAGCCCGAACCGCTCGACTTCGTCGGGCCGCACATCGGGGTCAGTGAACGCACCCCGAGGCTTCGTCACGACAACAGAACCAGTCGGCGCGACCCATTCGAGTTCGCCTCCCCCAATTTGCCGCACCGACCAATATCCGAACGTCTTGAGCCGATGATGCTTGCGACACACGCATGCCAGATTCTGCTCGGTGGTGAGCCCACCACGGTCAGGATTCGCATGATTGAACGCCACCGTGTGGTCGAGATCGCAATTCTCAGCCCGCGCACCACAATTCGGGAACCGGCACGTGCCGTCGCGGGTCCGAACCGTTTGCGCCAGTGCAGCAGACGGTCGATACGTCCGCTCTTCCCGGTGACGTTTTCGGGCTGCGACGGCAGCTGGTGTGAGGAGGGGCGCAGCCGACCGCCTGCCCACTCCGAGCACTGGTCCACCGGACTTGAAACCTGATGCTCCGGTGAGGTTTTGGCAGAGAATCTGACGATCTTTCTCCGAGAGCGTCAGCACTTGCCGCCACACACCATCGGCCGCGATTTCCCGCGCCAACTCGGCGTCGATGGCACCGTAGCCATGCAGAAAAGCCGGCAGATCATCGAAGCCGAGCAATGTGGAAACATTGACGCCCACCAGGATCGTCGCTTGGGACGGGGTGGATGCCGGCTCCACATCTCGCCCACAATCAGTGCCGCACGCACAGGCGAGGGTCGATCGCCCCTGCGACATCGCCACCAAAGCGTCGGCACGACGTTGTGCCAACGTGCGAGGATCGCGAGCACACACCTGCCGCGACATGGTCGCCAGCTTCGCCGCCACTGCCTGCGCACCCACTGCCGGCAGCACACCGTCGAGCGTCGACATACCGTCGACACCTGCACTGATCCGCACGTCACGATCTTCCTGCGCGCGGCGACGCCGCGCGCGTGCACCTTCCGGATCGTGGCGTGCAATGAGACTGCGCGCCCGTGCCTTGAGACGGCTGCTGCTGCATGCGGCTGCGCCGTCCAGAAGTAACCGTTCAACAAGATCAAGTGCATCATCGGACACATTGGCCAGCGCATCCGAGCACGCGGTCGCCTTGCCGAGATCAATCTCACCTGACGCAAATGCCGCAGACACACGATGCAACCGCAAACGCAGATCACACCCCAACGAGATCATCCGCGTCGCCGCATACTCGGTGATACTCAGAACGAACGCAACCTCGACATGAACAAATTCGCCCTGAACCGCAGCGTTGCGTCCGGCCTTTTCATCCTCGGAGCAGCGTTCGAAATAGAGCGACGTGACGGCATCAACTTCGAGGAACTGGGCGCGCGCAATGGAAGCATGTCCTTCGACCAATGCATCCACAGTGTCGCTCATCAAACCCCCCCAGTTTGAACGTACAATCGATTCTAGCAGCAATCGATACCTACGGGAATAGCTGCGTCACAACACTTTTGAATAAATCTGTGCCGGGACAGCCTTCTCGAGATCGTCCAGGGCAGCAACCAGCCGCACAAAATGCTCGGTGTGCGTGTGGGCGTCCAGGTGTGCCTGAGATTCCCATTCCTCCACCAACATCAGCTCACCGGGATTGTCGCCGCGCTGAAGTAATTCGTAGCTGATGCAGCCATTCTCCTTGCGGGTCTCGCGCACGAGTTCGCGGTAGAGATCAATGACCTCCGCAAGATTTTCCGGCTCGACCGTACTGCCCACCAACACCCGGATCGCTGACATTTCGCCAATCCTGCCCGAACCTACCGACAAGTTTGCAAGCAGGCGAAATATCTACGAAACATTCCCGATACAGAAGGTTCGTAAGCTGCTCGGCAATCGGGTCGCAACAAGCTGCCCTGGCCGCGCGAGGGGTACGTAGATGAGTGGAAACGCAGTTCGCCTGCAAGCGATCAAAGACGTCGAGGCCTACACGCCTCCCGTTGTGAGTTTCTCAGGCGACGAAGCTCCCGGTGAAGTGTTCGGCGCCAACGTGTTCAACAAGGTGGTGATGCAGAAGCGCCTGCCCAAGCAGATCTACAAGTCCGTGATCGCGACAATCGAACAGGGCAAGCCTCTGGACCCGGCAGTTGCAGACGCCGTCGCATCGGCCATGAAGGACTGGGCGCTCGAGAAGGGCGCCACCCACTACGCGCACGTCTTCTACCCCTTGACCGGTCTCACGGCCGAGAAGCACGACAGCTTCTTCGAGCCGGTGGGCGACGGATCGGCGCTCGCCGAGTTCGCGGGCAAGACGCTCATCCAGGGTGAGCCGGATGCATCGAGCTTCCCCAACGGCGGGCTGCGCAATACGTTCGAGGCGCGCGGTTACACCGGCTGGGACGTCACCAGCCCGGCCTACGTTCTCGAGAACCCCAACGGTAATACACTCTGCATCCCTACGGTTTTCGTGTCGATGACCGGCGAAGCGCTCGACCACAAGACTCCGCTTCTGCGTTCACAGCAGGTAATGGGCCTGCATGCCGAACGCATCCTGAAGCTGTTCGGCCATACCGAACCCGAGCAGATTGTGTCCTTCTGCGGCCCCGAGCAGGAGTACTTCCTGATCGATCGGCACTTCTTCCTCGCCCGCCCCGACCTGCTCAATGCGGGCCGCACACTCTTCGGCACCAAGCCGCCCAAGGGCCAGGAGTTCGACGACCACTACTTCGGCGCCATCCCCGAGCGTGTGCTCGGCTTCATGATGGATACCGAACGTGAACTGTTCAAACTCGGCATTCCCGCAAAGACCCGCCACAACGAGGTTGCTCCCGGCCAGTTCGAGATCGCGCCGATGTTCGAGCGCGGCAACATCGCCGCCGATCATCAGCAGCTCTTGATGACCACATTCAAGACCGTCGCCAAGAAGCACGGCATGGAGTGCTTGTTCCACGAGAAGCCGTTCGACGGCGTCAACGGCTCCGGCAAACACGTCAACTTCTCGCTGGGCAACTCGGAACTCGGCAGTTTGCTTGTCCCCGGCGATAATCCGCACGACAACGCCCAGTTCCTGGTGTTCTGTGCCGCTGTGATCCGCGCCGTCCACAAGTACGCCGGACTCCTGCGCGCATCGGTGGCGTCGGCTACCAACGATCACCGTCTCGGCGCCAATGAGGCTCCGCCCGCGATCATCTCGATCTTCCTCGGCGACCAACTTGCCGACGTGTTCGAGCAGATCGCGAAGGGCGCTGCGACGTCGTCGAAGGACAAGGGCACCATGATGATCGGTGCCGACACGCTCCCCGTTCTCCCCACCGATCCCGGCGACCGCAACCGGACAAGCCCATTTGCCTTCACCGGCAACAGGTTCGAGTTCCGCGCCCCAGGTTCCATGCAGACGGTCAACGGTCCGATGGTCACGATCAACACGATCATGGCCGATGCTCTCGACTACATGGCAACCGAACTCGAAACGGCAGTTGCCGACGGAGCCGATTTCGACACCGCTGTCCAGAACCTGCTGACCGACATCATCACCAACCACGGCGCCGTCGTCTTCAACGGTGACGGCTACTCGGAGAACTGGCAGATCGAAGCGGAGGCACGCGGACTTCCCAACCTGCGGACCACGTTGGACGCTCTGCCCGAACTCATCTCCGAATCCGCTTTGGAACTCTTCGACAAGTACAACGTCTTCAACCATCGAGAGATGCACAGCCGCTACGAGGTTGGTCTCGAGCAGTACGCGCTGAGCATCGGCGTCGAGGCACGCCTTGCGGTTGAAATCGGCACGACGCTGATCCTCCCCGCCGCAGTGCGCCATCAGACCGAGATCGCGCAGAACTTCGTTGCCCTGAAGGCTGCGGGTATGGAACCGGATTCCGCGCCCCTGACCGAGGTTTCCGAACCGGTAACCGCTCTTCGGGCAGCGCTTGCCGCCTTGCGCGCGGCGATCAAGGAAATCCCCCACGGCTCGCCGCTCGAAGCTGCCACGCATGCGCAGGAGGTATTGATGCCGGCAATGGCGGATGTTCGCACCGCTGCGGATCTCCTGGAAACGATGGTTGCGGACGACCACTGGCCGCTCCCGACTTATCAGGAAATGCTCTACATCCTCTGACGACAAAGAATATGGCCTGCAACCGAATTCCAGTTGCAGGCCATATTTCTATTCTGCCGGCATTCTCATCTCGAGGAGTTCGGCTTCACCGGTTGTCGCGGGGTCCGGACGGTCACGCGAATCCGACGATGCCATCTTCATGCCAGTCAGGTCTGTCTGCATATAGATCACGTTGTAGCGATCCCACGTTGTCGCGACAAACTCGAGAGTGTTGCCGGTCCGCGAGGTCCATGGGTGCATGAACCCGCCGTACAGGCTCGGCAAGGTATACCCACTGAGTAGGGTCTGCGTTCCACTCCACGGCCCCTCGGGATGATCAGCCTGGCGGATCACCAGGCTGCCGTCCGCGCTGGTGTACATAGCGACGTACTTGTCCAGATAGTCGTTCCACTGCACCGCGAGTTCACTGACCGGAGCCTTGATGACCTGCACCGCGTCGTCGGAGTTCACGCTCCAGCCCGAGCCGTCCCAGTACGTGTAGGCAAGGGGATTTCGGATCTCGAGACCCGGGACACGCGCCAACACTGCCTTACCGAAGCGTCCGGACGGCGTTCCGTACTCGTAGATATAGCCGTCACCGCCGTCGAGGAACGCGCTCTGCTGAAAGTTCTCGTTGATCGAGGACACCGCCGGGATTCCCGGGATATCGAGGCCGGGAGTGTTTGCGCGGACCGTCGCGGGATCGATGTCCCAGTTCTCGCCGTTGTCCGTCGAGTACGCGAGCGCAGAATAGTTGGTAGTCCAGGAGCCCGGCTCGTCCCACGTTCGAACGGACATGAACCGGATGTACTGCACACCGCCGTACGCGATGCCTGCCGTCGGGATCGTCGTGAACTCGAACGGGATACCGAATCCCGGGATGATCTCCTTCGAGTGATTCGGAAGGTCCTTGGGCGAACTGTCGATCCTCAGGCGATCCTGGAAATCGGTATTGCTGCTGCGGAAGAGCACGTTGCTGCGCCAGTCGTCGCCTTCGATCTCGCAGTCGCCGACAGTGTCACCGAATGCCATCAAGACGTTGTGGTCGACTCCGGAAAGCCCGTTGTCCCACATGATTCCGAGATCTGTACCTGAGACGTTGAAACGGTTGATCGTATCGTTCGGGCTGCCCGGCCCGGTCACCATCTCGATCGCCTTGGTCCGGCCGGTCAAGACGGGCAATGCGCCGTTCGGTGCGCCCGTGATCCAGGGCAGAGAATTCGCCAGCGATCCCGTTCCCGCAGAGCCTGAAAGAGAACCTGTCATCGAGCCGAGCGAGCCCAGCGAACCGGTACCGCCTCCCCAACACGGACCACCCACGGCGGATGCGGCCGGGGCCGACGCGATGGTTGCCGCAATCGTGACTACACCGATGGATAACAACGCTGACAAAGACCGTTTCGAGCGCACACGCATCCCCTCTGTCTATTCATTCGCTCCGCCAGCAAACCACCAGCGCCGTGTTAACAGAGTGAAAGAAGAGCAAATCGTTATAAAACGGTCACTTGATTTCCAGGAGAAATACGGTGTGGCGGATTTCACCTTCACCCAACGGATGCCGGATTGGGCATCAAAGACGCCTAGTATGTAACGGAAATGTAAAAAAGTACTCACAATGTCAGGTAGGTGAGCGGTGTCCGTACGTGACCGCGTAGCGCAGATTTATGATCAGGTGTTGGTTCGCAATGCAGGTGAGCCGGAGTTCCACCAGGCTGCAGCTGAAGTATTCGAATCCCTCCACGTCGTACTCGAGCGCCACCCGCGCTACGCCGACGCCGGACTGATCGAGCGCCTCTGCGAGCCGGAACGCCAGATCATCTTCCGCGTGCCGTGGACCGACGACAACGGCAACGTTCACGTCAACCGTGGCTTCCGCGTCCAGTACAACAGCGCACTCGGCCCGTACAAGGGCGGCCTGCGCTTCCATCCCAGTGTCAACCTGGGCATCGTGAAGTTCCTCGGCTTCGAGCAGATCTTCAAGAACTCCCTCACCGGCCTGCCCATCGGTGGCGGCAAGGGCGGCTCGGACTTCGACCCCAAGGGTCGCACCGACGCCGAGGTCATGCGCTTCTGTCAGTCCTTCATGACGGAACTGCACCGCCACATCGGTGAATACACCGACGTTCCCGCCGGCGACATCGGCGTCGGTGGCCGTGAGATCGGTTACCTGTTCGGCCAGTACAAGCGACTGACCAACACCTACGAGTCCGGCGTTCTCACCGGCAAGGGCATCACCTGGGGCGGATCTCAGGTTCGCACCGAAGCCACCGGCTACGGCGTTGCGTACTTCGTCGCCGAAATGCTCAAGGCCAAGGGCGAAAGCCTCGAGGGCAAGAACGTCGTGATCTCCGGATCCGGCAACGTGGCCATCTACGCGATCCAGAAGATCCACCAGCTCGGCGGCGTCGCGATCGCTTGCTCCGACTCCTCGGGGTACATCGTGGACAAGAAGGGCATCGACCTCGACCTCCTCAAGGAGATCAAGGAAGTTCGCCGCGGCCGCATCAGCGAGTACGCCGACGCAGTTCCGCACGCACAGTTCATCGCCGGCGGCTCCATCTGGGACGTGCCGTGCGACGTTGCGCTCCCCTGCGCAACCCAGAACGAGCTCGACGAAGACGCAGCAAAGACCTTGATCGCCAACGGTGTTCAGGCTGTTGCCGAAGGCGCGAACATGCCCACCACCCCCGGCGGCATCGCACTCTTCCGCGACTCCAACGTCGCGTTCGCTCCGGGTAAGGCAGCCAACGCCGGTGGTGTCGCCACCTCGGCTCTCGAAATGCAGCAGAACGCATCGCGCGATTCCTGGAGCTTCGAGTACACCGACGAGCGTCTCGCCCGCATCATGCGTGGCATCCACAGCCGCACCATCAACACAGCTGCCGAGTACGGCAAGCCCGGTGACTACGTGCACGGCGCGAACATCGCCGGCTTCGTCAAGGTCGCCGACGCCATGATCTCGCTGGGCGTTATCTAAGAAGTACTGTTTGACTGAAAAAGGACGCCTCCACGGATGTGGGGGCGTCCTTTTTGATGACGAATCAGTTAAGTTGGCGGATCGGTGTCATCGTCGGCGGCGGCTTTCTTTGCCGCCTCACGCATCTCGATACCGTCGGATACCCAGTCTCCAATTTCCCGCGTCACGTCGCGGACCGCACCAGCGATAATCATCGCGATGGATCCGACGTGCGTCGCAGCCGATTCCGTCAATTCCTGGACGGTGTCCTTGCGACGTTCAAATTTCCCGACCATCACATGTGCGCCTCTCAGGCTACGGTTCTCTGGCGTTCGACGATAACACCGGTGAGACTCTGTGACTTGATCATTCCAGGCGGCAGAGCAAACTTGAAGATCTTGCCCCACACCGATCCGATCTGCTTCCAGAAGCCGCCCGTGTTGTACGGCAAACCGTACTGCGCACACAGCGCCTCGACCTCGGGCGCAATCTGCGGGTATCGGTGTGCCGGCAGGTCCGGGAACAGATGATGCTCGATCTGGTGGGACAGGTTGCCGGACATGATGTGAAACAGCGGACTACCCTGGATGTTTGCACTGCCGAGCATCTGACGGACA
Organism: Rhodococcus sp. NPDC056743; assembly: GCF_042790355.1. NCBI lineage: Bacteria > Bacillati > Actinomycetota > Actinomycetes > Mycobacteriales > Nocardiaceae > Rhodococcus > Rhodococcus sp. NPDC056743. The sequence goes on along the minus strand of NZ_JBHTZI010000007.1, from coordinate 65,321 downwards.
TACCACTGTCCCCGAGTCTCCTCGGCCGTCTCGTCCTCGGTGAAACTCTGTACGCCGGTGGGGAAATGGCCGCAGAAGATGATCGAGTACGTCCACACGTTCCGCACGAGATTGGCGGTGACATTTCCTGCCAGAGTCGTGACGAACAGCGGGCCGGTAAGGGCTGGGAAGATAACGTAATCCTTGAGGACCTGCTTGCCTGCCTTCTTCCACCAGCCTTTGAGAAGCGGCTTGACGTCGTACCATTTCCGCTTTCCGGCGAGCACATTCTCGATCTCGAGATCGTGCATCATGACGCCCCACTCGAAGAGCATCATCAGTGCAAACGCCCACACCGGATTACCGAGGTAGTAGGGGTTCCACTTCTGGGCGGGGTCGATGCGCAGAATGCCGTATCCGATATCCCGATCTTTACCCAGGATGTTTGTGTACGTGTGATGCATGTAGTTGTGCGAGTGACGCCACTGGTCCGCCGGGCACACCGTATCCCATTCGAACACTTCGGAATTGAGGCCGGGTTCACGCATCCAGTCGTACTGACCGTGCATGACGTTGTGCCCGATCTCCATGTTGTCGAGGATCTTCGAGATACTCAGCGCACCAACCGCCGCGAGCCACACCGGCGGCAGGAAGCCCAAGTACATCAGGCCTCGGCCGGCAACCTCGAAACCCCGCTGCGCCTTGATGATCCGATAGATGTACTCACGGTCCTCGGCGCCGAGCGAAGCGACCGTGCGATCTCGTATCGCATCCAATTCGCGGCCGATTTCCTCGACCTGATCGTAGGTGAGTACAACCGGAGCGTCGTTCTTGTCGGATCCGTTGTTCAGGAAAGGCAAGGTGGAAAGTGAAAGTCCGAACATGGCAGTCTCCAAAGAGTATTGGTGCGTTTGGAAATCGTTGCGCTTAGATCTCTACGGTGACATCGCCGACGGGCGCACTGACGCAGAGTTGGATCTTCTTGTCGGGTTCGTCGTCGGTCTCACCGGTGCGAACGTTGCGGGTGCGGCCGAGTTTCTTGACCGAGGTGCAGGAGAAGCAGATGCCCATGCGGCAACCGTATTCGGGGCTCAACCCAGCTGCTTCGGCCTGCTCGAGGAGTGTCTGACCCGAGTTTTCCGCTGCCACTCCACTTTTGGTGAACAGCACTTCGCCGCCGGCCTCGCCAGGTTCCGCGACTGTGGGCGCAAACTCCTCCGTGTGGAGCAGATGCTCTACCTCGAATTCACGAAAGACTTCACGTACCCCGTGCATCAGTCCGGGTGGTCCGCAGAGGTACGCCTGCGCATCGGCCGTTTCCGGATCAGCGATCCAGGGCGCCACTGCGCTCAGGTGCGTGCCGCCGAAGAAACCGTCGAGGTCTCCCCCACCGGATTCGGTGTACACCAGTACCAGTTTTACATTCCGATACTGCTCGGCGATGGCCGTCAACGCGTCGAGATACGACACATCTTTCTTGGTGTTCACGTAATGCAGGAACACGATCTCGCCGCTGTGCCCGTCGTCGACGAGCGTGCGCAGCATCGACATCACGGGGGTGATTCCGCTGCCACCGCTGATCAGGAGGATGTGGGAGGGCCGTGGAGTGGGAAGCACGAAAACGCCGTCGGCCTGCGACAAGCTGACCACAAGTCCCGGTTCGGCATGCGCATTCAGATACTGCGACACCAGACCGCCGGGATGAGCTTTCACGGTGAGTTCGATAAGCCCGTCGCGGCTGGACGCGGAACCGGCTGGTGAATAACAGCGAGTATGACGCACCCCGTCGATCACGACACCCACCTGGACGAACTGTCCGGCAGAGAATCCGCGCCACTGGCGCGTCGGTCGCAGCGTCACTGTCACTGAATCAGCAGTCGGATGGTCGACCGATACAACCTGCGCGCGAACATCGCGCACCGTCGCCATGGGATTGACGAGTTCGAGATACCTGTCGATCTGATGCGGAGCAGCCATGGCTTCGATCAGGGCCAGCCCGCGTCGGGCAAGAGTCTTGGAGGTCGATGCCATTGTCAGCCACTCCTTCCGGGTTGCATAATTTCAGTGTACAAATGTTCACTGATAATAGTGTGACAGGTACACACAGGTACATGTCAAGATGATTGTGACGTGGGTTACGCGATCCACAGAAGGAGTCCGCAGTGCCGGTACCTACACTCGTACATCGTGACCAAGGCTGAGCCGGAAAATCGCGCCGCCAAGAAGGAGCGCACGCGCCAAGCGCTGCTCGATACTGCGATGGATCTCCTCACCGACCGCAGCTTTGCCGGCATCAGCCTCCGCGAAGTGGCCCGCGAAGCGGGCATCGTTCCCACGGCTTTCTATCGCCACTTCGCCTCGATGGAAGACCTCGGAGTCGTCCTGGTCGAGGAAAGCATGCGCATGCTTCGGCAAATGCTGCGTGACGCCAGACGCGACCCCAGTCCCAAGAATGCCGGAACCTCACTCGATATTCTTGTCCGCCAGGTTCATTCACACGAGCGAGAGTTTCGCTTCCTGTGCCGCGAACGCTACGGCGGCATCAGCGAGATACGACGCGCCATCAACACCGAGATGCGATTGTTCGTCAGCGAGCTCACCGTCGACCTCTCTCGAATGGCGGGCCTGGAAAACTGGCGACACGACGATCTTGAAATCGCAGCCGACCTGATCGTCGGCGTGATGTTCACTGCGGTCGTTGCACTACTCGACGCCGACTCACCCGGATACCCCAGCGAAGATCTCGTGATCGCGCGGGCCGAGAAGCAGTTGCGACTGATCATTCTGGGTATGGCTACCTGGGATCCTTCTCGTTCCTAGGACTCGAAGAACTACATCATGTTGCGAGTGCTGAAGTTCGATCCCATACCCCGAAGAAACAACTCGGTTGGGAGCGCTCGCAGTGCGAAGTCTCGAACGAGCGTGGCGCCGGCACCTCGAGTGAGGATTATTCGGGCGGACCGGCGCGAGCGTATTTGAAGGCGATGGGTCCTCTTGGTGCGTAGGTAATCGTAGGTCGCCACATCGTGAGCATGAGCACCCAGCGCGACAGCATCCTCGAGGGCCTGACATGCACCTTGACCGAGATGCGGCCCCATCGCATGCGCGGCGTCACCCACGAGCACAACGCTTCCTCGAACGAACGACGGTAACGCTGGAAGATCTCTGATGTCGTGCCGAAGAATCATCTGCGGTGCAACTGCGGAGATGAGTTGAGGAACGGGATCCGGCCAGTGCAGAAAATCATCCAGAGACGGGTCCGGTTCTTCCTTCGACAGCCTGGCGGCAGCAAAAACGTACAACCGCCCGTTCCCCAGCGGAACGATGCCGAATTCTCCTCCTGCACCGAGGATCCCCCCGACCTCGACAACACCGACATCGACAAGATCGACGTCGTCGACAATCCACCTCCACGCGCGAATTCCCAGCGACCGCGGAGCCGGATACTCGGGGAACATTACTCGACGTGTGAGACTGTCTATTCCGTCCGCGCCGACGATCAGATCGAAGTCTTCGGTGCGATCACCACACCGAATCCCACCACCCACTTCAATCCCGGTGACTGCGCCGCCGAGTCGTAAGGTCACCGACTCCGGAAGTGCTGTGCGGAGAACATCGACCAGATCGGCGCGGTGCATGGCCACGAAGTTGCCGTGCAACTTGCGAAACCTCTCCGCATCAGTCCGGAGCAACCACCTACCCTGGCGATTGCGTATCCCGCCTACCCAACCTGGGGCGGCTCTGCTGCGAATGTCATCGCCAACTCCGAGGTGATCCAGCGCGGCGAGTGCGTTCGGCCACAAAGTGATTCCGGCACCCACCTCGGTAAGGACCGGAGCCTTCTCGAACACCGTGACCGTCCAGCCTGCGTTCGCGAGCGCTAGCGCCGTTGCCAGGCCCCCGATACCGCCTCCGATAACTCCCGCTGTTCGCATCGTCGATCCCCTCATACTCGATAGTGTGAGCCATGCGGCGATTGCGTACGTGGTTAACGGCGGCAGGAACCTGTGGAGGCCTCTTGGCTGTGGGAATCCTGGTCCTCGGCCTGCTCGACGAACGACGAAATCCGACACCAGCACCGCAAGGAGTGACGATCGGACAACCCACCTGCCTGGCACCCGCTGTGCTTTCGTCGCTGATCCCGGTGCCTGTGCTCTCACCGGAGCCATCGGTAGATCCGTTGCCGCCCCCGGGAATGATTTAATCGCCCTTCGGTCAAACGGCCTTAGTTCGGCGAATGCCCCACCGCAGCAACCATTCCCACCCCTGTCGTGTGGCTGGTCAACGCGGAGGAAAACGCGGTGAGGGTCGCTTTTCCCGTTGACGGGACGTGCGGAAACCCGCTACCCGACGCCTACAGGGCAATCATGAATCTGACGGTGCAGGACGAGCAAATACACAAGTTGCCTCGGTCATCGTGAAACGGGTATGGGTGCGGGCCATATGACTGCCCCGCAATCTGGCTGCGCGAGCAAGAGTTGTGGCGTGATCGCAACCCCGGATCTGAATCAAACCGACAGCACTCTATGTCAGAGTGGCACAACGTGCCATACTAGTTTCGCCCACCGAGGCGCGGGGATGAAGCTGTTTCTTGAGGAGAAGACCGTGATAATTGACAACCTGGAGGCGCCGGATGCACCGATCGCCGTGTTCGATCGAATGTCGACGATCCTGGATGCGTTCGAAGACTCCGGACGCCTGACACTTCGCCAAGTTGTCGCACACGTAGGACTTCCTCGCTCATCCGTGCATCGAATGCTCGATCAACTGGTTGCCAAACGATGGTTACGGAAGGTCGGTCGTGAGTACGAGCTTGGAATGAGACTCTTCGAGTTGGGATCGACTGTGGTGCAGCAGAATCGACTGTACGCGGCAGCAATGCCACTACTGAGCGAACTGCACAGAATCAGCGGCATGGTCGTCCATCTGGGCGTCCTTGACGGCACCGACGTGGTGTATCTGGGGAAAATCGGCGGCCTACATGCGGCAGCCGTGCCCACTCGGGTCGGAGGTCGGAGGGCCGCGCACGAAACCGCCCTCGGACGCGCACTCCTGGCGTACAGCGAAAACGCTTCCGCCGAGAGGGATCTGCCACAGTCGATACGCGAGGATATCGAGCGCATTCGAGACTTCGGAATTGCTTATGAATCCGGTGTGACAGTCGCAGGATTGAACTGCATGGCCACCCCGATCGGGCCTATCGGGAAAGCTGTTGCAGCAGTGTCTATTTGTGGACCTTCGAGTCGCCTGCGACTTGATCACCAGAGCGCGGTGCCGCTGCTGACGACCGCAACAGCAATTTGGCAAGCGGTGGGTCAGTTCGGCGCGCGATCCCCCGAGTTCGGCAGGCGGGTGCGAACATTGCGCTCGATGCCGGCAGCGGTCGGCGCCTGGCCTTCCACATGTTTCATCGGCGATCTTGTCGAGTTGTGAACAGCCATCCACCTGAAATCACGCCACTTCATGCGTGTGCATCCGTGTCCAATCCCGCGGTGAGTATACGGAGACATCTCACGGCGATATCTACCGGCTCATTTTCGGCGGATTCCGGTTTGGCGCCGTGCACCCACGCTGAAATCGCCATTCGCTGAGCGGTATTCGCTGCAACCGCAAACAGCTGAATCTCGAGCGGATCAGTTCCAGGGCGCATCCGGGTTTCCAGCACCGATATCAACTTGATCTCGGTGTCGTTCACTACCCGCAGCCATACATTGAGAAGTGCCGGGTCATGGACCACTACGCGGAGAAGTCGTCGCACCAGGGCGACATTCTCTGTAGACGTCCGGAGCTCGGTGAAAGAACGACGAGCCGCTTGCTCGAGTGTGACGCCGATAGATACTGAGGCAGGGGTTGATTCGATCAAATTCAGCCAATCCCCGACCCCGTTCTCCAGCAACGGCGCGATTGCATCCTCTTTGGTACGGAAGTAGCGATAGAACGTGCGCAAGCCGACTCCCGATGCCTTGGCGATCGAGTCGGCAGTGACGGATTCGGCTTGTGCGTCGCTGAACAATTCAGCAGCACGATGAGAGATCTCCAGCCTGGTCGTCTCTTTGCGGCGTTCCGTCAAGGAAAGCTTGGATTGGTCGGATGCATCCACACCCTCCATTGTGGCATATCGTGCCACAATGACTCGGCACGCCCGAATGTGGCTGCGGGAGCTGCGCTGTCAATCCGTTTCGCCTTGCGTCTGTTCTACCACCCATGCCGCGACTTGAGCGCGCGTGTTGAATCCGAGTTTTGCGAGAACATGCTCGACGTGCCCTTGTGCGGTGCGGTGCGAAATCACCAGCTTGGTGGCGATCTCTTTGTTGGTCAGCCCTTGCGCGACTAGATCGGCGACCTGTTGCTCCCGTTTGGTGAGTTCGGATGCACCTACACTGGCCGGGGCAGAGTCAGGGGGCTGCTCTCCCAGCGCATACGCGACCGCGGCGTCGAACCGCATCTGCCGACCTCGGGTGCTGGCCGACCCGAAAGCCCTCTCACCCAACACACTCCGAGCCGTCCGCTCGGACTCCTCGCGATAACGGAGCAGGTCGGGAAACAAGACCGAGATGCCACCGAATTGAGCAAGTTTCTCTGCCGCACCCATCAAAACCGCGGCACGCTGAAAGATCCTTTTCTCGGCTTCGATCCAAGCGAGCACTTCTAGACACAGGGCGATCGACAGCGAATTGTTCGTCAGACTTGCCAGTCGCAGTGCTTGTTCGAGCAACTCCGTCGCCCGAACTTGTTCACCCTGGTGCCACACCGCTATGGCCATTGTCCACAACGTGTACGTGCGGAAGATCAATTCGCCTCGGGCCGCGGTGATTTCCAGAACGCGCTCGTAGCAGTGGATGGCCTGGGCGGCGTCACCGAGCAAATCGCAGGCTAGCCCGAGTGAATGCAATGCACCGACATGCACAGTGAGATCGTCATCGGGGTTGAACATGCCCAAGGTCGTCTCCAGGCTGGCGCGGGCGCGGGCCGCGTCACCGCTGAACAGTGCCAACATCCCTTCTGCAAGCGGGATGCGAGCAGCGATAACCGGATCGTCGATCATCCCCGCGAGAGCTCTGACCTGTTCGACGTGGTCGTTCGCTGCCTGCATATCTCCGGCCATCGCGGCGCACATGCCGGCAGCGTAGAGCCCTTTGATTCGCCCGGCGGTCGGCCGCCCGGAATGCTTGGCAAGGAGTTGGTCGAACCACCCCCGCTCCTGCCCGTGCATACCTTGCGAACTCGTGATGTGGAACATCGCGGCAGCCATGCGTAACCCGGAATCGGCCGCCGCCTGGTCGCCGCGCGCGCAGAATTCCAGCGCCTCCCGCAAGTTGGCTTGTTCTCGTTCGAGTCGACCAAGCCACTCGAGCTGACGGGAGCTGATCCAATCCCCTTCCGCATCGAGCGCCCATTGCTCGTACCAATCACTGTGCCGCCGACGTAGTTTCAGCGATTCACCCAGTTGCTGCAGCTTCTCACGGCCGTACTCTCGCAATGTCTCGAGCAGTCGCAACCGCACCACTGACCCCTGTTCCTCTCGGATCAGGATCGACTTGTCCACGAGCGATGACAACGAGTCGAGCAAAGCGCCTGCCGGCTGATCGTCGCCACAGATACTCTCTGCGGCGTCGAGCCCGAATGTCCCGGCAAACACCGACAACCTGGCCCACAGTTGTTGTTCGGATGGTGTGCACAACTCGTAGCTCCAGTCGACGCTCCACCACAGCGTCCGCTGTCTGCTCGGTGTTCCACGGCTGCCACGGGTCAACAGCGCGAAACGGTCGGTCAGACGCTGCAAGATCTGATCGGGCGACATCGCAGGTAATCTGGCCGCCGCCAACTCGATTGCCAACGGCAACCCGTCGAGGCGAGTACAGATCTGTACCAGCGTCGCCGCGTTGTCTTCGGTGACTTCGAATCCCTCAACGGTGGCTGCGGCGCGTTCCGCGAACAGTGTCACCGCGTCATATCGGCGCACAGTCCGCAGCGACGGCATTATATCCGGTGCAGGAATGGTGAGTGGGGACAGCGACCGTACCCGCTCCCCTATGACCCCCAAGGGTTCACGGCTTGTGGCGAGAATCCGCAGGCCGGGGCACGCCTGAAGCAGCGGGTCGACCAACTCGGCCACTCCCTCGACCACATGCTCACAATTGTCGAGGACAAGGAGCAGGTCCCGAGCGTGAAGGAAGTCGATCAGGACGTCCTGCACCGGCCGCGCCGGTTGATCTCGCACGCCCAGCGCGGATGCAACCACACTTTGTGTCAGGGATGCGTCGTGTACTTCACCCAACTCTATCAGCCGCACTCCATCCGAGAAGTCCTTCCGCACGGTCGACGCGACCCGCAGCGCGAGACGCGTCTTGCCAACGCCTCCGACCCCAGTCAGCGTCACCAGACGAGTCGCCGACAATAGGCTCTTGAGCTCTGATACTTCCTTGCGTCGGCCGACGAAACTGGTCAGCTCCACGGGAAGAGCACCGGTGTTTCCCCGCCGCGCCGGAGCGGGATGCCTCGGGATCGGTGATGGCGAATCGGCATGACCTTGCCCTGCCCCAGCGAGCAGCGCCATCTCGTCGACAGGCACGTTGCGACCGCGTTGCAACTGCCGAAGTTCCTCGCCCACTGCGGCCGCGGTCGGCCGTTGTTCTGGATCGCGGGACATCGTCCGTTCCACCAACTCGGAAATATCGTCGTCGACGCCGCTCTCGCGCAAGTCCGGTACCGGTTGTGTGGTCACCCGCAAAAACTGGGCCACCACCTGCTCACCGCTCAATCGCTCGAAAGCCGCATGTCCGGTGAGCGCACAGAACAATGTCGCTCCGAGTCCGTAGACGTCGGACGCTGTGCTCGGTTCGGCCCCGCCGAGTACCTCCGGCGCAGTAAATGCCGGCGATCCGGCCACGGATCCCGTAGCGGTCTGAAAGCCGCCGGACACACGCGAGATTCCGAAATCGGCGAGGGCCGGTTCTCCGTAATCGGTGAAAAGGATGTTCGCCGGTTTGATATCGCGGTGCACGATCCCGAACACGTGAGCGGTCTCGAGCGCGCCCGCCATCTTCACCCCCAACCGGAGGATTTCCTTCGACTCCAGCGGACCAAGTCGGCGAATTCGCGCCTCGAGTGAACCCTGCGCGCAATAGGGCATCACCAAATAGGAGCGGCCGCTGGCGGTGACCCCGACGTGAAGAACATTGACGATGTTCGGGTGGCCGGTGAGCCGGCCCATCGCCCGCTGTTCGCGCAGAAACCGTGCCACGTTCACGTCATCGAGGTCGGTGGTGAGAACCTTCACCGCCACCGTTCGATCGAGCTCGGACTGCGAGCACCTGTACACAACACCGAACCCGCCGCGTCCGACTACTTCAGCAGCGCCGAATCCCGCGGCACCCAACTCTTCCGCGATCGAGTTGACCACGTCGCGACTTGTGCGGAGCGGATCCTCTTCGACCATCAGTCATCTACCCGGATTAACCACATGTGCTTTACCTTTCGCACACCCACCCTCAAGGGTATCGCCTGCTGAGATAACCGGCGGTCGTCGATTCAGCCCGAAGTGTGGTGCCGATGCCGATTACCCTCGTACGGTGGCAGCATGTCATCCACGAATACGTTTCGGATTCCTGTCGGCGACCTGACCTTCGACGTCCTGATTTCCGGCCCTGACGACGGCATTCCCCTACTCGCGCTCCACGGATTTCCCGAAAGCGCCGCGTCGTGGGGCAAGGTGACTCCCCTACTGACTGCCGCCGGGTTTCGCGTCATCGCACCGCACCAACGGGGATACTCGCCCAATGCCCGGCCCGCCGGCGTCGACGCGTACCGCATCGAACACCTTGTTGCCGATACCGTCGGCCTGCTCGACGCCCTCGGTTTGCCTGACGCTCATCTGGTCGGTCACGACTGGGGATCCGCGGTGGCGTGGCAGGTTGCCGGGCGGCATCCTCACCGAATTCGCAGCCTGACCGCGATATCTGTTCCACACCCCACTGCCTTCGGTTGGGCACTACGCGAAGACGAGGATCAAAAGGAGCGTTCGTCGTACATCCGGTTGCTTCGTCAGGAAGGAAAGGCCGAAAAGGTGTTGTCGGAGGACAACTTCCGCCGATTGCGTGCGATGTTCGACGGCCAGATCGACCCCGAATTCGCCGACGAACATATTCGAATCCTCAGCGGCGACGGGGCGTTGACCGGCGCATTGAACTGGTATCGCGCTATGACTCGCGATTTCGGCGATCTAGCTCCCACCACCGTTCCGACTACGTACGTCTGGAGTACGGGCGACAGCGCCCTCGGGCGCGCCGGAGCGGAACGATGCGGTGAATTCGTGGATGCGCCGTACGAATTTGTGGTTCTGGAGGGCGGTAGTCACTGGATACCCGAGGAACGTGCCGAAGAACTGGCGGACGCAATTATCCGGCGAGCGGGAGCCTGATCCGCCCCACACCTGAGGTTCTATGTATGTTGTCATACATACGTCGATTTCACCGTCAGGAGCTTGTCGTGACCACAACCGTTGCACCCCCGCATCCGTTTGATGCCGCCCTCGACCTGGAATCCATTACGCCGGGTCTCTCGACTGGACACACCAGCGCCGCGTACAACAACATGGTCGGCCCCTTCGGTGGAATCACCGCGGCCACATTGCTGGCCTCGGTTCAGCGGCACCCGGAGCGCCTGGGTGAACCGCTGTCGCTGACGGTCAATTTTGCGGGCCCGATTGCCGAAGGCCCGTTCGAGATCACTGCGCGACCGGTCCGCACCAACCGCACGACGCAGCATTGGTGGATCGAACTCGCTCAGAACGGCACCGTGGCGACTACCGCAACTGCGGTGTTCGGCCTGCGCCGCGAGACCTGGGATTCCACGGAGATCGAGATGCCGGCAGTACCGGTTGCAGAAGATACTCCCGCACAACCGTTCCCCGAGTTCATCGCCTGGGCCCAGAACTACGAAATGCGGTTTGTCGAGGGCGCAATCCCCGACTTGGAATCCGGCGAACACCCCGACTCCGTCTCGACCCTCTGGGTTCGCGACAGCCCGCCCCGCGCGCTTGATTTCTTCTCGCTGACCTCGTTGTGCGACGTGTTCTTCCCGCGAATATTCCTGCGCCGCGGAAAGATGGCCCCCGCTGGAACCGTCTCGTTGACGATCTACTTCCACGCCGACGCCGCGGCGCTGGCCCGGCAGTCCGATCGCTCCATCCTCGGGACCGCGCGCACCCAGCGTTTCGGTAACGGGTACTTCGATCAGAGCGCCGAATTATGGGGCAGTGACGGCGAATTGCTCGCCACTACGCATCAATTGGTCTACTTCAAGGACTGACAGCCTCCGCGCTGTCACCTTCGGGTGCCTTGACCAGTGACAGGGCAGCAAGGCCCACGGCAAGAACCACCAGTAGTCCGACGATGCCGGCGCGGTCGGCACCGAACATCCACGCGAACAGGCCGAACAGTGTCGGCGCCAGAAAGGACACTGCTCGGCCTGTGGTCGCATACAGACCGAAAAGCTGACCTTCGCGTCCGGGCGGAGTGATGCGCGCCAGGAACGTTCGAGCGGACGATTGCGCCGGCCCGACGAACAGGCACAGCGCGAGTCCGAAGATCCAGAACATGACGGGCCCGGACACCGCGATCAAGATCGCACCGACCACGATCATCGACGCGAGCGATACGGTGATGACCTGCTTGGGCCCGATCCGGTCGTCGAATCGCCCGGCCACCAAGGCGCCGATGGCCGAAATGACATTGGCTGCAACACCGAACAACAAAACGTCCGCCGCACTGATTCCGTACACATTCACGGCAAGGACAGCACCGAAAGTGAACACCCCGGCGAGGCCGTCGCGGAACAGTGCGCTCGCAATCAAGTACCAGATAGTGCGACGGTCGACGATCCACAGTTCGCGCAAGTCGCGCCACAGCACGCGGTAGGAATCGAGAAGCCCAGCCTTGGCCGCGCCCGGATCTGCGTCGGGGGTAGGCAACTCGGGCACCTTGAAAAATACCGGGATCGCGAAAATGGCAAACCACGCGGCCGCAAGCAGAGCCACCATCCGGATGTTCAGGCCGCCGTCGGTGGTCAACCCCAGGAAACCCCGCGTGTCGCCGTCACCGACGATGAACCCGAAGTAGCAGAGCAGCAACAGAACAATTCCGCCGAAATAGCCCATGGCCCATCCGAACCCGGAAACCCGGCCCAGATTCTCCGGCGTCGACACCTGCCGCATCATGGCGTTGTAGGGAACTCCGGCGAGTTCGAAGATCACCGAACCGATGGCGAGGAGTACCAGCCCCAGCCAGAGATACCGATAGTTGTCCTCGACGAAGTACAACCCGGCCATCGACAGAACGGTGATGCCCGTGAGGATCGCCAACGACCACTTACGCTTGCCGGACGCGTCGAACCGCTGCCCGGTAATCGGAGCCAGAATCGCGATGAAGAAGCCCGCGATTCCCAGCGCCCAACTGAGCCACGTTGTTGCCGACACCGAGCCAGGCAGATCGTCGCCAACCGCATCGGTGAGGTAGACGGAGAAGACGAAGGTCAAGATCACCGCGTTGAATGCGGCCGATCCCCAGTCCCACAACCCCCACGCAACCACCTGACTCTTGGTCGCCGCGGCGCCTATCCCTGCGGGCGGTTCGGCCTGCGTGCTTGTCGACTCTGCGCTCATGATCGCGAGCCTATTCGAGCGAGAGGGACAAAACAGTACAAGACTTTGGCAAGTATGCACTTGGTTGCATATGGAACGAGGTGCATACATACTTCACTCATGGCACTCGAACACGCGCTCCTCACCTCGCTGACCGAGCAGGAGGCGTCGGGCTACGACCTGACCCGTCGATTCGACAAGTCGATCGGGTTCTTCCACAGCGCAACGCACCAGCAGATCTACCGAATCCTCAAGCGGATGGACGACGCCGGGTGGGTCGAGGTGGAAACCGTCGCTCAAGACGGGCGCCCAGACAAAAAGGTGTATCGCGTCAGCAAGGCCGGCCGCGCGGAACTGACGCGCTGGATAGCCGAACCGTCCGAACCCAGCCATCTGCGTAACGAACTGGCCGTGAAGATCCGCGCCGCCGGTACTGCAGACATCCCCGCCCTTCGAGGCGAGGTCGCTCGTCACCGCGACGGCCATGCTTCCCGGCTCGACGTCTACCGACTCATCGAGAAACGCGACTTCCCCAATCCCGCAGCCCTATCCGGATCACCCCTGCACCAGTACCTCGTTCTGCGCGGCGGAATCCGCGTCGAAGAGGGCTTTGTCGACTGGTGCCAAGAGATCCTGGACGCGCTCCCCGGCCTCGACGACAACTCGGAAGGACACCACCAGCCATGACGACTCCGCAGTTTCCCCTCCTGTTCTCACCCCTCGACCTCGGGTTCACCACACTGAAGAACCGTATTGTCATGGGTTCGATCCACACCGGCCTCGAAGACCGCGCCAAGGACACCGACAAACTCGCCGAGTATTTTGCCGAACGCGCCCGCGGCGGAGTCGGATTGATCGTCACCGGCGGCTACGCCCCCAACCGCACCGGCTGGCTCCTTCCTTTCGGCGCCAAGCTGACCAACAAGATCGAAGCGCGCCGCCATCGCCGAATCACCACGGCGGTACACGACGCCGGCGGAAAGATCGCGATGCAGATCCTGCACGCCGGCCGGTACAGCTACCAACCGTTCAGTGTGTCTGCGTCGTCGATCAAAGCACCGATCAATCCGTTTCGGCCGCGCAAGCTCACCGATCGCGGAGTGCGCTGGCAGATCCGCAACTACGTCCGCTGCGCGCGTCTTGCTCAATCCGCCGGCTACGACGGCGTCGAAATCATGGGCGGTGAAGGGTATTTCATCAACCAATTCCTGTGCGAGCGCACGAACAAGCGTAACGATCAATGGGGCGGTAGCTCCGAAAACCGTCGACGCCTGGCTGTCCAGATCGTCAAGCGAACCCGCCGCGCCGTCGGCCCGAACTTCATCGTCGTATTCCGGCTGTCGATGGCCGATCTTGTCGAGGGCGGTCAGACCTGGGATGAAATCGTCACTCTGGCACAGGAAATCGAGGCCGCTGGCGCCACGATCATCAACACCGACATCGGGTGGCACGAATCGCGGGTACCCACCATCGTGACCTCGGTACCCCGCGCGGCCTTTGTCGATATCACCGGCAAACTCGAAAAGCACGTCAGCATTCCGGTTGTTGCATCGAACCGCATCAACATGCCCGAGACCGCCGAAGAGATTCTCACCCGCGGCGACGCGCAACTGATCTCCATGGCCCGCCCGATGCTCGCCGATCCCGACTGGGCAAACAAAGCACACCGCGGCGCATCCGATGAAATCAACACCTGCATCGCGTGCAACCAGGCTTGCCTCGACCACGCATTTGTTCGCAAACATGTGTCCTGCCTCCTCAACCCACGCGCCGGACGTGAGACGACGCTCGTCCTCTCCCCCACCCCGCGCAGCAAGAACCTCGCTGTTGTCGGCGGCGGACCAGCGGGCCTCTCTGCTGCGTTGAATCTCGCACAGCGCGGCCACGCCGTCACCCTCTTCGAGGCGTCGGACATGATCGGCGGCCAGTTCGGGATCGCACAGTTGATCCCGGGCAAGGAAGAGTTCACCGAGACCATCCGCTACTACACCAGGCAACTGGAACTCGCCGGAGTCGATGTCAAGCTTGAAACACGAGTCACTCCAGCCGATCTCATCGGAACGTTCGACGAGGTGGTGGTAGCGACCGGCGTGACTCCTCGGGTCCCGAACATCCCCGGCATCGAGAATCCGAAGGTACTGACATACGCCGAGGTAGTGCGTGAGGGTAAGCCGGTGGGCAAGACCGTCGCCGTGATCGGGGCCGGCGGCATCGGCGTCGACGTGAGCGAATTCCTCACTCACCCGACATCACCCACTCTGCACTTGAAGGAATGGAAGCAGGAGTGGGGCGTCACGGAGCCCGAGATGGCACCGGGAGCGCTCACCATCCCCGTCCCCGAACTTTCCGAGCGTGAGGTCTACCTCCTGCAGCGCAAGCCCGGACGCATCGGCGCCGGCCTCGGCAAGACCACCGGTTGGGTCCATCGCGCTGCCTTGAAGAACAAAGGTGTGCACGAACTCTCCGGTGTGAACTACGAACGGATCGACGACGCCGGCCTGCACATCACCTTCGGCGAGAAGCACGAGAAGCCTCGCCTCCTCGAAGTCGACACGATCGTGATCTGCGCGGGACAGGAATCGGTGCGCGATATCGTCGACGAGCTGACCGTTGCCGGGGTCGTGACCCACGTCATCGGCGGGGCGGACGTAGCCGGTGAACTCGATGCAAAACGCGCCATCGAACAGGGCACACGACTAGCCGCGACGATTTGACCGGCTACGCTGACTGATCGTGAGCCTGCCGACACCCACCACCACATCCCGCGCCGTCGTGACCGGCGCCTCCTCCGGAATCGGAGAGGCACTGGCCGCTGATCTGGCCTCTCGCGGACACTCCCTGATCCTGGTCGCGCGACGCGGCGACGTCATGGAAGGTCTCGCCGAGACACTTCGCGCCAAGCATGGCGTCGACGTCGAGGTCCGCGCCTGCGATCTCTCTGACAGTGCGGCACGCGCCGTCTTGGTCGAGGAACTGGGCACGCGTGAGATCAGCATCCTGTGCAATAACGCCGGTATCGCCACCTTCGGTCCGGTGGCGGAGCTCGATCCGAGCTACGAGCGCGCCCAGGTCGAACTCAACGCCGTCGCAGTTCACGACCTCACCCTGGCCGTGCTGCCCGGCATGATCGAACGCAAGTCCGGCGGCATCCTGATGGTCGGATCGGCCGCAGGCAACATGCCGATCCCGAACAATGCGACCTACGCCGCCACCAAGGCCTTCGTGAACACGTTCGCGGAATCCCTGCGCGGCGAGCTCAAGGGCACCGGGGTCAATGTCACGCTCCTCGCCCCCGGTCCGGTTCGCACCGAGACCCCGGACCCGGCCGAGGCCTCCATCGTCGACAAGCTGGTCCCGGACTTCTTCTGGATCTCGAGCGAGTACACCGCCAAGGTCTCACTCGACGGCCTGGCCGAGAACAAGATGCGCGTCGTCCCGGGCATCTTGAGTAAAGCGATGTCGGTTGCCGGCGGTTACACCCCGCGCGCCGTGGTCGCCCCGATCGTGGGCACGTTCTACAAGAAGCTCGGCGGCTGAATCGGCCAAGTTTCTCATTCCCGGCCATATCAGACCATATAGTCTGTAAATGGCCTCTCAGCGAGCACTGGCAGTAGGGGCAATCCTTCTCATGACCGGAGGGTTGCCCCTTCTGCTCCCTACAACAGCGAATGCGTGCTCATGCATGTCCTTCGCAACCCCCGAGGAAGCAGTGAGCGTTTCGAGCACCATTTTCCTCGGGACTCCGACGGAGAAAACCTCGGACGGGTTCGAAGACACCTATCTGTTCGACGTGAGTCGCGTCTACAAAGGCGATGTCGCCTCGGTGACGTCGGTGGGAACACTCGCCAACGGGAATGGTTGTGGCACAAGCTACGTAGTCGGGACCGAGCAATTGATGTTCCTCTCGGCGCCCTACGACGTCGACGCCGAATACGAGGGACACAGTTGCGGGCCGTATACCGGAACCGATTTCGACGTCCAGAAGACCGTCGAAGCGGTCTACGGCGCCGGATACGTTCCCGAAACGGGTGGGACGCCGTCCGTTGCGGTGTATGTCGACAAGACTGCTGTTGTTGGAGGTGTCGCGGTAGTGGCAGTACTCGCCGGGCTGAGCTGGTTCGGCTGGAAGCGGAGACGGCGGGCATAAAAGAACGCCGTCAAACTCAGCCCCTTCCCCGTCAAGTACCCGTCAAGACGAGGTCCACCGGAGCTGTTTCGGAGTAATCCTGAAGTCAGCCCCGCACCGAGCGGGTCACTTTCAGGAGATCGACGTGACGCTTCTCGATATCTTCCCGTCCCTACGCGGCGCAATGACACCGCGCTTGGATCCGGCCTTGTGGCCCATCAGCACTCACCACGATCAGAGCGGCCGCATCTGCATCGGCGACGTGTCCCTCGAAGAGATCGCCGATCAGTACGGAACTCCCACCTATGTCGTCGACGAGGCTGATGTGCGCCACCGCTGCCGGATGTACCGGGAGATCTTCCCCGACGCGGAAATCGTGTACGCGGGCAAGGCACTCATGATTCGGGCGATGGCAAAATGGGTCTCCGAAGAGGGACTGGGCGTGGATGTCTGCTCTGCCGGAGAACTCACTATTGCACTGACGGCGGGTGTGGACCCGGCACGAATCATCCTGCACGGCAACGCAAAATCTGTCTCCGAGCTCAGAGCAGCCGCCAACGCCGGCGTCGGCCGGATAGTTCTCGACTCCCACAGCGAAGCACTACGGCTGGCATCGGTATGCACGCGGGAACAGAAAGTGCTGATCCGAGTTACGCCCGGTGTCGACATTCACGGGCACAAGGCGGTGACCACCGGCGTCGTCGACCAGAAGTTCGGCCTGCCGGCATTCTCCGAGGAATTGGATCGTGCGGTCGCCGCCGTCAGCGCAGCACCCCACCTCGAACTTATCGGCCTGCACTGCCATCTCGGCTCGCAAATCACCGATCCCGAACACTTCCGCCCCGCGATAGGCACGATGATCGCCCAGATGGACGACATTCGTCGCACGCACGGAATCATCCTCACCGAACTCGACCTCGGGGGTGGGCACGGAATCGCGTACATCCCGGGCGACGCCCAGCTCGACCTGACTCGACTGGCAATCGTTGTCGACGAATCACTCGACGACGCCTGCACCCGAAATCGCTTCCCCCGGCCCGAAATCGTCCTCGAACCCGGCCGGGCCATCGCTGCACGGGCCGGGGTCACGCTGTACCGCGTTGCGAACATCAAGACCATCAGCGGCGGAAGAACATTCGTCTCCGTCGACGGTGGTATGAGCGACAATCCGCGAGTGTCGTTGTACAACAGCCGCTACGACGTCGAATTGGTCAACCGACATTCGAATGCACCGCTCGAGGAAGTGACCGTTGTGGGGCGGCACTGCGAATCGGGAGACGAAATTTCCGTCGGCATACAACTTCCCGCAGACCTCCACGAGGGTGATCTGTTGGGAGTGCCGTGCACCGGCGCCTATCACCACAGCATGGCGTCAACCTACAACAGCGTGTGCCGGCCGCCGGTGATTGCCGTACACGGCGGCGTCGCACGACCGTTGATCCGGCGCGAATCGATCAACGACCTACTCGCCCGCGAGGTCGGTATCTGACCTCGCGGGCGTCGAACTTTCAGCGCCTGCGGCGGCTTCCGGTCCCGAAAATACTTCGCGAGATCTCCCGGCCGGCAGCAGATGCCGCCGATTTGAGGAAACTCTTGACGGCGGAATTGCCGAGAATCTGCTCGGCAATGTTGGGTCCATCCGGCTCGACGGGCGGAGGCGGCGGAAGCTGCGACAGATCCGGTAGCGGCGGCAGATCCAGCGACGGGTCTGCCGTGGGTGCCCCGGCCACCTTCGCTGTCAGTTTCTCGTACGCCGATTCACGATCGATGGTCTGGCCGTATTTCTGGTAGAGCGGACTCGACGCGGCCGCAGCCTTGACGGCGTCGTTGCCGATCGTGTCCATCAAGGAACGGGGTGGACGAATCTTGGTCCAGGCCACCGGTGTCGGCGCCCCCTTCTCCGAGAGGACGGTAACGATAGCCTCACCGGTTCCCAACGATGTGAGAGCCTTCTCCAGGTCGTAATGCTCCGTCTTCGGGTAGGTGCGAACCGTCTTGTTGAGCGCCTTCTGATCGTCCGGAGTGAACGCGCGCAGAGCATGTTGCACCCGCGCACCCAGCTGCGACAGAACAGAATTGGGGATATCGGTGGGCAACTGCGTGCAGAAGAACACGCCAACGCCCTTGGAACGAATCAACTTCACGGTCTGCTCGACCTGCTGGAGGAAGGCCTTCGACGCGTCGGCGAACAAGAGATGGGCTTCGTCGAAGATGAACACCAACTTGGGCTTCTCCAAGTCCCCTTCCTCCGGCAGGGTCTGGAACAGGTCTGCCAGTACCCACATCAGGAAGGTGGAGAACATCGCCGGCCGCGCGGCCTGCGCGCCGAGCTCGAAGAGTGTGATGACGCCGGCGCCACCGACTACCCGCAGCAGATCCTCGGTTTCGAGTTCCGGTTCACCGAAGAAGGTGTCACCGCCGTCAGCCTCGAGATTGACCAGCGCGCGCAGGATGACCCCGGCCGTAGCCGTGGATACGCCGCCGATCCCCTTCAGATCTGCTTTGCCTTCGGCACTGGTGAGATGCGCAATGACGGAACGCAAGTCCTTGAGATCCAACAACGCAAGACCCTGAGTGTCCGCCCAGTGGAAAATCAATCCCAGCGTGGACTCCTGAGTCTCGTTGAGGCCCAAAACCTTACTGAGCAGGATCGGCCCGAAACTGGTGATGGTGGCGCGGACCGGAATCCCGATACCGCCGGTTCCCAGCGACAGGAATTCGACAGGCATCCCGGACGGAGTCCAGTTGTCGTCGCCCGTCTCGACGGCGCGGGCCGTGATCTTGTCGTTGCTCTCACCGGCTTTCGACAATCCCGAGAGATCACCCTTCACATCCGCCATCACGACGGGCACACCCGCGGCCGAGAGTTGTTCCGCGATGCCCTGCAACGTCTTCGTCTTACCCGTACCGGTTGCACCGGCAATCAAGCCGTGACGGTTCACGGTGGCCAAGGGAATGCGCACCCGGGCCGCTGGATCGGCAACTCCGTCGACAACTATCGACCCCAGTTCCAGCGCCTGCCCCTCCGACGCATAGCCCGCAGCGATCTCGGCAGCGGCACCGGACGGAGCGGACTGCGTCTCCGCACCCTCCGCAGCGACACTCTCCGCAGCTAGGGCTTCACGCTCGGCATCCTCGGCGGCTTGTGCGGCCTCGGCAGCAACCCGAGCAGCTTCGGCAGCGGCCGCCTTGGCCACTTTCGCCTTCTCGGCCGGCGTGAGCGAAACAGCACCGTCCTTGGGATCCACGGTCATACAAGGCCCTCCTCATTTGCACTACAAAAGAAGAATTACGCGCGTCGACTGTCACCGCAGACCTTATCCTTCCGGCCGCGCCTACTACTGTGTTCCTGGTGCAGGACAAATTGGTATGGATCGATTGTGAAATGACCGGGCTGCGGCTGGAGTCGGACAAACTCATCGAGATTGCGGCTCTGGTAACCGACAGCGAATTGAACATCTTGGGCGAAGGCGTGGACATCGTCATCCACGCCGACGACGACGCGTTGGCCGCCATGCCGGACGTCGTGAAGAAGATGCACGCCAAATCAGGTCTGACCGAAGAAGTTCGCAAGTCGACGGTCACCCTTGCCGAAGCGGAGAAAGAGGTGCTCGCCTACATCCGTGAGCACGTTCCCGTCGCCGGCACTGCTCCCCTGGCCGGCAATTCCATCGCCACCGACCGCGGGTTCATCTCGCGGGACATGAGCGCCCTGGACACCTACCTGCACTACCGGATGATCGACGTCAGTTCCATCAAGGAACTCTCGCGTCGCTGGTACCCGCGGATCTACTTCGGCCAGCCCGAAAAGGGCCTCGCGCACCGCGCCCTGGCCGACATCAAGGAATCCATCCGCGAACTCAAGTACTACCGCGGCACCGCATTTGTCCCCGCGCCCGGACCGTCCAGCGCAGAGATCGCAGCCGTCGTAGAGGGTCTCGGGCCTGCCTGACCTGCCGATTGGCATCCTGGCCAACTTTCAGGCTAGTATCTTCTACGTCAAAGCAACCGGGTCAAACCGGTCGCCGAGGCAATGGTGGGCGTAGTTCAGTTGGTAGAGCACCAGGTTGTGATCCTGGCTGTCGCGGGTTCGAGTCCCGTCGCTCACCCAAAGGGAACCCCCGGAAATGTCGAAAGATATTTCCGGGGGTTCTTTTGGTTGTGCAACATTGCATCTGGTCGTGGAAATACGAATGCCCCCAGCCGATCAGCTGGGGGCATTCGTATTGATTCAGGGACGCACTCAGACGTCCGCGTTACCGGCTTTCCACACGTTCCACGGGATGTTCCAGTCCCCGAGGCCGTCGGTGCCCGAGAGCGTTCCGCCGACGGTGTTCTTCACGATGACGATGTCGCCGCGCTTGGTGTTGTCGTAGACCCACTTGGCGTTGGCGGGACTCAGGTTGAGGCAGCCGTGGCTGGTGTTGGAGTAACCCTGCTGCCCGACGGACCACGGTGCGGAGTGGAAGAAGATGCCGCTGTAGGACATTCGTGTCGCCCAGTCGACCGGAGTCTTGTATCCGTCGGACGACGTGACAGGCACTCCGTACGTCGACGAGTCCATGACCATGTTCGCGAACCGGTCGCCGATGATGTAAACGCCGTTGTCGGTGGGTGTGCTGTCCTTACCCATCGATGTGGGCATGGTCATGACAGTCTCGCCGTTGACCTGGAAAGTGACCTGTTTCGTGTTGTCGTCGGCAATCGCGATCACGGAATCACCGATGTCGAAGGACGTCGTGGCGTCCTCCTGACCGAAGACGCCCTTGCCCAGATCGCGTCCGTAGACGTTGACCTTGACGTCGACCTTGGTGCCCGGCGCCCAGTATTCCTCCGGACGCCACCGCACCTCACGGTTGTTGACCCAGTAGAAAGCACCTTCGACGGCCGGGGTCGTCGTGACGGTGATCGACTCTTCGGCAGCCTTGCGATCGGGAATGTTCTCGTCGAACTGCACGGCGATCGGCTGGCCGATACCGACTACCGCACCCTCGCCAGGCATCACGTACGGCTTGGTGAGGTTGCCAGGCGCACTGGTCGTGAACGATGTCACCGTGGTGCTGGCGCCGCCCAATCCGTAGGCCTGAGCCTCGATCTTGTATTTGCGGTTGTAACCGAGGGGTTCAGCGGTCACCCACGACGCTCCGTCGGCTGCAATTGCACCGGCAACCGTCTTACCCTCGGCGTTGACCATCCGAACGTCGGACAGGGTGCCGTCGGCGACGTCGATGCGGACCGGATCTCCCGGAGAGAAACCGATTGCGCCGTCAGCGACGGTGGCGGTGACCTTGGGCTTGATGAGCTCAGTCAGGGGATTGGAGTCGATCGGCGCGGCACCCTCCGTGTTCACGGCAGCCCCACTGGACGTGCACGCGGTCACCAGAACCAACGCACCCAACGACACGGCAGCCATTGCGGCGCCCCTCGAGACTCGGCCTGTCCCCCCACGCACGGACAGGCCCCACCACTGACGACTCATTTGTTCGACTCCGCTTCACATGTTAACGACCAGCAATTGCGCCAGGTCAATGATGCCAGGCACAGTCGTTACTCACGGTCATGAAAACCCCGTCGAAGAGTAACGTTCGAGTATCAATCGTTTCGTACCGCTTGTTTTGTTACCGATTTCCGACAACGCCATACAAATCACCCGGCCTCCGACGCCCCACCAGGCGATTTGCTCCCGACGGAACGGTTCGGCTAATGTTCTGTCTCGCAAGAGCGAGCGCCTATAGCTCAGTTGGTAGAGCAAGTGACTCTTAATCACTGGGTCCGGGGTTCGAGTCCCTGTGGGCGCACTTGCAAAGATCCCCACCTTGGAAACAAGGTGGGGATCTTTTTTGTGTCCGAGGGCGAATACACTCCAGCGAACCCGACACAATGGAGCGAGCTATGACTGAACTGCCCGATTCGGAAGTCGCATTCGCCGGCGTCGTCGGTCAAGCCGAACTGATCCGCAGCGGCCAACTGTCGGCTCGTGAGTTGACCGAACACACTCTCCGGCGGATCGAACGACTCAATCCCACACTCAACGCCTTCACTCGCGTACTCGCCGACGAAGCAATCGCCGAAGCCACTCGACTCGACGAGCGCCAGGCCTCCGGCGACCCGGTCGGCCCACTGCACGGCGTGCCCATCGCGATCAAGGACGAGAACGACGTAGCCGGAACACCGACAACGTACGGCGGCGCGGCCGTGACGCGAATCGCGAAAGCAGACTCCGAAGTAGTCCGACGCCTACGCGACGCCGGCGCAGTCGTCATCGGAAAAACCACGATGCCGGAGTTCGGCATCTGGCCGTTCACCGAAACAGCAGCACACGGGTACACCCGAAACCCCTGGAACACAACAGTATCCACGGGAGGATCGAGCGGCGGCACGGCAGCCGCTGTCGCGTCGGGCATGGTTGCCGCGGGAATCGGCGGCGACGGCGGCGGTTCCATCCGACTTCCGTCGGCGTTCTGCGGATTGTTCGGACTGAAAGCGCAACGTGGCCGAGTAAGCACCGCGCCGAACGGCAACCTGTGGCGCAGTCTCGGGACACTCGGCCCGCTCACCCGTTCGGTTCGGGACAGCGCACTCGTCTACGACGCCATTACCGGTACTACGGCGGTGGACGACTACCGGGCTCAGCCACTCGAGGCGAGCTTCACCGAGGCCGCGGCACGCCCACCCGGCCCCCTGCGCATCGCGGTGTCCACCCGCTGTCCCGTGCGCGGCATCACACCGGCGCCCGAAGTGGTTGCCGGAGTTCGTGCCGTCGCAGAAATGCTGAGCGACTTGGGGCATCACGTCGACGACCATGATCCCGACTACCCCGATGCAACAGCGTCATTCCTGCCCCAGGTACTCGGCGGCGTTCGCGACGAGGCCCTCCGCGTCGATCGGCCCGACCTCCTCGAAAAGCGAACCCGCGCACTGTCGTCGATCGGCAGGATCGCGTCGCCGGGGCGCGTCGGCAG
The DNA here is from genome assembly GCF_042790355.1 of Rhodococcus sp. NPDC056743. Classification (NCBI taxonomy): domain Bacteria; kingdom Bacillati; phylum Actinomycetota; class Actinomycetes; order Mycobacteriales; family Nocardiaceae; genus Rhodococcus; species Rhodococcus sp. NPDC056743. The sequence continues at coordinate 41,614 of NZ_JBHTZI010000007.1, read as the reverse complement.
GGCCGCATACCGGCGGGGCCAACGGATCGCGCACACCGTCAACCAGGTTTTCGACACGTACGACATCGTGCTGACGCCGACCACACCCGCGTTACCGCGGCGGATCGGTCAACTCGAAGGCACCGGCCTGCTGTCCGCCGTCCGCAAGGCGTTGCCGATCGCGGCGTACTGCTCGATCTGGAATGTGTGCGGCAATCCCGCGGCGGCCGTGCCTGCCGGATTTTCGTCTACCGGGCTCCCCCTCAGCGTCCAACTGGTGTCGCGGCCGAACGGCGAGCTGGCAATTCTGTCGCTCGCGCAGCAACTCGAGGGTCGGATCGGGTGGACGAGTTCCCGTCCGCCGCAGGCCTGAAAGAGACGCGCGATGTAACTGCCGTCACGATTGCGACGACGCGTTTTGCAAACTGCCGAGCCTGTCGGCTAATGTTCTGTCTCGCAAGAGCGAGCGCCTATAGCTCAGTTGGTAGAGCAAGTGACTCTTAATCACTGGGTCCGGGGTTCGAGTCCCTGTGGGCGCACTTGCAAGAAGGCCCCCATCTCATCGAGATGGGGGCCTTCTTCATGTCCGGTGACGGTGATCAGCGAATGATCTTGCGAATGACCAAGAGTCCGACAACGGATCCCACGGCGATCAACGCGTACTTCACATTCGGCTCGTTGAGCTTGGCGAGCACCGTCTTCTTGGTGTTCTCGACCAGCCGCTTCGGGTTGGTACGTACCGTCAGTTCGTCGAGTGTGCTCGCGAGCTGGTTACGCGCCTTCTCGATCTCGCGCTCGATGCTCTCGGTGTCCCTGGGCACGTGTCCTCCAACTTGTCTGTGTGCTGTCGCTTGATGTTCTTCTGCCGCTACGTCCGTGCAGACGCGAGGCGTCGACACCTGGTTCTACCGTAGAGGAGCAGATTGCTCGCGCGCCCACCTGGCGCGCAATTTCTCGACTAACCTCGATTCCCGTGACCGAGAACAGTAGATTGTCCGCCGGCGATACCGCGCCGGATTTCACGCTCCCCGACGCCGAAGGCAACGAAGTTTCGTTGCACGACTACCGAGGCCGCAAGGTCATCGTGTACTTCTACCCGGCTGCCAACACCCCGGGCTGCACCAAGCAGGCGTGCGACTTCCGGGACAACCTCGCCGAACTGAACGGGGCGGGCCTGGACGTCATCGGCATCTCACCGGACAAGCCGGCCAAGCTCGCCAAGTTCCGCGACAACGAGGAGCTGACCTTCCCGTTGCTCTCCGATCCGGAGAAGACAACCCTCGAAGCCTGGGGCGCGTTCGGCGAGAAGAAGATGTACGGCAAAACCGTCCAGGGCGTCATCCGATCCACCTTCCTCGTCGACGAAGAGGGAAAGATCGAGGTTGCGCAGTACAACGTCCGCGCCACCGGTCACGTCGCCAAGTTGCGACGCGACCTGTCCGTCTAGCTATTCGAACCGGACTAGCTATTCGAACCTGCTCAGAAACAGAGCTTCCGCGAACGCGAGATTCTCGATCTCCGACGGATCGACGCTCTCGTTCGGGGCGTGGATGCGGCACTGCGGTTCCTCGACGCCGATCAATGCGATCTCCGCGTCGGGGAACTGCTCCGCCAGCGCGCTGCACAGGGGAATCGAGCCTCCCTGTCCGGCGAATCCGACTTCGGCGCCGTACGCCGCACTCAGAGCCGCTGTGAGCTGTTTGAATCCCGGCCCACCCGTAGCAGCGCCGAACGGCATTCCCGTTGCCTCCGGTTCCACGCTCACCTGCACGCCCCACGGCGCGCCGGCCAGAAGATGCCCGATCAACAAGTCCTGAGCGTCGGCCGGATCCGTGCCGGGTGGAACGCGAAGGTTCAGTCGCGCGGAGGCACGGGGCGTGATCGCTGCAGCCGAGCCGACCACCGGCGGGCAGTCGATTCCCAAGATCGTGAGCGCCGGCCGAGCCCACACCTGGTCGGCCACCGAACCGGAACCCACCAGATCGACACCGTCGATAACTCCCGCGTCGATGCGGAATTGTTCGTCGTCGTACTCGACACCGGCCCAGCGCTGATCGTTCACCAAGCCGTCGACGGTGGTGTTGCCGTGTTCGTCGTGCAGCGTTGCCAGCATCTGCACCAATGCGGTCATCGCGTCGGGTGCCGGGCCACCGAACACACCGGAGTGCACCTCACCTTCGAGTGCCGAGACGTGGACGACCACATTCGCGATGCCGCGCAGTGACGTCGTGATCGTGGGCTCACCCACCGCAGTGTTGCCGGTGTCAGCGATCAGCATGACGTCGGCGGCGAACAGTTCGGGACGCAGGCGCAGCAGGTCTTCGAGACCTCCGGTTCCCATTTCTTCCGAGCCCTCGGCGACGATTCGCAGATTGACCGCCGGGTCGATCCCTGCCGCGGCCAAGGCCCGGAGTGCGGTCAAGTGCATCACGAGATTGCCCTTGCAGTCCGACGCACCTCGCCCGTACCACCGTCCGCCGCGTTCGGTCAGCGTGAAAGGTGGCGAATTCCAAAGCTCTTCGTCTCCGGGTGGTTGAACGTCGTAGTGGCAGTACAGGAGAACTGTCGGGGCGTCCGGTGGCCCCGGCCGATATCCGATCACCGCTGCGGAACCGTCCGATGTCTCCACCGCCTCGATGTCCGCGAATCCCTGGTCGCGGAATGCCTCGACCACCCAGGCGGAAGCTGCCGCACACTCTTCCGGCGGAAATTGCCGTGCATCCGCGACCGACCGCAACGCAACCAGCCGCGTCAGATCCTCGTGGGCGCGGGGCATGAGCTCGTGTACTGCGGCTCGCAACTGTTCGGCCATTTCGGTCTCCTTTTCTCGCCGACTCCAGTGTGCCCGAATCACCGAGGAGCAACCCTCTCCTCTAGCGCACGTTCGGTCACCTAGTATCGAAGGGTGGCAACGTCGTCGGATTTCGAGCAGTCGGTCAGGTGATCTTTCGGTGACCCCTGATATTCCACAAGTGCCAAATTCTGCGACGGATGCCGATAACCTCGAATCCGTGCAGCCATCCACCCGCAACCGTGTACGACGCCGGCCGGACCCCGCACTCGAAAATTCTCAGAGCGACGCACCTCAGGAACTGCTCCCGCGCAAACGTCCGACGCAGGAACGAAGCCAGCGCAAATTCGATGCTCTGCTCGCCGCCTCCCGGGAACTTCTCACCGACGTCGGTTTCGAATCGTTCACATGCGAAGAGGTCGCGGCACGCGCTGACGTGCCCATCGGGACCCTGTATCAGTTCTTTGCCAACAAGTACGTCATCGTGTGTGAACTGAACCGTCAGGACCTCGTGGGGGTGCAGCACGAGCTGGCGCAGTTCGGCGGCGAAGTGCCGTCGCTCGATTGGCTGCGGTTCCTCAACAGTTTTGTCGACCACATGGCCGGACTCTGGACGTCCGATCCGTCGCGGCGCGAGGTGTGGCTGGCCATGCAGTCCACGCCGTCGACGCGGGCGACCGGTGTCATTCACGAGAAGCAGTTCGCGGAAACCGTCGCCAAGATGCTCGGCCCGCTCACCCCGCGTTCACCGCGGGATCGCCGCATGATGATGGCGGAAGTGCTTGTGCACGTCGTGTATTCGATGCTGAATTTCTCCGTGCAGGACGGCCAGAGCCACGCCGACGCGGTGGTGGAACTCAAGCGTCTGATGGGTGCGTATCTGCTGGTGGCGGAGAAGGAATCTCGTCTGAAAGGCCAGGGCACGGCCGCCGACGACCAGTTCTGACGCTAGTTCGACTCGATGACGGCAAATGCGCCGGCCATGTCTCCGTCGTGCGTCAGTGAAATGTGAATCTTCACGTCGGTGAGGTGCTTCGCGACGTCGCCCCGCAATCTGATGCTGGGGCGTCCCCACGCGTCCGAGACGACTTCGATCTGATTGTGAATCATCTCCCCCAGCACCGGTGGGCTGGCGAAGAGAGCAGTGGACCACGCTTTGATCACTGCTTCCTTCGCCGCCCACCGGGCCGCGAAATGTCTTGCGGGATCGGAACTCCGAGTATTGGAGTCTCGACGCTCGCCCGGTGTGAAGTTGTCGAGCATAGCCGTTCCCGGCCGTTTCAGTTGCTCGGCGAACTCCGACACCGTGACGAGGTCGAAACCGATACCCAGAACTCCCATCCTGCGATTATCTACTTGCAGCCAGGCAGATTCGAGCGGTACACCTGATCTGCGCCGAGTCGGGCGTCCTCGCTCAGCAGCATGTCTGCTTCGAGCTGACGCGACGCCTTCGCGGGCGTTCCGTCGGCGCCGAGACGACGATCGGCGGGACGCTCGTACAGGCTGTCGCCACCGCACATCGCCTTGGCGAGGCGACGCTGACCGTCAATGGCGCGCTGCTGTGCTGCGGCGATGTACGCCTCACGCTTGGCAGCCGGTACCGACTCGACAAAGGCCTGCGGGTGAACGACGGCGATCAGTCCGGAGACGTGACCGAAGCCCAGGCTGGTCAGCAGGCCGGCGCGCAGCGGAAGCTGCTCACCGAACTTGAGCGGCTGACGTGCCCACACGAGGTGCTCGAACTCGGCCATCTTGTCGTCGACGCAGTCGAGACTGCGGTTCGGCGGGATGACGCCCTGGCTGAGCACCTGGCACAGACCGATCAGCTGGAAGGCAGCTGCGCCGCCCTTGGCGTGGCCGGTCAGGCTCTTCTGCGAGACCACGAACATCGGGGCACCGTCACTGCGGCCGAGGGCCCCGGCGAGACGCTCGTGCAGTTCCGCCTCGTTGGGATCGTTTGCCGCGGTGGACGTGTCGTGCTTGGAGATGACCGCGATGTCGTCCGCACTGACGCCGAGAGCGTTGAGCGAGAGTGCGAGCTGCGAGTCCGCTCCCCCACGTCCGGCACCCAGTGCACCGATTCCCGGAGCCGGGATCGACGTGTGGACACCGTCTGCAAACGATCCGGCCCAGGCGACAACACCGAGAACGGGCAAGCCCATCTCCAGTGCCAGGTCACCGCGAGCGAGCAGGATCGTGCCACCACCGGCGGACTCGACGAAGCCGCCACGCCTGCGATCGTTGGCCCGCGAGAACCGGCGATCCTCGATGCCCTTGGCGTGCATGTCCGACGTCTTGGCCGTGGCCGACATGTCACCGAAGCCGATGATGCCTTCCGCGCTCAGGTCGTCGAATCCACCGGCAACAACCAGCTGGGCCTTGCCCAACCGGATCTTGTCGACGCCTTCCTCGACGGACACAGCTGCCGTAGCGCAGGCCGCGACGGGGTGAACCATCGCACCGTAGCCACCGACGTAGGACTGAACGACGTGCGCCGCAATAACATTCGGCAGAGCTTCCTGCAGGATGTCGTTGGGGCGGTTCTCGCCGAGCAGCGTGTCGATGTACAGGCTCCTCATGGACGTCATGCCGCCCATGCCGGTGCCCTGCGTGTTAGCCACCAGGCTCGGGTGAACCCAACGCAGCAGTTCGCTCGGAGTGAAGCCGCCCGTGAGGAACGCGTCCACGGTTGCGACGATGTTCCAGAGTCCGACGCGGTCGACCGAATCAGCCATGTCGGCGGGAATGCCCCACTTCGTGACGTCGAAGTTGGTCGGAATCTGACCGCCGACACTGCGGGTCAGCTTCATCTTGCGCGGAACACGGATCTCGGTGCCGGCACGGCGCGTGACCGTCCAGTCACCGGATTCGGCCGATACCGCGGCCACGGTGTTCTCGGGATCGGATTCGACGAAGGCCTGGGCCTCTGCCTCACTACCGACCACGAAACTCAGATCCTTGTCCAAGAACACGGAAGTGAGCAGCGGCGCGGTGTTGTCGATCATCTGGCCTTCGTCGACGTAGCGACGGATGCCGCAACGCTCGACGACTGCGTCGTGGTACTTGTCGGCGATTTCCGCCTCGGGCACCAGATCGCCTGATTCGACGTCGTACCAACCCGGCTTGGGGTCGTTCTCCCAGACGATGAGTCCGGTGTTCCACGCCAATTCGAGAACGCCTGCGGCAGAGAGCTGCTCGTCGACCTCCATCTCGAAGCGAGTGCGCGAGGAACCGTAGGGGCCGAGCTCGCCCGCGCCCACGATGACTACGAGGTCCGCGGGGGTGACATCGAGTTCGGGCCAGCTCGGAGCCTTGATCGAGCTGTCGATACGTGCCGGTGCGGACAGCGCGAGGATGGTGTTCTCGTCCACTGCCTCGTCGACCGCCTCGGCGATCTCCGCCGTCGCGGCAGCTTCCTTGGCCAGAGCGCCCAGGTCGAGATTCGCCTCGGCAAGTCCACCGGTCAGGTCGATCTCGAGCGGAGCCTTCGCTGCGCTACGACGCGACTCGACGGAAGCCGTCTTCAGCAGTTCGGTTGCCATTTCCTGGGTGGACCAGGTGCGGACACCGGCAGCTTCGACAGCGTCGACGATGGGATCGTTGTGGCCCATCAGACCGGTTCCACGGACCCAGCCGATGATGGCGTGTGCCAACGTGACTCGCTCGGCCCAGTTGCGCTCGGCCTTCCAGCGGTTGACCACGGCGACCAGCGAAGCCTTGGCCTCACCGTAAGCACCGTCGCCACCGAACGTTCCGCGGTTCGGCGAACCGGGCAGAACGACGTGCAGGTGCGTGTCGACGTCACTGTCGTAACCGATCTTCGACAGACCACCGATCAGACGCTCCACCGACCACAGCAGCACGCGCATTTCCATTTCGGCGCGGGCACCGGCGTCGGAGAGCTCACCCGCGACGCGAGGAGCCGCGAACGGGAAGAGCATCGTCGGCGTCATGGCCGGTTTGATCAGCTTCTTTGCGCCACCGGCATTTTCGGTGGCCTCGTTGCCGATCCAGTCGATCAGTGCGTCGACATCCGTGTACGACGCCATGTTGGCGGGAACCACCCAGAGAGCGGCACCGGCGCGAGCGTTCTCGCGGTACAGGTCGCGGTAGAAGCCGAGACGCGAGCTGTCCAGACGCGACGTGGTGACGAATACCGTTGCACCACCGGCCAGGAGCTTGCCCGTGACCCCTGCTGCGATCGATCCCTTGCTGGCGCCGGTCACGACTGCGACCTCGCCGGCCCACTCGGGTGCGTCGGTTTCTGCAGTCACGGCCGCATCGGCGATGCGCGTGTAGACCTCGGCCAGCGTGGTGCGGCCTTCGTCGGTGGCGCGAGTGGCCCACCACTTCGCCTGCGCGGCAACAGTGGAACCGGCACCGATGAAGTTCTCCACCGACAACGCAGTGTCACCCAGCCAGATACGTGCGAGATCCTCACGCGCACTTGCCCAGCGGTCATCGAGCAGCACTGCCTTCTGAGCGTCGAATGCCGGAGCAACCAGACGCGGCCAGTCCGAGCCGAGTTCGGCCGAGACCAGTTCGACCAGTTCGGTGTCTTCGACCGTCGCGACCGGAGCCTCTTCGCTGAGTCCGAGCTGCTCGAGCACGAGGCGGGCGGCCGAAGCCAGAACGCCGTTGCGGCCCGTGATGTTCTCGGTGAACTCACCCAGAGCAGCTGCGTCGACGGTTCCACCGCCGCCGCCACCCGCTGCGGGCAGCGAAACGCTGGTGCCGCGAGCGGACGCAACCGAAGCAACGGCGCTGTCGATGACTGCGTCGACTGCTGCTGCATCGGCCAGAGCGCCGGAGGTCAAGCCGCCGAGATCGCCGCCGCGGATGCTGGCACCGTCACGGGTACCGAGCGCTACCGCCGCGGTGACGTGGTGCGCCCAACCGTCGCCGAGTTCCCAGACCTTCTTGACGCGATCGGCGATGTAGCCGGGACGCTTGCCCGAGGGGCCGAAGACCTTGCGCAGGTGATCGTTGATCGAATCGGAAAGTACCGGTCCGAACGGCTTGTACGTACGGGCCAGCTTGTCGACTGTGGCTGCGAGCGAGCCCATGTCGGCATCCGCCGCACCGTCGATGGCACCGAGGGACAATTCGGAACCGAGGTCGACCAGAAGCTGGTTCCGACGTGAGGACACGCCGTCGCACAGAGCCTCGATCGTGTCGGCGGGGCCGACCTGATCGGGACGCAGCTTGGTCCACAGGCTGATCAGGACCTTCGTGGCGTCCGGCGCCTTGAAGGTGATGTCGTCCGGACGCGGTCCGCCCGAGGGTGCAGCCGGTGCGGCAGCAACCGGTGCGGCAGCAGCAGCCGGAGCAGCGGCAGCAGCGGGCGCTTCCACGTCGTCGTCCTCGACAGCCGGATCGACGTCCGTGCCGTAGACGATCGCAGCTTCGCGCTCGATGTTGAGAACCTCGACCGGGTAACCGAAGCGACCCGGCAGCTTGAGTGTCTGCGACGCGAGGTTCGCGACGGTCGGGGCAGCACCGAGACCGACCTCGACAAAGCGCTCGACACCGAGGCCACCGTCAGCCTCGTCACCGAAGAGCAGATCCTGGGTCTCGATCCAGCGAACCGGGCTGGCGAACTGCCAAGCCAGAAGCTCGATCAGGATGATCCGGGACAACTCGTGGCTGCGCGTTGCGTAGCTGTCGAAGTCCGCGAGGACTTCCTGCAGCTGCTCGGACGGCACCAGGTCGGCGATTTCCTGAACGAAGTCGCGGTCCAGCGAGAAGAGCCGCGGAACGAGGTTCGGGATGTAGCGGCCGATCAGGATGTCCGGATCGATGTCGTGCGGGAGCAGATCCTGGAGGCAACGACGGAAGTCCGCGACGCCGCCGCGCAGGACGGTGGAGTGGAACGGCACGTCGATGCCGGGAACCTGGATGTAGGCCCGCTTGCCACCGAATTCCGCACGAAGACGGTCGATCTCGATCTCGAGTGCGTCGAGGCCGGCAACCGACCCGGCGATGGCGTACTGGCTGCCACGCAGGTTCAGGTTGACGATTTCGAGGAACTCACCGGACGCCTCGGCAACGCCGGCAACAAAAGCCTGCACATCGTCGTCGGACACACCGATCTGCGACGGACGGATTGCAGCCATGCGGTAGTCCGAACGGCCCGCTGCGTCACGGGGAACCAACTGGTGCATCGCGGAGCCGCGCTGGAAGACAACCTCGAGGAGTGCTTCAAGCGGGAAGACCTCGGCAACAGCGGCGAGTGCGTTGTACTCACCGACCGAGTGACCGGCAAGGAACGAGCCTTCGATGAAGGTTCCGGACTCACGCAGTTCCGCAACCTGGGCGACACCGAGAACAGCCATCGCGACCTGGGTGAACTGCGTCAAATGCAGGACACCGTCCGGGTGCTTGTGCTCGACACCGCGGGCCTTGACGGTGACCGGGTTGTCGCGCACCACAGCAAGAATGGAGAATCCGAGCGCCTTGCGAGTGTGCTTGTCCGCACGCTCCCAGACGTCGCGCGCTGCCTTCGAGCGGGCGCGGGCGTCGAGGCCCATGCCCGGACGCTGGATACCCTGGCCGGGGAAAGCGTAGATCGTCTTCGGTGCAGCGGTGCGTCCGGTGGCGACCATGACGAGGTCACCGTCGATACGGCAACCGACCTCCACGATCTCGGCACCCTGATCGATACCGACGCGATCGACGCGGACGTCGATCTCGGCACCGGGGCGAACCATTCCGAGGAAGCGAGCAGTCCACGCGGTCAGACGACGCGGCGGCGTGCGGGTCTCGCTGGGATCGACTGCCGTGACAACCTGCTGCGCTGCGGCCGAGAGCCACATGCCGTGCACGATCGGGGATCCGAGACCGGCCAAGAGAGCGGCGTTGTCGGACGTGTGAATCGGGTTGTGATCGCCGGAAACCTGAGCGAAGGCGCCCATGCTGACCGGTGCGAGGATCTTCGCGTCACGGCGACGACGACGCGACGTGTCGATAGCGGCATCGCTGATCGATCCACCGGCGCGAGCCGGGTCGGCGAGTTCGCCTGCGCCGGTGCGTCCGCGGATGGCGAAGCGCTCGGACATGGTGACCACGGCGGGAGCGTCGAGGCCCTCGCCCAGCATGGCGCCGACCTCGACCTTGACCTCGACCACACGACCGAGGTCGGTGTCGAGAACCGAGGTGACCTCGGCATTGACCACGAGAATGCTTGTCTCGGAAGGCAGCTCACCGACGAAGTCGACGGTGTGGTCGAGGTGGACCAGGTCGAGCATGCCTTCGATGACTGAAAGACTGTCGAGCTTGGCTGCGCCGAGGACGGCGAACACGGCGGGCCAGCAGGCTCCGACGACGACGTCCGGAACAGCCTTGCCGCTGACACTGAGTGTGGCGGGCAGACCGGAACCGGTGACTCCGGCGTGATCGGCGATGCGGTCAGGGACCCACGCGACGTTGAGGCGTGCGGTGCCGTTCTTGACCGTCGGAAGTTCCTGTCCGGCAGCAACTGCCAGCAGTGCGGACATCGCAGCTTCGGCATCGGCCTCGGTGACCACCGGAGCGCCACCGTCGACAACGGAGGCCGGGATGGTGATCGTGATGTCGACCGACTTGTCGGCCACGAGCGGAACCGAGAGCAGGACGTGAGTGTCGTCGACAACCGTCAGGCTCGACCCGGTCGAGGTATGAACAGCCTTGTCAGCGGACGCGGCACTCCACTCCTCGAGATCGCCGAGACGACGCACGGGGTTCTGGGTCAGGCGACCGGCCCACTGGAGATCCGGTGCCGACAGAACGGCGTCGAGCAAACCGGGAGCGGAATCCTGGTGGCGACGGCTGGCAAGAACAACCGGAGCGGTTCCGCCGGCAACCAATTCGTCGTACGTGGCCTTCTCGAAACGATCGAGCAGGTCACCGACGGGCTCGTCGACGCGCGTGATGCCGGCGACGGCGACGGTGCCGGGGATGACGCAGACCTGATCGGCGGTGTACCGCGGATCGTGTGCCTGCCACAGGGAGTCACTGCGCCACCAGCGGCGCACGTCACCGTCGACGACGGGAACGAAGTTGACCGGCTTGCCCGGCGTCTTGCAGAGAGAAACGAAGAACGAGACGTCGGCCGGATGCAGAACCGTGCTCGCGTAGTCCGGGTACGAAGCCTGCAGTGCGCAAATCGCGGCCTCGGGACGCTCGAGAGTCTCGGCGTCACCGAACAGGGTCGGAATGGGTCCACGGTCGACGGGGTGCAGACGCGCCTCGGTGCGCTGGAGCATCTCGCCGAAGCGGGCGCGCCAGGTGATGTCGAGCCACGGGCTCGAGGTTGCGTCGGCGATCGCATCGGCCAGGTCTGCGCCGCAGTCGAATTCCTTCGCCGCGTCGATTCCGACGGTCAGCTCGAGGTAACGACGCAACCACTGCGCGTACGTCATGGTCTCGATGTCACCGAAGTACGGCTTTGCGGTGACGTCGAGTGCGGCGATGATCTCGTCGCGGCGTTCGGCGACGGCGTCCGCGTCGCCGGCTACCTCGTCGAGGAGGCGTCCGGTGCGCGAAGCAGCGTTGTCGATCTCGTGGATGTCTGCGCCGAGCTGGCTACGGCCAGAAGCCATTCCACCTTCAGCGGTACCGGCGCCGACCCAGTCCGGCGTACCGGGAGTGTCGACGAGAAGCTGCTTGACCTCGGGAGAGGTGGTGGCCTCGAGCGTCGCCATGGCGGCCGTGCCGACGAGGATGCCGTCGACGGGCATTGCCGGGAAGCCGGCTCCGATCGACCAACGGCCGGTCAGGTAATCGGCTGCGCGCTCGGGTGTTCCGATGCCGCCGCCGACGCAGATGATCAGGTTCGAGCGCGTGCGCAGCTCGGCGTACGTGTCGAGGAGCAGGTCGTCGAGGTCTTCCCACGAGTGGTGTCCGCCGGCGCGACCACCTTCGATGTGAACGATGACGGGGAAGTTCGGAACCTCGTTGGCAATGCGGATCACGGAGCGGATCTGCGCCACGGTGCCCGGCTTGAATGCGATGTTGGTGATGCCGATCTCGGACAGCTCTTCGATAAGCGCAACGGCCTCTTCGAGTTCCGGGATACCGGCGGTGACGATGACGCCGTCGATGGGGGCACCGGCAGTGCGGGCACGCTGCACGAGGCGCTTGCCACCGAGCTGCAGCTTCCACAGGTACGGGTCGAGGAACAGCGAGTTGAACTGGACCGCGCGGCCCGGCTCGAGCAGCATCTTCAGTTCTGCGACACGATCTTCGAAGATCTCTTCGGTGACCTGTCCACCACCGGCGAGCTCGGCCCAGTGACCGGCGTTGGCAGCAGCGGCAACGATCTTGGCGTCGACCGTGGTCGGCGTCATACCTGCGAGCAGGATCGGTGAACGACCCGTCAGCTTCGTGAAGGCCGTCTCGACGCCGATGCGTCCACCCGGCAACGTCACCGGCTTGGGCGCGAATTCGGTCCACGAACGTGAGACCTCAGGCGCAGCACCGGGAGTGAGCAAGTTGCGGTGACCGCCGCGGGTCGATGCGGCGATGATGCCAACACCCTGGCCACGCAGCGAGGAGGACGTCATACGGGTCAGCTGATCGCTGGGTCCGAGATCGAGGATCCACTGCGCGCCGGCATCGATCGCACCGTCAACAGCCTGCACCCAGTTGACCGGGTCGACGAGAATTGCCTGCGCAAGTGCACTGGCGCGATCTGCGTCGAGGCCGCAGCGCGCTGCCCAGCTGCCGACCAGGTCGACTGCATCGGCGAGCGCCGGGTGGTGGAAACCGATCTCGGTGTCGAGAGCGTCGAAGGTGGGAGCGAAGACCGAACCGCCACGCTTCTTGCCGTCACGCTCGCGGGCCTCGTTCGCTTCGATCTGCTCGCACTGTTCCTGCACGCGGGCCAGCTGAGCGGGCGGTCCCGCGAGGACAACCCGGCGACGTCCGTTGCGAATTGCCAGAACCGCAGCGCGATCGTCCGTCGTGGTCTCGGCCAGTTCGGCGACGATCGCCGCGAGGCGCTCGGGGTCGACATTGGAGACGGCAACCATCGGCTTGCCGGATGCGCTCGCGATGATGCCGCGACGACGACCGACCAGGCTGGCTGCGGCGCCGACGAGCTGAGCCACGGCAAGAAGCTCGCCGTCGTCATTGCCACCGGCTGCAACGGCAGCAGTAGCGAGCACACCCTGCGAATGACCGATGACGGACACCGGTGGATGCGCTGCAATATCGAGACCCTGCGCAGTCAACGCACGCAACGCCGCAAGTTGCGTGAGGAAGACGCCGGGAAGTGAAACGGGTGCTGCGGTGAGTGCTGCAGCAGAGGGACCTGCCGGCTTCTCACCTTCTTCCTCGTCCACGATCTCGGCTTCGAGAATCCACGCAACCGGATCGAATCCGATGGGGCGCACCACCACAAGATCCTGGGCGAGCGGAGCGAGACGCGCTGCCGCGTCGTTGACCAAGTCGGTGAGAAGTGGCTCTAGACCGTTGTCGCGGCTGAGTTCCTCGAGCGTGCTGAGCCACGGGGCACCCTGTCCACCGAAGGCAAGGGCGTACGGCAATCCGTTGTTCAGTGAATCGACGAGCGCACCTTTGCTGTTCGTGCGGGAGGCTCCCCCGTCGACGCCGACGCGGCGTCCGTCCTTCGAGTCGCGTCCGTTTCCTGTAGGTGTCGTGTCATCGATCGTCACGCGTACGTCCTCTCCTGGTCACCTCTGCGGCGAGGTGGGAATTGTGGGTCTGCCCGGGGGCGCATGTCGTGCATGGGACCGAAAGAAATCGGCATGTCTGCGCCCGGCGTGCACGTTAAGGCTGACACAGGATCATGAGGATTTCCTCACGTTTGGCGGCGGCTCGAAATACTGGACTTTCCAGGCGGTGATCTTCCTCACGGGATGCCGAGAAAGTGACTCGTGAGTAGGTCACAAACGCGCTGCCAGGGACTGTTACTAGGATTTCCACAAACCTGAGGAACCCCTCATATTTATCGTTACCGAATCGTTACCCTCTTGACGGTTGGGCCCTCGCGTGCCTTTCAGCCCGAAACCTGTCGGACTCCGCCGCTAGGGTCAGCCCGTCCGATCGGACAACTTTCTCGGGGGGAGAAACCATGGGTACCGACAGCACAAAAATCGTCATCGACTTCATCTCACGCGAACTGCCGCAGTCCGCGTGGCCACACTGGACCGACGGGTGGGCGCAGGAAGCCGAAGCCGCCATTCTCGACGCAACTTTCTCGGCCCGCGCCGCCTACGGAACGCCCACGACGGGGGTGCGAGCCGTCATCACGAGGTGGCGTAGCCACCGCAAGTCCGACGCACCACTCGACAACCTTTCCGCGCTGGCGGACTTCGCCGAGCGCGGCGACGAACTGGCAGGCATTCTCGGTAACCGCCAGCGCGTGCCGGGCAACTACTCCACCAAAGCGGAGGCCGCCGCACTGGGCGCAGCAGCGCTTGTTGCGGTCGGATGTACCGGTTGCGCAGATATCAGCGACACCGACGGGCATCGCGCGGCAATCATGTCGGTTCCGGGGTTCGGCGCGCGCACATTCGACATGCTGCTGTTCCTGTCCGGCACACTCACCTCTGATTCGGTTGAATTGCTGACTCGCTTTGCCACCGAGGCAGTCGGTAGTAGCGAAGAACTGGGCACCGTGGAAGCAACGTCACTTCTCGCTGCGGTGGCCGCAGAATTGAGCGTCCCCACAACAACTCTCACACACGCGGCCTGGCGGTACCAACGCACTGCCGAGCAACCCAGGCGACCGACGAAATCGGTGCCGGTTCCAGCCATGTGAGGGCGGTGTCGATGGTGGGGGCGGCAATCGCGTATCCTGTGAATTCCGCGCGCGAGTGGCGGAATTGGCAGACGCGCTGGATTTAGGTTCCAGTGTCTCAGGACGTGGGGGTTCAAGTCCCCCCTCGCGCACAACGCAGAGCCCCACCGAGATCTTTTCGGTGGGGCTCTGTTTGTTACTTCCTGTTGCTACGACACCGTGTCGGAGATCGCAGGGCGCGGCACTATAGCTCTGCGGTACCGTCGTAGTGTGTCGAAGAAGCCTACAAAAAGCCGACCTGCGCTGATCCTGCTGGTTCTTGTGTCAGCAGCGGTCTGCTTGTCGCTCGGTTGGTGGCAGTGGGAGCGCTTCGAAGCTGTGGGCGGCAGCGGGCAGAACCTCGGCTACGCATTGCAGTGGCCACTGTTCGCTGGATTTGTGGTGTACGCATATCGCAAGTTCGTTCAGCTCGAAGATGCCGACCCGGATGAGGTCGAAGCCGAGGAAGCCGCGGCCGAGCCGCGTGAGATTCCGGCCGATCTTCTACCGCAGCGCCCCCGGGCACAGTTCGGCGACGCGGATTTTGATGCCGATGACCCTGAGGCACGCCAAATGCTCGAATACAACGACTACCTTGCGCAGCTCGCCGCTCGCGAGCCCGATAGGAGCACCACGTGAGTACCGGCCCGGAAGCGAGTACCGCTACCACCTCAGACAAGGCCACCAAGGCGCAGGCCGAGAAGCAGAAGAAAGTTGCTTCGGCGCTAGTTCGTTACCGCGTTCTCGCGTGGATCACCGGCTTGTGGCTGCTGTTCCTGACCGGTGAGATGGTCTACAAGTACCTGATTCTGGAGAACTCCGCTGACGCTCCGTCGTGGCTGTTCTACATCGGCCAGATTCACGGGTTGTTCTACATGCTGTACCTGGTGTTCACGGTCGACTTGGCGATCAAGGCGCGCTGGAAGCCTGGTACGACGGTTGCCACGGCACTGGCTGGCACCATTCCGTTCCTGTCGTTCGTCTTCGAACACAAGCGGACCATCCAGGTCAAGAGCGACTACAACCTCTGATCCTCACGTAAAGCAAAGGCCCTGAACGTCATTGACGTTCAGGGCCTTTGCTGTATGTGCGATCAGCCGGCCAGGGCCGCCAACGCGGGGACCAACTGCACGAGAGCTCTCCCCCGATGCGAGGCCGCATCCTTCTCGGCCGGCGTCAACTCCGCTGCCGAGCGGGTGTCACCGCCGGGACGGAAGATCGGGTCGTAGCCGAATCCGCCGTCACCGGCCGGTTCCCGGCCGATGACGCCGCGCCATTCGCCGCGCACCACGGTCTCGTCTCCGCCGGGAATCACCAGTGCGCACGCCGAGACAAAGGCTGCGCCGCGCCGCTCGTCGGGCACGTCACCCAACTGAGCGAGGACCAGCGCGGTATTCGCGGCGTCATTTCCGTGAGTGCCGGACCAGCGGGCGGACAGCACGCCGGGCATTCCGTTGAGGGCGTCGATCTCGACCCCGGAATCGTCTGCGATGCAAGGCATTCCAGTGGCCGCGGCGCCGTCGCGGGCCTTGGCGAGCGCATTCTCTTCGAATGTCGCACCGGTCTCCGGCGCTTCCGGAAACGGCGGCACCTCGTCGAGCCCGACCAGTTCGATTCCGCTCACACCGGCGGCGTCGAGAACGCGATGGAGTTCCTTCAGCTTCTTGGCGTTTCTGCTTGCTACCAATACTCGTACGCTCACAGCTCAGGCACCGAACTTCTTCTTGGGTTCCGGGTTCTTGGGTTCGGGCAACACGCCCGGATACGGCTCCGCCAAAGCCTGACGCTGGATCTCGAACAGCTGCTCACAGCCCGCGAGCGCCGAGTCGAGAAGCTTGTCCAGGGTCGAGCGCGGGAAGGTAGCGCCCTCGCCGGTGCCCTGGATTTCCACCAAGGTTCCGGTATCGGTGGCGACGACGTTCATGTCGACCTCGGCGCGCGAATCCTCTTCGTACGGCAGATCGAGGCGCACGCGTCCGTCCACGACGCCGACGCTGACGGCCGCGATGCCACACGAGATGGGCTGCGGGTCGCTCAACAAATCGGCAGCGCGCAGATACGTCACCGCGTCGACGAGAGCTACGTATGCCCCCGTGACGGCAGCGGTACGGGTGCCACCGTCGGCCTGCAGGACATCGCAGTCCAGAGCGATGGTGTTCTCGCCGATGGCAGCGAGGTCGATGCACGCCCGGAGAGATCGACCGATGAGCCGGCTGATTTCCTGGGTGCGGCCACCGACCTTGCCTTTGACGGATTCACGTCCACTGCGGGTGTGCGTCGCTGCGGGGAGCATCGCGTATTCAGCGGTGAGCCAGCCGAGCCCGGAACCCTTGCGCCACCGCGGAACACCTTCTTCGACGCTGGCTGTGCACATCACCCGGGTATTACCGAACTCGACCAGAACCGAGCCGGCCGGATGGCTGGTGAACCCGCGGGTGATCTTGATCGGGCGAAGTTCGTCGTCCGCCCTGCCGTCTTCTCGTGTAGTCACCTTCGTGAGCCTAGCGTCCCGCCTCAGGCAACACGTCAGATGTCGTACACGCTTCCCGCGGACACAGCGTGAACCGGTCCGGCGAACTCGGATTTTGCTTCGGCGATGACGTCCTCACGGGACGTCCACGGCGGGATGTGTGTGAGGAGTAGTTCCTTCACTCCGGCCAACGTCGCGATCCGGCCGGCTTCCTTGCCGGACAGGTGTATACCTTCCGGTCGATCCGGGCTGTCCGTCCACGACGCCTCGGACAGAAGAATATCGGCGCCACGAGCAAGCTCGACGACGTTGTCGCACATCCCGGTATCGCCGGTGTAGACGAGAACCCGGCCGTCGGCGTCGGTGATCCGGAATCCGTAGGCCTCCGGCGGATGGTTCATGCGGCTCGCCACGACCGTCAGTTCGCCGAAAGTGACGGGCTCGTTTTCGGCCCACAGCTTCAGATCGATGGTGTCGGAAATATCGTCCATCTCGCCGGCGCATTCGGCGGACGACGTTCCGATCCGGCAGGCGGTATCGGTCGGGCCGTACACCAACGCGCGCCCCTCGGGGCGGTTCGGATGATAACGACGCCACACGAGCAGGCTCGGCATGTCGAGGCAATGATCCGCA
Source organism: Rhodococcus sp. NPDC056743 (assembly GCF_042790355.1). Classification (NCBI taxonomy): domain Bacteria; kingdom Bacillati; phylum Actinomycetota; class Actinomycetes; order Mycobacteriales; family Nocardiaceae; genus Rhodococcus; species Rhodococcus sp. NPDC056743. Next base: position 23,959 of record NZ_JBHTZI010000007.1, on the reverse strand, counting down.
TGTAGGTGCGAGAGCAGAATCGTCGCATCACCGGGGTCCGCGTACCGCTGCAGTGCCCCGAGCACTCCGGGACCGAAATCTATGACGAGCGGCGGGGTACCCGGCGCTGTGAGCAGGTAGCCCGAAGCCGGTGAATCCGGCCCCGAGACGCTGCCGGAACACCCCAGGACGGTCATGCGCATAAGGTCATGCTGCCACGTCGACCCATCAACAAAAAAGCTCCCGGTCGTTTTGGCGAGTCGAAGTCACACCGATAGACGGGTGTGACCCACGTCCGGTCAGAAAGTTGCAGGTCGGGCCGGTGTTGCGGCCGCAAGGCGGTTCGCTCGATCGCCGGAGGAGAGTGCCCAGGCCGCCACGACGCCGCCGACCGCACCGAACAAATGCCCCTGCCACGACACTCCCGGTGTACTGGGCAGCACGCCCCACAGCACTCCGCCGTAGATCACGAAGACCACAACACCGATCAGGATCTGACCGAAACTTCGGGTGAAGAATCCACGCGTCAACAGATAGGTCACCCACCCGAAAATCAACACCGACGCCCCGACATGGTTGGTATTCGCTCCGGCAACAAGCCACGTTCCGACCCCGCCGATCACCCAGATGATTCCGGTCGCGGCCAGCCCTCTCGATATGCCGGACACCAGAACGAGATAGCCGAGTATCAGTACGGGAATGGTGTTCGCGATCAAATGTGCCCAGTCGTCGTGAAGCACGGGCGCAAAAAGGATGCCCCACAAACCGTCCAGCGTTCGCGGTGAAACTCCGGCGTTCTGGACCGTCTGACCGGAAATGACATCGACGATCTCGATTACGTACAGCGCCAGAACAAATCCGCCGACCAGCACCGCGGACTGCTTCCACACCGACGGAGATTTCGGCGCCGGAACCGGTGCCCGTGAACCGAAATCCGGACTGCTGAAATCCATCGTCATCGCGGTTGTCCTCACAGTAGATGTGTCTACATCGAGGTTACCGGCGCCGGCCGGGATCTAGAGGAACGCAGACGGGAACAGGTCTCGGTAACTCGGGATTCCCGCCACCGATGTCGCGTCCAGAATCGCTTTGACGATTGCCCGTTCCACAACCTGGGCGGCAGCCGCACAGACAGCATCGAGGATTGGCAGATCAGCGGGGAACGCCGCCGGTACGTCGATCGCCGATTCCGGCGTGTGCGTTCCGGTAGCGAGCGCAAAGATCGTGTCACCGTCCAACGGTGAATGGGCAGGACGGATAGCCCGGGCCAAACCGTCGTGACCGGCAACCGCAACGCGTCGGCACCCGGCTTTTGTCAGGGTCGCGTCGGTAGCGACGACGCCGATGGTGGTGTTGAGCACAGTCCCTTTGGCGCCGATCGCGTTGGCTGCATCGAGCTCGCACGGGATCGGCATGCCGATCCCGAGGGACACCTCCCCCTCGGACCCGACGCCCCACGGCAGACCGGTACGTGGATCGAATACCGAGCCGACCGGGTTTGCCACGATCAGGGCCGACACCGTTGCCCCCTTGGCCGGTCCGTCGGTGATCACGACGCTGGCAGTTCCGACTCCGCCTTTGATCCCACCGGCCCGGGCACCGACACCGGCGCCCACCGTTCCGGTCGCACATTCACGCGACGCGGATTCTGCTGCCAGATATCCGAAATCGGCGTCAGGTCGAATCTTCCAGTCCCCGACCGGCAGATCGAAGATGACGGCGCCCGGCACGATCGGCACCACCTGGCCGGGCAGGCCCATCGCGATTCCGTGGCCGTGTTCCTCGAGCCACCGCATGACACCGTCGGCCGCGGCCAGGCCGTAAGCACTTCCGCCGCTCAAGAGCACGGCATTGACTTGCTGAACCGAATGGCTCGGATCCAGGAGATCGGTTTCGCGAGTGCCCGGACCGCCGCCCCGAACATCAACTCCCGCAACCACTCCCGCCGGAGCAAGAACCACCGTGCATCCCGTTGCCGCCCCCGAACCCAGGGCAGCGTCGTCGTCGAGCCGATGATGATGACCGACAGTCAATCCGGCGATATCGGTCAACGAATCCGTGGGGCCTGTCGCCGTGGTGATCACGGCATGAGCGCCTGAACGAGCGAATCCTGCATCCACGTCAACCAGTGATAGACATCAAGATGCGGTGCCCGCGGATCGTCCGGGTCCAGACTTTCCGAAGTGTCTGCGTCGATACCGAGATTGGTGCCGAGTGCCAGACGAACGTCGTTGAGCGCGGACAGCCACGCGTCGGCCTGCTCCTGGGTCAGGAGGATCTTGCCGCCGTCCGCGGGAAGTGACGCCAGCAACACCCTGCCCGCCGCCTTCTTCGCATCGATGATCTCGGGTTCGTGCAAACTCCGCAGCGCACCGTTGACATTGGCGCCGGCGTCGTCGAGGTCATCGGAATCCGGGGACACCTTGCCGGGATCGATCCGCTGAAAATCGGGAAGCAGTCGCGCCAGAACCGGATTGTCCGGCGCCTCCGAGTTACCGGTTCGAAGACCGGTGAGCGCTGCCAACTCGTCCTGCGGTGCGCCGGACTCACGATCCTCCAGCAGTCCGATCACCGACTCGACGAGCGAACTCAGGACGGTCACCTCATGAGCGTCCATCTCGGATTTGAACTTCACTCCGGAAAGCGAGTTCTTCTTGATCCACGTCCGCACGCGTCGGACTCCCCTCTTGTGATCGATTCGAACTTGTCGAAGGTGAGCGAGTCTTACGTGTCGTCGCGCTGCATCGTGGCCCACAGTCCCGCCGCGTGCAGACGCCGAACATCGGCTTCCATCTTGTCGCGCGAACCGCTGGACACGACGGCTTTGCCCTCCGAATGGACCTTCATCATCAAATCGGTGGCCTTGGCCTTGCTGTAGCCGAACAACTTCTGGAACACGTAGGTCACGTAGTGCATCAGATTGACCGGATCGTCCCAGACGATCGTCACCCAAGGCCTGTCAACAGCTTCGATGATTGCAACAGCCTCGGACTGCTCCGGAACCGCGCGCGGCGCAGAGGCAGTTGTGGAAACAGTCGCAGAGCCGAAAACCATGTCTCCAGGGTACGGCGCGATCCGAGGCGACAACACCCACCCTCGTGGTCTCCCGCCTAGAGTTGTGTGCGTGCCTACGCAAATCTCCGACACCCGTGACGCCGCCGCGAGTACCGCTCTGCTCACCGACCAGTACGAGCTCACCATGCTCTCTGCCGCACTTGCCGACGGATCTGCTTTCCGTACCTGCAGTTTCGAAGTATTCGCGCGCAGACTCCCCGACGGCAGACGCTACGGAATCGTCGCCGGTACGGAGCGGCTACTCGACGCTCTCGAGCACTTCCGTTTCGGAGAACCCGAACTGGCGATCGTCTCGAAGTTCCTCGGCGACACCACCGTCGAGTGGCTGCGCAACTACCGATTCTCCGGCGATATCGACGGCTATCGCGAAGGCGACTTCTACTTCCCCGGCTCACCGATCCTCTCCGTCCGCGGATCGTTTGCCGAATGCGTGTTGCTCGAAACGTTGGCGCTCTCGATCCTCAACCACGACAGTGCGATTGCGTCGGCCGCTGCCCGGATGGTCAGCGCAGCCGACGGTCGACGGCTCATCGAGATGGGGTCACGCCGCACCCATGAGCAAGCTGCCGTCGCGTCGTCCCGCGCCGCATACCTCGCCGGATTCGACGCCACCTCCAATCTCGAAGCCGTCCGCCGCCACGAGGTTCCCGGCGCGGGCACCAGCGCCCACGCGTTCACCCTCCTGCACACCACTGACAACGGAACTGACGAAGCTGCGGCCTTCCGCGCGCAGGTCGACGCACTCGGTGTCTCGACCACGTTGCTTGTCGACACCTACGACATCACCGAAGGCGTGAAAACCGCTATCGCCGTTGCCGGAACCGAGCTCGGCGGGGTACGCATCGACTCCGGCGACCTCGGGGTGATCACCCGCCAGGTCCGTCGACAACTCGACGACCTCGGCGCCACCAAGACCCGCATCGTCGTCTCCGGCGACCTCGACGAATACGCCATCGCCGCGTTGCGTGCCGAACCTGTCGACACGTACGGCGTCGGCACATCTCTTGTCATCGGCTCCGGCGCGCCGACAGCCGGCATGGTCTACAAACTTGTCGAGGTGGACGGAATTCCCGTCGAGAAGCGCAGTACCAACAAGGCGTCGCGCGGCGGAGCAAAGAAGGCACTGCGCATCGCGCGCCCGACCGGAACACTGGTCGAGGAAGTGATCTATCCCGCCGACGCACCCTCGCCGTTCACCGCCGCGGACGGCGCGACCGAGCTGATGATTCCTCTGGTACGCGGCGGCAAGACCGTCGACGGCGTCCCGACGTTGGAAGAAAGCCGAGCAGTCGTGAAAGCCGGACTGGTCAGCCTCCCGTGGGAAGGCTTGAAGCTCTCCCGTGGCGATTCCGCCGTTCCGGTTCGATTTGTCGGTGGTGATCAGCGATGACCGCGCGCGCATTGATCGTGGTGGACGTCCAGAACGATTTCTGTGAAGGCGGCGCCCTCGCCGTCGACGGCGGCGCTGCCGTAGCTGCCGCAATCAACACCTTCGTCGATTCTCACGAGTACGACGCCGTCGCAGCGACCCGCGATTTCCACATCGATCCGGGCGCTCACTTCTCCGAGAACCCTGATTACGTCGACACCTGGCCGGTGCACTGTGTGGTGGGAACCTCCGGGGCCGACTTCCACCCGGCATTCGATGCAACGATCGCCGGTTCTGCCGTGTTTTCCAAAGGTGCGTACAGCGCCGCGTACTCCGGGTTCGAAGGCTTTTCCGAGGACGGCACAACTCTCGAGCAGTGGTTGCGGGCGCACGACATCACCGACGTCGACGTGATCGGCATCGCCGCCGATCACTGTGTGAAGGCCACGGCACTCGACGCTGTCCGCGCCGGCTTTGCCACGACCGTCCTCCTTCCCCTCACCGCGGGTGTGGCAACCGCCACGATCGAGGCGGCTTTGACGCAGATGCGCGAGCACGGAGTGCAGCTCAGCGGCCGTGACGACCATGCGCCTTCGAGTGGCGTCGATCTTTCTGACGTAGGTATCCACTAACCTGCTTCAGTGGCCGATGAACTTCCGAATGTCCCCGAACTGCTTCGCACGGCGGTGCAGGCGCTGGGCGGTGCCGAGCGGACCAGCCAGCTCACGATGGCGTCGGCGGTAGCGCATTCGATAGATACCGGTGAGCATCTTGCCGTCCAGGCCGGCACCGGTACGGGTAAGTCACTGGCCTACCTGGTGCCGAGCTTGCGTCACGCTGTCGAGTCCGGGCGCACCGTCGTCGTGTCGACGGCCACCATCGCACTGCAGAGGCAGTTGGTCGATCGCGACCTGCCCCGTCTGGCCGACGCACTGAAGAAGCCGCTCGGGCGCCGCGCAGAATTCGCAATCCTCAAGGGCCGCAACAACTATCTGTGCATGAACAAGATTCATACCGGCGCCTCCGAGCAGCCGCCAGAGGATGAACTGTTCGATCCGTTCACGGTCTCGCGCTTGGGCCGGGAAGTGGTGCGCTTGACCGAGTGGTCGTCGGACACCGACACCGGCGACCGCGACGAACTGGTGCCAGGTGTCTCCGATCAGGCGTGGCGGCAGGTCAGTGTGACGTCCCGCGAGTGCCTCGGGAAGAACCAGTGCCCGGTCGGTGAGGACTGCTTTGCGGAACGCGCCCGCGTCGAGGCCTCGAAGGCGGACGTCGTGGTCACCAACCACGCCCTCCTCGCGATCGATGCCATCACGGGAATCCAGATCCTGCCCGAGCACGACGTCGTGGTCATCGACGAAGCCCACGAACTGGTCGACCGCGTCACCGGGGTCGCGACGGACGAACTCACGGCGGCCGCCATCAGCGCGGCGGCCCGTCGCTGCGGCAAGATCGTCGAAGAACAGGACGCCGATCGTCTCGAAGCCGCAGGCGAAGGCTGGGCCGGGCTCCTCGAAGAACTTCGCCCCGGACGCTGGGACGGGCTCCCCGACGGCGCAGCCCCCGCGCTCGCAGCCATCCGCGATGCCGCGTGGGCCTTGCGCACGGCGATCGGACCCGCCAAGCCCGGCATGATGGCAGCCGATCCCGAAGCCGCAGCCGCCCGCAACGCGGCACTCTCCTCGGTAGAAGACATTCACGACAGCGCCGTACGAGTGCTCACCGCTTTCGACGAACCCGACCCCGCCCAGCGCAAAGACGTCGTCTGGCTCTCCTCCGACGAATTCCGTGGATCGGTCCGCCGCTCCGTCCGGATGGCACCCCTGTCCGTCGGCGGTCTGCTGCGCTCACGGCTGTTCGCAGAATCGACAGTCGTGTTGACCTCCGCAACCCTCACCGTCGGCGGTTCCTTCGACGGTCTGGCGATCAACTGGGGATTACCGGCGCAGTCGTCGGTGCGCCCCGATTCCGGCACTGCGATCGGAAGCGAAGCACCCTCCGATGCCAACGCATTCCGGTGGAACTCGGTCGACGTCGGATCGCCGTTCGACCATGCCAAAGCCGGAATCATCTACATCGCCCGCCACCTCCCGACACCGGGCCGAGACGGCTTGTCCCCGGTCTACCTCGACGAAATCGCCGAACTCGTCGAAGCTGCCGGTGGGCGCACCCTCGGACTGTTCTCGTCGATGCGCGCCGCCAAAGCCGCATCCGAAGCCATGCGTGATCGCCTCGACACCCCGATCCTCTGCCAGGGCGACGACGCCACCGGCACCCTCGTCAAGGCTTTTGCCAAGGACGAAGCCACATCACTGTTCGGGACACTGTCCCTCTGGCAGGGCGTCGACGTTCCGGGCCCGTCGCTATCACTGGTGATCCTGGACCGCATTCCGTTTCCGCGACCGGACGATCCGCTGCTGATGGCTCGCCAACAGGCCATCGAGGCACACGGCGGAAACGGTTTCCTCAGTGTCTCGGCCAACCACGCTGCGCTGCTCCTCGCCCAAGGAGTGGGCAGACTACTGCGCAGCGTCGACGACAAAGGTGTTGTGGCCGTCCTGGATCCACGCCTCGCAACGGCTCGGTATGCCGGATACCTGCGGGCGTCGTTGCCACCGTTCTGGGAGACGACCAAGCCTGAGGTCGTCCGCAAGGCACTGACCCGCATCCGCGATTCGCGACCCTGACGCACTTCTGCCCCGGACCTTCTCGACCTGGTCCGGGGCAGAGTAGCCATTGTCGCAGAGCCGTTCTTACCGCAAAACTGTTGTGGCGCGAAGCCGGTACCGGCGAGATCTAGCGGGGTGTAACCACCTGAACATCGCCACGCGTGCAGGACATTCCATACCCAAGTTCGGCCGAACGGGCAGCAGTCGGAGATGCACAGCTCCAACCCTCGAATGCGCGGATATTCGCATTCCCGTAATCACCGGGAGGCAAGGCAACATAGGCATCCATGACCGCAATGGCATCCGAGCACGAGATCGATCCTGCTACCACCTTCACCACGCGTCTGCCTGTCGCTGCGCCGCAAACTGTGCCTGGTTCAACCGGATCTGTGCCGTCCGTGTAGACCCCCATCGGAGCGCCGAGCGCCGCACCGGTGGTTGCCTCAGCAGTCGTGGCCGCGACGGTAACAGGTTTCGAGGGCGTCAACTCGGGACCTCTTCGCGTCAATTCGCCTGCCACGAAACGGAACCCTGCACCACCGTTCTCACAGTCGACTCCCCCACCCACCAAGGCACTGCACTGCGCGTCTCGGATCGTCAACCGACTACCCGGAGGAAGAACACGGGTGCCGGGAGGTCCACCTTCGACGATGGTGGGAACGGTGCCGCTTTGCTCGAGCGCGATTGCATTCGGGGCACCCTCGAACGGCGGATTGCTCACATCAAGGGTTCCTGCTGGGAAAGCGACCGAACAAGAGACGCGAACGCCAGCACCGGCTGTGGAAGGCGAAAAACTGCATTCGCGCAACGGTTTACCTTCCAATGCAAACCCGTAGTAGCCGTCTCCTCTCGAATACTCCACTGGATCGGCGTCAACAGGTATGGAGGGTGTCGAACTTTCAGTCGACTCCATGAGAGTCGACGTCTCCGACACCACATCCCCTTTCATCCCATCGCCTGCTCCACCACACGCGACGGCACCCGTCAGAACGAATAGACCCACAAAGACCCGAAACCCCGAGTATCCCCACCCTGTTTGCTTCATACCGACAATCCAAGCAGACGGCACCGACATTAGATGCATGCCGGTCATCGATCACTTGTAGGACGATCACTTGTAGGACAACGCAGCACGGTCGTTGCAACTCCCGCTGAATTGCGAGAATTACAACGACCGCCCGAACACACTTGCGCAGAATGTGACTACACAGCCGGCGTGGTCACCAGTCCCAGTTCTGAAGCACTCACCAGCAGACGGTGATGCGGAAGAACCCGAACCGTGTAGCCGACCGATCCCGAAACCGGAAGGGCCACTTCAGCTTCGAAGACCTCGACGCCGTCCTCCGAACCGAAATGCGTCATCGGAAAAGTGACGACATCAGTCAGTTCCTCACCGGGAGTAACGCGTCCGATGACGGCCTGCACCTCGACATCCGACACCGACAGATCGCCAAGACGAATCTGCGCCTTCAGCGAGAGGGTCGCACCGATTTCCGGGGTATCCGGCAACCCGGAACCGTCTACCTGGACAACGCTCACCGACGGCCACTGCGATTCGATGCGTCGACGGAACTCTGCGACCTCACGCGCTCCGGCGTAACTGTCGGCCACCACCGCTCGAGCTGATTCTGCCGAAGGAGCGTAGTACTGCACCGCGTAGTCACGAACCATGCGTGACGCCAACACCTTCGGACCGAGATGCTCGAGCGTGTGGCGAACCTTCTCAACCCACCGCGTCGGCAGATCGGCAGCGTCGCGGTCGTAGAACGTGGGTAGCACCGCATGCTCGAGCAATTCGTAGAGCGCGCTGGCTTCGAGATCGTCACGACGAACGTCGTCGAGAACACCGTCGGCCGTCGGGATGGCCCACCCGTTCTCGCCGTCGTACATCTCGTCCCACCATCCGTCGCGGATGGACAGGTTGAGTCCGCCGTTGAGAGCGGACTTCATTCCGGAGGTTCCGCACGCCTCGAGCGGTCGCAGCGGATTGTTCAGCCACACATCGCAACCCCAGTACAGGTACCGGGCCATCGACATGTCGTAATCCGGCAGGAAGACGATGCGGTGACGCACGTCCGCTTCGTCGGCGAATCGCACGACCTGCTGGATGAGCGCCTTACCGCCGTCGTCGGCGGGATGGGACTTACCGGCCACCACCAACTGCACCGGACGCTTCTCGTCGAGCAGCATCGCACGCAGTCGATCGGGGTCGCGCAGCATCAGCGTCAGTCGCTTGTACGTCGGAACCCGCCGCGCAAAACCGACGGTCAACACGTTGGGGTCGAAAACTCCCGCAGTCCAACCCAGTTCGGCTTCGGTGGCGCCGCGCTCGAGCCACGACGCCCTCACACGTCGACGCACCTCGTCGACAAGCTTGCCGCGCAACGCATTGCGCGTTTCCCAGAGCTCGGTGGCGGACAACTCGTGCAGGCGCTCCCAGCCGCGCGCTTCCTCGAGCTGATCCTGTCCGACGATCCGGCGGGCGACATTCATCCATTCCGGTGCCGCCCAGGTAGGTGCGTGGACACCGTTGGTGACCGAACCGATCGGCACCTCGTCGGCGTCGAACCCCGGCCAGAGACCGTTGAACATGTCGCGACTGACAATGCCGTGCAGCTTCGACACACCGTTGGCACGCTGGCCCAGCCGAAGGCCCATGTGCGCCATGTTGAAAATCGACGGGTCGGACTCGCGGCCCATCCCGACAATGCGATCGACAGTCAGTCCGGGAAGAAGCGCCGATTCGTTCTCCCCGTTGGAACCGCCGAAGTAGTGGCGAACCAGATCAGCCGGGAAGCGGTCGATTCCGGCGGGCACCGGGGTGTGAGTCGTGAAGACTGTTCCGGCGCGGACTGCAGCCAGTGCCGAATCGAAGTCGAGGCCTCGAGTGGTGACAAGTTCACGGATTCGTTCGATGCCGAGGAAACCGGCGTGGCCCTCGTTCATGTGGAACACCTCGGGATCGGGCAATCCGTACGCCGCGGTGTAGGCCCGCACCGCGCGGACGCCACCGATACCCGCGAGGATCTCCTGCTTGATGCGATGATCCTGATCGCCGCCGTACAGGCGGTCGGTGACGCCCCTCAGGTCCGCGTCGTTCTCTGCGATGTCGGAATCGAGAAGAAGCAACGGCACCCGGCCGACCTGCGCGATCCACACCCGCGAACGCAGGACTCGTCCTCCGGGCATCGCAACGTGGATGACTACCGGCGATCCGTCGTCGGACGACGGCCCGGCATCCGTCAGCAAACGCAGAGGCAACCCCTGCGGATCGTGGGGCGGGTAGTGCTCGGCCTGCCACCCGTCGGCGGTCAGCGACTGACGGAAATACCCGGACCGGTAAAGCAGTCCGACACCGATCAGCGGCAGTCCCAGATCCGATGCGGCCTTCAGATGGTCACCGGCCAGAATTCCCAGGCCACCCGAGTAGTTCGGCAGGACTTCGCTCACCCCGAATTCCATGGAGAAGTACGCAATTCCCCCGGCCAGCGACACCCCCTTCGCTTGCTGCGACTGGTACCAGCGCGGAGTGCTCAGATAGCCGTCGAGATCAGCTGCTGCGGTGTCGAGGTCAGCAAGGAACGCCTCGTCGCTGCTCAATTCGTCCAAGCGCGACGGGTCGACCTCACCCAGCATTCGAACCGGATCGAACTGAACTGCTTGCCAGAGTTCGGGGTCCAGGCGCGAGAACAGATCCTGAGTCTCGGTGTGCCAGGACCAACGCAAGTTGGTGGACAAAGGGCCGAGCGCTGCAAGGCGCTCCGGAAGGTGGGCTCGGACAGTGAACCGACGCAAGGCTTTCACCCCGCGAACCCTAGTCGAGTTCAACCACCGTGTCCGCTGGAGCGACGACAAGGCGCTGTACCCACTACGGTTGAACTCGGCCACACCAGTAACACTCCACCATCAGAAATGGAGCTTCCCGTGACAGGACGCCTCGGTATCGACGACGTGGTACCCGCGATCTCGGGTAACTATCCAGCCAAGGCCGTAGTGGGTGAAGTGTTTCCCGTACATGCCACCGTGTGGCGAGAGGGCCACGACGCAGTTGCGGCCACCCTCACCGTGCGCGGACCTCGCGGCACCAAACCACTACGGATCCAGATGGACCCGGGCAGCGAACCGGACACCGTCGACGCCGTGTTCGTCCCGTCCGCCGAGGGACTCTGGACGTTTCGGATCGAGGCGTGGAGTGATCCCGTCGCGACCTGGAAGCACGCCGTCGAAGCCAAACTGTCCGTCGGGCAAGGCCCGGCCGAGCTGGCCAACGACCTCGAGATCGGCGCACGACTCTTCGAGAAAGCCGCCCAGGAACAGCCCCGCGCCAATCGCTCGAAGCTCGAGGCGGTGACGGCGTCGCTGCGCAGCACCGCGCCTGTGACGGCCCGGGTCGCCCCAGCATTTGCGTCCGACGTCGCCGAGTTGCTTCGCGCGCATCCCCTACGCGAACTCATCACCAAGGGCGAACCGCACACCGTACTGGTCGACCGCCACCGAGCACTGTTCGGATCGTGGTACGAATTCTTCCCCCGCTCCACCGGCGGCTGGGACGAGAACGGGGCGCCCAAGCACGGCACGTTCAAGACCGCGTCGGAGGATCTACCGCGCATTGCCGCAATGGGTTTCGACGTTGTCTACCTGCCGCCGATCCATCCGATCGGTGAGATCAATCGCAAGGGCCGCAACAACACACTCACTCCCGAACCCGGCGATGTCGGATCTCCGTGGGCCATCGGATCTGCCGAAGGTGGACACGACGCGGTCCATCCGGAACTCGGAACGCTCAAGGACTTCAAAGCATTTGTATCGCGGGCACGCAAACTCGACCTCGAAGTGGCACTCGACCTCGCGCTCCAGTGCGCACCCGATCATCCGTGGGCGGCAAAGCATCCCGAGTGGTTCAACGTCCTGCCCGACGGCACCATCGCCTATGCGGAGAACCCGCCGAAGAAGTACCAGGACATCTATCCGATCAACTTCGACATCGACCCGGACGGGTTGGACAAGGAAATCCTTCGCGTCGTTCGCCACTGGATCAACGCGGGCGTCAAGATCTTTCGGGTCGACAACCCCCACACCAAACCACCCAACTTCTGGGAAAAGCTGATCGCCGACGTCAAGAAATCCGATCCGGACGTGCTCTTCCTGGCCGAGGCGTTCACTCGGCCGGCCCGCATGTACGGCCTGGCCCGACGCGGCTTCACGCAGTCGTACACGTACTTCACCTGGCGCGTCGCCAAGTGGGAACTGACGGAATTCGGCAACGAACTCGCGGCAAAAGCCGACGAGGCGCGCCCCAACCTCTTTGTGAATACCCCGGACATCCTGCACGAGTCCCTGCAGCACGGCGGCCCCGGAATGTTCGCGCTGCGAGCAGCTCTCGCCGCCACACTGGCGCCGACGTGGGGCGTCTACTCGGGGTACGAACTCTACGAGCACCAGGCCGTGCGTCCCGGCAGCGAAGAGTATCTGGACTCGGAAAAGTACGAACTACGTCCGCGCCGGTTCGCGGAAGCAGCTGCGCGGGGCGAATCCCTCGAGCCCTGGATCACCACGCTCAACCGAATCCGCCGCGCACACCCCGCCCTGCAACAACTCCGCAACCTGCACTTCCACCACATCGACAACGACGCGATCATCGCCTACTCGAAGTTCGATCCGATCACCGGCGATGCCGTACTCATCGTCGTCAACCTCAATCCGTTTGCCGCGGAAGAAGGAACGATCTGGCTGGACATGCCGGCACTCGGTCGCGAATGGCAAGACCACCTGAGCGTGCTCGACGAAGTGAGCGGCGAGCAATACCAGTGGGGCCAAGCAAATTTCGTTCGCCTCGAGCCGTGGCGGTCCGTCGCCCACATTCTTGCGCTACCACCAGTTCCCTACCCCGCCAGAACTTCCCTGGCATACCGCGGAGGTAAATGATGGCCGCCGAACTGCCTGCCGGAGTTGCGCCCGCACTCCACGATCTGGAACTGCTTGCCCGCGGTGAGCACCACGATCCGCACAGCGTCCTCGGCGCACACACCCATCCCGGCGGCACCGTGCTGCGCACGCTCCGGCCACACGCCGAGTCCGTCGACGCCGTCATCGGTGGGAAAATATTTCCCCTCCAGCACATTTCGGGTGGCGTCTTCGCTGCCTTGGTCCCCTTCGCTGACCTCATGGACTATCGATACTCGGTCACTTATCCAGGTGGGCATACCGTCGTCGTCGCAGATCCGTACCGATTCCTCCCCACCCTCGGAGAACTTGATCTCCATCTCTTCGGCGAGGGCCGACACGAACGCCTGTGGGATATCCTCGGCGCCCACCCGCGCAGATACGAAACCCCTGACGGAGTTGTCGAGGGAACCTCGTTTGCCGTGTGGGCACCCGCCGCCCGGGGAGTCACCGTTATCGGTGACTTCGACGGCTGGGGTGGGCAATTCGCACCCATGCGCGTCCTCGGGTCCACCGGAGTCTGGGAACTGTTCCTGCCCGGAATCGCGGCAGGCGAACTGTACAAGTTCCGCGTCCACGGGCGAGACGGTTCAGTAGCGGACAAGGCCGACCCCATGGCCTTCGCCACCGAGGTACCGCCCGCGACGGCGTCACGAGTGAGCACCAGTTCCCACGTTTGGCGCGACGCCGAGTGGCTCGAGGCCCGCACCCATGTCGACCCCGCGCAGTCACCGATGAGTGTGTACGAAGTACATCTCGGATCCTGGCGCCCCGGCCTCGACTACGGGCAGATGGCCGAGCAACTCGCGCAGTACGTCACCGAAACCGGGTTCACACACGTCGAATTGCTCCCTGTCGCCGAGCACCCGTTCGGCGGTTCCTGGGGATATCAGGTCACGTCGTACTACGCCCCGACCGCACGATTCGGGACACCCGACGATTTCCGCTGGTTTGTCGATCACCTCCATGCCGCGGGCATCGGCGTCCTCGTCGACTGGGTTCCCGCCCACTTCCCCAAGGACGAATGGGCACTGGCCCGCTTCGACGGCACACCGCTCTACGAACATGCCGATCCGCAACGCGGTGAGCAGTTGGACTGGGGCACATACGTATTCGACTTCGGCCGACGAGAGGTCCGCAACTTCCTCGTCGCCAACGCACTGTTCTGGCTCGACGAATTCCATATCGACGGCCTGCGCGTCGATGCGGTCGCGTCCATGCTCTACCTGGACTACTCCCGCCCCGAAGGTGGCTGGACTCCCAACATTCACGGCGGCCGCGAGAACCTGGAAGCAGTTGCCTTCCTTCAGGAGATGAACGCCACCGTCCACAAGAAACATCGTGGCGTCGTCACCATCGCCGAAGAATCGACCGCCTGGCCTGGGGTCACCCGCGCGACCAATGTCGGCGGACTCGGATTCAACATGAAATGGAACATGGGGTGGATGCACGACACCCTGGGATTCCTGGGCCGCGATCCCGTCCACCGCACCTATCACCATCACGAGATCACCTTCTCGCTGATGTACGCGTGGAGCGAAAACTACCTGCTGCCCATCAGCCACGACGAGGTCGTCCACGGCAAGGGAACTTTGTGGACACGAATGCCCGGCAACGATTTCACAAAAGCCGCGGGGCTTCGCGCACTCCTCGCTTACATGTGGGCACACCCGGGTAAGCAGCTCCTGTTCATGGGCCAGGAGTTCGGCCAGACCGCCGAGTGGTCCGAAGAACGAGGCCTCGACTGGTGGCAGCTCGACGACCCGAACACCGGCAATCTCCACCGCGGCGCCGTACAGCTGGTCAGCGATCTCAACGCCGCCTACCGCCGACATCCGGCAATGTGGACCCTGGACACCTCGCCGGGGGGCTACTCGTGGATCGACGCCAACGACACCGAGAACAACGTCCTGAGTTTTCTGCGTTACGGTACTGACGGCTCGATTGTCGCCTGCCTCTTCAACTTCTCGGGCAGCGAACACTCGAGCTACCGCGTCGGGCTACCGGAGCCCGGCCGATGGGTGGAAATCCTCAACACCGACGCGCAGACGTACGGCGGCTCGGGGGTGGGCAACCTCGGTGCGGTCACAGCGACGTCGCAGTCGTGGCACGGTCGGCCGGCGTCAGCTCAGGTCGCACTGCCGGCCAACGGCGCGATATGGATCAGTCTGGAGCGTTGATGGTGGGCCGGCGAGCAGCACTAGTCACTTCGTCGTTGTTGGTAACTGCTGCCGTGCTGTCCGGCTGCTCCCAGTCGTCGAGCGGTCACGCCGTCTCGATCTACCACGACCCTTTCCGCGTCGCCGGCCTCGACGCGTCGTCGGGTCCGAGCGGTCTGCGGCCCGGTGCGCCTGACGCTGAACGCGACATCGTCGGCACCGATGGCGGCGCGATCGACGCCCTGGCCGCCAACGCGATCACCGACATCGAAACCTTTTGGAACACGCAGTATCCGGCCCTTTTCAACGAGCCGTTCGAACCCGTCGACAAGCTGATCTCATGGGATCCCACCGAATCGAACGGCCCGGACTTCTGCGAAGAGACCACCGAAGACCTCATCAACGCCGGCTACTGCAGCCTCGACCACACCATCGGCTGGGATCGCGAACTGCTCCTTCCCGAGGTGCAGGAAAAGTTCGGGGACGTTGCCGTCGCGTTCATCTTCGCGCACGAATACGGGCACGCGGTCCAGCGCAAAGCCGGAATCGTCAAAGGTGGGTCCGAATCGGCCTTGGTGCGTGAACAGCAAGCCGACTGCTTCGGTGGCGCGTTCCTGCGGCACGTTGCCGAAGACAAGGCAGTGCACTTCACCATGAACACGTCGGACGGCCTGAACAAGGTACTCGCCTCTGCGGTCGCTATCCGTGACGACGATCCCAACGATCCCGACTCGCACCACGGTTCCGCGTTCGAACGCGTCACTGCAACACAGATCGGATTCACCGACGGCGCGTCCGCCTGCACGCGGATCGACCAGGAAGAAATCGAATCCCGACGGGCCGAACTGCCCCAGACATTCGACTCCGAAGGCGATTCCGGAGAACTCCCCGTCACCGAGGAAACACTGCAGGAGTTCCTGACGACGTTCCAGTCGGTCTTCGAGCTGGAGAATCCGCCTACAGTTACCTTCGACGGCGCGGACACCGGATGCGCCGACGCCGTTGCCACCGAACCGGTCTCGTTCTGCCCGTCGACCAACACCATCGGCATCAGCGTCGACGAATTGGCGGAACGCGGAACGCCAGGACGGGTCGGACGACGCGAGTTGATGCAGACCGACATCACCGGCGACTACAACGCGTACGTGCTGCTCGCGTCGCGGTACACCCTGGCGATGCAGCAGGAACGTGGCCAGGCACTCGACACACCACAGACAGCACTGCGGGCGGCTTGCTTGGCCGGAGTGATCACTGCCGCACTGAGCCCCACCAACGCAGCTGAGTCCGGTGCGCAGGTCACCCTGTCTCCCGGCGACCTCGACGAGGCCGTCTCCGGACTCCTGACGGACGGGTTGGCTGCCAGCGATGTCAACGGCGACACCGTCCCGAGCGGCTTCGCCCGGGTCGACGCCTTCCGTACCGGTGTGCTGGGTGGGCAGGTGTCCTGCGACAGCCGCTACACGGAGTAGCGGCCGAAGGACGGCTACGACCTTCTATACCGAATAGCGGCTGTCGTCAGGGAGGGCTAGTAGAGCGCTGCGGCGAGTTTGCGGCGCGCGGCCATCACCATGGGCTCGGCGGGATCGAACAATTCGAAGAGTTCGAGCAGTCGCGTCCGCGCTGCTGCCTTGTCGTCTCCGGCGCTACGTGACACGACGCCGATGAGGCGGGCAAATGCTGCTTCCGGTTTCTGTCCGGCCATCTCCAGGTCCGCTGCCGCGAACTGCAGTTCGGCGTTCGACGGATCTGCGTCGGCGGCCGCGACGGCATCAGGGTCGGTGTTCTGGGCGCGCGCCATGAACTTGACCTGACGAACAGCGTTGAGGGCCTCGGCGTTGGCGGGCTCGGCGTCGAGAATCACCTGGTATGCCGCGATCGCGCCGTCGAGGTCACCGGCGTCGAGAGCGGTTTCGGCAGCAACGAACCGTGGATCTTCCACTTCGGGTTCGTCGTTGTCAGCGGCCGGAACAGGACCACTGAGCTTGCCGGCGGTAGCTTGCAGAACGGCGGCAAACCACTGGGTCAACTGTTCTTCGGGCTGCGCGCCCTGGAAATCGGCCAACGGCTGGCCGGCCGCGACGGCAACAACCGTCGGCACCGACTGGATTCCGAAGGCCTGGGCGATCTGCGGGCTGACGTCGACGTCGACGTTCGCAAGAATCCACTGGCCACCGGCCTGCGCGGCCAACCGCTCCAACACCTCGGTGAAAACGACAGACGGTTCGTACGCACGCCCACCGAGGTTGACGATCACGGGTACCTGGCTCGACTTGACCAGAACTTCGGCCTCGAAGTTCGCTTCCGTCACCTCGACGACAGAACCGTTGGCAGCAGAAACGGCCCCGTCGCCGCTGGGATTACGCGGAGGTGGGGCCGTCGCCCGCTCTTTGAGAGCGGACAAGTCGACTGCGCCGCTCATAGCGGCTGCAACTGCGGACGAACGCGCGGGGGGCCTGGATCCTGGTCGAGTCACAAGTCCCAGTTTGTCACGAGTTGCCCGAACCTTCGAAGAGGCCTACTTCACTCAGGCGAGCGCGGGGTTGCCCTTGGCGGTCTCGTACTCGGTGGACAGTTCACCGAGCTTGCCATTCTTCACGGCCCAGCGCTCGAAAACGACGGTGCCGAACGGCGGGACGCTCGAGATCAGCGCGAGGATCGTCGTCTTGATGTCCCACTTCAACGACCATGCGGTCAGCAGGGCAACAACGATGAACACCATGAAGCCCGCGATGCCGTGCAGCATTCCCGGGATGCGAATCGCTTCTTCATGTCCGAGGACCCACTTGAAAAACATGGCAACCAGCAAGGCCGCCCAGGTCACCGCTTCCCACCAGGCAACCAGACGGAAGCGCTTGGCAGGAGTGGACACGTCAAAGATGTTCGCCATGAACCCCATTGTGCCCGAACAACTACGACGCCCCGTAGTGGTGTGAGGAATACCACGAGGCGCCGTAGAGCGAACTGAGATGTTCAGGTGTATTTAGACAGACTCTCAGGCCTTGGGGACGCGGATGATCAGGGCGTCGCCCTGCCCGCCGCCGCCGCACAGTGCGGCCGCGCCGATGCCGCCGCCGCGGCGCTGCAGCTCCAGTGCCAGGTGCAGGGCGATGCGGGCGCCGGACATTCCGAGGGGGTGCCCGACGGCGATGGCGCCGCCGTTGACGTTGACCTTCGCCGGATCGAGGCCCAGTTCACGGGTGGAGGCGATCCCGACGGCGGCGAAGGCTTCGTTGATCTCGACGAGGTCGAGGTCGATGGGGTCGATGCCTTCCTTCGCGCAGGCCTTCGCGATGGCCCGCGCCGGCTGGGACTGCAGGGTGGAATCGGGTCCGGCGACCACGCCGTGCGCACCGATTTCAGCGATCCAGGCAAGGCCGAGTTCTTCGGCCTTGGTCTTGCTCATCACGACGACGGCGGCGGCGCCGTCGGAGATCGGCGATGCCGATCCGGCGGTGATGGTGCCGTCCTTGCTGAACGCGGGACGCAGCTTGCCGAGGGATTCGGCGGTGGTGTCGGCGCGGATCCCTTCGTCCTGGGCGAAGACGATCGGGTCGCCTTTGCGTTGCGGGATGGAGACGGGGACGACTTCGTTGTCGAAGAGGCCGTCCTTCCAGGCGCGGGCCGCGTTCTGGTGTGAGGCGGCGGCGAACGCGTCCTGCTCGGCGCGGGTGATGTGGGTGGTCTCCTGTTGGTTGACCTGTTCGGTGAGCAGTCCCATCGCCTGGTCGGTGAAGATGTCGTGCAGGCCGTCGTAGGCCATGTGGTCACGCATCGTGACGTCGCCGTATTTGAAGCCTTCGCGGCTTTTTTCGAGCATGTGCGGGGCGCGGGACATCGATTCCTGCCCGCCGGCGACGACGATGTCGAATTCGCCGGCGCGGATCATCTGATCGGCCAGGGCGATGGCGTCGACACCGGAGAGGCAGACCTTGTTGATGCTCAGGGCGGGCACGTTCATCGGGATGCCCGCGGCGACGGCGGCCTGGCGGGCCGGCATCTGCCCGGCGCCGGCGGTCAAAACCTGGCCCATCACGACGTACTCGACCTGCTCGGGTGCGACACCGGCCTTAGCCAGGGCGCCCTTGATGGCGATGCCACCGAGATCGGATCCGGACAGATCCTTCAGGGAACCCATCAAGCGACCCATCGGGGTCCGGGCTCCGGCAACAATCACAGAACTGGTCACGATTTCCTCCGGCTGCAAAAAAGAGACATAGTCTTCGGACGCACGTGGTATACGAGCCAAGTCACATCCCGACGTGTACTACTTAAACGGTAGCGCTACCGTGAACGGTATGACACAGACCTCCCCCAGCCCCGCGCTCGCAGCGTTGTCCTCCGACCTCGTCGTCGCTATCGACCACGTCGGAATTGCCGTTCCCGATCTCGATATCGCCATCGCGTGGTACACCCAGCACCTGGGCATGGTCTCGACCCACGAAGAGGTCAACGAAGCACAGGGCGTGCGCGAAGCCATGCTCTCCGTCGTCGGTGCACCCGCGGGCTCCACGGCCGTCCAGTTGCTCGCGCCCCTCGACGAGAACTCGACGATCGCCAAGTTCATCGACCGCAGTGGCCCCGGACTGCAGCAGCTCGCATACCGCGTCACCGACATCGAAGCTATCTCCGACGAGCTCCGAGCACGCGGCGTCCGGTTGCTCTACGACGCACCGCGGCGCGGCACCGCCAACTCACGCATCAACTTCATTCACCCGAAAGACGCCGGCGGTGTACTCGTCGAACTGGTCGAACCTGCCGCGTCGCACTAGTAGCCCCGACTCCTGCAGGTATGCCAGGTAGATTATCGCCATGGCATACGAGCAGGACCGCGGTTCCATTCAACTTCCGTTTCAGATCGCACGGAAGGGATACGACCGCGACGAGGTACGCAACTACTTCGAGCGATTCGACGTAGAACTGCGTGTGACGGCTGCGGACCGTGATGCCGCAGCCGCGCAAGCCCGCGACCTTGCCAAGCAGTTGGACGATGCCCGCGACGACATCGACGATCTCCGTAAGGACGTCGACCGTCTGTCCGTTCCGCCCACCACCGCGGAGGGCATGAGCGATCGCATCAGCCGCATGCTCCGACTGGCGTCCGACGAAGCGTCCGAGGTTCGTGCCAAAGCCGAGGCCGACGCAGCAGAAATGACCTCCATCGCGGAACAGGACGGCGCCCGCCTACGTGGGCACTACGAGTCGTTGATCGCGGAGCTCGACGACCGTCGCAACGCGATGGAAACCATGCACGAGCAGACCATGTTGCAGGCCAAAACCGAAGCCGCACGCATTGTCGAAGCCGCGCAGGCCGAGCGCGATCGTCTGGCCGCCGAATCCGAGGCAAAGCGAACTCAGATTCGCGAGGATTTCGACATCTCCATGGCGGAACGACGCGCCAAGGTTGTTGCCGCAGTCGACGAACTCGAGGCATCCAGCAAGGCAGAAGCCGAACGACGATTGACCGACGCCACACGCGAAGCTCAGCGTCGCCTACAGGCCGCGACAGATCAGTCCGAGCGAAAGATCGCTCACGCCAAGGAACTTGCCGAAGAACTGCGGGTTCTGCGTGGCCGGATTCTCGCGCAACTCCTGGGAATCCGCGGTCAGCTCGATTCGGTGCCCGCGATGCTCGCCTCCGTAAACCGTGAGAGCGAATTGCTCGACGCTCCGACCACTCCGCCGGCCGCGGAATTCGCCGACGACGAGTACGAAGAGGCCGATTACACCGAGTCGGAACCGGAAACCGACGACTCGGACGACATCGAAAACACCAACACTGCCGAAATCGACACACGCGAAGTCGAGCAGCGGGCGCAGTCCCGAAACTGATCCGTCAGGACCACCGTCTGGTCAGGCCGCGGGTTCCGCGGCCTGACCAGCATCCGGTGTGCCAATGCCGACGCTCTGCGGCCCCACCCGGCTCCGACGGCCACGTCACCACATGCGCGACCGAAGGCCTGATGTCGTGGTCGCAGCCGGGGCATCGGTAGAACTTTGTGGCATTGGCTCCCGGAATCGGCCGAACCATGTACAACTCGCCGCCCGGTCCCGGTTCCTCGCGGACTACCGCCCCACCGAAAAGCACACCCCTCGGCTCATCCGAGGCCGGACCTCGTCGACTGTCAGTGCGACGAGATTGTTTCGGCATCGGTTTGCGGCGAGGCATTAGAAAAGCCGGAACTCGGTGCTCTCGGTCCCACGCAACGCCTCGTAGTCGAGGACGAGGCAGCGAATCCCGCGATCGGTTGCCAAAGTCTTGGCCTGCGGCTTGATCTGTTGCGCCGCAAACACTCCCGTGACCGGCGCGAGCAGAGGATCACGGTTGAGCAACTCGAGGTACCTCGTCAACTGTTCGACACCGTCGATCTCACCGCGACGCTTGATCTCGACGGCAACCGAGGCTCCGTCGGCATCACGAACCAGAAGGTCGACCGGCCCGATAGCCGTCATGTATTCGCGTCGAACCAAGGTGTAGCCGGCACCGAGTGTTTCGACGTGCTCAGCGAGAAGCTCTTGCAGGTGCGCCTCGACGCCGTCCTTGATCAAACCCGGATCGATACCGAGTTCGTACGACGAATCATGCTCGACCTCTTCGAGGGTGATCCGGAGTTCTTCGCCGGCCTTGTTGGTCACGACCCACAGAATGTCGTCGCTGTCGCCAGTGGTCTCGACCAACCAGCACGGCGGACTCATCCAGTTGAGCGGCTTATACGCCCGGTCATCGGCATGGATGCTGACGGAACCGTCCGCTTTGACCAACAAAAGGCGTCTGGCGGTCGGGAGATGGGAGGTCAATCGACCTACGTAGTCGACACGGCAACGAGCAATAACTAAGCGCACTGCACCACCCTAAGCGATCGGTGCGACTAGTCTCGACACACTATGCAGCCAAGCAACGTCCCGAGCGCGCCTCTAGGGTCGTGGTTGCTCGGATCCACAGACGAGAGTCCCCGCCGACGACGCATCCGCGTCCAAGCCCTCCTCACTGCTCCACTCCTGGTCACCAATCTGATCGGGTCACTACTGGCTGTCGTTCTCATCGGAGTTGTGGTTCCAGGGCCGAGCATCATGCGATCGGAGTTCGCGTGGATCAACTTCATCGCAGTGCCGGTATTCACTCTGTGCGTTTTCATCGTCGGGCTCTTGTGGGGAACTACTCGCCTCATCCATGATCTTCGCTGGGCAACGGACAACGTCCCTCCGACAGCCGAGAATCAACGGGCCGCGCTGCGCGGGCCGTGGCGCCTGACCAGAGTTCAGGCAATCCTGTGGACTGTGGCGTTGGCCACGTTCACCACGATGTACGGGATCGTCGACGCTGACACCATCCCGAAAGTGTTGTTCACCATAGCTTTCAGCGGAATCACGACCTGTGCGTTCTGCTATCTCCTGAGCGAGTTCGCACTTCGTCCCATCGCCGCGCGTGCCCTCGAATCCGGAACACCACGAAAATCCGCAGTGCTCGGCATCACCGGCCGCACCATCCTGGTCTGGATGCTCGGCAGCGGTGTCCCCGTCACCGGGCTGATGTTGATCGCGATCTTCAGCTTCATCCGTCCCGCATCCGGACAAGCTCTCGCAATCGCCATCCTGGTGATCGGCGGAATCACTCTGTGCGTCGGGCTCGGGCTGACTTACATCAACATTCGATCGGCCGCGGCGCCCATCCGATCGGTTCGGCGCGGAATGGAACAGGTCACCCGCGGCGATCTGAGTGCTCATGTCGTTGTCTACGACGGTACCGAATTGGGCTTGCTACAAACGGGTTTCAATCGCATGGCGGAGGGACTGCGGGAGCGTGAACGCATCCGCGATCTGTTCGGACGACACGTCGGACACGAGGTTGCGGCCAACGCGATGCGTCAGAATCCCGAACTCGGCGGTGAGGAACGCGATGTGTCCGTTCTCTTCGTCGATGTGATCGGTTCCACCACAATCGCCTCGACAAATACTCCTACCGCCGTTGTCGCACTGCTCAACAGGTTCTTCGACGTCATCGTCGACGAGGTGGATGGACACGGAGGATTTGTCAACAAGTTCGAGGGTGACGCGGCCCTTGCCATCTTCGGGGCACCGAACCGGATCGACGACCATGCCGGCAGCGCACTCGCCGCGGCCCGAAAGATCCAGGTTCGTTTGTGCGCCGAGGTGCCCGAAATCAAGGCCGGGATCGGTGTTGCG
The DNA here is from genome assembly GCF_042790355.1 of Rhodococcus sp. NPDC056743. NCBI lineage: Bacteria > Bacillati > Actinomycetota > Actinomycetes > Mycobacteriales > Nocardiaceae > Rhodococcus > Rhodococcus sp. NPDC056743. The sequence goes on along the minus strand of NZ_JBHTZI010000007.1, from coordinate 581 downwards.
TCCGGTATCGCGGTTGCCGGAAATGTCGGTGCGCGTGAACGATTCGAGTACACCGTCATCGGTGATCCCGTAAACGAAGCAGCCCGCCTCTCCGAGGTGGCCAAAACAGTACCGGGAAATCTCGCCGCGTCAGGCCGCGCTGTTGCCGCCGCACACAGCGACGAAGCCGACCAGTGGCGTATCACTGACAGCATCACACTGCGCGGTCGTCTCGAAGAGACAGAACTTGCGATTCCTTGCGAGCCAGCGGAAGGCCTTGTATCGGCTCCAGTTCCGCCGACGGATTGAGCGAACGGTACGTTCAAGGATATTAGGTGGCGGGTTTTCCGTATTCCGGCATCGCGTGAACGTACCGCCGCCCCTGTCCAACGGTGGGAGCGATACGTTCACCCCGACCACTGGTGCCGGCGACTACCGATCCCGGGGACAAATCGATTCGGGGACACGAAAAAGCCCCCCAACAATGTTGGGGGGCTTTCTCAAGTTGTGTTCGGCGGTGTCCTACTCTCCCACACCCTGTCGAGTGCAGTACCATCGGCGCTGAAGGGCTTAGCTTCCGGGTTCGGAATGGGACCGGGCGT